>NZ_CP062229.1:3350934-4012651 GCF_024707545.1 Mesorhizobium onobrychidis
GTCATGACGTGACCATCCTGGAAGCCCGTCCGAAGGCGGGCGGCCTCAATGAATACGGCATCGCCGCCTATAAGAGCATCGACAATTTCGCCCAGGCCGAGGTCGACTATATCACGTCGATCGGCGGCATCGACATCCAGAATGGCAAGGCGCTCGGCCGCGACTACCAGCTGTCCGACCTGACCAGGAATTACGATGCGGTGTTTCTCGGCATGGGGCTTGGCGGCGTCAACGCGCTGCGCGCCGACGGCGAGGAGGCGCAAGGCGTCACCAATGCGGTGGAGTTCATCGCGGAGCTTCGCCAGGCGAGCGATCTTGCCAGCCTGCCGGTCGGCCGGCGGGTCGTCGTCATCGGCGGCGGCATGACGGCGATCGACGCGGCGGTGCAGTCGAAGCTGCTCGGCGCCGAAGAGGTAACGATCTGCTACCGGCGCGGGCAGGAGCACATGAACGCCTCGGAATTCGAGCAGGACCTGGCCGCCGCCAACGGCGTCACCATCCGTCACTGGCTGCAGCCGAAGCGAGTCATTGCCGAAGGCGGCAAGGTGTCGGGCGTCGAACTCGAATACACGGCGATGGATGGCGAGAAACTCGTCGGCACCGGCGAGCGGCTGACGCTTACCGCCGACCAAGTGTTCAAGGCGATCGGCCAGAGCTTTGTCCCGGCTGCGCTCAACGGCAGCGGGGCCTTGCTTGCTTTGGAAGCCGGCCGCATCAAGGTCGATGCCGAAGGCCGCACCTCGCTGGCCAACGTCTGGGCCGGCGGCGACTGCATCTTTGGCGGCGACGACCTGACCGTCTCCGCCGTCGCACAGGGCCGCGACGCGGCCGAATCGATTCACCGGGCACTGACCTCGAACGGGAGGGCATGAGCATGGCAGACATCCGCAACAATTTCGTCGGCATCAAATCGCCGAATCCGTTCTGGCTGGCCTCGGCGCCGCCGACCGACAAGGCCTACAACGTCATCCGCGCCTTTAAGGCGGGCTGGGGCGGCGTGGTGTGGAAGACGCTTGGCGAAGAGGGGCCGCCGGTGGTCAACGTCAACGGTCCGCGCTACGGCGCGATCTGGGGCGCCGATCGCCGCCTGCTCGGCCTCAACAACATCGAACTGATCACCGACCGCGACCTGCAGGTGAATCTGCGCGAGATCAAGCAGGTCAAGATGGACTGGCCCGACCGAGCTATTGTCGTCTCGTTGATGGTGCCTTGCGAGGAGCATGCGTGGAAGGCCATCCTGCCGGTGGTCGAGGAGACCGGGGCCGACGGCATCGAGCTTAATTTCGGCTGCCCGCACGGCATGTCGGAACGCGGCATGGGTGCCGCCGTCGGTCAGGTGCCGGAATACATCGAAATGGTGGTGCGCTGGTGCAAGGCCAACACCCGCATGCCTGTTATCACCAAGCTGACGCCCAACATCACCGATGTGCGCAAGCCGGCGCGGGCCGCCCTTGCCGGCGGCACCGATGCCGTCTCGCTGATCAACACCATCAATTCGATCACCGGCGTCAATCTCGATAGTTTCGCACCGGAGCCGACGATCGACGGCAAGGGCTCGCATGGCGGCTATTGCGGCCCTGCGGTGAAGCCGATCGCCATGAACATGGTGGCCGAGATCGCCCGCGATCCGGAAACGCATGGGCTGCCGATCTCCGGTATCGGCGGCATCACCACGTGGCGCGACGCTGCCGAATTCATGGCGCTCGGCGCCGGCAATGTGCAGGTGTGCACGGCGGCGATGACCTATGGCTTCAAGATCGTGCAGGAGATGATCGCCGGCCTGGAAAACTGGATGGACGAGAAGGGCCATGCCTCGCTCGACGACATCGTCGGCCGCGCCACGCCCAACGTCACCGACTGGCAATATCTCAACCTCAATTACGTCGCCAAGGCGCATATCGACCAGGAGGCCTGCATCAAATGCGGCCGTTGCCACATCGCCTGCGAGGACACTTCGCACCAGGCGATTACCAGCATGGTTGATGGCGTCAGACATTTCGAGGTGATCGAGGCCGAATGCGTCGGCTGCAATCTCTGCGTCAATGTCTGCCCGGTCGAGAACTGCATAACCATGGAACCGCTGGCGGCTGGCGTGATGGACCAGCGCACCGGCAGACCGGTGTCGCCGGTCTACGCCAACTGGACGACGCATCCGAACAATCCGATGGCCAAGGTGGCGGCGGAATAGGGAGCGGACGGGTGAGCCATCTGTCTCCCTGGGCAGAGGAGATTTGTTCGGCGCCTGAGCGTGCAACTCCGCAGAACTTGGGTTCCTCGCCCCACGAAGTGGGGAGAGGTGGCCCGGCGAAGCCGGGACGGAGAGGGGCCTTCGCGGCGGCTGGGAACTGTTCAAGGCTCATGATGGACTTCCCATCTTGCTCGCGCCCCGATCCTTCACCGGTTCTGGCTTCGCGACTGTCGTCCCCCTCTCCGTCCCGGCTTCGCCGGGCCACCTCTCCCCCGCTCCACGGGGGCGAGGAACCCAAGTCCTGCAAACTGGCGCCCGCAGGGCAATAAAGGGGCGGCGCAACGATCTGAATGGATCAGGTGCCGGAATTCCTGAAACGTCATAAACCCGCCACCGAACCTCCAAAGTGGGCATTTCCTATTGCGGATAGAATTTATCCACGATAAGATATATCCATGAATTGGAGATCAGCTCAATGAAGCTGGGCGAGGGCGTCGAAGCGGCCATCCACTGCGCCGCGATGCTGGCCGGCGTGGAAGGCGCGGCGACTATGCCGGGTGCTGCCATGGCTGAAGCGTTCGGCCTGTCGCCGAGCTATCTCCTCAAGCATCTCAACGCGCTGACGGCGTCGGGTATCCTGGAATCGGTGCCGGGGCCATCGGGCGGTTACCGGCTGGCACGGCCGGCCGAGCGCATAACGCTGCTCGACATCGTGCTCGCCGTGGAAGGACGGGAACCGGCCTTTCGTTGCGGCGAAATCCGTCAGCGCGGGCCGGCCAGGCTCGATGCCTCGGTCTACGTCAAACCCTGCGGCATCAGCGTCGCGATGCTGAAGGCCGAACGCGCCTATCGCGCCGCTCTTGCCGAGGCCCGGCTGTCCGACATCGTGGCGGAATACGTGAGCGATGCCGATCCCCGTTCAGTCGCCGCGAACTGCGCCTTTGTCGAGCGCCATCAGCGACCGCAGAAATCGAGTTCAACCAAGCAAGCGTGAAAGGTAATGACGATGAAGCAGAGGCTGCAATTCTTCGGCGCGGCGCCGGAAATCATGAAAGCGGTGTCGGCGCTCAACAAGGCGGTCGACGAATGCGGGTTGGAGGCAAGCCTGCTGCACCTGATCAAGCTGCGGGCGTCGCAGATCAATGGCTGTTCGTATTGCGTCGAGATGCACAGCCGCGAGGCGCGCCACGACGGCGAGACCGAACAGCGGCTTTATCTCGTCTCCGCCTGGAAGGAGTCGCCGCTGTTTTCCGAGCGTGAACGCGCAGCCTTCGCCTGGACCGAAACGGTAACGAAGATCGCGGACAGCGGCGTGCCGGATGATCTTTACGCAAAAACGCTCGAACAGTTTTCGGAAGAGGAACTGGTCAAGCTGTCCGTTGCGATCGGCATGATCAACACCTGGAACCGGCTCTGCGTTCCCTTCCACGCCATTCACCCGATGCCGGCGGCCAGGGCTGCTTGAGCGGACGGGACTGGACGCGCGGTTATGTGCCGCGCGTCTCTTTTTTGCTTTGGGATCAAGAGTATGTTGTCGAATTTTGAGAATGAGATTCTTCTTGCCGCCCGCCTGCTGCTTGGCGGCGCGTTCGTCTTTGCCGGCCTGCGCAACATCCAGAACGCGGGCCTCCTGACCCAGATGATGACGACACGCGGCGTGCCGCAGGCGCGGCTGATGCTGCGGCTCGGCATCGTCCTTCAGATCGTCGCCGGAGGGCTGGTGATTGCAGGCATCTGGACCGCTCTTGCGGCGGCATGTCTGATCCTCTTCCTGCTGGTCGCGACACCGATGTTCAACAATTTCTGGGATCACCAGGGTTCGGAGCGCGCCGCCCGCATCAACGGCTTTGTCGGCAATGTCGCGCTGACCGGAGGATTTCTAGCGCTGATGGGCCAGGCACTTTAAGGAGAATCGCGCAGCCGATATGGTATGAATTGTCATCTGCGCATTAATCGCTCCGTTGCGATTGCCTCGTATGATTGGCTCAGTTTCGCTTGTCGGAGCCTTTATGGAGCAAAGCTGGAATAGCTTCTGGGGAAGCGTTTCGCAGGCCTTTCACCTCGCGCTCTCGCCGCTTCGGGCGCTTGCCGAAACATTCGGCTATTTTCCGAGCGATATCCAACTCTGGTGCTTCGTCTGCGGTCTCTTTTTCCTGGTGCTTGTCGTTCCCCACACCTATGGCGATCTCGTGCTTCGGCACCGTCGCGTCTATGTGACAGGCAAGGTGGTGGAGATAAAGATGTCCGACGACTCGCCCAGAACGCCGACCATCGAATTCGCCGATCGTCGCGGCAAGATCTGGCGCTTTGAATCGCATTTGCCGGTCAATAACATGACCGGTTCGGTCGGAGCGGCGGTAAAGGTCATGTATGATCCCCTGCATCCGAACCGGGCACGGGAAGTGGGGCGGCCGATCATGAAGGCAGTCCATACGGTGGTATGGTATGCCATTATCGCCGGGCTAATGGCGCTGGCCTTCTGGCCCGGCCTGACGTCCGATTGAGCCTTTTCGAACAGCGCGCCATACCGCTTGTTTTGATGCATGTCGTTATCCCAAAACCGCTGCGCACCCTCGGGTCAAAGCCCGACGGCAGTTTCTTGGGCGACGTGCACTATGCGGCAAATCGCAGGCCGGCCCCGCCAAGGCTGCGCCATGCACCTTGAGCTTTTCCTGGTTGCGGCCGGTGATGGTCACCTTCATACCCGAGCCCGGCTTCCGCGCGTGGCCAGGCCGATGCCGGACGAGCCGCCGACGATCACGGCATGTTGGATTTTCTCAGTCATGAATGCCGTTCCTTCGATATCGGGGAGGGGCGCCCGACGAGGTCAAGGCTCAATGTCCGCAATTGCTGTCTTGCCTTCGCGTCATAGGCTTGCGCGTTGGCACGAGATTCTCTCTGGCCGTCGAAATAGAGGCCGCTCCGCCCTTCGAGCGCTGGCGATGTCGCGATGTTGAGGATAGCATCGGCGCCCGTCTCGACCGAGTTCCACGGCGTGATGCCTGCGTGCCGGACCATGGTCGTGTTCATGTAGCTTGCCGGATGCAGGCTGTTGACGGTCACATTGGTGCCCTTCAGCTCCTGCGCCAGATCGAGGGTGAACATGATCTGCGCAAGCTTGCTCTGGCAGTAGGCGCGGACGCCATCATAATTGCGGGTCAACATGACATCGTCGAAATCGATCGCCTGCTGGCCGGCCGAGGCGACATTGACGATGCGCGCCGGGGCGCTCGCCTTGAGCAGCGGCAGAAGCTCCGATGTGAGCAGGAAGCCGGCGAGATAGTTGACGGCAAAGCGCAGTTCGTAGCCGTCGGCGCTGACCTGTCGTTTGGTGCCTGCGGTGCCGATGCCGGCGTTGTTGATGAGAATGTCGAGCCGGCCCGTGCGGGCGCGCACGGCCTCGGCGAGACGGCGGACCTCGGCCAGGGACGAGAGGTCGGCGACGAGAAGCTCGGCCTTGCCGCCGGCAGCTTCGATCTCGGCGACCGTCGCCTTGCCCCGTGTCCCATCGCGGCCATGCACCAGGACACGCGCGCCGCCGGCGTCGAGCCTTTGCGCGACCAAACGGCCGACGCCGTCGGTCGATCCGGTGATGAGGACGGTCTTGTCTTTCAGTTCCATGCTCAGAGCCTCCGTGTCGTTGCTTTGAATGGAAGATGGGACATCCGGCACGCTTCAAACAGTTCAAATTTTAGCCTGGTACCATACTGCTATAACGACGCCGATGGATTCCCCGACGCATTCAGCCGATGGTTGGCCGCAGCCCGTCAGCCTCGTCAATCCCAGGGCGTAGCAGCGGGAAGCGGCGTCGCGAAGACCCCAGGACGACGAAACGAGAGTTAGCTCTTCGGCTTCAGCCCCTCGATGAACAATTGCTCGAGAAATCTTGCTGCATCCTCGAAACGGCCGTCGCCGCCGCGGTTGGGGCCGAGCACGGCGCGGACCTGAACGTCGAAATCGGCATAGTGCTGCGTCGTCGCCCAGATCGAGAAGATCAGGTGCCAGGGGTCGGTGCGGGCGATCCTGCCGGCGCGCATCCAGCCCTTGATGACGGCGGCCTTCTCGTCGACCAGCGTCTTCAACTCGCCCTCCAGCATGGGCATGATGCGCGGGGCGCCCTGCAGGATCTCGTTGGCAAACAGCCGGCTTTCCCTAGGGAAATCGCGCGCCATTTCGAGCTTGCGCCTGATGTAGCTGCGCAATTCGGTCAAGGGGTCGCCGATGTCGTCGAGTTCGCGCAGCGGCGCCAGCCAGGTGTCCAGAAGCCGCTGCATCAGCGTCTCGTGGATGTCCTCCTTGCGGCGGAAATAGTAGAGCAGGTTCGGCTTCGACATGCCGGCGGCTTCGGCGATCTGGTCGATGGTCGAGCCGCGAAAGCCGTTGGTTGAGAAGACCTCGAGCGCCGCCTCCAGGATGAGCTCCCGCTTTTGCTGCTGGATGCGGGTGCGGCGCGGGGCCGGGGTATCCATGCCTGTCGTCATCCCCGCAGGACATTGCCGCGAGGGCCATCTGGACCAATTCTCTGGACCAGTTTTTCTCCGGCCTGTGGAGCGCGCTTCAGATGCCGCATTTCCGCTAGTAATCCCTTGACCGCCGACAGCGCGGTGCTAACGTTTGTCCAATCGGTCAAAAATTTGCGTAGCACGAAAACGCAGCAGAGACCAAGTGTCGGGAAGACCAAGCGTTAGCCGCACCGAAACAGGTTACAAGGGGAAGTCTTGGTCATGTCCAACCGGCTGAAAGTCACGCCGAACGATCTCAGCGCATTCTGGATGCCGTTCACGGCAAACCGGCAGTTCAAGCAGGCGCCTCGCATGATGGTGTCCGCCAAGGACATGCATTACACGACGAGCGACGGGCGCAAGGTTCTCGACGGCACCGCCGGCCTGTGGTGCGTCAATGCCGGCCACTGCCGGCCGAAGATCACCGAGGCGATCCAGCAGCAGGCGGCCGAGCTCGATTATGCGCCGGCGTTCCAGATGGGTCATCCGATCGTCTTCGAACTGGCGAACCGCCTGGTCGACCTCGCGCCGAAGGGCATGGACCATGTGTTCTTCACCAATTCCGGATCGGAATCGGTCGAGACCGCGCTGAAGATGGCGATCGCCTATCACCGCGCCAAGGGTGAGGGCTCGCGCACCCGCCTGATCGGCCGCGAGCGCGGCTATCACGGCGTCAATTTCGGCGGCATCTCGGTCGGCGGCATCGTCACCAACCGCAAGATGTTCGGCACGCTGCTCGGTGGCGTCGACCACATGCCGCACACGCATCTGCCCGAGAAGAATTCGTTCACCAAGGGCGTGCCCGAGCATGGCGCGGAATTGGCCAACGAACTGGAGCGCATCGTCGCGCTGCATGACGCCTCGACCATCGCGGCCGTCATTGTCGAGCCGGTAGCCGGTTCCACCGGCGTCATCTTGCCGCCGAAGGGCTATCTCGAGAGGCTGCGCGAGATCTGCACCAAGCACGGCATCCTTTTGATTTTCGACGAGGTCATCACCGGCTTCGGCCGCCTCGGCACGCCGTTCGCCGCCGACTATTTCGGCGTCACGCCCGATATCATGACGACCGCCAAGGGCGTCTCCAACGGCGTCATCCCGATGGGCGCGGTGTTCGTCAAGAAGGAAATCCACGACGCCTTCATGACCGGCCCCGAGCATATGATCGAGTTCTTCCACGGCTACACCTATTCGGGCAATCCGATCGCCTGTGCGGCAGCCCTCGGCACGCTCGACACCTACAAGGAAGAGGGGCTGCTGACCCGCGGCGAGGAACTGGCGCCGTATTGGGAAGACGCGCTGCATTCGCTGAAGGGCGAGCCGAACGTCATCGATATCAGAAACATCGGCCTGATCGGCGCGATCGAGCTGGCGCCCATCCCCGGCAGTCCGACCAAGCGTGCCTTCTCGGCCTTCGTCAAGGCGTTTGAGCGCGGCGCGCTGATCCGCACCACCGGCGACATCATCGCGCTGTCGCCGCCGCTGATCATCACCAAGGGCCAGATCAACGAATTGATCGACCATGTGCGTGAAGTGCTGAGGGCGGTGGACTAGATACTCCACAACGTATAGGGCGGCGACGGGAACCGTCGCCCTTTATGTGAATAGATGAGAGGAACTTGAATGGCCGCTCCCGGCGAGAATCTGCGAATCAATTCAGACCGTTTGTGGGATTCGATAATGGAGATGGCGAAGATCGGCCCCGGCATTGCCGGCGGCAACAATCGCCAGACGTTGACCGACGCGGACGGCGAGGGGCGGCATCTGTTCAAGCGCTGGTGCGAGGCGGCGGGGCTCGAAATGGGCGTCGACGAGATGGGCACGATGTTTGCCCGCCGCGAAGGCACCGAGCCGGATCTGCCGCCGGTCTATGTCGGCAGCCATCTCGACACCCAGCCGACCGGCGGCAAGTATGACGGCGTGCTCGGCGTGCTTGGCGGGTTGGAGATCGTGCGCTCGCTGAACGAGCTCGACATCAAGACCAAACATCCGATCGTCGTCACCAACTGGACGAACGAGGAAGGCGCGCGCTTTGCGCCGGCGATGATGGCATCCGGCGTGTTCGCCGGCGTCCTCGACCAGGCCGATGTCTATTCGCATGTCGACAAGGACGGCAAGAAGTTCGGCGAGGAGCTCGAACGCATCGGCTGGAGAGGCACCGAGAAAGTAGGTGAGCGCAAGATCCACGCCTTCTTCGAGCTGCATATCGAGCAAGGCCCGATCCTTGAGGACGAGGGCATCGACATCGGTGTCGTCACCCATGGCCAGGGGCTGAAATGGCTGCAGGTGACGCTGACCGGCAAGGAGGCGCATACCGGCTCGACGCCGATGCCGAAGCGCCGCAATGCCGGGCTCGGCATGGCGCGGGTAATCGAGCTGGTGCACGAGATTGCCATGGACTATCAGCCCGACGCCGTCGGCGCGGTCGGCCACATGGAGGTCTATCCGAACTCGCGCAACATCATCGCCGGCCGCACCTTGTTCACCATCGACATCCGCTCGCCGGAAAAGGAGGTGCTGGATGCCATGGACGGCCGCATCCGCGAGGGCATCGACACGATCTGCGAGGCGCTCGACATCAAATATCAAATCGATCAGGTCGGCCATTTCGATCCGGTCACCTTCGACGCGGGCTGCGTCAAGGCTGTGCGGGATGCGGCAGAGCGCCTGGGTTATACGCATCGCAACATCGTCTCCGGCGCCGGCCACGATGCCTGCTGGATCAACCGCGTCGCGCCGACGGCAATGGTGATGTGCCCCTGCGTGGACGGGCTCAGCCACAACGAGGCCGAGGAGATCACCAAGGAATGGGCGGCGGCCGGCGCCGACGTGCTGTTCCACGCGGTGGTGGAAACAGCGGTGATTGTGGAGTGAACTAGAAACCAAGATTCCGAACGCCGCTCACCAAGAAGCGCGAGAAAAACAAGGGAACAAAAATGACCAAAGTCATCAGGAACGGCACCATTGTCACCGCCGATCGCACCTGGAAGGCCGACCTGCTGACGCAGCACGGCAAGATCATCGCCATCGGCCCGGACCTGCATGGCGACCACGAGTTCGACGCTACCGGCTGCTATGTCATGCCGGGGGGCATCGATCCGCACACCCATCTCGAAATGCCGTTCATGGGCACCTATTCGGCCGACGATTTCGAGAGCGGCACGCGCGCCGCCCTCGCCGGCGGCACCACCATGGTTGTCGATTTCTGCCTGCCGTCGCCGCAGCAGTCGCTGCTCGAGGCCTTGCAGATGTGGGACAACAAGACCTCGAAAGCCTCCTGCGACTATTCCTTCCATATGGCGATCACCTGGTGGGGCAAGCAGGTGTTCGACGAGATGGCCACCGTCGTCGACAAGGGTATCACCTCGTTCAAGCACTTCATGGCCTACAAGGGCGCGCTGATGGTCGACGACGACGAGATGTATTCGTCGTTCCAGCGCTGCGCCGACCTTGGCGCGCTGCCGCTGGTTCATGCCGAGAATGGCGACGTGGTTGCCGCCCTGTCGCAGAAGCTGCTGGCCGCCGGCAATAACGGCCCCGAAGGGCACGCCTATTCGCGCCCGCCGGAAGTGGAAGGCGAGGCGACCAACCGCGCCATCATGATCGCCGACATGGCCGGCGTGCCGCTCTATGTCGTGCATGTCTCCTGCGAGCAGGCCCATGAAGCCATTCGCCGGGCGCGCCAGAAGGGCATGCGGGTGTTCGGCGAGCCCCTGATCCAGCACCTGACGCTCGACGAGAGCGAATATTTCAATAGGGACTGGGACCATGCGGCGCGCCGGGTGATGAGCCCGCCCTTCCGCAACAAGTTGCATCAGGATTCGCTGTGGGCCGGCCTGCAGGCTGGATCGCTGCAAGTGGTGGCGACCGACCATTGTGCGTTCACCACTAGCCAGAAGCGTAACGGCATCGGCGATTTCACCAAGATCCCGAACGGCACCGGCGGGCTTGAGGACCGCTTGCCGGTGCTGTGGACCACCGGCGTCAACACCGGCCGGCTGACGATGAACGAGTTCGTCGCGGTGACCTCGACCAACATCGCAAAAATCCTCAACATGTACCCTAAGAAGGGCGCCATCGTCGAAGGCGCCGACGCCGATATCGTCGTCTGGGACCCGAAGCGCAAGAAGACGATCACCTCCAAGAAGCAGCAGTCGGTGATCGACTACAACGTCTTCGAAGGTTTCGAGGTCACCGGCCTGCCACGCTTCGTCTTCTCGCGCGGCGAACTGTCGATTCAGGAGGCTGAGGTCAAGGCGAAGCCCGGCCATGGCGAGTTTGTCGCTCGCGAGCCGAATGCAGCGGTCAACCGGGCGCTGTCGACCTGGAAGGAAATTTCCGCGCCACGCAAGGTGGAACGCACGGGTATTCCGGCGACCGGGGTGTGAGCTTGGCGAGTCCGGCAGCGATCGTCTCACTGGTTATGGCGAGCATTACCGCCGTTCCGGCAGCGGCTGAGGTCCTTGCCGGTTCCTATGGCAATGATATCGGTTGTGCCGGTGTACGGCTCGGTTATCAGGACAGCGATGCCTATGTCGTCCTGACCGCCGATGGCGTCGAAACCTATGGCAGCGGCTGCCGGTTCGCGCGGCAACTGGTCACGGCGCCTGGTACGCAGTCGTTCAGCTCGACTTGTTTCGCTGAAGGCGAGGAGGGAACGACGACTGAGACCGTCGAGGTCACCAACAAGGGAACGGACGTTTTCTTCGTGACCATTCCCGGCCTTGAAGAGATAGGGCCGTTGAAATCATGTTCGTGACGGTGCCGATGACGGCCTCTCCGTCGATGCCGGCCTCAGGCGACCAGCCCATCCAGTTCCGGCAGCAGGACGACGCTTTCCTGTTCGTTGGGATCGGTGCGGGCGATGACCGCCGAGGCCGGGCTGTCGCTCAGATTGGCCGGCAGATGCGGCACACCGGCCGGAATGTAGAAGAGGTCGCCGGCCTTGACCACGATCTGCTGCTCGAGCCCGTCGCCGTACCAGGTATGGACCTCGCCCGAGAGCACATAGATCGCCGTCTCATGGCTTTCGTGCATATGCGCCTTGGCGCGGGCACCGGGCGGCATGGTGAGCAGGTGCATGCAGATGCCGGTAGAGCCGACCGTCTCAGTGGCGATGCCGGTGAAATAACTCAGTCCCTGCTTGCCTTCATAAGAGTTTTCGGGGCGGATAAGATGGCAGGTGGTTTTGGGCGGCATCGGGAAAACTCCGGGCGACGATCGAGTGAGACACGGTAAGTGGAAAGCAGCATTGTGGCAAAAGCAACGGGATTCCGGCCGGCGCGGCAGCGGCGCGAAAAGGCAGGCTGCAGCCAATGACCGGACAGTCGCCAGCCGTCGTTTCGGCAATCAAACTCGGCCTGACCTTCCAGACCAATGACGGTCCGGTGCAGGCGCTGTCTAATGTCGACCTGACCATCGGCAAAGGTGAATTCGTCTCCTTCATCGGGCCGTCCGGCTGCGGCAAGACGACCTTGCTGCGGGTCATCGCCGATCTGGAGAAACCAACCTCGGGAACCATCTCCGTCAACGGCATGACGCCCGAGCAGGCGCGCCAGAGCCGCGCCTATGGCTATGTCTTCCAGGCGGCCGCACTTTATCCGTGGCGCACGATCGAGCGCAACGTGGCGCTGCCGTTGGAGATCATGGGCCTCTCCAAGGCAGAGCAGGCGGCGCGCATCAAGCGCACGCTCGACCTCGTCAACCTGGGCGGCTTCGAGCAGAAATACCCGTGGCAGCTTTCCGGCGGCATGCAGCAGCGTGCCTCAATCGCGCGGGCGCTGGCCTTCGACGCCGATCTTCTGTTGATGGACGAGCCGTTCGGCGCGCTGGATGAGATCGTGCGCGACCATCTCAACCAACAGCTGCTGGAGCTTTGGGAGCGGACCAACAAGACCATCTGCTTCGTCACCCACTCCATTCCCGAGGCGGTCTACCTCTCGACGCGGATCATCGTCATGTCGCCGCGTCCGGGACGTGTCAGCGACGTCATCGAATCGACGCTGCCGAAGCAGCGGCCGCTCGACATCCGCGAGACGCCGGAGTTCCTGGCGATCGCGGCGCGCGTCCGCGATGGGCTCAGGGCAGGACACAGCTATGAGGATTGAGCGGGTGGAGAACGGGCTCCCTCCGTCCCATGAGGCGCTTCCGCCCCGCGAGGGAGCGGTCAACCATGCCTTCGTCATCCTAGGGCGGAGCAGCCGCGAAGCGGCGTGCGCACACCCTAGGATCCATTCCGTGACTTCGGCCGAAAGGCCCAAACGGCTCAGAATGTCGGCCACGCAGGCGACGACGGCTGACGTTCTCTTGAGGTCGGGAGCAATGTTCCGCACCGTTGCGGAGTGCGAAAGTTACGGCATGGATCCTAGGGTCTGCGCCGCGTCGCTTCGCTCCTTGCTTCGCCCTAGGATGACGAAGGCGTGGTTGGCCGCTCCCTCTACGCACGCCGCTTTGCGGCTGCTCCGCCCTAGGATGACGAAGAACAGGCATGGCCGTACGTGCGGCAGCGCTGCCAGCAGAGGGGGGTTGGCGGCGTTGCAGCCGAAGTCACCCGGCCTCCGCTTCGCTCCGGCCACCCTCTCCCCGTCGGGGAGAGGAGGGCGCCAGTCGCCCGAGGGCTGCTGATGGACTCCTTTCGCGACAAGATCGTTCCGGTGACCTCGATCCTCGCTGGCGTGGTGGTCGTCTGGTATGTTTTCGCCGTCATCCTCAACGCGCCGTTCCAGCGCGATCTCGACCGACGTGCCGGCGAGACGCCGGGGGTTGTGGAATTCATCGGCAAGACGATGTCGCAGCCGAAGCCGACGCTGCCGGCGCCGCATCAGGTGGCTGTGAATTTCTTCGAGAACACTTTTCTGCGCAAGGTCACCAGCAACCGCAGCCTTGTCTACAATGCCTGGGTGACGCTGTCCTCGACGCTGCTCGGCTTCGCCTTCGGCACGGCGCTCGGCATCGTGATTGCCGTCGGCATCGTGCATGTGGCGACGCTCGACCGCAGCCTGATGCCGTGGATCATCGCCTCGCAGACGATTCCGATCCTGGCGGTGGCGCCGATGATCATCGTCGTGCTGGCGGCGATCGGCGTCACAGGCCTGATCCCGAAGGCGCTGATCTCGACCTATCTGTCGTTCTTCCCGGTGGCCGTCGGCATGGTCAAGGGCCTGCGTTCGCCGGAACTCACCCATCTCGACCTGATGCACACCTACAATGCCAGCCCGTCGCAGACCTTCTGGAAACTGCGCGTGCCGGCGTCGGTGCCGTTCCTGTTCACCTCGATGAAGGTGGCGGTCGCCGCCAGCCTGGTCGGCGCCATCGTCGGCGAACTGCCGACCGGTGCCGTCGCCGGCATCGGCGCCAAGCTGCTCGCCGGCGCCTATTACAGCCAAACGATCGACATCTGGTCGGCGCTGGTTGCCGGCTCGGTCGTGGCGGCCTTGCTGGTGATGGTGGTCGGCATTGCCGGGCGCATCGTCGACCGCGCCATGGGCGGGAGGCCGGCATGAGCTCTCTCCTCAGCCTTTCGTCGATCACGCCTCGTTCCTGGCAAGGGTATGCAGCGCTTGCGCTTCTTGCCGGCGCGATCCTTCTTTGGCCGCTTGTCGATGCGGCGCCCGGTTATGGTATCGCCACCGCTGCTTTGATTTTCTTGTTGCTGCTTCTGGCAATCGAGGCCGATAATTTCCCACCGGCAATTGGGGTGGTGTTGCTCTTCCTTGGCGCGCATGGCGCGGCGTGGCTGCTGCTCGCCGGCATAACCGGCAATGAAGGCACCGCTCGTGCATCGTTCTATTTGCTGCTTGCCGCGGCATGGCTTCTGGCCTGGCGCTGCGTGACGGTCCTGTCCGCGCTTCGCCCGACCTCGCGCTGGGCGGCAACCGCTTTGAGGCTGATCATCCCAACGATCTTCGGCGCCTGGATCCTGATTATCTGGGAAGCGGTGACGCGCGGCGCGGGCATTCCTTTCATCCTGCTGCCGCCGCCAAGCGCGATCGGCGTGCGCATCGCCAATTCGCTGCCGATGCTGGCCGCCGACGTGCGGCAGACCATCTTCAAGGCGGTGATCTTCGGCTACGTCGTTGGCAGCGGTGCCGGCTTCCTTGCCGCCATCGCCGCCGACCGCGTGCCGTTCCTACGCCGCGGGCTTTTGCCGATCGGCAATATGGTCTCGGCACTGCCGATCATCGGCGTGGCGCCGATCATGGTCATGTGGTTCGGCTTCGACTGGCAGTCGAAGGCCGCCGTCGTCATCATCATGACCTTCTTCCCGATGCTGGTGAATACGGTCGCCGGGCTTGCCGCCTCCGGCCATATGGAGCGCGACCTGATGCGCACCTATGCGTCTAGCTACTGGCAGACGCTGTTCAAGCTGCGGTTGCCGGCGGCGGCGCCCTTCATCTTCAACGCGCTGAAGATCAATTCGACGCTGGCGCTGATCGGCGCCATCGTTGCGGAGTTCTTCGGCACGCCGGTCGTCGGCATGGGATTCCGGATTTCGACCGAAGTCGGACGGATGAATATCGACATGGTCTGGGCCGAAATCGCAGTTGCAGCACTTGCGGGTTCGGTCTTTTATGGCGTGGTCGCTCTTTTCGAGAGAGCAGTCACGTTTTGGCATCCCTCCGTCCGTGGTGGATAGGCGGTGGCGGGTTTGGAATCAGGGCGCATTGAAGGTCCTGATCCTAAAAGGGTGAACACTTAACTTCAGAGGGTAAAAACATGAAAAGACTTGTTATTTCGATGCTGGCCGGCGCGATGTCGCTTGCCGCGTTCCAGGCGATGGCCGCCGACAAGGTGACGCTGCAGCTGAAATGGGTCACACAGGCCCAGTTCGCCGGCTACTACGTCGCCAAGGACAAGGGTTTCTATGAGGCCGAGGGCCTCGACGTCGAGATCAAGCCGGGCGGCCCCGATATCGCGCCCGAGCAGGTGATCGCCGGCGGCGGCGCCGACGTCATCGTCGACTGGATGGGCGGCGCGCTGGCCGCGCGCGAAAAGGGTGTGCCGCTGGTCAATATCGCCCAGCCGTTCAAGAAGGCCGGCATGCAGCTGGTCTGTCCCAAGGACGGCCCGGTCAAGACCGAAGCCGACTTCAAGGGCCGCACACTCGGCGTCTGGTTCTTCGGCAACGAATATCCGTTCTACGCCTGGATGAACAAGCTCGGCCTGAAGACCGACGGCGGCCCGGACGGCGTCACCGTGCTGAAGCAGAGTTTCGACGTGCAGCCGCTGATCCAGAAGCAGGCGGATTGTATTTCGGTCATGACCTACAACGAATATTGGCAGCTCATCGACGCCGGCTACAAGCCGGAAGAGCTGATCGTGTTCAACTACTCGGCCATGGGCAACGACCTGCTTGAGGACGGGCTCTATGCCTTGGAGGACAAGCTCAAGGATCCGGCCTTCGAGGACAAGATGGTGCGTTTCGTGCGCGCCTCGATGAAGGGTTGGAAATATGCCGTCGACAATTCCGACGAGGCGGCCGGCATCGTCATGGACAATGGCGGCCAGGACGAGAATCACCAGAAGCGCATGATGGGCGAAGTCGCCAAGCTGATCGACAATGCCGACGGCAAGCTCGACCCGGCGACTTACGCGCGCACCGCCAAGGCGCTGCTCGACCAGAAGATCATCACCAAGGAGCCGACCGGCGCCTACACGACCGCCATCACCGACAAGGCGATCAAGTAGGGAGCCATCAATAGAGGCGATCAACTGGGCTCCTGCAGTCGAAAAAGGGGGCGGGCGACCGCCCCCTTTTTTGGGGATGTAAAATAGCCGTTACCGGTGGAAACATCCGCTCGCCGCAACCGTTGTTGCGGTGCATCCAGCTTCAGCGGATGTCATCGCCACAACGGAGATTTCCATGCGCATGCAATCCTTCTCGCCAATGCTTTCGGGGCTGGCCGTTTCGGCTTCCTTCCTGTGCGCTTCACCGGCCTTGGCCGACATGATGAAGATGAAGGCGACGCTCGATGGCGCTCAGCAGAATCCGCCCATCACCACAGAGGGCAAAGGCGAGGCCGATCTCGGCTTCAACACCGCCACGAAACAGCTGACCTGGAACGTGACGTATTCAGGTCTCAGTGGACCGGCGACGGCCGGACATATTCACGGTCCGGCAGCAAAGGGTGAAAATGCCGGCGTCGTCGTCCCGTTCAAGGGCGCTCCGAAAAGCCCGTTCAAGGGGGCGGCGATCCTGACCGACGCGCAGGCTGCCGACCTGATGGCCGGCAAATACTACATCAACATCCATACGGCGGCCCACAAGGACGGCGAGATCCGCGGGCAGATCGAGAAGGCGGCGACGATGTAGCGCAACGTCGCCCGAGGGTGACTATAGCGCTGCATTAACCTGTCGAAGTTTGCGGGACAGAGGGGCGCGAAGGAACTCGGCCTATGCCTCTGGCACTCAGGACCTGTCTCTTATCTGGGTCATCGTCCGGGTCGGCGTGATGGCCTCGGGATCGAGCCTGATCTCGACAATCGACGGCTTGCCGCTGGCACGCGCGCGTTCGAAGGCCGGCGCGAAGTCGGCCGTCTTCTCGACCGTCTCGCCATGGCCGCCATAGGCGCGGGCGAGAGCCGCGAAGTCGGGATTCTTTAGGTCGGTGGCGACGACACGGCCCGGATACTCGCGTTCCTGATGCATGCGGATGGTGCCGTAGATGCCGTTGTTGACGACGACGACGATGATCGGCAGATCGTACTGCACCGCGGTGGCGAACTCCTGCCCGTTCATCAGGAAGCAGCCGTCGCCGGCAAAGGCGATCACGTCGCGCTCGGGAAACAATTCCTTGGCGGCGACCGCTGCCGGCGTGCCGTAGCCCATCGAGCCGGAGGTTGGCGCTGCCTGCGTGGCAAATCGGCGGGAACGGTGGAAGCGGTGCACCCACGTCGCGTAGTTGCCGGCGCCGTTGGTGAGGATCGCGTCGTCGGGCAGCATTTTTTCGAGATAGTTCATGATCGGCCCCATCTGGACAGGGCCGGGGCCGCTTTCGGGTGGTGTCGACCAGTCGAGATAGGCTGCGTGCAGCTTCGGTGTTTCATCAGCCCATGCCGGCGTGGCAGCTGGCTTGCGCCCGGCAAAGGCTTCGACGAAAGCGGACGGCGAGGCGTTGATCGCCAGCGTCGGCCGATAGACACGGCCGAGCTCGCCTGCGTCGGCATGGACATGGACCAGCGTCTGGTCGGGGTAGGGGCTCTTGAGCAGCGTGTAGTCGGAGGATGGCATCTCGCCCATGCGGCCGCCGACGAGCAGCACGAGGTCGGCCTGCTTGATGGCGGTGGCCAGCTTCGGGTTGATGCCGATGCCGACATCGCCGGCGTAGTTCGGGTGGAGATGATCGAACAGCATCTGGCGGCGAAAGGAGCAGCCGACTGGCAGCGACCAGGCTTCGGCGATCGTCCGCATTTGCGCGACGGCCGCCGCATCCCAGCGCGTGCCGCCGAGGATCACGAAGGGGCGCTTTGCCTTGCCGAGCAGCTTTTCCAGCGCATCGATCTCGGCCTCGCCCGGCCGCGTTTCGACCGGCGTGTGGGGCAGGGCTTCCGGCGCTTCGGCCAAGCTGGTCAGCATGTCTTCCGGCAGCGAGATGACGACCGGGCCGGGACGGCCGGACGTCGCCACCGCGAAGGCGCGGGTGACGAATTCGGGGATGCGCGCGGCGTCGTCGATCTCGACCACCCATTTGGCGATATCGCCGAAGAACCTGACGTAGTCGACCTCCTGGAAGGCCTCGCGCTGCTTGGCGTGGCTGGCGACCTGGCCGATGAACAGGATGACGGGAACCGAATCCTGCATGGCAATGTGGATGCCGGCCGAGGCGTTGGTGGCGCCGGGGCCGCGGGTGACGAAGCAGATGCCGGGCTTGCCGGTCAGGCGACCATGGCAGTCGGCCATCATCGCAGCACCGCCCTCCTGGCGGCAGACGATGGTGCGGATCGGCGAGTCGTGCAGCGCGTCGAGCACCGCAAGGTAGGATTCGCCGGGCACGCAATAGATACGGTCCGTTCCGTTGGCTTCGAGCGCATCGACGATCAGTTGTCCGCCGGTCTTCATTTTCCTGACCTCTCCAGTTCGGCAAGGATTTCTTTGGTGTGTTCGCCGAGGCGCGGCGAGGGCCGCTCATAGAACAACGGCGTGCCCGACATGATCATTGGCGCGCGCACCGAGGGCAACAGATTGCCATGGCCGTCGTCGAGGTCGAGCCGCATGCCGCGCGCGATGGTCTGCGGGTCGGCGAACATCTCGCCGATCGTGTTGATCGGGCTGGCAGGCACGCTTGCCGCCTCCAGCTTGGCCAGCAGCGGATCGCGATCGAAGGTCTTCAGCGCCTCGATTATATGCTCGCGCAGCGTCGCCCGGTTGGCGACCCGGGCGGGATTGGTGGCGAAATCGGGGTTCGATGGCAGGTCGTCCAATCCGACGGCGGCGCAGAATTTGGCGAACTGGCCGTCATTGCCGATCGCCAGGATGATGTGGCCGTCCTTCACCGGCACCACTTCGTAGGGCGCGATGTTCATATGCGCATTGCCCATCTGCACCGGCGATTTTCCCGAGACCAGATAGTTGAGGTTCTGGTTGCCGAGCGCCGAGATCTGGCTGTCGTAGAGCGCCATGTCGATATGCTGGCCTTCGCCGGTCTTCTCGGCGTGGCGAAGTGCGGCCTGGATGGCAATGACCGAATAGAGGCCGGTGAAAATGTCCGATATGGCGACACCGGCTTTTTGCGGCTCGCGGCCGGCTTCGCCGGTGATCGACATCATGCCGGCCATGCCCTGGATGATGAAGTCATAGCCGGCGCGCGGCGCATACGGCCCGTCCTGGCCGAAGCCGGTGATCGAGCAATAGATCAGCCGCGGGTTGATTTTGCGCAAGCTGTCATAGTCGAGGCCATATTTCTTCAGGCCGCCGAGCTTGAAGTTCTCGATCAGCACATCTGATGTCGCGACCAGCTGGCGTACGGTCTCGGTACCTTCGGGCGTCGAGAAATCGATGGCGATGGAGCGCTTTCCGCGATTGCAGGAATGGTAGTAGGCGGCCGAAAGGTTTTCGCCGTCATGGCTCATGACGAAGGGCGGACCCCATTTGCGGGTGTCGTCGCCGCCATCAGGGCTCTCGACCTTGATCACGTCGGCGCCGAGATCGGCAAGCAACTGCCCAGCCCACGGCCCGGCCAGGATGCGGGCGAGTTCGATTACTCGGATGCCTTTCAGCGGAGGCTCGGTCATGGATCACCGTGATTGATCGGGAACGCAGCCTGTATCAATCCCACGTGCTGCTGTCACGGTTCTTGCAATGGGCCAACCCGACCATGCCAATGTCGATCACGCTTGTTTCAGCACCCTATCGGCCCATGCGGCGAAATCGTTCATGATGATATCTCGATTCACCTCGTTCAGGCTTTCATGGCGGGTCTCGACGTAAACCTTTGAAACGAGATTCGAAAAGCCCATCCTGTACAGGCGGCCGGCGAGCTGGCCGACCGCCTTGCCGCCGTCGGTGGCGGGGTCCTTTTCGCCGCCGACCAGGCAGATCGGAAGGGCCTTGCGGACGCCGGAAAAATTGGCGTCGTCGGCACCGTCGAAGACAAAGCCGAACAGGTCGCGCCACATCGACACGGATGCATCCCAGCCGCACAGCGGATCGGCGATGTATTTGTCGACTTCGGCTGCGTCGCGCGACAGCCAGTCGAACGGCGTCCGGCGATCGGGGACGGCCTTGCCCCAGGCCTGGAAGGTCAGTCTCGGCAGCATGCGCGACGGCATGTCGGAGCCGAGCCGGAATTTTTCCCAGGCCAGGATCATTTGTGCGGCACGGCCGGCGAGCCCGGCGGAAAAATTGGCGTTCCAGATGGCGGCGGCGTGCAGCCGGTTCGAATGGTGAAGCATGAAATTCAGGGCTACGAGGCCGCCCATGGAATGGCCGAAGACGATGACCGGCAGGCCGGGATGGTCACCGGCGATCAGGTCGTGCACCGCCGCGATATCGGCGATGACCTTGGTGCCGCCATCCGATTGAGCGAACTGGCCGAGTGGCGCATCTGGCGCCTTGGTGGCGCCGTGGCCGCGATGGTCATGGGCGTAGACGTGGTAGCCGCGCTCACCCAGAAAGGTAGCGAAGCGGACATAGCGCGCCGCGTGTTCGGCCAGACCGTGATTAATCTGGACGACTGCGAGCGAGCGGCCCTCGGCGCGTTTCACATAAAGGTTGAGCTCGGCACCGGTCGGCGATCGGAGCACGCGCTTTTGGCTGAATGACATTGTCGCTTCGTCTCCAACGCGCCTTGTACGCCTGCGAACGTTTGTGTGCGCCGACGCCGGTTTTGCGTCAATCCGTGATTCCGCAGCGCAGTTCTTGCGCCGCAACGCGGGGTATCGCAATTCTGACATGGAGAATTTGTTACCGAGAGAGGGCGGCAGTCTGTTGCCGCAGCAGTTTTCGGCCGGGGTACTTTTATGCATATGCGGACAGGTCTTGTTTTCGGATTGGCGCTTGCCGCCGCGTCGCCGACAGGTGCTGCGTGGGCCGAGGTGAAGTTGAGCGGCTCCTTCGTGGCCGACGCCACCTGTCCAGCGACGCAGGCCATCAAGAGCGGCAAGAATCCCGGCAACATCTCGACAGATGCGGGACAGAGCTACGAACTTCTGGCCGGCAACAAGGATGCTCCCACGCACTATCTGATCCTCGTACCCGGGGCCGATCCGGAGCGCCGCTGGGTGAAGGTCGATTGCGGCCATGTTTCGGGCGCGTCAACGATGCCGACAGCACCCGCGCCGGCCGACCGGGAGAAGTCTGCTGCGCCCGCTTCGGGAAAACCCGAATATGTCCTCGCGCTGAGCTGGCAGCCGGCCTTTTGCGAAACCAAGCCCGGCAAGACCGAATGCAAGGCACAGACTGCGGCCGGTTTTGACGCGACGCATTTCACCTTGCATGGGCTGTGGCCGCAGCCGAACGGAAATTTCTATTGCCTGGTGGCAGCGGCCGATAAGGCGAACGACAATCCGGCGCACTGGCAGGACCTGCCGCCGGTCGAACTCGAGCCGAACACGCGGTCGGAGCTCGATCAGGTGATGCCGGGCACTGCATCCGATCTCGACAGGCATGAGTGGATCAAGCATGGCACCTGTTACGGCAAGAGCCAGCAAGAGTATTTTTCCGATGCGCTGAACCTGACGCGCGCGGTGAATGCTTCACCGGTGCGTGATCTTTTCACGCAAAAAATTGGCCGGGTTCTGACCTCCGACCAGATCCGCGCCGCCTTCGACAGTGCTTTCGGTCCCGGCGCGGGCGAGCGGGTTCGCGTCTCCTGTTTGAACGACCGTTCGAGCGGCAGGCGGCTGATCGGCGAACTGACGCTCGGCCTGGCCGGCCCGATCGGCCCGAACTCTGCGCTCAGTAAGCTGTTGCTGGCGTCGGCGCCGACGAACGATGCCGGTTGTCCGAAAGGCACCATCGATCCGATCGAGTTCCAGTGACACGCCGTGCCGGGCGGGATGCCTACGCGCCGATGCCGCGTCCCACCTGGAGATGCCGGCGCTGACGGTGATGTCAAACCGGCTGGTGGGTGCCTTGACCGCATGTCAAAAATGCCAAAACAGTTTGCCGTTCGGCGCGGCATCGCCTACATAGCGCGCAACTTCCATTCAATCCGACATCCAGTCGACTTTTCAGGGAAAGCGCGCGTGGCACGCCAGTTCATCTATCACATGGCCGGCCTCAACAAGGCCTATGGCACCAAGAAGGTGCTCGAGAACATTCACCTCTCCTTCTACCCCGACGCCAAGATCGGCATCCTCGGCCCGAACGGCGCCGGCAAGTCGACCATCCTCAAGATCATGGCCGGCATCGACAAGGAGTGGAGCGGCGAGGCATGGCTGGCCGAAGGCGCCACCGTCGGTTATCTGGCGCAAGAGCCGGCACTCGATGCGAACAAGACCGTGTTCGAGAACGTCATGGAAGGCGTCGCCGCCAAGACCGCGATCATCGAGCGCTACAACGAATTGATGATGAACTATTCCGACGAGACGGCCGACGAGTCGGCCAAGCTCCAGGACGAGATGGACCGGCTGAACCTGTGGGATCTCGAACAGCAGGTCGAGATGGCGATGGAAGCGCTCGGCTGTCCGCCCAAGGAAGCCGATGTCACCAAGCTGTCGGGCGGCGAGCGCCGCCGCGTCGCGCTTTGCCAGCTCCTGCTGCGCCAGCCCGACCTTCTGCTGCTCGACGAGCCGACCAACCATCTCGACGCCGAGACGACGGCGTGGCTGGAAAAGCATTTGCGCGCCTATCCGGGCGCGGTGATGATCATCACCCACGATCGCTACTTCCTCGACAACGTCACCGGCTGGATCCTCGAGCTCGACCGTGGCCGCGGCATTCCCTATGAGGGCAACTACACCAAATATCTCGAAGCCAAGGCCAAGCGGCTCAAGCAGGAGGGCCGCGAGGACGATGCGCGCCAGCGGGCGATCGGCCGCGAGCGCGAGTGGATACAGTCCAGCCCGAAAGCCCGGCAGACCAAGTCGAAAGCGCGCATCCAGGCGTTCCAGGATCTGCTGGATGCGGCCGACAAGCGGCGTCCGAGCGACACGCAAATCGTCGTTCCGCATGGCGAGCGGCTCGGCAATGTGGTGATCGAGGTCGAGGGCCTGTCGAAGGGCTTTGGCGACACGCTGTTGATCGACGATCTCGAATTCAAGCTGCCGCCCGGCGGCATCGTCGGCGTCATCGGCCCGAACGGCGCCGGCAAGACGACGCTGTTCCGCATGATCACTGGCCAGGAAAAGCCGGATGCCGGCACGATCCGCGTCGGCGAGACGGTCAAGCTCGGTTACGTCGACCAGAGCCGCGACGCGCTCGACCCGACCAAGACCGTGTGGGAAGAAATCTCGGGCGGCGCGGAAGTGGTCAAGCTCGGCAAGTTCGAGGCCAACACCCGTGCCTATTGCGCGTCGTTCAATTTTCGTGGCGGCGATCAGCAGCAGAAGGTCGGCAATCTTTCCGGCGGTCAGCGCAACCGCGTCCATCTCGCCAAGATGCTGAAGACCGGCGGCAATGTGCTGCTGCTCGACGAACCGACTAACGATCTCGATACGGAAACGCTGGCCGCGCTCGAAGACGCGCTGGAAAACTTCGCCGGCTGCGCCGTCATCATCTCGCACGATCGCATGTTCCTCGACCGGCTGGCGACGCACATCCTGGCATTCGAGGGCGACAGCCATGTCGAATGGTTCGAGGGCAATTTCGAGGATTACGAGCAGGACAAAATCCGCCGGCTCGGCCCCGATGCCGTCAATCCGCACCGCATGACGTACAAGAGGTTGACGCGGTAGAGCTTTTTTAGGGCGGCGAATTCTCAAATGATCTGAGGAGCTGAAATGGCCGACTGGTCCGCCGCCCAATATCTCAAATTCGAGGACGAGCGCACGCGGCCGTCGCGCGACCTTGTCGCGCAGGTGCCGGTGGAGGCACCGCGCAGAGTGGTCGACATCGGTTGCGGGCCGGGCAATTCTACCGAATTGCTGGTCGAACGCTGGCCGAGCGCGCAGGTCAGCGGCTTCGACACCTCGCCTGACATGATCGAGAAGGCGAGGGCGCGTCTGCCTGTAGTAACCTTCGAACTGGCCGATGCGGCGGCGTGGCAGCCCGAACAGCCGGTCGACGTGATCTTTGCCAATGCGGTATTCCAGTGGCTGCCGGAGCATCCGGCGATCTTGCAGCGGCTGATGGGATTTTTGGCGCCCGCCGGCGCGCTTGCCGTGCAGATGCCCGACAATCTGGGCGAGCCGTCACACCGGCTGATGCGGGAGACGGCGGCCGAAATGCCGTTTGCCGAAAAGCTCGAGGGTGCTGCGCGCGGGTCGTTGCCGCCGGTATCGTTCTATTACGATCTTTTGTCGCCGTTCTCCGACCGGCTCGACATCTGGCACACCGCCTACAATCACCCGCTGGCCGATGCCGGGGCAATCGTCGAGTGGCTGAAGTCGACCGGACTGAAGCCGTTCCTCGATCCGCTCGACGAGGACGATCGGCGGCTTTTCCTCAAGCGCTACTCTGCCAGAATAACCGAAGCCTATTCGAAGACGGCAAACGGCAAGGTGCTGCTGCGTTTCCCGCGCCTGTTCATCGTCGCGCGGCGATCCGCTTAGAAACGGTAGCCACACAGAGAGGCAGTGCCTGGCGGCGCTTGATCCGCACCATTTTCGGCAACGCAAGGTTGTGGTCTTTTGCCTCAGGCACTTGATTTAAGCCGGCGTAAACACCCACCAGATACGAAAAACAGTTGCGCCCAACCTTCGCGGCGCCCAAATGAGAGCCGCAACGCCTGCGCATGGGGTGGAAATGCATCGCGTCATCATCAGCGGCATCGGCGTTGAAATCCCCGAGCCTTCGATCACCAATGAAGAACTGGTCGACAGCTTCAATGCCTGGGTCGACACGGAGAATGTCCGCCGCGAGGCTTCGGGCGAGACGCTGCTGCAGAAGTCGGACAGTGCCTTCATCGTCCATGCTTCGGGCGTACAGACCCGCCATGTGATCGAGCGGGAAGGCATTCTCGACCCGACCCGCATGGCGCCGCGCATTCCGGCGCGGCCCGACGATGCGCTGTCGCAGGAGGCTGAGTTCGGCATCGCGTCGGCCAGGAAAGCGCTCGACCATGCCGGCCTGGAGCCTGGGGATATCGACCTGGTGATCTGCTCGGCCTCGCATCACCAGCGGCCCTATCCGGCGATCGCCATCGAGATGCAGCAGGCGATGGGCACGAAGGGCGCCGGCTTCGACATGGGCCTTGGCTGCTCGTCGGCGGCGGCGGCATTGCATATTGCGGTCAATCTGGTGCGGGCTGGCGCTCACAGGCGCGTGCTGGTGACGACGCCCGAGATCATCACCGGCCATCTCAACTTCCGCGACCGGCAGACGCATTTCATCTTCGGCGATGCTTCGGTCTCGATGGTCGTGGAGGGGCTTGCCCAGGGCGATAAGCGGCCGGGGCGCTTCGAGGTGCTCGACACGCGCACCTGGACGCAGATGTCCAACAACATTCGCACCAATCTTGGCTACTACACGCGCACCGCCCAGGACGATCCTTATATGATCAATCTGGAAGGCAATCTGATCAAGCAGGTCGGCAACAAGGTGTTCAAGGAAGTCACCGTCGCCGGGCACAAGTTCATCGTCGAGTTCCTGGCCGAGCACGGGCTGACGCCGCAAGCGATCCGGCGCTTCTGGCTGCATCAGGCCAATGCCCGGATGAACGCCATGATCCTGAAGCTGTCGTTCGGCCACGAGGTCGGCCATGACCGCGCGCCGATGGTGCTGGAGCGCCTCGGCAACACCGCCGGCGCCGGCGCGATCGTCGCCCTGTCGGAGAACCACGCCGACATGAAGGCCGGCGACTACGGCCTGCTCTGCGCCTTCGGCGCCGGCTATTCGATTGGCGGGGCGCTATTGCGCATGCTCTGATCTACTTTGGCGCGAACGGCACCAGCATTAGCGGGCGCCGGTATGTAATCGCATCAGTCTGCTTGATTGGAGTATCAGTGCTTTAGACTGGACCTGATGAGCTCACTGCGGCTAATTGCTTGGCATCACGCACGGAGCGAAGCCTATGCTGGATCTGTTCCCCGAGACCGAAAACCCGGTCGAAATCATCCCGGCGCGGAAGCTTGCCGCGCAGGTGGCAGCGGTTTACGTCGCGCCATCGGATCATTTCGAGACACGCGCGGTGGATGAATTGCGGCTCGGCTTCGACGGCATTGACGGCGATTTCCACGCCGGTGCGACGCGGCGCTCCGGCGGGCGCGAGCCCTGGTATCCACGCGGCACCGAGATGCGCAACGAGCGGCAGCTGTCTGTTGTGGCGGCGGACGAGCTGGCGATCGTCGCCCAGCGGATGGGCATCGCCGAGATCAAGCCGGAGTGGATCGGCGCCAATCTGTTGATCGAAGGCCTGCCGCATTTCTCCATGCTGCCGTCCGGCACGCTGCTGTTCTTCAGGGGAGGCGTCACCATCAAGGTCGACGCGCAGAACGGACCTTGCCGCATCGCCGGGCGCTTGGTCGCCGAAAATGCCGGAATGGCCGACCATGCGACCGGCGCGCTGCTGTTCCCGAAGGCGGCAAAGCGGTTGCGCGGCCTCGTCGCCTGGGTCGAAAAACCAGGCCGCATCACGACCGGCGAGGAGATTTCGGTGCGTGTGCCCGAGCAGTGGATTTACCGGGCCTGAGGCCAGGGATGGGTCAGGGATAGCGCACCGGGCTGGACCAGACCGGGTCTTCGTGCTTTTGCCAGTAGATCGCCATGAGGCGCTTGGTAATCGCGCCGACCTTGCCGTCCGCGACCGGAATACCGTCGATCATCGTCACCGGCATGATGCCGCCGGCGGTCGAGGTGATGAAGACCTCGTCGGACCGACGCAGCGCAGCGACGCTGACATCGGCCGCTGCAACGGCAAGCCCTGCCTCCGCGCAGAGATCGAAGACGGTGCGACGGGTGATGCCGGGCAGCACGCCGGCAGCCGGCGTCGACAGTTTACCGTCATCCACGCAAAAGACGTTGAAGCCGGGGCCTTCCGCGACATTGCCGTTGAAATCGAGGAGCAGCGCGGTCTCGGCGCCGCGGTCATAGGCGTCGTAGAGGCCTCGCACCAGGTCGAGCCAATGATAGTTCTTGATCGCCGGGTCGATCGAAGCCGGTGGGATGCGCACCTTGTCGCTGATTGCCACATGCAGGCCGCGCTGCAATTGCTCGGCATTGGCGACCGAGCCGAAGGGAACGGCGAACGCCATGAAACGGTTGACCGCGTCGCGCGGGTCGCGGCTGAAGGTCGGCGAGGCGCCGCGCGTGCACAGCATCTCGACATAAGCGGCGCGATGACCCGACAGCGCCACGCAATTTTCGAGGATCTCGGCGACGCCATCGCGGCCGAACGGGATCGTCATGCGCAGCTTTTCCAGCCCGCCGAAGAAACGATCGAGATGGAGGTCGAGGCGGAAGAAGCGACCGTTCCAGACATGCACCGTGTCGT
This sequence comes from Mesorhizobium onobrychidis, assembly GCF_024707545.1. Lineage (NCBI taxonomy): Bacteria > Pseudomonadati > Pseudomonadota > Alphaproteobacteria > Hyphomicrobiales > Phyllobacteriaceae > Mesorhizobium > Mesorhizobium onobrychidis. Next base: position 3,378,651 of record NZ_CP062229.1, read on the forward strand.
AGGTGGCGTCGGAATGCAGGAAGCCCCAATCCAGCACCGAGATCTTGGCTTGCGACATCGGTAGATATTGCCCGTCCAAGAAGGCAACCCCGTCCGGATAGGAGTGCGGGTCTATGTGGCGGGCGGAGAGCGAGGGCAGTGGTTCGGCCTGCGGATCGATCGAGTTGCTCATTACGTCCTCCGTCAGGTCGTTTTTCGCCGACCAGATGGCGGGATAGAGCGGCACGGCGGGTGGTACAAGACACAGGCTGGTCCTGCCGCTGGGCCATTGAGGAACTTGTTACTCTTCCTCCTCGTCATCGAGCAGACGCGTGGCGCGCCAGCGGGTCAGCACGCTGTTGGTCTGTTCCATGACGAAGAAGCGCGCCGAGTCCCGGTCGTAGCCTTCGGCCAGCAGTTTTTCGTAGTCGGTGTGCACGTGACGGATATGGGCGATGGTCGCCAGCCACACCGCGATCGTCGGCGGCAAGCTCTTCATATGCACCGCGCCGGCGTCGGCGCGGATCTTTTCCATGTCGGCATAGGGCGCCAGCGGCAAGAGCGCTGTCAGCGCCTTGGCGATGGCGCGGCGGCGGCCGGTCGGCGCGCTCAACGCACAACCTGTCCGGGCTCGTCCCGTCCGGCAATGGTTGCGTCGGCAAAGGCATCGGTCGAGGCGAAATAAGGCTTGATATCGATGACCGGCGTGCCGTCGAGCACGTCGATGGCATCGAGATCGATACGGCCCGTGTCGATGTCGAGGGCGACGAGCCTGGCGATATGCAACCCGACCGGGTTCGGCCGGGCCGGGGAGCGCAGCGAAAAAACGCCTTTCGGTTCAGCTGCATGGCGGGGTTTCTGAACAATCATGGTCCGCGGCGCGTGGTGCAGCCAGGACAGGATGATGACGTGGCTGGCGCGCTCCAAGCCAAGCAAGCCGTCACGATAGCGCTGATCGATCGTGAGAACCGCCTGCTGTCCCGTTTCCCGCGCGGCTTTCATGTTCTTGGGGCAAGTTTCCCGCGCGGTCCAGGGCGAGGCGATGCGGCCGATGAAGACGACATGGCCGTCCGGCGGCATATCGGCCGGATCGGTTTCCAGAAGCCTTTCGCCGCTGCGCGTCTCGAACATGGTTTTTCGCCCCGATCCTGCTTCCGGCTTTGCGCGATCCGTCACGCATGCGCCATTTTCTTGTCCGGAAGCGACATAGCACTTGCAAGGCTATCAAAATCGACATAAACATATGTTTATATCTTTTTCAAAGAGAATGCCCGCATGCATGTCGCTCTCGACACCATGGTAGATACATTGAAGGCGGCGGCCGAATCCAGCCGGTTGCGCATCCTGGCGTTGCTGTCGCGCGGCGACCTGACCGTCTCCGATCTCACCGAAATCCTCGGCCAGTCGCAGCCGCGAGTCTCGCGCCACCTGAAGCTGCTGCTGGAGGCGGGGTTGATCGGCCGCTATCAGGAGGGCTCATGGGCCTTCTTCCGGCTGTCGGATTCGGATGCGGCGCGGGATTTCGTGCTGCGGCTGGTGTCCGGCATCCGGGGTGCCGATCCGCAGGTCGAGCGTGACCTCGAGCGGTTGGCAGCGGTCAAGCGCAAGCGGCAGGATCGCGCCGCCGAATATTTTTCCGTAAATGCTGCAAGCTGGGACCACATCCGCTCGCTGCATGTGCCGGACCGCGCCGTGGAGGCGGCGCTGCTCAAGCTCGTCGGCAAGCGGCCGTTCCAGTCGATGCTCGATCTCGGCACCGGCACCGGGCGGCTGCTCGAGATCTTTTCGCCGCTCTACCGGCGCGGCATCGGCATCGACATGTCGCGCGAGATGCTGACGGTGGCGCGCGCCAATCTCGACAAAGCCGGCATTTCGAATGCGCAGGTGCGCCAGGGCGATATTTTTGCGCCACCGGTCGAGCGCGACGCCTTCGATCTCGTCACCATCCACCAGGTGCTACACTACCTCGACGATCCCGCCCGCGCCATCCGCGAGGCAGCAAGGCTGCTGCGCCCGGCAGGCCGGCTGGTGATCGTCGATTTCGCTCCGCACGCGCTGGAATTCCTGCGCGACGTGCACGCGCATGTGCGGCTCGGCTTTTCCGACCGGCAGATCACCGAGTGGTTTTCCGAGGCCGGGCTCGATCTCGAGGACAGCCAGGAATTCGAGCCGCGCGGCGGCAACGAGGCCAGGCTCACCGTCAAACTGTGGCTCGGCCGTGACCAGCGCATGCTGATCGCCGATCCTTCCAACCACGCACAACCGGCCAATGCCTATCCGATAGGGGAAACCGCCTGATGAACCAGTTCCGCTTTTCCCGCCGCCCTGACATTGGCGACAAGGTCAGAGTTTCGTTCGAGTTCTTCCCCCCGAAGAGCGACGAGATGGAAGCACGGCTGTGGGACACCGTCACCCGGCTGCAGCCGCTCAAGCCGAAATTCGTCTCCGTCACCTATGGCGCGGGCGGCTCGACGCGCGAGCGCACGGCGCGGACGGTCAAGCGCATCCTCAACGAAACGGCGCTGACGCCGGCGGCGCACATGACGTGCGTCGATGCGGCGCGTCACGAGGTCGATGAAGTGATTCAGGAATTCGCCGATATGGGTGTCACCCGCTTCGTCGCCTTGCGCGGCGATCCGGCCGAGGGCGTCGGCGCCGCCTACCGTCCGCATCCGGACGGCTATGCCAATGGCGCCGAACTGGTGGGGGCGCTGAAAGGTGTCGGCGATTTCGACATCTCGGTCTCCGCCTATCCGGAAAAGCATCCGGAGAGTCCGGATTTCGCCACCGACATCGACATGCTGAAGCGCAAGGTCGACAATGGCGCGACACGGGCGATCACCCAGTTCTTCTTCGACAATGATCTCTACGAGCGCTATGTCGAGCGGGCACGGCGGGCCGGAATCTACATACCGATCGTGCCGGGCATACTGCCGGTCCACAATTTCACCCAGGTTGCCAATTTCTCGGCGCGCTGCGGCGCGCTGGTGCCGGCGTGGATGGCCGAGCGCTTCGACGGGCTGCAGACGGACCCGCAGACGCATGCGCTGGTGGCGTCCGCGGTGGCGGCCGAGCAGGTGCTGGACCTTGTCGAGCGCGGCGTTGGCGATTTCCATTTCTACACGATGAACCGGGCCGATCTCGTCTTCGCCGTCTGCCACATGATCGGCATCCGCTCGCATGAGGTTGAAGCTGCGGGGTCTGCTGCGGCGTAAGTCTCGGCCGAGTCTCTGGAAATGCAAAAAAGGCCGGGTAAAAACCCGGCCTTTTCAATGACTTGGACTATTCGGTGCTGATCTTCCGTTGCTTTGGCGGGTCTACGGAAGAAAGCCCATAATCAGGGCTCCGATGAATGCAAACGCAGCACAGATCATCAATGCGTTGATTGGCCTCGTGAGTCCCACGTCATAGCCTCCTCTTAAAGAGCTATGGCCAGAGTCTAGGGTCATTTGTGCCACAGGCAAGCGGAAAATATGCTGCAATGCGACGACATTGTGGAATTTACGAGCGGCCATTTGCCGTTAGGTATTGAAACTCTTCGGCAAAATCCCGCTTCGACCTGTGCATAAAATGTGACGAAGCTGGGGCAAGAATGCATATGACAGCGCTACCGCCGCCGAGAATCGGAATCGATTTTCGAGTCGATGCGAAGATTCAACGAGTTAGAGCGTCGTTTGCGCGTTATCGCAAAACCGCTGCGCACCCTCGGTTCAAGCCCGAGGGCGTGCTTTTGGGCGACATGCATTAACGTCGGCCGAACAGGCGGCCGTCGATGGTGACGAGGCCGAGCGCGATCAGCGCCATGCCGCCGAGCTCGAACAATTCGAGCCGCTCGCCCAGGAACAGGCAGCCGAGCAGGATGGCGCTGGCCGGCACGATCAGCGTGACCAGCGAGGCGTTGGTGGCGCCGGCCGAGGCGACGAGGTTGAAATAGAGAATGTAGGCGAAGGCGGTGGACAGCAGGGCCAGCGCCAACACCGCTGCCCAGACCGGCGACGAGGCCGAAAACAGGTTGGCAGTGCCGTGGCCAAGCAGCACGATCGGGATCATGATGATGGTCGAGGCGGTCAATTGTCCAGTGGCGATGATCGGTGACGGCACACCCTTGAAGCGCCGGGCGATCATCAGGGCCACCGCATAGGACAGCGAGGCGCCGACCAGCGCGAATTTCGCCCAGACCGGCCCGCCCAGCCCGGCAAGCAGGCCCGGACCGATCATCACCGCAGTGCCGACGATGCCGAGCGCGATCCCGGCAAGCTTGTTCCAGGAGAGTTTTTCGTCTGATGTCAACGCGTTGGCGAGGATCAACGTCCAGAACGGCGTCGTCGAATTGAGCACCGAGGCGACACCGGCGCCAAGCTCGGTCTGGCCGGCAAAGATCAGCGAGAACGGAATGACGTTGTTGACGAGCGCCAGCAGAAAGAACAGGCCGGCTTGCGGCAAGGCGAGGCGGAAGGACGGACCGCGCAGGCCGAGATAGAGATGCAGCGCCAGCGCCGCGATGGCGACGCGAAACAGCACCAGCACCAGCGGCGGAACCTCGGCAACCGCAATGCGGGCGAAGAAGAACGAGCCACCCCAAATCGCACCGAGCAGCAGAAGCTGCGCCCAGTCTTTCAAGACCATGGGGCCGCGCATTGCCGTCGTCGTTGTGACTGCCATGGATAATCCTCCCGGATGGCTCTGAATGCCAAGTCGATCAGGCGTCTGTTCAGGCCATATCCTGTTCGACGGCAAGGGCCACCCGAAACCAGATCAGTGGGCTAGCATTCCATCATCTGCCGTAGCGCCGCAGCGTCAGGGGTGCGAGACACAGAATTGTTTTCATTCCCGCATAGGTTGGATTAATTGTGCGCAGTCTAAGCCAAGGGATTCGTCCATGCAGCAATTCGAAAATGCGCGCGAAGCGGCGCTGGCGCTTCGCCCGGACGATCCGATCTATTGCTTTCGCCCGCAGGTGCTGAAGGCGGACGCCAGGCAGTTCATGGGCATGTTTCCCGGCAAGACCGCCTATGCGGTCAAGACCAACGGCGAGCAGATCGTGCTGAAGGCGCTGGTCGAGGCCGGCGTCGGCGCTTTCGACGTGGCCTCGCCCGGCGAATTCGCCGCCGTGCGCGCGGTCTCGCCGGACGCCGAGATGCTCTACATGCATCCGGTCAAGGCACAGTCGGACATCAAGCTGGCGCTGGAGAAATATGGCATCCGGGTCATCTCGCTCGACCACGAGGACGAGATCACCAAGCTGACCCGCGTGGTGCGGGCGCTCGATATCGATCCGGGTGCGATCACCGTGTTTGTGCGCATCCAGACGAAAGGATCGGCCGCCTACGAACTGTCGAAGAAGTTCGGCGCCGGCCCGGCCAATGCGGTCGATCTGGCCGAACGGCTGAACCGGACCGGCTACAAGGTCGGCTTGTGCTTTCATGTCGGCAGCCAGATCGAGGATCCCGACACTTATGAGCGGGCGCTGGCCTCGGCCGACTGGGTGCGCAACCGCGTCAGCTTCGACATTGCCGGCCTCGACGTCGGTGGCGGTTTTCCCGCCGAATACGGCCATGATCCCAACCGCAAGCAGATCGAAATGCCGTCGCTCGGCCAGATCATGTCGCGGCTGTCGGGCGACCTCAAGGAATACCAGTTCGACCAGATGCCGCTGGTGGCGGAGCCGGGCAGGGTGATCGTGGCGCGCTGCCTGTCGCTGATCGTGCGCGTGCTGCTGCGCAAGGGCAAGCGGCTCTACATCAATGACGGCATCTGGGCGTCGCTGTCGGATTCATGGACCGGCAAGATCACGCTGCCGGCGCGCTTCATTCCAGACCCGGCGATCCGCTCGCGCAATGGCGAGGAGAAGACCATCGTGCCATTCAAGGTCTGCGGCGCGACCTGCGATTCCGTCGACATCCTGTCGCGGCCGTTCTGGCTGCCGGAAACGGTCGATACCGGCGACTGGATCGAGATCGGCCATATCGGCGCCTATTCGCTGTCGCTGAGGACCCGGTTCAACGGCTTTTATCCCGACACCTTTGTCGAGGTGACGACGCCGTTCGACGAAGGCGACGCGCCGCAGGGGTTCGCCAGCCTGGAGACAATGGCGGATTAGTTAGTTCGTGAACTCATAAACCGGCACGGCCAGCCGCGTACGGAAGTCTGCTTTCGATTTGAAGATGCTTCTTCTTCACGACTGCCCCATGTCGCGGAAGTGCTAAATGCAGACACGTTGTCGAACCTAAGCCCATGTGCAACATAGACCAGAATGTCCACATGCCACAATGACTGGATCGCTCATCACGCCGCCCGTCGGCCGGAGGCGGTCGCGACGGTAAATCTGGAAGACGGCCGCCGCCTCACCTACCGCGTGTTTGATCAGCGCATCGCGACCCTGGCGCGGCATCTGCAGGAGACCTGCGCCGTCTCGCCCGGCGTGCGCGTAGCGCTGCTGGCGCACAATTCGACCGACACGTTTGAGCTACAATTCGCCTGCTTCCGCCTCGGCGCCATTTTTGTCCCGCTCAACTGGCGGCTGGCGCTTCCCGAACTGGACGCCATCATCGCCGATTGCACGCCCGCTGTGCTCATCTACGACCCCGAGTTTGGCGATGTTGCCGATGAGCTGACGCGCCGCCACGGCATCGTGCATCGCCTGCTGCGCGGTCCTGAGGAGAGCCCCTACGAGCGCGCCATCGCCGCGGCGCAGCCGCTCGCAGCGCCGCACCGGCTCATGCATGACGACGTCTGCACGATACTCTACACCTCCGGCACGACAGGCGTGGCCAAGGGCTCCATCGCGACCCACGGCATGAACTTCTGGAATGCAGTGAACTGCATTGGCGTGGCCGTGCTGTCGCCGCAGACCGTGCTGCTCTGCGTCCTGCCATTATTTCATGCGGCTGGCCTCAACATCTACGCAAATCCCACCTTCTATGCCGGCGGCACCGTCGCGGTGACACGGCGCTTCGATGCCGGCGAGGCGTTGCGGCAGCTGGCCGATCCCATGCTTGGTGTGACGCATCTGCACGGCGTGCCGGCGCACTACCAGGCCATGGCGGCGCACGCGGATTTCGCCGCGGCTGACCTCTCCCACGTCGTGGGTGCCTTCGTCGGCGCGGCACCCGTTCCCGTCCCGCTCCTCGAAACCTGGCGGCGCAAAGGTGTAGTACTCAGACAGAACTACGGCATGACCGAGACAGGTCCGCTGATCCTCAATCTCGAGGCGGCGGATGCTGCGCGCAAGGTGGACTCGGCCGGCAAGCCCGTCATGCACGTCGAAGTGCGCGTGGTGGCCGATGCGGCGCGCGATGCCGCCCCGGGCGAGGTCGGCGAACTCTGGGTCCGTGGTCCCGCCGTCACGCGGGGCTATTGGAACCAGCCGGAAGCGACGCGCGCCGCCTTCGCCGAGGGCGGCTGGTTGCGCACCGGCGATGCCGTGCGGGTCGACGAGGAGGGTTTTGTCACGATCGTCGATCGCTGGAAGGACATGTACGTCTCCGGTGGCGAGAACGTCTATCCGGCCGAAGTCGAAAATGTTCTCTACAGCCATCCTGAGGTGGCCGAGGCGGCAGTGATAGGTGTGCCCGATTCGCGCTGGGGCGAGGTGGGCTGCGCCATCGTAGTGAGAAAGAATGGTGCGGCGGTCACAGAGGCCGAGCTGCTGGCACACTGCGCCACCGCCTTGGCGCGCTACAAGGTCCCGCGCACGGCGATGTTCGTGGAAGCTCTGCCCCGCAGCGCGGTCGGCAAAGTGCATAAGCCTACGCTGCGGCACCAGTTCCGAAGTTCTGTCTCTGGGAATTCGCAAACATAGCGCGATCATTCTCCCGGTCGAAATCGGTCGGACGTCCGCTCGGGGTCATTCTCGTTGATTCGGGCCTTGCGGCGAGTTTGAGTGCGGCGACATAGTTCTCGGGTTGCCGTAACCAGAGATCGATCTCGATCTCGGCTTTTGCCGTCGCACTGAACGACGTTGTGGGTTTGGGGCATAGGCTGCGGTCGGTCAGGCCACGCCGCCGCCGGCCTGGATGTTTTCGCCGGTCAGCCAGCGGGCCTCGTCGGAGGCGAGGAAAACCGCGACATCGGCAACGTCGCGCGGCGCTCCGATCCTGCCGAAGGGCGACATGCCGGCAGCCACAGCCCTGTCCCGCTCCGGAAGCAGGTCGGTGTCGGTAAAGCCCGGCGAAAGCGCATTCACGGTGACGGAGCGCGGTCCGAGCTCGCGAGAGAGGACGCGAACGAACTGCTCGACAGCTCCTTTGCTGCCGAGATAAAGGGCGGTCTGGGTGAAGAACATCTTGGTTCCACCGGTGGAAACCGCGATGATACGGCCACCGTCGCGCACGCGGCGCGCCGCTTCCTGAAGGGTGAAGAAGGTGCCTTTGGCATTGGCGCCGAAGACGTGGTCGAAGTCGGATTCGGTGGCCTCGACGAACGGCTTTATGACGGCGACGCCGACATTGGCGACAACGATGTCAATTGCCCCCATCTGCTTTTCGGTTTCGTCGAACAGCCGGCGGATGTCGGAAACGCTGGAGATATCGGCCTTAACGGCAAGAGCTTTTCCGCCATTCTCGCGGATGGCAGCAACGGCCTCCTGGGCGGCTTTCTCGTTGCCGACATAGTTGACGACCACGGCCGCCCCGTTTGCCGCGAGGCCCTCGGCGATGGCGCGGCCGATGCCGCGCGAACTGCCGGTCACGAGCGCGGTTTTGCCTTCAAGCGAATGATACATAGCTGCTGTCCTTTTCTCGTCCGGCTACGGCCGCTCCAAATCGAGCGTCGGTTCCATGTCGAAGTTAGGGGCATGCTATTGCTCAGATAATGGCCTATTATTGAACAGGCTTGTTAAGTCTGGGGTACATAATGCGCGGGACCGAGTTTTCCGAGCTGAAGGCGTTCGCAACGATCGTCGAGGAAGGCAGCTTTGTCCGCGCCGCGGCCAGGCTCAGGATTTCGCCGCCGGCGCTTAGCCAGACGATACGCGTGCTGGAAGATCGTGTCGGTGTCCGGCTGCTCAACCGTACGACCCGCAGCGTGTCGCCGACCGCAGCAGGCGAAACGCTGTTTGCACGCCTCGCACCGGCATTCAATGAACTCGAATGGGCTGTCGCCGACGCGCATGCATCACGCGATCGACCGGCAGGCTCGCTGCGCATCAATGTTCCACGCATCGCCGCCATGCGTTTCATCGTGCCCATCCTCGGCGATTTCCGCCGCGCCTATCCCGATATTGCCCTCACCATAATCGTCGACGACACGCTGACCGATATTGTCGAGGGACGATTCGATGCCGGAATCAGGCTTGGTGAGCGGCTGCATAAGGACATGGTGGCGGTGAAACTCAGCTACGAGTTGGAGATGGCTGCGGTGGCGGCGCCCAGCTATCTCGAGAATCACCCCATACCCCGCCACCCCGCCGACCTGCACCATCACCAATGCATCAATTTCCAATGGCCCGGCGGCCGCAACATCTATCGATGGGAGTTCGCGCGAGGCCAACGCGCTTTGGAAATAGCCGTGAACGGCGGTCTGACGGTCAACGATACGGATCTGATGATAAGGGCGGCCCTGGATGGGATCGGCGTGGCTTACATGCTGGATTACCAGGTTCGGCCGTGGATCGAAGCCGGCAAGCTCATCCGTTTTCTCGAAGCCTGGTCGCCCCGATTTCCGGGCTTTTACCTATATCATACGAGCTCCCGGCAGGTTCCGCCGGCCTTGCGTGTCTTCATCGACTTCCTGCTTGCCAGGCGGTGACGCCGCTCGGTGGAGGTGACGCGCCACAGGGGGTTGCCAGCCTGTGGCTGGGTGAGTTCTTCCCTTCTCCCCTTGTGGGAGAAGGAAGAGGAGCTACAGTTTCGCCAAAAGCTCCGGTGTCGGCCAGCCGTCGACCGGCAGGCCTAGCCGCATCTGCTCCTTGCGGATCGCCTCGCGGGTGTTGGTGCCGAGGATGCCGTCGACCGTTCCGACGTCATGGCCTTTGGCCTCGAGCTTTGTCTGCAATGCCCTCATCTGGTCGCCGTTGAGGCCGGGTTCGGGATTGCGCGGGTCGAATTGCGGCGCACCCGCCAGCCGCGCGGCGAGATTTGCCGCGGTCAGCGCATAGGTGAAGGACTGGTTCCACTCGAGGTAGACGTCGAAATTGTCATAGACGAGGAAGGCCGGCCCCTTGCGGCCCATGGGCAGCGCGAGGCCTGCCTTCAGGCCATTGTCGACAAGCGGCGTGCTGTTCGGGTTGGTGACACCCCACTGAGCCCACTGCGTCAGCGGCAGCCTGTTGGTGCGGCCAGTCTGGTCCCATGGCATGTCGTCGGGCACACGGACTTCCTCGATCCAGGGCTGGTCGCGTTTCCAGCCGCGCGACATGATCTTGTTGGCCGTGGTCATGATCACATCCGGCGCGCTGCTGCGCAGGTCGACCAGACCGTCGCCGTCGCCGTCGACGCCGCGGCCGAGATAGTCGGACGGCAGCATCTGCGTCTGGCCGATTTCCCCCGCCCAGGCGCCGGTGACATCGGCCGGCACGACGCCGCGATCGATGAGGGTCAGCAGCGGCGTGATCTGCGGGCGAAAGAGTTGCGGGCGGCGGCAGTCATGCGAGAGCGTGACCAGTGCGTTCAGGGTGTGGAAATCGCCCTGCACGGCGCCGAAATCGGTTTCCAGCGCCCAGAAGGCGGCGATGATCGGCGGCTGGACGCCGAATTCCTGGTCGGCGCGGGCAAAGACGTCGGCGTATTTTTTCAGATTGGCGGCGCCCTGCTTCAGCCGGTAGGCCGAGATCATCCGGTTCGAGAACTCGATGAAGGTCTGGGTAAAGACGCCCTGGGCGCGGTCGCGCGCCAGCACCTTTTTGTCGGCGGTGGCCTTTTCCAGCGCCTCAAGGCCGGCAGTGCCGACGCCGGCGTTCCTGGCCTCCGCCGCTACGCCCTGCTTCCATGCCTCGAAATCGCCGCCGCATTGCTGTGCCACCGCTGGCGTCGCCGCCGTAGCTGCCAGAAGCAGCGCCGCGAGAATTTCCAAGCGCAATCGCATCGCCTCCCCCAAGAAGATCACCAGCGGTTGCAAGCATCCTTCATTTGGCTGTGTCGAAAAGCAGGCGGCAGGCCCGGTGTCAACGGGTGTTCTGCCGCAGCCACTTGTTCCAGGCTGTTTCCGAGCCGTTGAAAACGTTGATATCGGCCTTGCCTGGGATGCCCGGCACAATACCCGTTCCGGTGTACTGCCAGAAGGTGAAGGGGTGGCTGCCGTATTTCTTGCGCGGGTGGCCGGCCACCGAACGCAGCCAATAGGGATAGTCGCGGAAAACCGACAGGCCGTTGTCGTCGAAGAAATCGATCGAAGTGTAGATGATCGGCTTCTTGCCGTAGTGGTTTTCGACGATTTCGAGGAATGTGCTCATCTCGCTGCGCACCGTGGCCGCATTGGGGCGCAGCTTGCAGGTCGGCGATTGCGGGTTCCATTCCATGTCGAGAACCGGCGGCATCGCCGAGCGGTCCTTGGGCACGTTCTGGATGAACCAGCGCGCCTGCGTGGCGGCCGGTGTGCAAAAATAGTAGAAATGATAGGCCGCGCGCGGGATTCCTGAAGCTTTCGTGCGGCTCCAATGCTCGTTGAAATACGCGTCGAAGCGATCGCCGCCTTCCGTCGCCTTGATGAAAACGAAGGAAATGCCGTTGGCCCTGGCCGCCGGCCAATCGACCGAGGTCTGGTATTTGGAGACGTCGGTGCCGTGAACGGCATAGCTCCACGGCGCGCCGCTGTCCCATTCATGCGGGTCGGAGTCGTCAAAACGGGGTGCGCGCACCGCAACGGTCGGGGCGCCCGGCAGCGACGGCGCAAGATCGTCGACGGTCGAGCAGGCGCCCAGCAGCGTCAGCAAGATGAAAGCCGCGAAACGGCGCATCGCTACTCCTGAACCGGTTTCAGCCGGCCGCTGATGGGTTGTTGTTGCAGGTGGTCCCTCGACCGTGCCCCCAAGCGATCGCCCCACAGGACCGCTCTATCTTTTAAAGTGCGCCGCTTCGGCGCGCCTTAATCTTTGTTATGCATGTCGTTATCCCAAAACCGCTGCGCACCCCCGGTTCGGGCCCGGGGGCATGCTTTTGGGTGACATGCATCAGTGCTCGCCGATCATGGTTGATATTCCGTTGATGGCGCTCGACCGAAACCACGATTTTGCCGAAGCAATGGCGGCAAATCGATGGCATAGATAAGCGTCCGGGGGGAGTCGGAAAATGCAGATTGTTCTGAGGCTGGTGAAATGGCTGCTCGGGCTGGCGGTGCTGGCGGTCGCAGCACTCGCCGCCTGGCTTTACATCGCGCCGCCAGAACTGATCCGCGTCGGCTCGGGTTATACGGCCAAGATCGTCTGCTCGAATGTCTTTATCGCCGGACGCGATGCCGACCAGGCGCTCGCCGTCGACGTGCAGTCGCCGGGCCATCCGCTGCTCAGGCTGATGAGGGTCTCCGTCGACAAGGAGCAGGGCACGGTTTGGGCGGGGCTGTTCGGCGTGTTCGGCAAGAGCGTCGCGGTCATTCGAGACGGGCTCGGCTGTGCTTCGGTTCCGGATGGCGACATCGCCACGGCCAAAGCAGTCGCCGGGCCGGCGCTGACACCGGCGCCGCCGCTCGATGCACTCTGGCCGGAGGGCGACAAGGTCGATGCCTCGCAGAACCCCGAAATCGCGAACATCCTCGACGATCCTGCAATGACCGGCGCCGGTATGCGGGCGGTGGTGGTGGTCAAGAACGGCCGCCTCATCGCCGAGCGCTATGGAAACGGCTTTTCCGAGAAGACGCCGCTGCTTGGCTGGTCGATGACCAAGACGGTAAATGCCGCGATCGTCGGCACGGTGGTGAAGGACGGCAAGATGGTGATGACGAACCAGGGCCTGTTCGGACCCTGGAAAGCGGACGGCCGCGCCGCCATCAGCCTCGCCGACATGATGGCGATGTCGAGCGGGCTGGAGTTCAACGAGGATTATGGCGACGTCACCGACGTAACGCGGATGCTCTACCTCGAGCCTGATATGGCGGGCTTTGCCGGATCCAAGTCGCTGACCGGCGAGGTGGGCAAAATGTTTGCCTATTCGAGCGGCACGGCAGTGATGCTGTCGCGGCTCTGGCAGGATGCGATCGGCGATAAGGACGAGGCGCTGGCGTGGCCACGGGTCGCCCTGTTCAATCCACTCGGCATGCAGAGCGCGGTGCTCGAGGCCGACAAGCACGGCACCTTCGTCGGTTCGTCCTATCTCTACGCCACGGCGCGCGACTGGGCGCGCTTCGGCCAGTTCCTGCTGCAGGACGGCGTCTGGAACGGCAAGGACATACTGCCGGCCGGCTTCGTCGGTTGGATGCGGGAAGCAGCACCCGCCACGAAAGTCTATGGCAAGGGCCAGTTGTGGATCGAAGGCCCGGGCGACGAGGAGAGCCCCGGCGCCGGCGTCGCTGCTGGCCTGCCTCAGGACACGTACTGGATGGAGGGGCATGACGGGCAGACGGTCGCCATCATTCCGTCCGAGAAGCTGGTGGTGGTGCGGCTCGGCCTGACGCCGGCCAAGCTCGGCTACCGGCCGCAGACGATGGTGATGGCGCTGGTAAAGGCGCTCAAATAGCTTACCGAGGGAGACCAAGGTTGGGTGTTTTAAGTATCGGCGATGACCTGCAGGTGTGGGGAGGCGGTAGACGAATAATTTATTCGATCATCGAGTATGCGATCGGCATGGTCGGTGAAAAACCTTACCTGACCATACTCAAGGAGAGCTTCGACCGCGGATACAATCACGCCGATTTGGCTGTATTGACCCGAGATGAGTTAAGCGAATTTCGGGATGCTGCAGCAAGCTATACGCGCAACATTCAGTGGAAGCGGGAAGGACTTAAAGACTGCGAAGGGTTGATGCAGGGACTTCTAGGCCTCGTCGATGCACGGCTTGCGCAACTTACGACGCATTGATGGATTTTGCGATTATTCCGAGCCAGGCATAGCCGCGGTAAAGCGTTCTGAACCGAAGGCTTGCGCTAATCCGCTCGGATTCCGATTCCAGAACGTCGCGCAGCGCTTCACGCGGCTCGACATGGAATTTCCTCAACCAGCCGCGCAGCAACCCTCGGAACCAGCGGGGCAGGGCCTCCTGCTGGCCGAAATCGACGACATGCAGCGAGCCGTCAGGTGAAAGGGCAGCGAGTGCCGCGGATACCGTCTTTTCACAGCCGGGGATCATCGACAGCGAATAGGACACGAATATGCGGTCGAAGCTAGCTAGGCCGAACAGCGCCTTCGCGTCGAAATCGGTGGCGTCGCCGCGCGCCAACGTGACACGGCCGGACAGGCCTTCACGGGCCATGGGTCAAAACTCAATCACCTGAACGACCGAGTTCGGACCCTTCTCAGACATTTGACGCCGAGAGCTGGGGCGACGCAAGTTGGGTGGGAAGCGGACGCTCCGTCGCTAGTCGTTTTTGGAGTACGGATCCTACGAGCACGGTCAGGCTCAATCTGTCGGGGCGGCCTCTAGAGCGGGATGAATTTAGGTTGGCGCATAGCCGGCCTCGATGAAGTAATTTCTGCATTCGGTTGAAGTGACAGTGCCGAGGATTTGGCCGATGGCGTCACAGACGGTCTCGACCGTTCGCTTGGCAGCCTTGCGCAGCCAATGCTTGAGCTTGGCGAAGAATTTCTCAATAGGGTTGAGGTCGGGGGAGTATTTGGGCAGCAAGAACAGCCTGGCGCCGGCCGAGCGGATGGCACGGCGCACGGCCTTGCCCTTGTGCGAACCGAGATTGTCCATGATGACGATGTCACCGGGCTTGAGGGTTGGGACGAGAACCGCATCGACATAGAGCTGGAAACGCTCGCCGTTGATCGGTCCGTCGATCAGCCATGGTGCATCGACACGGTCGTGGCGCAGTGCCGCCAAGAAGGTCATGGTCTTCCAATGACCGTGCGGCACCTTGGCCTTGATCCTCTCGCCGCGCGGCGCCCATCCTCTGAGCGGCGCCATATTGGTCTTGGTCCAGGTCTCGTCGATGAACACCAGGCGGGAAGGATCGATGCGGTCCTGATACTTTACCCACTGTGCCCGCCGGCGCGCCACATCCGGGCGATCCTGCTCACTGGCGATCAGCGTCTTTTTTTGTGACTGAGCTTCTCGGCGTGAACGAACTCCCACACCGAGCGGTAATCGACCTTCAGGCCGTGATCGCCAAGCTCGGCCACAAGACCGCGCAGTGTGAACTCCGCCGCCCGGCAGCGCCGCAGCAGCCACTCCCGATGCTCTCCGGCAATCTTCTTCGGTCTGTGCCCACCCATCTTGCCGGGTGTCAGCTTGTTCGTCTCGCGCAAGCGGCGCACCCATCGGATGACCGTGCTGATTCCAACCCCGTAGCGCTCTGCCGCCTGACGTCGCGACAGGCCCTCCTGCTCAACCGACGCTACCACCCGCGTGCGAAGATCCATCGAGTAAGGCTTGCCCATCCATGCTGGCCTCCTGACCCAGCCAGCAGGTTGAATCAGATTTGCTCGCCTTCGGGAATCCCCTTTCGATTCAGACTCAATTCATCCCGCTCTAGTCCGGCGATATCGAATTTCACCATAGAGCACCACTTCGGCGACGCGTTTGGATTGCCGCGATCGCTCGTCAGTTCACCTAAGCCGCCTCGGCAGGGTGTGAACTACTCGGGATAAGTCTCGACGCCCTCCGGCGCCCCCCTGTGGAAAAGGACAAATACCAAGGTATTGCCGGCCTCGGCCGTCGTATCGCTGCGCAGACCCGCCACCTCTCCAGCCACGCTGCTGGTGTACTCCGCAACCACCTCGCCGAAGCTGTTACGCTGAATGGCCACTTTCTGTCCGGGTCCGACCTTGTCGTTCAGCTTGACCAGATGCTCGACGAACCCGGCCTGGGTTGCCAGGATCGGGAACGCACTGTTGCCGACAAAAACATTCACGTCCTTGCCTGTGCGTCCCATTGGCTCGGCAAGGATGCCATGATGCTTGAGGACGTTCATCGTGCCTTCAACGAATAGGGGAATCATCTCAAGGTCGAGGATACGCGCAGCACCAACCTCTGGACAAAAGGATGGGATACCCGCGGCGACAAACGCGTTATGAAGGACACTTGGATACACAGGATTGTCGAAGATCTGGCCCACTGGATAAAGTTCCAGCATCGCCTTGATCTCGGGCACATCCATGTCGCCAATATTGAATGCGGAGGCATCGAATCCGGTCGTCCCGGTATGGAAGTCGATTGCGACGTCAGCGTTCGGCCGAAGGAGCCGGTTGAACAGGAGACCGGCGTGGCGGCTGGCCGCACTGGCACCGTTCTCGTTGCCGGGCCATTCCCTATTCATGTCGATCAGGTCAATGCCCCTGCCAGAATTGGGCCATCTGCGCTGCATGCTTTCCATGGCTGGACGGGACACGTCCGTGACCGCCATCACTGTGCCCGACATCTCCGCCGGATCAAGTTGGTTCATCACGGTCTGGACCGTATGCACAGAACTCATCTCGTCACCATGCACACCACTGACCAGGACAGCGCGCTTGCCCGGCTTTGCCCCCTTGGCGACCGTCACGGACACATACCAGTGCTGTCCGGTGGGCATCTGCACGCCCTGAAAATACAGAAGGTGCTTCTTGCCGGGCTCCAGGTCCTTGACGTCGAGCGCGCTGACGACTTTCTTCCCCTGGATCATATCGCCGGTATAGACCGTTGCTGATAGCGCACCCGGTGTCGGGCTAACAGATGAAGCCGCTGAGTCCTGGGCGTTCGCAGAACCAGCATTGGCCGCGAAGACGGCCGCCGCGCCTACCGAGGCAATGGATGCTACAATTAGATCCCGGCGATCGAGGCCTTTTTTAGGTTTGTCCGACATGATGGGGATCTCCTTATGTCGTGTGGAAAGCCAAAGTCGAATGCCAAATGTGTAGACTTTCGTAAGCAAACCGCTCGCATAACGCACTCGTCGCAGGCAGCGATCACATCCTGCCGCGAGCGGCAAGATACTGCTTCAATCGCGCGATCTGGTCGGCAGACCAGCCCTGCGGATCAGTCACCGCGAGCCACGCGTCGACGTAGTGTTCGGGCGCAAAGACATGACCATAGCCCATCGGCGTACTGGTCGCGACGGCCATGTCAAAGGCCAACTGTAGCATCGATACCACCGGATACCACCGCAGTTCCGGCGAGACGTCCGGGCCGCGTGGAGCGTCCATCCACTCGGGACGACGATAGAAGTCGCGATAATCGAAAAACGTAATCGCATCGCTGGCATATTGGAGGTAGACAATGCGCATGGGACCCCAAGGCGCGTCCGCCGGACCGGTCTCGCCATTCTGGTTCATGAAGCGGACGAACGAACCGTTCCGGAACCGCGGCAACCAAGCAGGCGTACCGGCATTGCGATGCTCCGTTATGCTGCGCCAAATTCTGCTCTCAAAGGGCGGACCGCTCCACAGCGCCCCTTGGACAGGGTCACCAAGTATCTCGAAAAGCTCCACCGATCTCTCGGAGTTCATCGCTCCGAGGCTCAGGCCATGCAGATAGAGTTTGGGTCGCCTGTCGTGGGGAAGCGTCGTCCAGTATTCATAGACTGCGGCAAACAAAGCCCTTGCTGCTTCCGAGCCGTATTCCGGCTCGACCAGCAACGATAGCGGGCTCGACAGATAGGAGTACTGCTGGGCAACACTCGCCACGTCGCCATTGTGGAGGTATTCAACCGTATCCATCGAGGCGGGATCGATCCAGCCACTTCCGGTAGGCGTGATGACGACCAGTACGGAGCGTTCGAAGGCCCCGACGCGCTTCGATTCCTCAAGGGCAAGTTGCGCCCTCTCTTCGGCCGTGTCGGCCGCCCGAAGCCCCACATAGACCCGGATGGGTTCGCGCGCATCCTTTTGCGTGAACGTGCTTATCTCGCTAGCGGTAGGTCCCGTCGCGATGAACTCCCGTCCTGCCCGTCCAAGTTCTTTCCAGCTGACGAGGGAAGCGGCGCTGCCGGTCTTGAGCGGAGATGTCGGCTGCGCTCGATCCGGTTCGACGAGGGCATCAAACGTTGCGAAGGACGAATCGGCGACGTAGAGCGCGTAGCGGACGAGCACGCCATTTGCGACCGCCCAGAACAGCAATATCGCGACAGTGAAACCGATCACATTCGAAACCCTGCGGGGGACGAAGCGGCCCGACCTTTCTGAAATCAAACGGGAGATGCGTTTGAAGAGCCGGGCCAGCGCGATGAGCATCAGGAACGTGACGATCGCGATGACGCAGACTTCAAGCGGATGCGCGCTCGTCACGGGTTCGAGGTGCATCAGTTGACGGATTGAATTTTGCCATTCCGCTGCCCACCATAAAAACAAGATGGCGATTGCTGCGCAAATGGCCGCGACGGCGATCTTAAGAGCAAGCAGGAACCGCTCACGCGGTTCCGGAAGCTCCATATAGGCCCACAGCCAGCGCCACGCGACTCCGATGCCGTATCCGGCGGCGAAACATGCCCCGGAGAGCACGCCCTGGGTCAGACAGGTTCGAGGAACAAGGGTCGGCGTAAGAGAAGCTACGAAGAACAGCGTGCCCACGACGAGGCCGCCAGCAGAAAGCGTGCGCCAGAACTTTGCCAGCCAGTTACGCATTTGGTCGCTTCGCTTCTCCCAGGATAGTGGTCTCGCGATGAATACGACCAGCCCATCATGGCTTGCTCTCGCGTTTTGTAGAAGGAGGGCAGGATAAATTTCCAGCTGCTCCGTCCGGCAAGTCGCAATATCTGGTTGAGTTGCATTGCGATCGCCAAAAATCCCCGTCGCTATTGGAGAGCCGATGTTTGCAAATGGCGCGACCGCAACGGGAAGCCCGAACGAGTCAAGAGGATACTCGGTTGAGCGTTGGCCTTTCGCGCCGGAAGACACAAGCGGCGTTCGCCAGGTCTAGTCTAAGCCGATTCAGAGTTCGTTCTCGTGAAGAGCGTGGCGAGGTGGACAGCAAAGTCCGCTCCTGACGCGCGAAGTTGCCCGTCTTCGACTCCGGCTCGGCCTGACCTGAATTTCAACACACCCTGACTAGCTGCGCTGCCCGACCACGGCGAGCCAGGCGTAGCCGCGATAAAGCGTTCTGAACCGAAGGCTTGCGCCATTCCGCTCGGATTCCGATTCCAGAACGTCGCGCAGCGATTCACGCGGCTCGACATGGAATTTTCTCAACCAGCCGCGCAGCAGGGTGCGGAACCAGCGCGGCAGGGCCTCCTGCTGGCCGAAATCGACGACATGCAGCGAGCCATCAGGGGAAAGGGCGGCTAGTGCCGCCGATATGGTCTTTTCCCAGCCGGGGATCATCGACAGCGAATAGGACACGAATATGCGGTCGAAACTCTCGAGCCCGAACAGCGCCTTCGCATCGAAATCGGTGGCGTCGCCGCGCGCCAGCGCAACACGGCCGGACAGGCCTTCGCGGGCAATGGCAGCAGTGGCCGTTTCCAGCATTTCGGCTGAAATATCGAGCCCGAAGAAGCGGGCGTCGGGAAAGCGGCGGGCGGCGAGGACGATGTTGCGGCCGGTGCCGCAGCCGAGTTCGAGCACGGTGCCGCCGGCCGGAACATCCAGTCCTGATATCAGCCGGTCGCGGCCGAGCAGATAGTATTTGCGGGTCAGGTCGTAGATGTGGCGCTGCCAGTGGTAGACGCCGTCCATCAGCTCGGCGTGCCCGGCCGGCGGTTCGGCGTGCCTGGCCGGCAGTTCGGTCGCGCTCATGCGGACTGCTTCACATAGAGGTGGAAGCCGCCATAGATGGCCGAACGGTCGCGGGCCGAGAATTCGCGCGAGGCTTCGTCGGCATAGCTCCACTGGTCGAGCAGCGAATTCGAGACCCGGCCAGGCAACAGGCTGGGTTCGGCTGCGGTGCGGAAAATGACGCGGGCATCAGTCGACGCGGTCCGGGTGATCTCGGCCCACAGCGCATTGAGCTGGTCGTCGGTCATCCAGTCCTGCGCGTCGAGCAGGACGAAGCGGTCGACCGAACCGGCATCCTTGCCGGCGAGAAATTCGATCAGATTGGCATGATGGATGGCGACGCGGTCGACATTGTTGCGGATCGTATTGTAGTTGCGCTTTTCGAGATAGGCAGGCAGCGCCGCCTCGCCGGGATTGGGATAGCGGCGGGCAAAAGCCTGCCAGGCGAAATAGTTGTTCTCTAGCGGAAAATCGCAGGCGAGCTTTTCGAGCCGGGCCTTCAGCACGCTGGCCATGGTGCCGTCGCCCGAGGTGATCAGCGAATCATATTGTGCCGGCGGAATGCCAAGGCCGAACAGCGAGGCTTTTCGCGATGTTGCCCATTTCAGCAGCGGTTTTTCGAAGACCGGCGCCAGCTCGTCGTCGAAGAAGCGGCGCTGGTCGGCGAGGCTTTTGGCTTCCATGATGCCGGCCGGATCGACACCGAAGAATTTGGCGGTGCGGTGACCCATGGCGATGAACAGACCGAGCAGCCCGGTCTGGTAGAAATTGCGGTCGAAGACGGCGATGCGGCGACGGAGGCGCCAGTTGCGACGCTCCCAGTAATGGCGGCTGACCGGGTCGAGATGCGGCGCGATGAAGCGGTCGTAGGCTTGCGAATTGTGACGGGTCTGGGCAGCGCCGAAGAAACGGAACAGGTCGCCCTGCGAGGGCAGATGGCGCACCGCCTCGAGCTTCATGCGGTTCAGCGCGATATGGGCGGCGTTGAGATCGACGGCGTCGATCCTTTCGGGCGCCCGGGTGAGATAGGCGAGGATGTTGCAGCCGCCCGAGGCGATGGTGACGACGCGGTGGCCCTGGCCAAGCTGCATCGCCTCCATGTCGACGTCAGGGTCTTCCCAGATCTGCGGATAGACGAGGCCGGAAAACAGCAAGGCGAAGAGCCGTTCGGAAACGCCGGCCTTTGACAGCGGGCGGTTCTGGTATACGGCCTTGCCAACTTCCTTGCCGCGGCGAAAAACCAGTTCTCCGGAAATGTCGGTCATGGCAAGGCGATTCCCCGTTTGCTTTGCCGCAAGCGGGTAGCGCAGGGTCATGACAGGCCGGTGACAAGCCTGTTGAAGCGAGCTCAGGCCTCGCCAAATCCGCCCGGCGTCGGCGTCGTCACAATGACGGCTTCACCCGCCTCCAGCACCGTCTGGTCGCAAGCCTTCAGGAGTTCGACGCGGCCATCCTTGCGGCGGACCTTGGTCGAGCCAGCCTCGCCATCGCCGCCGCCATCCAGGCCTTGCGGCGGGCGGTTGCGATGTGAGGACAGGATGGCGCATTCCATCCTTTCGAGGAAACGGATGGTGCGCTCGGTGCCGTCGCCGGCACTCCATCTGCCTTTGCCGCCGGAGCCTTCGCGGATGTGGAAATCCTCAAGCAGGACGGGAAAGCGCAATTCCAGCACTTCCGGATCGGTCAGGCGCGAATTGGTCATGTGGGTGTGGACACCCGAAGTGCCGGCAAAGCCGCGGCCGGAATTCATCCGTCCGGCCGGCGAGCCGGAGCAGATCGTCTCGTAATACTGGTAGCGCTTGTTGCCGAAGGTGAGGTTGTTCATCGTGCCTTGCGCATTGGCCATCGCTCCCATGGCGCCGAACAGCGCGTTGGTGACATGCTGCGAGGTCTCGACATTGCCGGCGACGACGGCGGCGGGGTAGGCGGGTTTCAGCATCGAGCCATCGGGGATGACGATGTTGATGGGGCGCAGACAACCGGCATTCATCGGGATCATGTCCTCCACCATGACGCGGAAGACATAGAGCACGGCGGCGCGGGCGACCGGCTCGGGGGCGTTGAAATTGTTCTTCTCGACCTTCGACGTGCCAGTGAAGTCGACCGTCGCCTCGCGCTTGTCCCGGTCGACCGATATCTTGACCTTGATTACCTGGCCGGTGTCGGTTGGATATTCGTATACGGAACTGTCGGGCAAGCGCTCCAGCACGCGGCGCACGCTCTCGGCCGCATTGTCCTGGACATGGCCCATGTAGGCTTCGACGACATCGAGGCCGAAATGCGCGACCATCTTGCGCAGCTCGGCGACGCCCTTTTCGTTAGCGGCGATCTGCGCCTTGAGGTCGGCGACGTTCTGATGCGGGTTGCGCGCGGGATAGCGATGGTCGGTAAGCAGCGTCTCCAACTCCTTCTCGCGGAAGCGGCCGCGATCGACGATGCGGAAATTGTCGAACAGCACGCCTTCCTCGTCGACGGTGGTGGCGAGCGGCGTCATCGAGCCGGGCGCCGTGCCGCCGATATCGGCATGATGGCCGCGCGAGGCGACGTAGAAGAGGATCTTTGGCGATTGGCCGATCTCCCCCCTTGTGGGGGAGATGCCCGGCAGGGCAGAAGGGGGCAACGTCGAGCGCTCAGCTTCGCCATATACCGTCTCGCCAATTGGAGGCGTTGGCGGGACAGCGCCCCCCTCTGTCGGCTTTGCCGACATCTCCCCCACAAGGGGGGAGAATGGGCGCTCTTCCTCGAAGACCGGCGTCACTACGGTGATATCAGGCAGATGCGTGCCGCCATTATAAGGCGCATTCAGTGCAAAGACGTCGCCGGGATGGATGTCGCCGGAGTTCAGCCGGATGATGGTTTCCACCGAACGGTCCATGGAACCGAGATGCACCGGCATATGCGGCGCATTGGCGACCAGCGCGCCATCACGGTCGAAGACGGCGCAGGAGAAATCCAGCCGTTCCTTGATGTTGACGGAATAGGCGGTGTTCTGCAGCGTCACGCCCATCTGTTCGGCGATCGACATGAACAGGTTGTTGAACACCTCCAGCATGACCGGATCGGCCTCGGTGCCGAGTGCCGCCTGCCGGCGCTTTTTCTCGATGCGGCGCAAGAGCACATGGTTCTTGGCGGTGATCCCGGCCTGCCAGCCCGGCTCGACGACGATGGTCTGGTTCGGTTCGATGACCAGCGCAGGGCCGGCAACCTTGTGCCCCGGTTTGAGTACCTCGCGGCGGAAGATGCCGGCGTCTCGCCAGGTGCCGTCGGCGAAGATTTTCCGACTCTGCGAAGGGCTTGCGGCGATGTCCTCAAGGACTGAATCACTTTCGTCGCGGCCAGTGCCGCCGGTGTCGATGCCTTCGACGCCGACCGATTCCACGATCATCGGCTTGTCGTCATAGACGAAGCCGAACTGCGCCTTGTGGGCCGTTTCGAAATCGCCCTTGGCGCGTGCGATAGAGCCGTGCTCGAAATTCACCGGCAGCGCGGTGTCGGTGCCGTCATAGCGGACCTGCAGCACCGGTTTCGAGGCGACGGCGTCCTCGGCGATGCCTTGTGCGGCGAGCTCGTCGATGACGGCTTTGCGCAATGTCGCGATAAGGTCGTCGATCGCCGGCCTGGAGTCTTCCGCCAGCGGTTTCAGCAGCGCCTGCTGGCGCGACGAAATAATCGAGGACAACCCAATGCCATAGGCCGACAGCAGGCCGGAGAAGGGATGGATCAGCACCGCTTCCATGCCGAGTGCGTCGGCAACGAGGCAGGCGTGCTGGCCACCGGCGCCACCAAAACAGTTCAGCAGATATTCGGTGACGTCGTAGCCGCGCTGCACGGAAATCTTCTTGATCGCGTTGGCCATGTTTTCCACGGCGATGGTGACAAACCCTTCAGCCACCGCCTCCGGTGAGCGGCCGTCGCCGATTTCGGCTGCGAGTGCTGCGAATTTCTCGCGCACGGTTTGCACGTCGAGCGGCTGGTTCTGGCCGGGTCCAAAAATGGCCGGGAAGAAATCGGGCTGCAGTTTGCCCAGCATGACGTTGGCGTCGGTGACGGCCAGCGGACCGCCGCGCCGGTACGCGGCCGGGCCGGGATTGGCGCCGGCCGAATCCGGCCCGGCGCGAAAGCGGCCGGCCTCGTAATGCAGGATCGAGCCGCCGCCGGCGGCGACGGTGTGGATGCGCATCATCGGCGCGCGGATGCGCACGCCGGCAACCTCGGTGTCGAAGGCGCGCTCATAGTCGCCATCATAATGGGCGACGTCGGTGGATGTGCCGCCCATGTCGAAGCCGATGACCTTGTCGAAACCGGCGAGTTTTGCCGTCTCGACCATGCCGACGACGCCGCCGGCCGGACCGGACAGCAACGCGTCCTTGCCCTGGAACATGTCGGCGGCGGTGAGGCCGCCCGACGACATCATGAACATGAGGCGAGGGGATTCCCTCCCCCTTGAGGGGAGGGTGGCGGCGAAGCCGCCGGGTGGGGTTGGCTCGACTGGGTTCGACGCTCTGGCGGTGCCTTCTGAGATGACCCCCTCTGGCTGCTGCGCAGCCATCTCCCCCTCAAGGGGGGAGAAAACGCCCAGTTCACCCGCCACCCTTTGCACATACCTTGCCAGGATCGGGGACAGATAGGCGTCGACCACGGTGGTGTCGCCGCGGCCAACCAGCTTGATGAGTGGCGAGACCTCGTGACTGACCGAGACTTGGCGAAACCCCAGTTTTCTGCAGACTTTTGCAACCGCTTTTTCGTGGTCGGGATATTTCCAGGCATGGATGAAGACGATCGCCACGGCGTCGATGCCGTCGGCCCTGGCCTGTTCGATGGCCGGGCGCACGGCGGCGATGTCGAGCAGCCGTTCGACGCTGCCGTCGGCGCGCACGCGCTCGTCGACCTCGATGACGCGCTCGTAGAGCTGTTCGGGAAGAATGATCTCCTTGGCGAAGATGTCGGGCCGCGCCTGATAGGCGATCCTCAGCGCGTCGCGAAATCCCCTGGTGACGAGCAGCAGCACACGGTCGCCCTTGCGCTCCAGAAGCGCGTTGGTGGCAACGGTGGTGCCCATCTTGACGTCGCCGATCAGGCTGGACGGGATCGGAGCGCCGGATTTTAATCCGAGCAGCTCGCGAATGCCCTGGATGGCGGCGTCGGCATAGGCTTCAGGATTCTCGGACAGCAGCTTGCGCGGGTGCAGCCCGCCTTCCGGGTCACGGCCGATGATATCGGTGAAGGTGCCGCCGCGGTCGATCCAGAAGTCCCATTTGGCGGTCACGGCAGCTACTCCAGGCATTTTATTGATTCAGTGTGTTAATTCGCCATGGCTTGGTGGGCAACGGCAAAAGCAGATGATGTTACATGCGGAAATGCAACGTTATGAAACTCATAGGCGCCTGATGCATTTTCTCCTCGATCGTCACCGGTAGCGGGGGCGTGATTAGAGGAGAGATGTTATGAAGAAACTCATTCTTGCGTCGGCTTCGGCGCTTGCCCTGCTTGGCGTTGCGGCTTGCAGCGACAGCGGCACGGGCGGGGACGCCACAACCACGCAGAGCACCAATCCGCCGGCGGCCGAACAGCCGATGCAGCCGGCTCCTGACGCCACGAAGCCGGCCGAGCCGGCTCCGGCAGAGCCTGCTCCTGCGCCGGCGCAGTAGTAGTTTATCGGACTGAAAATTTGAGGAAGGCCGGCATATGCCGGCCTTCCTAGCATTTGATTCAAGACACGCTTGCCTTGCGGCAGAGGGCGGCGATATCGCCACGAGCGCGAAAGCACGGTTTCGTCCGTCACTTTTTCGACCAGAAGAATGGCAAGGAGTGACGAAGGTTTGCAGCAATTGTACCTGCAGCCTGGCTGACCTCCCAGCCCGGCATTTTCCGCACCAGTTTCCCCGAGACGACACAGCCGAAGCTCGCCGCCAAGGCAGCAACAAACAGCAAGATGTCACAGGGCCTGCGGTTTCGCGCGATATGGCCGGTGTGGCTGCCGTCTGCTGGTTTTCCATGATCGACGGTTAGCGCCAGCTGCTTCAGGCGTCCCGCGAAATCGGTTGGGCCGGGGCCCTGCGGCACTGTCTTCCCTTGATAGCGGTGGCCGGTTAGCCCTAATAGGTGCTCATGTCGATTTGGGATCGCCTCGGCGAGTTCATCACGCGCGTTTCGTCCTCAACCTCGTCGGGTGTCGCCGACGTCGTCGAAGCCGTGCGGACGGTTTTCTCCGGCGATGCGGATCTGCGCCGGCGCGTCGCCTTCTCGGTGGCGATGATCGCGCTGTCGGCCAAGATGGCCAAGGCCGACGGCATCGTCACGCAGGACGAGGTGCGCGCCTTCCAGGAAATATTCGAAGTGCCGAAGGAGCAGACGCGCAATGTGGCGCGGCTCTACGATCTGGCCAAGCGCGACATCGCCGGCTTCGAGACCTATGCCGCGCGCATGGCGCAGCTTTGCGGCTCCGGCCATTCGAACTGCGCGATGCTGGAGGACATTCTCGACGGGCTGTTCCACATTGCCAAGGCTGACGGGCTGGTCCATGAGCGCGAAGGCCAGTTCCTGCATCGCATCGCTGAGATCTTCCGGATCGAGGAGGCGCATTACCAGAGCATTCTGGCGCGGCACGTCGATCTCGGCGCCGCCGATCCCTATGTCGTGCTCGGCATCGAGCGTGGGAAGCCGTTCGAGGAGGTTCGGAAGCGTTATCGCAAGCTGGTCTCGGATAATCATCCGGACCGGCTGATCGCACGCGGTCTGCCGCAGGAATTCATCAAGATCGCAACGAGCAGGATAGCGGCGATCAACGCGGCCTATGAGATGATCGAACGAGGCCTGCGGCACGCATGAGCGGCTTCCTGCCCGACGAGCCGAGCGCCGAGGTAAGGGTATCGCCGAATTTCGGCCCACGGCGCGAGGCGACCAAGCCCGACATGATCGTGCTGCACTACACCGGCATGAAGACCGGCGCCGGCGCCGAGGCGTTGCTGTGCGATCCGGCCAGCGAGGTCTCGTCGCACTATCTCGTCCATGAAGGTGGCCGAATCGTCCAGATGGTCAGGGAAAGCGACCGTGCCTGGCATGCCGGCAAGAGTTCTTGGTTCGGGCGCACCGACATCAACTCCTGTTCGGTCGGCATCGAGATCGTCAATCCGGGGCATTTGCTGGGCTATCGGAACTTTCCGAAACGGCAGATCGATGCCGTGATCGGCCTGTGCAGGGGGATCGTTCAGCGCCATTCCATTCCAGCCCAACGGGTGCTCGCCCATTCCGACGTGGCGCCGGGACGCAAGATCGATCCGGGCGAGAAATTCCCCTGGCAGGCCCTGTTCGAGGCCGGTGTCGGCCACCTCGTCGAAGCGGCACCCATCAGGCGCGGCGCGGTGCTGAAGGCCGGCGATGCGGATGCCGAGGTCGAGGCGTTGCAGTCGATGCTGGCGCTCTACGGTTATGGCGTGGAGATCTCAGGCGCTTTCGACCGGCAGACCGAAATCGTCGTCGATGCTTTTCAGCGGCATTTCCGGCAGCGTCTGGTCGATGGTGTGGCCGACGGGTCGACAATCCGCACGCTGGAAAGGCTGCTTGCTTCCGTAAGGGCAGTTTCGTCCAAGTAGTCTTTTCCTATCCGTAAAGTTACAATCTGTCACTTAAAGTGACTTGTCTCGCCTTCTTTGCCGCCAATTCGACCGTCAAAGGCGATCCGTGCAAGTTGTCGGACCTACGGCCCTCCAGATGTTCCGATGTTGATTTAGCGTCGCTGCGTGAAGTTCTTCGCGCGGTTCAAACAGAACAGGATCACATGCAGAAATTGACCGTTGTAACGGCAGCTATTGCTGCCGGCGTAATGACTTTTGCCATCGGTGCGGCGAATGGCGCGCCGCTGAGCCAGCGGGCCGACCAGGGTTTCATTACCGCATCCGGCAGAACCGCCACGCCGAAAGCCGGCCAGGGCGCAAAGGAAAAAAGGACAGCCTCCGCAAAGGCGGAAAAAGCTGGGGTAAAAGTGAAAAAGCCAGTCTCTGCAAAGAAGGCAGTCTCCAAGCGGCATGTGAAGCGCAACAGGACCCGCATCGACCAGGCGACGACGGCGTCGATCGGCCGGAAAAGCAGGGCGGCGGCGCCGAAGGCGGCGGCCGCTGGCGGCAGCGGCCAGTATTCGACGATCATCGAGCGTCATGCCGCCAGCAATGGTGTGCCGGTGTCGCTCGCCAAGGCCGTCATCATGATCGAGAGCAGTTTCCAGCCGAACCAGGTCGGCAGCGCCGGTGAGATCGGCCTGATGCAGATCAAGCCGTCGACGGCGCGGATGATGGGTTACAGCGGCTCGATCAAAGGTCTCTACGATCCCGAGACCAACATCAAATACGGCATGAAATACCTCGCCATGGCGCGGAACCTCGGCGACGGCACGACCTGCGGCACGATCCTGAAGTACAATGCCGGCCATGGCGCCAAGCGTATGAACCCGATATCAGCGGCCTATTGCGGCAAGGTCAAGGTGCAGCTGGCCGCGCTTGGAGCGCCGGCGTAATAAGCCGGAACCTGCTTTTTTGTTTGCGTTTTCGGACGCGAATCCCTTTATACGCCTTGCCAGCTGGCCGGGCGGCCGCACCCGCGAAGCCGAAAGGCTGCGGGTGAGGAAAGTCCGGGCTCCATGGAGACACGGTGCCGGTTAATGGCCGGCGGGGGCGACCCTAGGGAAAGTGCCACAGAAAGCAAACCGCCACGATCCGTCGTGGTAAGGGTGAAAGGGTGGGGTAAGAGCCCACCGCGCGACTGGCAACAGGAGCGGCACGGTAAACCCCACCGGGAGCAAGACCGAATAGGGGCGGTGCGAGGGGAAACCCTCGAGGGCTGTTTCCGGCTCACCGTCCGGGTAGGTTGCGTGAGGTGCATGGCAACATGCGCCCAAGATGAATGGCCGCCACGTTCTCGCGCCGCAAGGGGCGAGGGCCATACAGAACCCGGCTTACAGGCCAGCTGGCAATTTCTTCCAGATTCTACAAGGAAATTCCCTGATATCAGCAGGTTGCGTCTTCGGGCGCGCCTGCTGGTTCAAGCGCTTCATTGACTGAATCAGCTTTGCTGGGCTGAGCGCGGAACAAGCGTTTCTTGAAACCGGTACGATTAAATCGTACCATAGGTGCGGGCAATATCAGGAGCGCTTCATGGGTCAGGTCGACAAACGCAGCATCACGCTTTCGCTGGAACTGGCGGCGGCGGTCGACGATGTGGTCGCCGCCGGCGAATATGCTTCGGCGAGCGAGGTGATCCGCGACGCACTCAGGCAATGGAAGGACCGCCGCGACTTGCATGGCTACACGGTCGAGGAGTTGCGCAAGCTGGTGCAGGAGGGGATCGACAGCGGACCGGGACGGTTTGCGTCGATCGGCGAAATCAAGGCCGAAGCGCGCAGACGATTGAAATCCGATACCGCGGCATGAATTTGCTGGCCATCATCCGAACTGCAAATGCAGAAGAGGATTTGATCGCGATCTGGCTTCATATCGCGCGAGATGGCGAGGCGGCAGCGGACCGGTTGCTCGACCGGATCGAAGCCCGCTGGCAGCAACTGGCGACTTATCCTTTCTCTTCTCAGGCGCGCCGCGCGAAGACATTGCACCCGGCATTCGCCATCTGGTCGTCGGCGAGTATATCACCTTATATCGTGTCGGCGACGATGCGATCGAAATCCTGCGCGTGCTGCATGGCCGGCGCAATATCGAAGCCGACGATCTGGCTTCGTGATCGGTTTGTTCAGCCGCCGATGCCGTCCAGCGACGTTTCGATTGCCTGCCAAAGCGCTTCCACCGGCTCGCAGCCGACCGACAGGCGAACAAAGCCAGGCGGCACCGCATCACCCCAGCGGGCGCGCCGCTCGGCCGAAGAGTGGACGCCGCCGAAGGAGGTCGCCGGCTGGATCAGGGCGCAGGCGCCGATGAACCCTTCGGCCTTGGCTTCACTCCCCAGGTCGAGACCGATAAGGAAGCCGAAACGCTCCATTTGGGTGGTCGCCAGATTGTGCGAAAGGTCATCCTCCAGTCCAGGAAAGCGGACGGATTTCACGCTCCGATGATTTGTCAGGCGTCGGGCGATCAGTTCGGCCGACGTGCACATGCGGTCGAAGCGGACTTCTAGCGTCTCGAGGCCTCGATGGACCAGCCAGGCTTCGAATGGTCCGGGGATCGAGCCCGACAGTTTGCGCCAGTCGCGGATGGCGGTGATGATCCCAGTGTCACGGCTGGCGACATGGCCGAACAGCGCGTCGGAATGGCCATTGGGCGCCTTGGTGTCAGCAGCAACGACGATATCGGCGCCGAGATCGAGCGGGCGCTGACCGTAGGGCGTCATCGTGGTGTTGTCGGCGACGACCAGCGCGCCGGCCCCGTGCGCAAGGCGCGCCACGCCGGTCATGTCGCAAATGTCCAGCCCGGGATTGGATGGCGTCTCGACGAACACCAGCCGGTAGCCGGAAAAACTGCCGTCCAGAAAGGACTTGGTCGGTCTTGTGTCAAACGAGACGCCTAAAGGTTTGAGGAAGCGCTCGGCAAGCACGCGCGGTGTGTAGTAACCATCGGACGGCAACAGGATGCGATCGCCTGCCTTGAGCAGCGCGAAGGAGACCGCCGAGATCGCGGCCATGCCCGACGGGAACGCTACAGACGGCGCGTCCTCAAGGTGGCCGAGCATGTCTTCCACCGCATCCCATGTCGGATTGTCGTAGCGCCCGTACTGGCTGACGCCGGCCGGGTTGCCGGGCAGATGGAAAGTTGTCGTCACTATCAGCGGTAGTGAGACCGGGTCGCCCTTGGCGAGCTTGACGCCACGCAAATGGGCAAGGGTGGCGGCGCGCGACTTCGCTGTTTCGGACATCGGTTTTCGAACCCTGACTTTGAGGAGAAGAATGCGCAGACGCTATGCCGGGTCACACCGGCAGGCAAGCGCCGAACCGTGCCGGCAAACCGCTCTAAACGCTTCGTTAGGCTTAATGGAGCATAAAGACGGGAGTGCCGTCAAAGCTGCTCTCATCGGTTGTGGCGCGCGTTTGTGAAGCCTATTCCCGTTGACGCCCATAGCGCCCCATGATATCCCATTTCGATATTCAAGCCTTCGTTCCGCGTCAGGGTGAAGCGTACGCCAATCGGGCAGCCGCAGCGGCTGCGCGTTTGCTTGTTTTCGCCTGGAACGAAGTGAGTTTTGGGCAGGGACCGCGCCGGGGCGGCGCGGGCGGGAAGATGCAGAGGGGTGCGGCGGCGCAAGCGGCCGTAACGCGTAATGGACCGGTTTCTGTCAAGCGCGGTGAACAGGATCGATGCGAAGGGACGGGTGTCCGTTCCAGCGCATTTCCGTGCGGTTGTGCAGAAACGCGGCTATTCGGAACTCTATGCGCTGCGCTGCCTGGATCGCCCGGCGATGGATGTCGGCGGGCTCGACCTGCTCGACCGCTACGAGCAGCGCATCGCGCAGGAAGACCCCTTCCTGCAGACGGCGGACGACATGTCGTTCTTCTGCCATGGCGATGGGACATTTCTCAAGCTCGATCAGGACGGCCGCATCTCGATGACCGATTTCATCCGCGAGCACACCGGCATTTCCGCGGAAGCGGCGTTTGTCGGTCGCGGCAATTTCTTTCAGATCTGGGAACCTGGACGGCTCACCGCCTATGGGGCGGAAGCGCGCGCCCGGCTTTTGCAGCTTCGGCAGGGGACGAAGCCTGGGGAGCGACCGGAATGATGGCGGGCTACGGCGATGACCCTCACGCCGCTGGCGGACCGGCCCGTCACATTCCGGTCCTCCTTGCCGAAGTGCTGGAGGCGCTTTCGCCTGGAGCGGGCGAGCTGATCGTCGACGGCACCTTCGGCGCCGGCGGCTACACCAAAGCCATTCTGGCAAGCGGCGCCTCGGTCGTCGCCATGGACCGCGATCCGGATGCGATCGCTGCGGGTCGTGTCCTCGAACAACAATCAGGCGGCAAGCTCAGGCTCGTTCAGGCGCCGTTCTCGACATTGGACGAGCATGTCGAAAGTGCTGACGGCGTCGTGCTCGACATCGGCATCTCCTCAATGCAGATCGACCAGCCGGAGCGCGGTTTTTCGTTCCGCGCCGACGGACCACTCGATATGCGTATGGCGCAGGCTGGCCTCAGCGCCGCTGATGTCGTCAACAGCTTCAAGTTGGGCGACCTTGCCCGCATCTTCGGGTTTCTTGGCGAAGAGCGTCACGCCGGCCGCATCGCCCGCATGATCGAAAGCCGTCGCGAAAAACATCCGTTCGAGCGCACGCTCGACCTTGCCGACGCCATCGAGACGCATGTCGGCCGCGCGCCGAAGGACAAGATCCATCCGGCGACCCGCGTCTTCCAGGCGCTGCGCATCTTCGTCAATGACGAACTCGGCGAACTGGCCAAAGCGCTGTTTGCGGCTGAACGCGTGCTGAAACCGGGAGGACGGCTGGCCGTGGTGACGTTCCACTCCCTGGAAGACCGCGTCGTCAAGCGCTTCATCGCCGATCGCGCCGATGCGGCAACCGGATCGCGGCACCTTCCCGAGGCGCAAGCGCGCACCGCCACCTTCAAAAAGGCGGGTAGCGGCGTGACGCCTGATGAGGCCGAGATATCAGCCAATCCGCGCGCACGCTCGGCAAGGCTGCGCGCTGCGATCCGCACCGAAGCACCGCCGCGCGCCGGCGACATTTCGATTTTCGGGCTTCCAAAACTTCCTGACCCAAAACTTCCCGGTGCCGACCGCCCGGGAGAGAGGTGAGCGCACGTGTTTCGTACCAGCGACATAGTCCTTATCGCCGTCATGGTTTCGGCTGCGGCCTTGACCTACAAGACCAAGCGCGAGGCCGAAGAACAATTGGCGGCGGTGCACAAGATCCAGGCGCAGATCCGCTACGAGGAGGATACGATCGATCTCCTGAAGGCGGACTGGAGCCTGCTGACCCAGCCGTCGCGCCTGCAAAAGCTGGCCGAGATCTACAAGTCGCAACTCGAACTCGAGCCGGTCAGCGCCCGCCAGATCGTCGGGCTGGATGACCTGCCGGCAAAACCCCTCACCATCGAGGACCTTTCCTCGCAGCGGCTGGGCGGCATGGCCGACAATTCTGGCAAAGGACCCTTGGGCGACAAAGACCCCGTGGTGACCGGAGGCATCGTCCAATGATCGCCAGATTTCCATCGATCGCCAGACTGCTGAAGCGCCGCGCCAAGTCGGAAGACGGATCGATTGTGGTCGAAGGCGCCCGCAAGGCGACCGGCGGCAAGGGCAGGACCCGCATCGTGATGACGATGGCGGTGTTCTTCGGCATCTATTCGACCATCACCGGGCGGCTGGTCTATCTGGGTTTTCAGAACCCCGACCTGTCCGGCGGTCCGCAGAGCCGGGTGACGGCG
Organism: Mesorhizobium onobrychidis; assembly: GCF_024707545.1. Classification (NCBI taxonomy): domain Bacteria; kingdom Pseudomonadati; phylum Pseudomonadota; class Alphaproteobacteria; order Hyphomicrobiales; family Phyllobacteriaceae; genus Mesorhizobium; species Mesorhizobium onobrychidis. The sequence continues at coordinate 3,411,716 of NZ_CP062229.1, forward strand.
TCACGGCCCGACATCGTCGACCGCAACGGCGAAGTGCTGGCGACGGACATCAAGACGGCGTCGCTGTTTGCCGAACCGCGCCGCATTGTCGACGCCGACGAGGCGATCGAAAAGCTGGCGACGGTGCTTCCCGAGATCGACTACGAGCAGACCTACCACAAGCTCAAGAGCGGCGCCGGCTTCGTCTGGCTGCAGCGGCAACTGACGCCCAAGCAACAATCGGATATCATGCAGCTCGGTGTTCCCGGCTTCGGCTTCCGCACCGAAAAGCGCCGCTTCTATCCGGCTGGCGAAACTTCGTCCTACATTGTCGGGCTCACCAACATCGACAACCAAGGCATCTCCGGCATGGAGAAATACATCGACGAACAGGGGCTGAGCGATCTTCAGGCGTCGGGCCTGGCGGTGGCCAAGGATCTGAAGCCGGTGCAGCTCTCGATCGACCTGCGCGTCCAGCATATCGTGCGTGACGAGGTCGCCACCGGCATGGAGAAATACCGCGCAATCGCGGCGGGCGCCGTCGTTCTCAACATCAAGACCGGCGAAGTGATGGCGATGGCCTCGGTTCCGGATTTCGACCCGAACAACCCCTACAATGCGCAGGACAAGGACCGCTTGAACCGCATGTCGGCCGGCCTTTACGAAATGGGTTCGACGTTGAAGAGCTTCACCACCGCCATGGCGCTCGATTCCGGCAAAGTGACGCTGGAAAGCCGTTTCGACGCTTCGCGCCCGATCAGGATCGGCCGTCAGACCATCCATGATTTTCACGGCAAGGCTCGGGTGCTGTCGGTGCCCGAAGTGTTCATCTACTCGTCCAACATCGGTTCGGCCAAGGAAGCCGAAGCGGTTGGCATCGAGGGGCACCGCGAATTCCTGCATCGCCTGGGGATCCTCGAGAAGATGCAGACGGAACTGCCGGAGGTCGCCCGCCCGACCGAGCCCAAAGTCTGGAAACAGGTCCATTCGATTACCATCGCCTTCGGTCACGGTGTGTCGACAACGCCGCTGCAGACGGCGGTCGGCTGCGCTGCGCTGCTGAACGGCGGCTATCTGATCCAGCCGACATTCCTGAGGCGCGCGCAGGAACAGGCGATGTCGGTGGCCAAGAAAGTGGTCAGCGACAAGACGGTCGAGAGCATGCGCTATCTCTACGCACTGAATGCCGAGAAAGGGTCAGGCAGGAACGCCAGGGTTCCAGGTTACCGCGTCGGCGGCAAGACCGGAACGGCCGAGAAGGTTGTCAACGGCCGCTACTCAAAGGACAAGAATTTCAACGCCTTCGTTGCGGCTTTCCCGATGGACGATCCGCAATACATCGTGCTTACGATCGCCGACGAACCGAGGCCGGAAAAGCCCGGCATGGGTGCAACGGCCGCCTCGAATGCTGGCGTCATGGCTGCGAACATTATCCGACGTTCGGCTTCCATGCTTGGCGTGAAGCCAGATTTCAGCCATGAAAATGGCGCAACGCTGGTTTCCTATCAGTGATTCTTAGGGCGCGCCGGCAACAGCGCGCTATTTTGTTGCGATGAACGGGGTTCGATGAAGCTGAAAGACCTAGCCGGTATCATGCCTGTCGAGGGGACAGCTTCCTTCGATACGGAGGTTACCGGGATTTCGTCGGATTCCCGCGAGGTAGGACCGGGCGTGGTCTTCTTCGCGCTCACCGGCACCAAGGCCGATGGCGTGGCCTATGCCGCCGATGCCGCCAAGCGCGGCGCAGTGGCGATCGTGGCCGGCAAGGGCAGTGCGGTCGCCGGACTGCCGGTGCCCGTTCTCGCCGTCGACGATCCGCGCCTTGCGCTGGCGCTGAGTGCCGCCCGCTACTTCGGCAGGCAGCCGCAAACCATGGTCGCGGTGACCGGGACCAGCGGCAAGACATCGGTTGCGGCCTTCACCAGGCAGATCTGGGAGCAGTCAGGCTTTGCCGCCGCCTCGATCGGCACGACCGGCGTGGTAGCGCCGGGCCGCAACGAATATGGCTCGCTGACCACCCCCGACCCGGTAGATCTGCACAGGCTGCTGCGGGAACTGGCGGATGCCGGCGTCACCCACGCATCGATGGAGGCCTCCAGCCACGGTCTCGACCAGCGCCGGCTCGACGGCGTGAAGCTTGCAGCCGGCGGCTTCACCAATCTCGGCCGCGACCACATGGACTATCATCCGACAGTCGAGGACTATCATCGCGCCAAGCTGCGCCTGTTCGACACGCTGCTGCCGAAGGGTGCACCGGCCGTCATCTTTGCCGACGATCCGTGGTCGGAGCCGACGATCCGGGCGGCGAGGGCGGCGGGACTGGATGTGCTGACGGTCGGCCGTCACGGCGAGTTCCTGACACTGAAGCGGGTCGAGCACGAGCGCCACCGCCAGCGTGCCGAGGTGGAAGTCGATGGCGTTCTCCACGAGATCGACCTGCCGCTGGCCGGCGATTTCCAGATCGCCAATGCCCTGGTTTCGGCGGGCATCGCCATCTCCACTGGAACACCTGCCGCCAAAGCCTTGATGGCGTTGGAGAAATTGAAGGGCGCACCGGGCCGGCTGGACCTTGTTGGCACCACTGCCAACGGTGCGCCGGTCTATGTCGATTACGCGCACAAGCCGGACGCGCTGGAAAACGTGTTGGCGTCGGTGCGGCCGTTCACCACCGGTCGCGTCATCGTCGTGTTCGGCTGCGGCGGCGACCGCGACCGGGGCAAGCGGCCGATCATGGGCGAGATCGCCACGCGGCTCGCCGATGTCGTCATCGTCACCGACGACAATCCGCGTTCGGAAGTGCCCGAAACGATCCGCTCCGCGATCCTTGCCGCTGCGCCCGGCGCCATCGAGATCGGCGACCGGCGCAAGGCGATCCACGAGGCGGTCGCCATGCTCCATGCCGGCGACACGCTGATCGTGGCCGGCAAGGGGCATGAGGAAGGCCAGACCATCGGCGCCGAGACGCTGCATTTTTCCGACCATGAGGAGGTCCGCGCCGCGCTCCAGGAGCGCGTCGCATGAACTTCCTGTGGACCTCCGAGGATCTCGTCGCCGCCATGGGCGGACGACCGCTCGGTCCGATGCCGGAGGGTATCGGCGGCATCTCGATCGACAGCCGCAGCCTTGAGCCGGGCGATGCTTTCTTCGCCATCAAGGGCGAGGCGATGGACGGCCATGATTTCGCGACCGCCGCCATCAAAGCCGGCGCCGGCGTGCTGGTCGTCGCCGAGGGCAAGCTGCCATCGCTCGGGCGGCTGACGGCGCCGATGATCGTCGTGCAGGACGTGCTCGCCGCACTGGAAAAGCTAGGGCTGGCCGCACGCGCGCGCTCGAATGCCAAGATCATCGCGGTGACCGGTTCGGCGGGCAAGACCACCACCAAGGAAGCGCTGCGCCATGTGCTGTCCGCGGTCGGCAAGGTGCACGCATCGGCCCAGTCTTTCAACAACCACTGGGGCGTCCCGCTGACGCTGGCGCGGATGCCGGCGGATTGCGACTATGCCGTCTTCGAGATCGGCATGAACCATCCCAACGAGATCCGGCCGCTGGTCAAGATGGTCCGGCCGCATGTCGCCATCGTCACGCTGATCGCCGCGGCACACCTCGGCTTCTTCCGCAATCTGGACGAGATCGCCAAGGCCAAGGCCGAGATTTTCGAGGGGCTGGAACCGGACGGTGCCGCCCTTCTCAACCGCGACGATCCGCGCTGGAAGCTTCTGGGCACGTTGGCGAGAGCCGCCGGCGTCGAGCACATTTACGGGTTTGGCGAGAATGCCCGTGCGACCTTCAAACTGCTCAAATGCGCGCTGCATGCCGATCATTCTGTCATCACCGCCAAGATCGGCGGACAGGAGATCACCGCCAGGGTAGGCGCACCGGGCCGCCACATGGTGCAGAATGTGCTGGCCGTGCTGGGCGCCGCGCATCTGGTCGGCGCCGACATCGCCAGGGTGGCACTGGCGCTGGCCGATCTTTCGGCCGACCGAGGACGCGGCAAGCGCCATGTGCTGCGTCACCCGAAAGGTCCGATCACGCTGATCGACGAGAGCTACAATGCCAATCCGGCGTCGATGTGCGCAGCAATGGCGCTGCTCAACGCGACGCCGGTGTCGGGCGAAGGCAGGCGCATCGCGGTGCTCGGCGACATGCTCGAACTCGGCGACCACTCGGCGAAGCTGCATGCAGCCCTTGCCGATCTCATCGTCGGCACAGACACGCGCACGGTCTTTCTCGCCGGTCCGGAAATGCGGGCGCTGGCCGACATCCTGCCTGATGAGATCGAGACGGAGTATCGCGCCGGCGCAGAGGATCTGAAACTGGTGCTTCTGTCGGCGCTGAAGCCCGGCGACGTGGTGATGATCAAATCGTCGAAAGGCATCGGGTTTTCCAAGTTGGTCGACGCACTGCTCAGCAAATTTCCGGCGGTAGCCACAACCGCCAAACAGACCTAGAGCCAGGTCCGGGGACCGAATCGCATGTTCACACTGCTCGTCGAATTCGCGGACAAGATCTCGGTCTTCAACGTCTTTCGCTACATAACCTTCCGTACCGGCGGCGCGCTGATAACAGCGGCGCTGATCGTCTTCATCTTCGGACCGGCTATCATCAATTCGCTGAGGCTGCGGCAAGGCAAGGGCCAGCCGATCCGCGCCGACGGGCCGCAGACGCATTTCAAGAAAGCCGGCACGCCGACCATGGGCGGGCTGATGATCCTGTGCGGCATCATCGGCTCGTCGCTTTTGTGGGCGAACCTGTCCAGCATCTATGTCTGGGTGGTGCTGCTGGTGACCCTGGGTTTCGGTTGGATCGGCTTCTACGACGATTATCTCAAGGTGACGAAGCAATCGCATCTCGGCTTTTCCGGCAAGGCGCGGCTGGCGCTTGAATTCGTCATCGCCGGCATCGCCGCCTGGGTGATCATGCACAACGGCCAGGCGCCGTTCTCGTCATCGCTGACTTTTCCTTTCGCCAAGGAGTTTCTCGTCAATCTCGGCTGGTTCTTCATCCCGTTCTCGTGCTTCGTCATCGTCGGCGCCGGCAATGCGGTGAACCTGACCGATGGCCTCGACGGGCTGGCGATCGTGCCGATCATGATCGCGGCGGCGTCCTTCGGCGTCATCGCCTACCTCTCCGGCAATGCGGTGTTCGCCGAATATCTGCAGATCCATTTCGTGCCCGGCACCGGCGAGTTGGCAGTGGTCCTCGGCGCAGTGATCGGCGCCGGCCTCGGCTTCCTGTGGTTCAACGCACCGCCGGCGGCGATCTTCATGGGCGATACCGGCTCGCTGGCCTTGGGCGGCCTGATCGGCACGGTCGCGGTTGCCACCAAGCACGAGATCGTGCTGGTCATCGTCGGCGGCCTGTTCGTCGTCGAGATCCTATCGGTCATCATCCAGGTCGGCTACTTCAAGATGACCGGCAAGCGGGTGTTCCTGATGGCGCCGATCCACCATCATTTCGAAAAGCTGGGCTGGACCGAAAGCCAGGTGGTGATCCGCTTCTGGATCATAGCAGTCATCCTGGCGCTGGTCGGCCTGTCGACCCTCAAGCTCCGATAGGAGGTCGCTTGATCCCCGCCGCATCTTTCGCAGGCAAGCGCGTTTCGCTCTTCGGGCTCGGCGGCTCGGGGATCGCCACTGCGCGCGCGTTGATCGATGGCGGGGCGGACGTGCTCGCCTGGGACGACAATCCCGGCAGTGTCGCCAATGCCGCGGCCGTCGGTATCGCGACCGGCGATCTGCGCTGCGCAGACTGGGCGAAGTTCTCGGCCTTCGTGCTGTCGCCCGGCGTGCCACTGACGCATCCGAAGCCGCACTGGACAGTGGAGCTGGCGCGCGCTTCAGGCGTCGAGATCATTGGCGACATCGAGCTGTTCTGCCGGCAGCGGACCTTGCTGGCGCCGGCAGCACCCTTTATCGCCATCACCGGCACCAACGGCAAATCGACGACGACGGCGCTGACGGCGCATATCCTGAAATCGGCCGGACGCGACACGCAGATGGGCGGCAATATCGGCCGCGCGGTGATGACGCTCGATCCGCCGGAATACGGGCGGCACTATGTCGTGGAATGCTCGTCCTACCAGATTGACCTGGCGCCCTCGATCAATCCGACCGCCGGCGTCCTGCTCAACCTGACGCCCGATCATCTCGACCGTCATGGCACGATGCAGCACTACGCCGCGATCAAGGAACGGCTGGCGGCCGGCAGCGAGACGGCAATCGTCGGTGTCGACGATTCCTGGTGCGCCCAGCTCGCCGACCGGCTGGAACGGGCAGGCCAGCACGTCATCCGCATTTCCAAGCGCCTGCCATTGACCGACGGCTATTTCGCCGATGGCACCGACCTGATGGAGGCGGTGCATGGCCGTTATAGTCGGATCGCCTTTCTCGAAGGCATCGGCTCGCTGCGCGGCCAGCACAATGCGCAGAATGCGCTGGCCGCTATCGCCGCCTGCCTCAAGGTCGGGCTCGAGCTGGGGGAGATCCAGTCGGGCCTGGAGAGCTTTCCCGGTCTGGCGCACCGTATGGAGCAGGTCGGCCGCAAGGGCCATGTGCTGTTCATCAACGATTCCAAGGCGACCAATGCCGATGCGGCAGCGCCCGCACTGTCCAGCTTTCCGCGCATCTACTGGATCGCCGGCGGGCTCCCGAAAGAGGGTGGCATCGAGCCGTTGCGCGGCCTCTTTCCGCGCGTCGCCAAAGCCTATCTGATCGGTGAGGCCGCACCAGCCTTCTCGGCGACGCTCGGTGAGGCGGTGCCTTACGAGATCTCCGGCACGCTGGCCGCAGCAGTCGAGCACGCCGCAAGCGACGCGGCCAGGGATGATGGCAACGGCGAGGTGGTAGTGCTGCTTTCGCCGGCCTGCGCCAGTTTCGACCAGTTCAAGAATTTCGAAGTGCGCGGCGAAGCCTTCAGGCAAGCTGCGAGCACTATTGATGGCGTGAAGCTCATCGGAGGGACACGGTAATGCAAAGTCGTCTCGACAAAAGCCCGGTTGCCACCTGGTGGTGGACGATCGATCGCTGGTTCCTGGCTGCGTTCCTGTCGCTGATGGGGCTCGGCATCGTGCTGTCCTTCGCGGCAAGCCCGGCGGTGGCCCAGCGCATCGGCCTGGACAGTTTCCACTTCGCCACACGGCAGATCATCTTCACCATTCCCGCACTTGGCGTGATGCTGGCGGTCTCCTTCCTGGAATCGCGGCAGATCAGACGCATGGCCCTGGCGATGCTGTGCATCATGCTGGTGCTGATGGTGGCGGTGCTCTACATCGGCGTCGAGGTGAAGGGCGCGCGGCGCTGGGTGTCGCTCGCCGGCGTGTCGATCCAGCCGTCGGAATTCCTGAAGCCGGCCTTCGTCGTCATCTGCGCCTGGCTGTTTGCCGAACACAAGCGCCAGCCCGACATTCCCGGCAATCTGTTCGCCATGCTGCTGCTGGCCCTCGTCATCTCGCTGCTGGTGGCGCAGCCTGATTTCGGCCAGACCATGCTGGTGCTCGGCACCTGGGGGGTGATGTTCTTCATGGCCGGACTGCCATGGCTGTGGATCATCGCGCTGGGCGCTGCCGGTATAGGCGGCGTGTTCGCCGCCTACACGGTGTTCCCGCATGTCGCCGGCCGCATCGATCGCTTCATGACCGGCGAGGGCGACACCTTCCAGGTCGACATGGGCCGCGATGCGCTGATCAACGGCGGCTGGTTCGGCGTCGGGCCGGGCGAGGGCACTGTCAAGCGGGTCATACCCGACAGCCATGCCGATTTCGTCTACTCGGTGGCCGGCGAGGAGTTCGGACTGATCATGTGCTTCTTCATCATGATCATCTTCGCCTTCATCGTGCTGCGTGGCCTCAGCACCGCGCTCAAGGAGCAGGACGATTTCACACGCTATGCGGTTGGCGGCCTGGTCACGGTCTTCGGTCTGCAGTCGGTCATCAACATGGCGGTCAATCTGCAGCTGATGCCTGCCAAGGGCATGACCTTGCCGTTCATCTCCTATGGCGGCTCCTCGCAGATCGCCATCGCCATCTCGATGGGCATGGTGCTGGCGCTGACGCGCAAGCGGCCGGAAAAGCGCAAGCAGTTGGGATTCGCACCGTCGCAGCGCGCCATGCCGGCGGAATGAAATGTCGAGGGGCGCGATCCTTCTGGCGGCCGGCGGCACGGGCGGGCACCTCTTCCCGGCCGAGGCGCTGGCGCACGAGCTGATCAGGCGCGGCTGGGCGGTGCATCTCGCCACCGATGATCGTGCCGAGCGTTTTGCCGGCCAGTTTCCGGCCGCAGGCATCCATCCGATCCAGTCGGCGACGATGAGTTCGAAAAATCCTTTTGCCGTGCTCGCCGCCTTCTGGAAAATCTGGGGTGGCGTGCGGCAGGCGTCCGCCCTGATCGGCCGTATCAAGCCAGCCGTCGTAGTCGGTTTCGGCGGCTATCCGACACTGCCGCCGCTCTATGCGGCGACGCGGCGCAAGGTGCCGACGATGATCCACGAGCAGAACGCGGTGATGGGGCGCGCCAACCGGGCGCTTGCCGGCCGCGTCGATGCCATCGCCGGCGGGTTCTTGCCGGAAGATTCAAGCGCTGCAGGCGCCAAGATCGTGACGACAGGTAATCCGGTCAGGCCGCAAGTGCTGGAGGCGGCAAAGACGCCTTATGCGATGTCGACCGGGAATCAGCCGTTCCGCTTTCTGGTGTTCGGCGGCAGCCAGGGCGCACAGTTCTTTTCCGACGCAATGCCAGCGGCGGTAGCACAGCTTTCCGACGCACAACGCAAGCGGCTGGTGATCACCCAGCAGGCCCGTGCCGACGACGTCGAGCGGGTGAAGGCGGCCTATGCCGCCCTTGGCGTCGAGGCTGAGGTATCGCCCTTCTTCACCGACATGGCGGCGCGCATGGCTGCGGCGCATCTGGTGATGTCGCGATCCGGCGCATCGACCGTATCGGAAATCGCGGTGATCGGCCGGCCAGCGCTGCTGGTGCCCTATCCGCACGCGCTCGACCACGACCAGGCGGCCAATGCCGCGGCATTGGCAGCGGCAGATGGCGCCGAAGTGCATCCGCAATCCTCGCTCTCGCCCGAGCGCATCGCTGTGCTCCTCGGCGCGCTGATGGACGATACGGAGCGGCTGACCACAATGGCAGCAGCGGCGAAATCGGCCGGAAAACCGGACGCGGCACGGTTGCTCGCCGATCTGACAGAGGCTATTGCGTCGAAGAAAAGCGTATCGGACTTCAGGAAGGAGACGCACGCATGAAGATGCCGCAGACGATCGGCCTCGTGCATTTCATCGGCATCGGCGGTATCGGCATGAGCGGCATCGCCGAGGTGCTGCACAACCTCGGCTATAAGGTGCAAGGATCCGACCAGGCCGACAGCGCCAATGTGCAGCGGCTGCGCGACAAGGGCATCGAGTGCTTTGTCGGTCATCATGCCGACAATATCGGCGATGCCGAAGTGGTGGTCGTCTCGACGGCGATCAAGAAATCCAATCCGGAGCTGAAGGCGGCGCGCGAGAAACTGCTTCCCATCGTCCGCCGCGCCGAGATGCTGGCCGAACTGATGCGCTTCCGGCAGGCGGTGGCCATCGGCGGCACGCATGGCAAGACGACGACGACCTCGATGGTGGCGACGCTGCTCGAAGCCGGCGGGCTCGATCCGACCGTGATCAATGGCGGCATCATCAATGCCTACGGCACCAACGCCCGCATGGGCGATGGCGAATGGATGGTGGTCGAAGCCGATGAGAGCGACGGCACCTTCCTGAAGCTGCCGGCCGAGATTGCCGTCGTCACCAACATCGATCCCGAGCATCTCGACCACTACGGCTCCTTCGACAAGGTGCGCGAGGCCTTTCGCCAGTTCGTCGAGAACGTGCCGTTCTACGGCTTCGGCGTCATGTGCACCGACCATCCGGAGGTGCAGGCGCTGGTCAGCCGCATCGAGGACCGGCGCGTCATCACCTACGGCGAGAACGCGCAGGCCGACGTGCGTTTCACCAATCACCGCATGAACGGCCCGATCTCGGAATTCGACGTGGTGATCCGCGACCGCAAGACCCGCGGCCAGTCGACGATCTCAGGCCTGCGCCTGCCGATGCCCGGCCGTCATAACGTCTCCAACGCGACCGCGGCGATCGCCGTGGCGCACGAGCTCGGCCTTTCGGCCGAGGCGATCAGGAAGGGCCTGTCGTCCTTCGCCGGCGTCAAGCGGCGCTTCACCCGTACCGGTTCGTGGAACGGCGTCGATGTGTTCGACGATTACGGCCACCATCCGGTCGAGATCACGGCGGTTCTGAGGGCGGCGCGCGATGCCACCAAGGGCCGCGTCATCGCCATTGCCCAGCCACACCGCTTCACCCGGCTGCACGACCTGTTCGACGAGTTTTCCGTCTGCTTCAACGATGCCGACACGGTGATGGTGGCGCCGGTCTATGCGGCAGGCGAAGAGCCGATCGACGGGGTGACGTCCGAAGCATTGGTGTCGCGCATCCGCTCCGGCGGCCATCGCGACGCGCGCTACATCGAAGGCCCCGCGGCGATTGCGCCGGTTATCCGCGATCTGGCGAAACCAGGCGACTTCATCGTCTTCCTTGGTGCCGGCAACATCACGCAATGGGCCTACGCGCTGCCCAGGGAACTCGGCGGTACTGCCTCATGATGCGCGGCCAGGCATTGATCGACAAGCTTGGCGGCCGGCTTGCCGGCCTGCGCGGCCGCATCACGCTCAATGCCGAGATGGACAAGATGACCTGGTTTCGCGCCGGGGGACTGGCCGACGCGCTGTTCCAGCCGGCCGACGAGGACGATCTCGCCGCGTTCCTGAGAGCAGTGCCCGAAGAGATACCGCTGACCATCGTCGGCATCGGCTCGAATCTGCTTGTCCGCGACGGCGGTATTGCGGGTTTCGTCATCCGGCTTTCGGCCAAGGGCTTTGGCGAGGCCGAAGTGATTGCGCCGACCACAATCAAGGCGGGTGCCGCCGCGCCCGACAAGCGCCTTGCCGCCGTCGCCTATCAGGCTGGTATAGGCGGCTTTGAATTTTACCACGGCATTCCGGGTGCCATCGGCGGTGCGCTGAGGATGAACGCCGGCGCCAATGGCGTCGAGACGCGCGAGCGCGTCGTCGAGGTGCGGGCGCTCGACCGCAAGGGCGATGTGCATACGCTGAGCAACGCCGATATGGGCTACGCCTATCGCCATTCGGCAGCACCTGCCGGGCTGATCTTCACATCGGCTGTGTTCGAAGGGGTTTTGGCAGACAAGGCCGCGATTCAGGCGGCGATGGACGCCGTCCAGCATCATCGCGAGACCGTGCAGCCGATCCGGGAAAAGACCGGCGGCTCGACCTTCAAGAATCCGGAGGGCACCTCGGCCTGGAAGGAGATCGACAGAGCTGGTTGTCGGGGGCTGATGATCGGCGGCGCGCAGATGTCGCCGATGCATTGCAACTTCATGATCAACACGGGAACCGCGACCGGCTACGACCTCGAATATCTCGGCGAGACTGTGCGCACGCGTGTGCTCGAAAAGTCGGGCATCCGGCTGCATTGGGAAATCAAGCGCATCGGCAATTTCCGGCCGGGGCACGAGGTCCAGGAATTCCTCGGACAGTTGCTCTAAAGACTCACAACCCAGTTTTCGCGGCCGTTTTTGCGGAAAGTGAATCTCTCGGAATCGTAAGGACTTGCCAGTGAATCAACTCTCTGATTCTCTGCCCTGAAGCGTTTCCTGATTTGAGTCGTTTCGACGCGTTGCCAGCGTTTTTCCGTCAGGGCAACCTGCCGGGAGGCTCGGGGACTCGATGTTGCGGAACCACGAGAGCAGGGACTGCTCCGAGCGTTTGAGTGTGTGCCCTTTCCGGGGCATATAAGATGCAGACCCGCCGTGAAAGGGCCCGCCGTGAGAGGGAATGACGGGAAATGAAAAGCAAGCACGTGGCCGTCCTTCTGGGTGGATTCTCGTCCGAGCGGCCCGTGTCTTTGTCCTCGGGGAAAGCCTGTGCTGATGCGCTTGAGAAGGAAGGCTACCAGGTCGCTCGCGTCGACGTCTCTCGCGATGTCGGATCGGTGCTGGCTGAGCTCAAGCCTGATGTTGCCTTCAATGCGCTGCATGGCCCTTTCGGCGAGGACGGCACCATACAGGGCATCCTCGAATATCTTGCCATCCCCTACACCCATTCCGGCGTGCTCGCCTCGGCGCTTGCCATGAACAAGGAACAAGCCAAGAAGATCGCCAAGTCTGTCGGCATCCCGGTTGCCGAATCGAAGGTGGTTAATCGCTTCGCCATCCAGAACAAGCACCCGATGAAGCCGCCCTATGTCGTCAAGCCGGTCAACGAGGGGTCGAGCTTCGGCGTCGTCATCGTGCACGAAGGTCAGTCGCATCCGCCGCAGGTCATCGGTTCGCCCGACTGGAAGTATGGCGATACCGTCATGGTGGAGCGCTATGTGCACGGGCGGGAATTGACCTGCGCGGTAATGGGCGACGTGGCTCTCGGCGTCTGCGAGATCATCCCGACCGGCCATTCCTTCTACGACTATGATTCAAAATACGTCGCGGGCGGATCAAAACACGAATGCCCTGCAAAAATTTCACCGAATATTTACCAAAAAATACAGACACTGACGCTCAAGGCTCACCAAGCTATCGGCTGCCGGGGCGTTTCCCGGTCGGACTTCCGTTATGATGATCGACACTCCGAGAACGGCGAAATTGTCTGGCTCGAGATCAACACTCAGCCGGGCATGACGCCGACATCCTTGGTGCCTGAAATCGCCGCGCAGGCGGGACACTCGTTCGGCGATTTGTTGAGTTGGATGGTGGAGGACGCTTCGTGTCTGCGTTGAAGTGGGGACAGGGCAAGGGGAAGGGCGTGGCCTGGCCGACGCTGTTCGGTGTTTCGTTGTCGTTCGACCATTTCGTGCTGCCGCGTCTGCTTCGCCGGCCGGCGCGCGTGCTGGCGCGTCTGGGCGAGGACGACTTCGAGGCGCCGCCTTTTTCCGCAGCCATGTTGTCGGCGGCGCTGCTTGTATCGGGCAGTGCCTATGGCGCCTATCTCGGCGGACATGTCGACGGCATCGTCCAGGGCATCACCGCCCGCACCGGCTTCGCCGTCGACCAGATCAAGGTCGTCGGCAACCGCGCGACCTCCGAGATCGACATTCTCGACAGGATGCAGCTCGATGGCTGGACGTCGCTGATCGGCTTCGACGCCGAAGCCGCGCGGGAACGCATAACCACGCTGCCCTGGGTCGAGGTTGCGGCGGTGCGCAAGGTCTATCCGCACACGCTGGAGGTGCGCATCGAGGAGCGTGAGCCCCTTGCGCTCTGGCAGCAGGGCAGCGAGCTTTCCGTCATCGAACGGTCCGGCGCCGTGATCGCGCCATTCTCCGGCGGCAGGCAGTCGCTGCTGCCGTTGATCATCGGCACCGGCGCGCCGGCCAAAGCGCCCGATTTCCTGGCCAGGATCAAAAAATACCCAGAGCTTGCCGCGCGGGTCAAAGGCTATATCCGCATCGGCGAACGGCGTTGGGACCTGAAGCTGGAGAACGGCATCACCGTCAAGCTTCCCGAGGATGGCGAGGACCAGGCGATCGCCGATCTGGTCAGGATGGACCGCGAGAACGGGCTGCTGACGCGCGACATCGCCGCCGTCGACATGCGCCTTTCCGATCGCCTCGTCGTCCAGTTGACGCCGGAAGCGGCGACGCAGCGCGAGGCTGCGCTCAATGAAAAGCCGAAAATGCCGAAGCGCAAGGCGGAGACGAAGATATGAGCTGGCTTGGCGGCAACAGCGATGCCTCGTCGCGCCGGTCCGGCATCATGACGGTGCTGGATGTCGGTTCGAGCAAGGTCTGCTGCGTCGTGGCCAAGCTCAAGCCGCGCGAGGACGGCATGCTGCTGCGCGGACGCTCGCATCGCATCCAGGTGATCGGCATCGGCCACCAGAAATCGCAAGGCGTGAAATCGGGTGTCGTCATCGATCTCGACAGGGCCGAGCACGCCATCCGTCTTGCCGTCGATGCCGCCGAGCGCATGGCTGGCCTGACCGTCGATTCACTGATCGTCAACATGACGGCGGGCCGGCTGAAGAGCGAAAGCTTCTCGGCAACCATCAATCTCGGCGGCCATGAGGCCGACGAGGCCGACATCAAGCGCGTGCTTGCCGCCGGCGCCAAGCAGGCGCTGCGGGCCGAGCGCGAGGTGATCCATTCGCTTCCCGTCGGCTTTTCGCTGGACGCCGAGCGCGGAGTGCGTGATCCGCGCGGCATGATCGGCGATCAACTCGGCGTCGACATGCATGTGCTGACGGGTGACGCGGCGCCCTTGCGCAATCTGGAGCTTTGCATCAACCGTTCGCACCTGTCGGTCGAGCGCATGGTGGCGACACCCTATGCCAGCGGGCTTGCCGCACTGGTCGACGACGAACTCGAAATGGGTGCAGCCTGCATCGACATGGGTGGCGGCACCACGACGATCTCGGTGTTTTCGGAAGGCAAATTCGTCCATGGCGACGCCATCGCCATCGGCGGCAACCACGTCACGCTGGACATGGCCAAGGGCCTGTCGACCTCGCTCGACGCCGCCGAGAGGCTGAAAGTGATGCATGGCTCGGCGCTGCCCGGCAGTGCCGACGACCGCGACCTGGTCTCGATACAGCCGATCGGCGAGGATGGCGAGGTGCCGCTGCAGATACCGCGTTCGGTGATGACGCGCATTATCCGCGCACGCATCGACGAGACGCTCGAACTGTTGCGCGACCGGCTGAACAGGTCCGGCTACGGCAACGCCGTCGGCAAGCGCGTCGTGCTGACCGGCGGCGCCAGCCAGCTTTCCGGCCTGCCCGAGGCAGCGCGCCGCATTCTCGGACGCAATGTGCGCATCGGCCGTCCGCTCGGTGTAGCGGGCTTGCCCGAGGCGGCCAAGGGGCCGGCTTTCTCGACGCCGGTCGGGCTTCTGATCTACCCGCAGATGGCGAATTTCGAGAGCCATCCGGCGAAAGGAATTTCTGGTCTCAGGATGACCGGAACGGGCGGAAAACTGCATCGAATGAGTCAGTGGTTGAGAGACAGTTTTTAAATTGACGGGGACAGCCCCATAGGCGGCCGCAGCGGCGAAGCGGCGGGAAAGGCAAAGGACGGAGACAATGACCATCAATCTGCAGAAGCCGGATATCACCGAGCTCAAGCCGCGTATCACCGTGTTCGGTGTCGGCGGCGGCGGCGGCAATGCCGTCAACAACATGATTACCGCCGGCTTGCGCGGCGTCGAGTTCGTGGTCGCCAATACCGACGCGCAGGCGCTGACCATGTCCAAGGCGGACCGCCTGATCCAGCTCGGCGCGCATGTCACCGAGGGCCTGGGTGCGGGATCGCAGCCGGAAGTCGGACGCGCGGCGGCGGAGGAATGCATCGACGAGATCGTCGATCATCTCTCTAACACCCATATGTGCTTCGTCACTGCCGGCATGGGCGGCGGCACCGGCACGGGGGCCGCGCCGGTTGTTGCTCGTGCTGCCCGCGAAAAGGGGATCCTCACCGTCGGCGTCGTCACCAAACCGTTCCATTTCGAAGGCCAGCGCCGCATGAAGACGGCGGATCTGGGCATCGAGGAATTGCAGAAATGCGTCGACACCCTCATCGTCATCCCCAACCAGAACCTGTTCCGGCTGGCCAATGACAAGACGACCTTCGCCGACGCTTTCGCCATGGCCGACCAGGTGCTCTATTCCGGCGTCGCCTGCATCACCGACCTGATGGTCAAGGAAGGGTTGATCAACCTCGACTTCGCCGACGTCCGCTCGGTCATGCGCGAGATGGGCAAGGCGATGATGGGGACCGGCGAGGCTTCCGGCGAGGGCCGCGCCATGGCCGCCGCCGAAGCCGCGATCGCCAACCCGCTGCTCGACGAGACCTCGATGAAGGGCGCCAAGGGCCTGTTGATCTCGATCACCGGCGGCCGCGACCTGACCCTGTTCGAAGTCGACGAGGCGGCGACCCGCATTCGCGAGGAGGTCGACCAGGAGGCCAACATCATTCTGGGTGCGACGTTCGACGAGGATCTTGAAGGCGTCATTCGCGTCTCGGTGGTTGCCACCGGGATCGACAAATCGGCGGCTGAAATCGCCGCCGCGCCGATCGCCATCCGCACGGCTCCGCCAAAGCCGGTCAATCGCCCGGCCGTTCCGGTCACGGAAAGCCGTCCGGCGCCTGTCCAGCAGGGCGGCTACGAGCCACGCGCCGCCGATCCTGTAGCCGAGGCGATCCAGCTTGCCGAGGCGAATGCCGCGGCGATGGCGCGTCCCGCGCCGGCTGCCCAGGCGGAAGATTTCCGTCCGCAGAGCAAGATATTCCAGGCGCCGCCGGCGCAGCCGCAGCCGATGGTTCAGCAGGTGATGCAGCCTGCGCCACAGCGCGAGGTGCTTCAGCCGGTAGCCGCAGCGCCCCAGCGCATGCCGCGCGTCGAGGATTTCCCGCCGGTGGTGAAAGCCGAAGTGGAAGCCAAGGGCCGCCCGGCCGACCATGAGAACAGCGGCCCGATGGGACTGCTCAAGCGCCTGACTAACGGCCTTACCCGCCGCGAAGAGGAGCCTGCACGGCTACAGCCGGCGCAGCCGCGTGAGCCGAAACTGCGCCAGGCGGCACCCGAAGTGCGCCGCCTTGCCAGCCAGGATCCGCAGCTTTACGCGCCACGCCGCGGCCAGTTGGACGACCAGGGCCGGCTGACGCCGCAGAGCAGGGCTGTCCAGGAAGACGATCAGCTGGAGATTCCGGCATTCCTGCGCCGCCAGGCCAACTGACCTGTTAACGGTCCGTAACAGTTGTTAACAGGCAGACAAGAAATTGTTTGCCTGTTAATGTTAAAAGTGCTTGTAAAACAGGGAGTTACGAGACCGTATCCGCTTCGGATTGCGGTTACAGAGAGTAAGAAACCGTGATTTGGAGACTTCCTGCTGGACCACTATCTTCGCCCCGATCAATTTCGGTTTGCTGGGATTCGGGGAAGTGGCCCTGCCTGCCGATCAAAGAGCCGCGCCCTTGGGCTAATGAAGCGGACGTAGGCAGTATGGGCTATGGGGTTTGTTTTGCACGACTATCAGACGGCACTTAAATCGCGTGTGACGCTGACCGGCACCGGCGTTCACAGCGGCAATTCCGTTACCGTTCATTTCCTGCCGGCAGACGCTGATACGGGTGTCGTGTTCCAGCTTTCGAATGGAAGCGAAGACCGGGAGTTCCGTGCGCTCGTTTCCGAGGTCGGCGCCACCGATCTCTGCACTATGCTCGGCGATCCGGCAGGCGAGCATATCGCCACCGTCGAACACCTGATGGCCACCCTTTTCGGGCTCGGCATCGACAATGTCGTCATCGAGATCGACGGCCATGAGGTTCCGATCCTTGACGGCAGCGCCGTGGCGTTCGTGGAGGCCATCGACCAGGCGGGCATCGAGACGCTGCCGGTCAAGCGCCGCTATATCCGGGTGGTCAAGCCGGTTCGGATCGAGAACGGTGCCTCCTGGGCGGAGTTTAGGCCCTATGACAGCACGCGCTTCGAAATCGAGATCGATTTCGAAAGCCCTGCGATCGGCCGTCAGCTTTTCGCATCCGACATGAACGCCGACATTTTCCGCCGCGATATCGCGCGGGCCCGTACCTTTGGTTTCATGAAGGACGTCGAGCGGCTGTGGGCAGCCGGCTATGCTCTTGGCGCCTCGCTGGAAAACTCCCTGGTGATCGGCGACGACAACCGTGTGATCAACATGGGAGGCTTGCGCTATCCCAACGAGTTCGTGCGCCACAAGACGATGGACGCCATGGGCGATCTGGCGCTGGCCGGCGCCCGGTTCATTGGCTGCTTCCGTTCCTATCGCGGCGGCCACAGGCTGAATGCGGCAGCGCTGCGCCGCCTTTTGTCGGACCGTTCGGCGTTCGAGATCGTCGAGACGACACGCCGCGAGCGCGGTCGTACCGCCGAGATGAGCGCCGTCTATGCGCCTGTCTACGCGCCCTGGATGATCTGATTCTTAACGTTTTTCGGGTTTTATGGCTGCCGGCCGGTGTTGCATGAATGCATCATTGGCCGGCGAAATCACGCAAGTGTGCAGGCTGCGCCAGGCCGCCACAAAAATGTGCGATTGGCCGGAGATAGCGTTGCCGGGCACGGCGATTATGGTTATGCCTGCTGCCGACGACTGAAATGACGCCGAAAGGGCGGAATCCAATCATGTTCTTCAAGCGAATTGGTCAATCGAAAGCGCCGCATCGGGCTGTTTTCCTGGCGCTTTCGGTGGTTGTTCCACCGCTGTTCCTGTCGGCCTGCATGTCGTCCGAGAAGGATGTCGACCTGTCGACCTATGTCGAGCAGACCGAGCCGGCCGACGTTCTCTACAATCAGGGTCTCGCCAATCTGAATGCCGGGCGCCTGCAGGAGGCGAGCCGCAAATTCAGTGCCGTCGACCGCCAGCATCCCTATTCCGAATACGCCCGTAAATCGATGGTGATGGGCGCCTTTGCCGACTATCGCCAGGGCAACTATACCGAGGCGATCGGTTCGGCCAAGCGCTATCTCACGCTTTATCCGTCGACCGACGACGCGGCCTATGCCCAGTACATCATCGGGCTCAGCTATTACCGGCAAATCAGGGATGTCACCCAGGACCAGAAGGAAGCGCGTCAGACCGTGCAGACGATGCAGGATCTGGTGACGCGCTGGCCCGATTCCGAATATGTCGATGACGCCAAGGAAAAGATCCGCTTCGCCAACGACCAGCTCGCCGGCAAGGAGATGCAGATCGGCCGCTACTATCTCGAGCGCCGTGAATATATCGCCGCCGTCAAGCGGTTCCGGGCCGTGGTGGAGACCTATTCCAACACGCGTCATGTCGAGGAAGCGCTCGCGCGCCTCACCGAAACCTATTATGCGATGGGGCTGACATCGGAAGCCCAGACTGCCGCGGCTGTGCTCGGCACCAACTATCCCGACAGCGTGTGGTACAAGGATTCCTACAAGCTCCTGCAGACTGGTGGGCTCGAGCCGCGCGAGAATGCCGGCTCGTGGATCGCCAAGGCCGGGAAGCTGATCACCGGCGCCTGAGCGGCGCGCCACCATGCTTTCCAGACTGTCGATCCGCGATATCGTTCTGATCGAGAAGCTGGACATCGATTTCTCGTCCGGTCTTTCGGTGCTGACCGGCGAAACCGGCGCCGGAAAATCCATCCTGCTCGACGCGCTGTCGCTGGCGCTTGGCGCCCGCGGTGACGCTTCGCTGGTGCGGCATGGCGCGGCACAGGGCCAGGTCATCGCCGTGTTCGACGTGCCGCGCAACCATCCTGCCCGCATGCTGCTTGCCGACAACGCCATCGAGGACGATGGCGACATCATTCTGCGTCGCGTGCAGACGGCGGACGGCCGTACCCGCGTCTTCGTCAACGACCAGCCTTCCAGCGTGACACTGATGCGCGACGTCGGTCACGCGCTGGTTGAGATCCATGGCCAGCATGACGAGCGTGCCCTGATCGATCCCGGCGCCCATCGCGAATTGCTCGACAGTTTTGGCGGTCATCTCGGCGCTGTGGGGGCGACCGCCGAAGCATGGCGGTACTGGCGGGCCTGCGAGCAGGAATTTTCGCGGCACCGCGCCAAGGTGGAAGCGGCGGCCCGCGAGGCCGACTATCTGCGCGCCGCGGTCGCCGAATTGACGAAGCTCGACCCCCAACCCGGCGAGGAAGCCGACCTTGCCGAATTGCGCGCCTCGATGATGCGGGCGGAAAAGATCGCCTCGGAAATCCACGACGCGCAGGATGTGCTCTCAGGCCCGTCCTCGCCCTTGCCGCAACTCGCCAGCCTGTTGCGGCGGCTGCAGCGCAAGGTGACCGAGGCGCCCGGCCTGCTCGACGACGTGGTCAAATCGCTCGATGAGGCGATGCTGTCGCTCGACGCGGCGCAATCGGGCGTAGAAGCGGCACTTCGCGCCACCGAATACGATCCGCGGCGGCTGGAACAAGCCGAGGAGCGGCTGTTTTCGCTGCGCGCCGCCTCACGCAAGCACAGTGTGGCGGCCGACGATCTGGCGCAATTGCGCGACACGATGGCCGCCGACCTTGCCGATCTCGACGCCGGCGAGGAGCGCCTGCACGGGCTGGAGAAGCAGGCCGCCGCGGCGCGTGAGACCTATGACATTGCCGCGGCACAGCTTTCGTCGCTTCGCCATGCGGCGGCGGTCGGATTGACCAAGACGGTGATGGCCGAATTGCCGGCACTGAAGCTCGAACGGGCCGCGTTCATCGTCGAGATGGCAAGTGAGGCCGAGAGCCGCATGGAAGACGGCATCGATCAGGTCGAGTTCTGGGTTCGCACCAATCCCGGCACAAGACCGGGCCCGATGATGAAAGTCGCCTCCGGCGGCGAACTTTCGCGGTTCCTGCTGGCGCTGAAGGTGGCGCTGGCCGACCGCGGCTCGGCGCCGACCTTGGTCTTCGATGAAATCGACACCGGCGTTGGCGGCGCGGTGGCGGATGCTATCGGCCAAAGGCTGGCGCGGCTGTCGAAACGCGTGCAGGTGCTTTCGGTTACGCACGCGCCGCAAGTGGCGGCACGCGCGGCGACGCATTTCCTGATCTCCAAATCCGGCGGCGCCGATCGCGTCGCCACCGGCATCGCCGAGATGGACCGGGCGGCGCGCCAGGAAGAGATCGCACGGATGTTGGCCGGGGCGACGATCACCGACGAGGCACGCGCAGCGGCCGAGCGGCTGCTTCGCGAAAACACCGCCGCATAGCGGAGCTCACGCTCGGCGTTATGGATCGAGTCAGGATGTGGCTCCATCCTGCTGTTCAGGAATGATTTTCTCGTACCCGCTCTCTCCCTCATGGGAGAATCCTGTTCTATTGTGTCGCGCCACCGGGAAGGGAGCAATGCATGGCCGAAAAACCAGTTGATTCGCTCAGCGAAAGCGAAGCCGCAAGCGAGCTAAAGCGGCTGGCGGCGGAGATCGCCGAGCACGACCGGCGCTACCACACCGAGGACGCACCGATTATAACGGACGCGGAATATGACGCGCTAACGCAGCGCAACCTCGCCATCGAACAGCGCTTCCCCGCTTTGGTGCTAGAGGATTCGCCATCGCGCCGAGTGGGCGCGCCACCGGCGGAAGGCTTTGCCAAGGTGCGCCATGCGGTGCCGATGCTCAGTCTTGCCAAGGCCTATACCGACCAGGATGTCACCGACTTCATCGAACGCGGCCGGCGTTTCTTTAACCGCGACAAGGATCTGGACATTGCGTTCACGGCTGAGCCGAAGATCGACGGGCTATCGGCTTCGCTGCGTTATGAAGGCGGTGTGTTCGTGCAGGGAGCAACGCGCGGTGACGGCGCCGTCGGGGAGGACATCACCGCCAATCTTAGGACAATCGCCGACATCCCCAAGCACCTGAAAGGCTCGGGCTGGCCTGATGTGATCGAGATACGGGGTGAGGTCTATATGACCTATGCGGAATTCGAGGCTTTGAAGGAACGGTCGGCGGCGGTTGGCGGCCAGGACTATGTCAATCCGCGCAATACGGCGGCCGGATCCCTGCGTCAGAAGGATCCGTCCGTTACCGCCAGCCGCAACCTCAAGTTCTTAGCCTACGCCTGGGGCTACACGTCAGAGGATCCCGCTCCGACTCAATACGATTCAGTGCAAAAATTCGCTGAGTGGGGTTTCAAGATCAGTCCGCTGATGGTGCGGGCGAAGTCGGTCGACGAACTGGTCGCGCACTATCACCTGATCGAGGCCCAGCGCTCGTCGCTCGGCTACGACATCGACGGCGTCGTCTACAAGGTGGACCAGTTGGAATTGCAGCGCAGATGGGGTTTCGCCACTGGCGAACCACGCTGGGCCATCGCTCATAAATTTCCTGCCGAACAGGCAATGACGACCGTGCTCAGGATCGACATTCAGGTCGGCCGCACCGGCACTCTGGCGCCCGTTGCACGGCTTGCGCCCGTCACGGTTGGCGGCGTGGTGGTCGAAAATGTCACGCTTCACAATGAAGACTACATCAAGGGTCTGGACAGCAACGGCCAGCCAATCCGCGACGGCTGTGACGTGCGTATTGGCGACACAGTCGTCATCCAGCGGGCGGGCGACGTCATTCCGCAGATCGTCAGCGTCGTTATCGACAAGCGCCCGGCTGATGCCGTGCCCTACGAATTCCCGCACACCTGTCCGATCTGTGGCTCACCCGCAACGCGCGAGATCAACGAAAAGACCGGCAAGGAAGATTCCCGCCGACGCTGCACCGGCGAACTGATCTGTCCCGCGCAGGCCGTGGAAGGATTGCGCCACTTCGTGTCACGTGGCGCCATGGATATCGAAGGCCTGGGCGCCGAAAACATAGACCTGTTCTTCAATGCGGGATTGATCAAAACAGCCGCCGATATCTTTACTCTCAGGGATCGCCGTCCCGCCGTGACCAAGACGCTGGCTGAGCGGCGCGAGGAGCAGGCCAGGCAACGCGAGGCCGCATCGGGCAAGACGCGCAAGAATGTGCGCGGTGTCGAGGAACGCAACTACGAAGGTCTCGACAAGCTGTTCGCCGCCATCGACGCTCGCCGCGAACCGGAACTCGATCGCTTTATTTTCGCGCTGGGTATCCGCCATATCGGCGAAACCACGGCCGCTGTACTTGCCCGAACCTTCTCAACCATTGAGGAGTTGATCCGCATCGGCAAGGAGACTGCGGCGGCGGCCGATCCACACACCGTTTTCCCATCGATCAATGGCATCGGCGACACGGTGATAGGTGCGCTTCGCGATTTCTTCGGCAATGAACGCAACGACGACGTGCTTGAAGCCTTGCTCGCGCAGGTCCACCCGAAGCCGTACATTGTGAACGTCTCAGTCGGCAGCGCGGTCGCCGGCAAGACGATCGTGTTTACAGGCACGCTGGAAAAGATGACACGCCCCGAGGCCAAGGCGATGGCTGAACGTCTCGGCGCGAAGGTCGCCGGCTCAGTCTCTGCGAAGACCGATCTCGTGGTGGCAGGCCCAGGCGCCGGTTCCAAGCTGAAGGACGCGACCAAATTCGGCATCGAGGTGGTCGACGAGGACACTTGGTTGCGGCGGATCGGCAAAGGAGCATGATGGCCGCTGCATTTAACGGTTTCGGCCAAAAGGCCATTCCCTTCCTCAAGGCACTCGATTTCCATCAGAGCCGGGAGTGGTTTCTGGAAAACCGCGATCTCTTCCAAAGCGAACTGCGCGACCCGTTCGGCGATCTCGTTGAAACGCTCTCCGAGCGCTTCACGGCAGCGGGGCTGGGTTTGCGCGGCGATCGCAAGAAGTCGCTGTTCCGGATCAATCGCGACGTGCGTTTCGCTAGGGACAAACGACCCTACAACCGGCATTTGTCGGCGATCCTTTCGCCTGACGGCACCAAGATGGAACAGGGCGTGTTCTTCGTCCATATCGGGCTTGAGCGCTGCTTTGCCGGCGTTGCCTGGTGGCAGCCCGGGCCGCCGCTCTTGCTGGCGATGCGCAACGCCGTCGCGACGCGGCCGGGCGAATTCCGGGCGCTCATCAAGGCGCTGAAGAAAAACCGTCTCGAACTCGATGCGGAAGGTTGCATGAAGCGAGCGCCACGCGGCTTCGAGCATGTCACGGAGGCCGATCTCGCGGCGGCCATTCGCAACCGGCATTTTGCCGTCCGGCACGAAATCGACCCGGCGGGAATCCACAGTGCGGCACTGGTCGACGAACTCGTCGATTTCGTCATGCGCGCCAAGCCGCTGCTCGACTGGGGCAGGGCGATCGAAGGCAAGGTCCCGGAGGAGTAGAGGCTAGGGCGATCATTTCCGCTGATCGTTTGGCTCAAGCGAATTGGTGTGACAAGGCAGGCGGCGCTACCTACATACGACCATTCCCGAGGGAGTGGGTCGATGTTAGCGGAAGCAATCTCCGAAAACCGCGCGAAGAGCGATTTCTGGCAAGGCGTGCGGCTCTCGATGCCTGTCGTGGTGGCGTCGGCGCCGTTCGCGCTGCTGTTCGGCGCTATCGCCGTCGACAACGGTTTTTCGGTGCTGGAAGCCTTCCTGATGAGTGCCATGGTTTTCGGTGGCGCCAGCCAGATGGTCGGCATCGAATTGTTCGGGCAGCATGTCGCGCCATGGCTGATCGTGCTGTCGATCTTCGCCGTGAATTTCCGCCATGTGCTTTACTCGGCGGGTATCGGCCGGCGCATCGCACATTGGCCGCTGGTGCAACAGGCAGTCGGCTATTTCATCCTGACCGATCCGCAGTTCGCGGTGGCCGAGCGCAAGGCGGAGGCCGGCGAAACCGTCGGGTTTGCCTGGTATATGGGGCTTGGCCTCCCGGTCTATGTGTTCTGGGTGACCGAAAGCGCGCTTGGCGCGGTGTTCGGCAAGCTCATTCCCGATACACATGCGCTGGGCATCGATTTCCTGCTGCCGATCTATTTTCTCGGACTGGTCATGAGCTTTCGCAAACGGCCGCTGTGGCTGCCGGTGGTCGTCGCCAGCGCTGTTGCCTCCATCATCGCCTACAAGACGGTAGGCTCGCCCTGGCACGTCTCCATTGGCGCCGTGGCCGGCGTGCTGCTCGCGGTCATCCTGCCGCCCCACCACAGTGGTGTGGAGGCGCGGCCATGAGCACCACCTTGTGGATCATCATCGCCGGTGCGATCGCCACCTACCTGACCCGCATCGGCGGGCATCTGGTGATCTCGCGCTTCGAAAATATCCATCCCCGCGTCGAGGCCGGGCTGAACGCCGTGCCGGCTGCGGTGCTGACCACGCTTGTGGCGCCGGCGGCACTCGGTGCCGGGCCGGCGGAATGGGCGGCATTGATCGTCGCCGGGCTGGTCTCGCTGCGCGGCGGGCTTATGGCGATGTTTTTGGCCGGTGCCGCCGTCCTGGTCCTCGCCCGGCAGTTCGCCGGGTAGACGAAACCTGCTACACACGCCTTGCCGAGGATCAAATCTTCTGGTCGTGCGGCAGTGGCGCGGTTGCCTTTTCCAGCCAGGCCAGCGTCTCGCCTTCGAGCATCGGTCCGATCTCGGCCAGCACACGCTGGTGGTATGTGTCGAGCCAATGCAGCTCGTCGCGCGTCAAAAGGTCGGATCGCACCAGCCTGGTGTCGATCGGCGACAGCGTCAGTGTCTCAAAGCTGTGCATGGCGATGTCGCCGCCCTCTATCTGCTCGGCCGGTGTCACCAGAATGAGGTTCTCGATGCGGATGCCGTAAGAGCCTTCCTTGTAGTAGCCCGGCTCGTTGGAGACGATCATGCCTGCCAGCAGCTTTTCGGTGCCGGTCCTTGCGATGCGCTGCGGGCCCTCGTGCACGGCCAGATAGGAGCCGACGCCGTGGCCGGTGCCATGGGCGAAATCGCAACCATGGTTCCACAGAGCCAGACGCGCCACGGCATCGATCTCGGAGCCGCGCGTGCCCGGGGGAAAGCGCAGCATGGAAATGCCGATCATGCCCTTCAGCACCAGCGTGAAGCGTTCGCGCATTTCCTCGGTCGGTGTGCCGATCGGCACGGTGCGGGTGATGTCGGTGGTGCCGTCCTGATACTGTCCGCCCGAATCGAGCAGGAACAACTCGCCAGACTGAAGCTTTCGGCTGGTGGCGCGGGAAACGCGGTAGTGCATGATGGCACCGTTCGGACCGGCGCCCGAGATGGTGTCGAAGGACACATCGCGCAGCGGCATTTGCGTTTCCTCGCCGGTGCTGCGGCGGCACTCCTCAAGCTTGGTGACGACCGCGATCTCGTCGAGCTTGCCGGGTTCCTGGCGGTCGAGCCAGCAAAGCAGCTTGGCCACGGCGGCGCCGTCGCGGCGATGCGCGGCGCGGGCGCCGTTGATCTCGGCCTGGTTCTTCGTCGCGCGTGGGATGCGGGCAGGATCGGGCGCGGCAATGACGGTACCGCCATTGTCCTCGACCAGCATTCTGAGCTTCTCCGCCGCCAGCGCTGGGTCCAGCGCGATTCTTGCGCCGCCCTTGGCTAATCCTGCGATCGCCGCTTCGAATTCACTGGGTTCGTGCAATTCGGCGAGCTGCGTCAGATAGGCCGCGACGGTGCGCGAAAACTTGCGCTGGTCCATGAAAAGGAGGTGCGACCCATCGGCGGCGAGCACGGCGAAGCCGAGCGTCAGCGGCGTGTGCGGCACGTCGCCGCCGCGGATGTCGAAGGCCCAGGCGATGGAGGACGGGTCGGTCAGCACGGCATGGGTGGCGCCGTCCTTGCCGATGGCCTCGGCCAGCCGTGCCAACTTGTCCTTGGCCAGTTCGCCGGCAAAGGCGATCGGATGGAGCTCGACCGGCGCCAGCGGCGGTTGGGGCTGGTCCTTCCAGATGGCGTCGATTGGATTCTTCTCGAGCGGCACCAATGTCGCCCCCGATTTTTCGGCCGAAGCTTTCAGCGCTTTCACGTCGCCGATCGTCTGCAGCCACGGATCGAAGCCAAGCCGCACGCCCTTGCCGAGATTGTCCTTGATCCAGGTGGCGGGCGGATTGTCGACCAGGCTTTCGATCGAAAAGATGTCGAGATCGACCTCCTGGCGCACCTGCAGCGTGTAGCGCCCGTCGACGAACATGAAGGCACGGTCGCCGAGCACGATGGCGACGCCGGCCGAGCCGCTGAAGCCGGTCAGCCATTTTAGCCGCGCCGAGCGGTCGGCGACATATTCGCCCTGATGCTCGTCGGCACGAGGCACGATGAAGCCATCCAGCCCGTTGGCCGCCAGCCATTGACGCAGCAGCGCCACACGCGGCTTGCCGACGGCGGGGTCGCCGGCGGAATCAAAGGTCTGGAACATCATGGCCTCTCCTTGGGTGCTGGCGCGACCGTAGCGCATGACCCCGAAAATCGGAATCGACTTTTGCTACGCTGGCCGCCGGCCGGATTCGATCCAGCAGGGCGATCGCTTCAGCTCTGCGCTGCCCCTCATTGCCCTGCCGGGCATTTCTCCCCGTATAGTGACGGGGAGAAAAACACCTTCGCGAACGATTTCGCCAATCTCCAGTGTTGCGGAAAGGGTGCCGAGGTTGCGGTCGGCCCCTTCTCCCCGTCACTAACGGGGAGAAGGTCCCGGCAGGGCGATGAGGGGCGGCGCCGCCATCGACAGTGGTCATCTACGTGCGCTTTTTCGCATGGACGACATGCAGAATCAGCGATTTTAAAAGAGGTCAACAGAGTTTACCTTTTTGGCGTGGAGGAACGGTTCTTATTGCCCTGCAAAGGAGACCATCATGTCCACGATTTCAGCCAGACGCGGATTTTTCAGAAGCGCTGTGAATGCTCTCATCGAAGCGCGCCAGCGCGAAGCGAGCCGCTATGTGAGCGGCGTTCTGCTTGGCTTTGACGACGAAACGCTGAAAGCGAACGGCTACGATCGCGAAGAACTGAAGAAGGCCGCAAGGTCGCGCTATGTCTGAGCGAATTTGCGTCACCGCTTGAGGTAGATCGTCACCCAGCCCTCGCGATGCAACGTCCTGACATGGCGGAACTGCTGGCCGACATAGGCCGAGACCACCGCGTCGCGTTGCCGGTCGAGGATTCCTGACAGCA
The DNA here is from genome assembly GCF_024707545.1 of Mesorhizobium onobrychidis. Taxonomy (NCBI): domain Bacteria; kingdom Pseudomonadati; phylum Pseudomonadota; class Alphaproteobacteria; order Hyphomicrobiales; family Phyllobacteriaceae; genus Mesorhizobium; species Mesorhizobium onobrychidis. Next base: position 3,439,259 of record NZ_CP062229.1, read on the forward strand.
CGATCGAGCCGCCCAGGGCGATATGCCCGGCCATTTCGGGCGCCAGCCGCATAAGCGGCCGCGCCAGTATGTTGGCGACGATAAGGTCGAAAGGGCCGCGCGCTGCAAAGATCGGATGGTGGAAGCCCGGTGCCGTCACCGTTTCGACGAGCGCCTTGACGTGGTTGAGCCGCGCATTGGCGGCGGCGACTTTTGTGGCGACCGGATCGATGTCGGTCGCCAGCACCGGGATATGGGCGAGCTTGGCCAGCGCGATGGCCAGCACCGCACTGCCGGTGCCGAGGTCGAGCGCGTTGCGCGGGCGCTCGCGCCGCACGACCTGTTCCAGCATTTCAAGGCAGCCGGCGGTGGTGCCGTGATGGCCGGTGCCGAAGGCGAGGCCCGCCTCGATCTCGATGGCGAGTTCGCCGCTGTGGCGCTTCCTGCGGTCATGCGCGCCGTGAACAAAGAAACGGCCGGCGCGCACTGGCTTCAGTCCCTCCAGCGAACGCGTCACCCAGTCGATGTCAGGCACGGGCTCGCGCGCAATCGGCCTCGACAAGGCAAGCCCGGCAAGGATCTCTTTCACGCGAGCCTCGACGGCGTCGACATCGCCGTCGGCATAGAGCGACACTTCCTGGATGTCGCGATCCTCATCGACTTCGAGGATGGCAATCGGCAGGCCCTCGTCCTCGAAGGCCGTTTCGAACGCCGCGAAGATACGGTCGGCCTCGATCTTTCCAGTGGTGAAATAAAGCCGCGTTTGGGTCATCAAACGATGATCTTGTTTGAGCATGATCTTTTCCGAAAACCGGTCCCACTTTTCGCTGTCGCGGACCTTCGGTTCGGGATCATGCTCTAACCTTCCGCCGCCAGCCGCTTGAGCTTGGCGATGGCGGTGTCCGGGCTTTCGCCATAAGCGATGGTGCCGGCGAAATCGCCCCTGGCGTTGAGCAGCAACACCGAAGCGGTGTGGTCCATCGTGTAGTCGCCGTTGCCGGTATCGACCTTCTTCGAATAGATGCCGAAGGATTTGGCCATGGCTTGGACTTTGTCCGGGTCGCCTGATATGCCGAGGATGCGGTCGGAGAAATTACTGATATAGGCGTTCATGATTTCGGGCGTGTCGCGCTCCGGGTCGACCGTCACGAAATAGGCGCGCAGGTTCTTGCCGTCGTCACCCATCGTCTTCAGCCAGCCAGCCAGTTCGAACAGCGTGGTCGGGCAGACTTCCGGGCAATGGGTGAAGCCGAAGAAGACGACGCTGGGGTGGCCGCGAAACGCAGCCTCGGTGACCGGAGCGCCCTTCTGGTCAACCAGCGTGAACGGCGCGCCATAGGGCTCGCCGCTGTAGAAAGGCCTATATGTCCAGATGGTCATTGCACCGATCCCGACGGCCATCGCCACGAGGATGCCAACAAGGATAAAGCGCATTACAGGGGAGGCGTCGCTGTACATCTAGCGTGCTGCTGTTGAACTGAAGGGCAATGAAAAATGCGGGCCTAAAAACGATGACATGCTGAATATCACTCCGATCTCACCAAGGGCAACCATAGTGCTCAAGAACGCTTACGCAAAGATGCCGCGTTGCCGCAACTGCGGGCCGGCGCGCAATATCCAGCTTGCAAAGCGCTGCCGCCCGTCCCACCTGAGGTCGGCAAAACTCGAACCGCAGGAGGCTTCCTTGCGAAAACTGATCGGCGGCGCTTTGGCCGCATGCCTTGTCATCGGTGCTGGTGCGGCTGGCGCCCAGGAGGTCGGCAAGGTCGGCGTCGACTGGCTCGGCAACGACATCATCGTCGAGGCGATCAAGGATCCGAAGGTCGAAGGCGTGACCTGCCACGTCTCCTATTTCGACCGCGGCGTGATCGATCGCCTGCAGAAGGGCAACTGGTTCGAGGACCCGTCCGATTCCTCGATCTCGTGCCGCCAGACCGGGCCGATCACCATCAGCGACATCGACATGAGCGAGGCCGGCGAGGAGGTATTCAAGCAGGGCATCAGCCTGATCTGGAAGAAGCAGGTGGTGAACCGCATCTACGACAAGACCAATGAGACCCTGATCTATCTGTCGCACTCGCGCCAGGTGCAGGACGGTTCGGCGAAAATGTCGGTCACCACCGTGCCGCTCTACGGCCAGAACGTGGTGTGGAGCAACGGCAAGCCGAAATAGCCTCTGGTAACAGGTGACGGACGATTGGTCCCGCTTGCGGGATCAATCGCTCGGGCGTAAAGCCGCCGGGATGGACCGTCCCGAAAACCTCGTCCTGAAAGATCCCAAGCCGCGCATCCACCCGACCGCGGAGTTGAAGGCGTGCAAGCTTGGGCGCTACGCTTCGATCGGCGAGCGGGTTATCCTGCGCGAGGTATCGGTCGGCGACTTCTCCTATTTCGAGCGCCACGCCGAGGCGATCTACACGACGATCGGCAAGTTCTGTTCGATCGCCGCCAACAGCCGCATCAACGCGCTGGAGCATCCGATAGAGCGGCTGACCCAGCACAAGGTCAGCTATCGCCCGAACGAGTATTTTCGCTGGCTGGGCGTCGACGCCGGATTTCGGGAGCGACGGCGGGCGAAGTCCGTCAGTATCGGCCACGATGTCTGGATCGGCCACGGCGCGGTGATCATGCCTGATGTGAGCATCGGTAATGGCGCGATCGTCGGCGCCAATGCTGTGGTGACGCGCGACGTACCTGCTTATGCGATTGTGGCCGGCGTTCCGGCCAGGCAATTGCGCCAACGCTTCGCGGCGGACATTACCGCGCGGATCGAAAGCCTCGCCTGGTGGGACTGGCCGCACGAGAAACTGGCCACGGCAGTCCCCGACATGCAGGCGCTGTCCATCGAGGCTTTCCTCGATCGCTGGGAAAACGAAATACCCTGATCTTGCGGGGGCGTGCACGGTTATGTCGGTGAAATCTCTCCTCGCAAGGGAACCAGGAGCGGTCGCCGGTTGTTCTCCTTGCCATGATCGAGAAGCTTTTCACCAGGATCGCCAACTATGTTGCCCATCTCGCCGGTCTGCCGTCGACATTCGCCGTCTGTTTTCTGATCATCGTTGTCTGGGCGGTAAGCGGTCCGATGTTCGGGTTTTCCGATACGTGGCAACTCATCATCAATACCGGCACGACGATCGTCACCTTCCTGATGGTGTTCCTCATCCAGAACACCCAGAATCGCGATGGCACAGCGATTCAGACGAAACTCGACGAGTTGATCCGGGTCGGCAAAGCTCACAATACTTTTATCGGCATCGAGCACCTGACCGAATCCGAGGTCGAGGAGATCCGCAAAAAATGTGAACAGGCGGCGAAACGGCATGACCAGAAGATCGCCGATGCGGCGGTCAAGAAAGCCGCTGCGCAAAAGCGCGGCTCGACGACACATGCGGCGTGAGCGTCAGCCTTCCATGAACGCCGCGAAAGCATCCTTATGGTCCGGATGCCAGCGCGACAGAGCGGGGCGGTTCTCGATGATGTCGCCGATCGCCCAGGCCATCCGCTTTTCGTCCATGGGCCGCGTCGCCTCGTTGTCAGGACAAAGAATGTAGAAATCGCCACGCACCAGCGAGGCCAGCATGAAGTCGATCACCTGCTCGCCGGTCCAGGCGCCGGCGGGCTTTTCGGTTGCACCCTCGGTCAGGCCGGTAAAAGTGAACCCCGGAATGAGCAGATGCGCCGCAACCTTTGCGCCGGGCTCGTTGCGCAGCGCGTGTGCCAGGCCTTCGGTGAAGGTCTTCACGCCCGATTTGGAGACGTTGTAGGCAAGGTTGCCGGGCGGCGTGGTGATGCCTTGCTTGGAGCCGGTGTTGACGATCAGGCCCGGCCTGCCGGCCGCCAGCATGCGCGGCACGAAGGCCTCGACGCCATGAACGACGCCCCAAAAATTGATGTCCAGCAGCCGCTTCCAGGCGTCGCGGTTCTCCCAGGGTTTGCCGGGATTGTTGCCGACGCCCGCATTGTTCATCAACAGCGACACGCCGCCGAAGGCACCGAACGCCTTTCCGGCCAGTCGGTCGAGCTCGTCGGCTTTCGAGACGTCGGTGGCGACCGCGAGTACCGCGCTGTCGCCGGCAATCGTTGCAACGGCGCCGGCAGCCTCATCGAGCCGGGCGCCGCCAATATCGGCCAGCACGATTTTCATGCCCATCGCCGCCAGCCGCTTGGCCGCGGCAAGGCCGATGCCGCTGGCGCTGCCGGTGATGACGGCAACGTTGCCGGAGGCAAGGGCAGGCAAAGCGCTCTGGATTTCGGCGTCGGCGGTCATGGGTGATAGTGTCCTCGTTCAAGTTGCGCCGAACTTAACGCGCCGAGGGGTTCGCGCAAGCCCGCTTTGGCGTCCTTGGGTTGACCACATCGGCGGGCGCTGCGCATGCTGTCCGCGTAAGAAGGAGATTACCGATTGACCGACTGGATCGAGATCCTGAAAGAACAGACCGCCACCGGCGACCAGATGAGCCGCGAGGTGCCGCAAATGCTTGCCAATCCCGATATCAGCGAAGCGCAAGTGAAGACGCTGTTTTCGGCGCTCGAAAAACAGGCGGAGTTCGTCGAAAAGCTGCGCATGGCGCTGGAAAAATTCGGCCATGATTTTTCGGTGATCAAGGCGGCCGAGCGGCTGGAGGAACGCTATGCCGACCTTGCGGCCTCGGTGGCGGAAAAGCTGAAAGCGATGCGGGGCTAGGCAGACCTATTTTTCGACCAGCCTCTCGAAGCGCCGGTCCGGTACGAACCAGATCATGGCAACCAGCATATAGAGCGCGACGCCGATCCATTGATTGACGAAGGTCAGCGGAATGGCGGCGATGTAGAGGACCACCGAGATCTTTTCCTTGCGGTCGGTGCCTACCGCTCTGGCGAAGGCAGTGTCGTTGCCATGCAGCCGTTGCAGCATGACGACCAGAATGAAGTAGGCGGCCGCGCAAAGCGCCAGGACAACACCGTAAACGGCGACAGGCACCGGCGCGAAATGGTTTTCGCCCATGAAGGCGGTGGTGACGGGCATCAGCGACAGCCAGAACAGTAGATGCAGATTGGCCCACAGCACGCGGCCATCCACCCGCTGCACGGTGTGGAACATGTTGTGCAGATTGTTCCAGTAGATGCCGACATAGATGAAGGACAGCACGTAGCTGAGAAAAGTGGGCCATAGCGGTGCCAGCGCGGAAAACTCCGCGCCATGCGGCACCTTCAATTCCAGCACCATGATGGTGATGATGATGGCCATGACGCCATCGGAAAATGCCTCGACTCGTCCCTTGCCCATGGATTTCCTCTACTGCGCCTGGCTCATCCTAGGCGATCGAAGTGGCTGGAGGGAAGGCCTGGGCGCTGTCGTTCAGCCATTCGGCGTCTCAGGCGAAAGATGCGCGCGCTGGCGCAGCACGCCGAGGCCGGTGTCCGGAGGCTCGCCGGCAGCCGGCCTGCCCTCGATCATGTGCATGGTGCGCCATCGGCCAAAGCGGTAATAGGCGGTTGCCAGCGCGAGCGACGTGATCGAGCCGACCGGAAAGCTCCACCATAACGCTTCCTCGCCGATAACAAGAAGAGCGGCCGGCCAACAACAAGAGGGGAAGGTGAGTGCGGCCATCATCAATCGCTGTCGCGTGCGATCAGCTCCAGCGGCCAGATCTCACGGATGATCCGCGCGCCCTCAGGCCCCGCGAAGGCCGGGATCGACGCCAGCAGCATTTCGGCCAGCCGCCGTCCCATCGGCTCCAGGGGAGGGCGGAAGCCGGTCAACGCCGGTGAAAAATAGCGGCAGAGCGGCGTGTCGACGATGACGATCACCGCAATGTCGTGACCGGGCTTGATGCCCATCTCAGCCAGTGCCTTGCAGCCGCCGAGTGCCATCGCGTCATTGTTGAAGATGATGGCGGTCGGCGGGTCCTTGGAGCGCATGACCTGCGGCGTCACCTTGTAGCCGCCGGCCTCGTTGATGAAGTCTTCCGCGATCAGCCCGGGGTCGACCTCGATGCCGTGCCGCTGCAGGGCCTTGCGATAGCCGGCCAGGAATAGATAGCCGAAATTGAGGTTGAGTGACGGGCGGATGGCCGCGATGCGGCGGTGGCCGCGCGCCACCAGGCGGTCGACCGCCTCGGCCCCGGCTTTTTCGAAATCGAGGTCGAGCGACGGATAGGATTTGCCGCCGGATCGGCTGCGGCCGAGCGTCGCGAACGGGAAGCCGACCCTGGTCAGGTAATCGATGCGCTCGTCCTCGCGACGCGTCCAGGCCAGCACCACCGCATCGGCTCGGCGCGTCTCGACCACCCGGCGCAGGCGCTCCTGCTGGTAGTCGCCCGGCGCGCCCATCACCACGATCAAGTCGAGCCCGCTTTCGGCGAGTTTCGCCTGCAGCCCGGTCAGGAACGGAATGAAGAACGGCTCGCCATATTGCTGGTCGCCCGGGTGCGGCTGCAACATGAAGGCGATCGAGTGGGTGGCGCCGCGCCGCAGGCTGCGGCCGGACTGGTTCGGCGAATAGTTCAGCTTTGCCGCGGCATCGAGCACGCGCTGGCGTGTATCGGCATTGACGTCGGCGCGCCCGTTGAGCGCGCGCGACACGGTGCCGATCGAAATGTTCAGGTGACGCGCAAGGTCGTGGATGCTGGACGCCAAAGGACGGTTCTCCCCTTTCTTGGCTATCACCGGCCGCACTTCAGGCCAAGGCGATAAAGCTGATTTTCGCGAGCGGCCAATTGACATTCTACGCCTCCGGGTGTGTTCTCGTAAACGTTTACGGAAAAACGTTTACGGTCATGCCGTGAATGCCGTGACGATCGGTCTGGAGGGGCCGAGTGGAGGAGGAGCGCTGGATGATGAATGTCGTCCTGGTCGGCTGCGGAGCGATGAGCAAGCACTGGCTCGATGCGGCGAGGCAGATCGACGGGTTGGCTATTGTCGGCCTTGTCGACCTCGACGCCGACAGGGCGAAGGTAAGGGCGCGCCAATACGAGCTTGCCGGCGCCATTGTCGGAACCAATCTTGACGCCGTGCTCGACCAGACCAAACCCGACGCAGTGTTCGACGTCGTGGTTCCGGTGGCCCGGCGCGAGGTTGCGCTCTCCGCGTTTGCCCATCATTGCCACCTCCTGACGGAGAAGCCGCTGGCTGACAGCCCGGAGAACGCGCGCGCCATCGTCGAGGCTGCCCGACGCGCCAAGCGCGTGCACGCCGTCGTCCAGAACCGCCGCTATGTCGCCAACGTCAGGCGCATCAGGCGTTTTCTCGATTCCGGCGCCATCGGTGCGCCAACCAGCATCCACGCCGAATTCTTCGTCGCGCCGCATTTCGGCGGGTTTCGCGAGGAGATGCGCCATGTCCTGCTGCTCGACATGGCGATCCATACCTTCGACGCCGCCCGCTACATGGTCGGCGCAGCACCGGCCAGCGTCTACTGCCAAGAATGGGAGCCGGTCAATTCCTGGTACCGGCAGGGATCGTCGGCCACCGCAATCTTCGAGCTCGGCGGCGGCAAGCTGTTCACCTATTCCGGCTCCTGGTGCGCCGACGGGTTCCGCACCAGTTGGGAGAGCACATGGCGCATCGTCGCCGAGCACGGCAGCCTGGTCTGGGACGGTGAGGATGGGCTGAGGGCGGAAGTCGCGCGGCCTATCCGTGAAGGCCTGTTCGATCGCACAGAGCCGCTTGCCGTGCCGCCGCTCGATCCGAGAGACCGCATCGGCGGCCATCTCGGCATCATCCAGGATTTTGTGCGCGCCGTCGAAACTGGCAGCGAGCCGGAGACGCGCGGCGCCGACAACATCAAGAGCCTGGCCATGGTCTTTGCCGCGATCGAAAGCGCCGAAACCGGGCGCCGGGTCGCGATCGCACAGGAAGGGTGACGATGCCAAACCCGCTTCTCGACATCAGGATCGGCACCATGGTGCGGGCCAATCTCGATGACCCGGCCGCCTATATCAAGGCGATCCTGCCGCTCGGCTTCGAGAGCATCCAGCCCTTCTTCTGGCAGACGCTGGGCGGCAAGGACCTTCCGCGCCTTGCCGGCCAGATCCGTGAGGCGATCGGCGAAACCGATGTCGTCGTCTCCTCGATCGGCGTGTTCGGCAATCCGCTGGAGAGCGGCGATGTCGATCGCGGCGTGCTTCACGCCTGGGAAACGGCCATCGACCATGCGCATCTGTTCGGCACCTCGATGGTCAGCGGCTTCACCGGCCGCATCCGCGGCAAGCCGCTGCCCGACAGCCTGCCGCGCTTCCGCGAGGTCTGGGGACCACTGGCCCGGCGCGCCGCCGACAAGGGCGTGCGCATCGCCTTCGAGAATTGCGCGATGGACGGCAACTGGGCTGATGGAGACTGGAACATCGCCCACAATCCGGACGCCTGGGAGCTGATGTTCAACGAATTGCCGGACGACAATCTCGGCCTGGAATGGGAGCCCTGCCACCAGCTCGTCTACCTGATCGATCCAATCCCGCAGATCCGCAAATGGGCGCCGCGCATCTTCCATGTCCACGGCAAGGACGCGACGGTGCGCTGGGACGTGATCCGCGAGCATGGCGTGTTCGGCCGGCTGCCGTTCGTGCAAATGCGCACGCCTGGCTTCGGCGACAGCGACTGGACGAGAGTGATCGGCGAGTTGCGGCTGGCCGGCTACAATGGCGCCATCGACATCGAAGGCTGGCACGACCCGGTCTATCGCGGCGACCTCGAGATTACAGGGCAGGTGCGGGCGCTGGACTATCTCAAGCAATGCCGGGGAGGTGCGACGTATCTGCCGAACCCGGCGTGAGGATGGCCGGCGCGAGGAGCCGGCCAGCGAAGCATTGCGGCGAGAAGCCGAAGCATTCGTCGAAAACCCCTCGGCTTGCGAGGGAACAAAGGGAGGAACGTGCATGAGCATCACGACGAGAAGGACAGTTCTGCGCTCGACCGTCCTGGCGGCCGCCACGGCGCTCGCCGCCGCAATCTCCACCTTGCCTGCCCAGGCGCTCGATGCCCAGTGGTGCAAGGACGTCCACATCCGCTTCTTCGTCGGCGGCGCCGAGGGCGACGCCTTCGGCACCATCGTCTACAATGGCGCCAAGCAGGCCGAGGCCGATCTTGGGCCAAAGGTCGACTACATCTTTTCCCAGTGGGATGTCGAGAAGATGGTGCAGCAATTGCGCGAGGCCGTCGCGGTCAAGCCCGGCGGCATCGCCATGATGGGCCACCCGGGCGATGCTTCGATCATGCCGCTGGCCGAACAGGCGCACAAGGACGGCATCAGGATGATGTACCAGAACGTGCCGGTGCCGAAGGTCACGGCAGCGTTCGGCGGCGGCTATGTCGGCGCCCAGCAGGAGCAGCAGGGCCGCGCGCTCGGCGCCGAGGCGTTCAAGCTGGCCGGGCTCAAGGCCGGCGACAAGGCGATCATGATCGGCCCGTTCGAGAACGAGAACCGCGGCGCGCGCGAGCGCGGCACGGTCGCCGCCCTGAAAGAGGCGGGCGTCGAGGTCATCCAGCTCTCCTCGCCGCCGAGCGGCGAATGGGCTTCCGACCCCAATCTGGCCATTCCGGTGATTACCGCGGCACTCCTCAACAATCCCGACGTCAAGGCGGTTGGCTATCCCGGCGGACAGATGCTGGGCAACGTCCCGACTTACATGCAGGCGGCGGGCAGGAAGGCGGGCGATATCTTCAATTTCGGCTTCGACACCAGCCCGCAGATCGTCGAGGGCTTCAAGGGCGGCTGGGTCCAGCTGACGGCCGACCAGCAGCCGTTCCTGCAGGGTTATCTGCCGATCCTCAGCCTCTGCCAGCAGGTTGTGCTGGGCCTCGCGCCGATAAATGTCGACACCGGCGCCGGCTTCGTCACGCCTGAGAATTACGAGATCGTCGCCGAGCTCGCCAAGCAGGCGCTGCGCTGACTTTTTAACACCGCATGCCGGTCGGACAAGCCCGACCGGCAGCCGGAACCAAGCGAGGATCGCCATGGCCGAACGCCTTATCGAACTGAGCGACATCAGCAAGTCCTATGGCCAGGTCTACGCGCTGGGCGGGGTCAATCTCAGCGTCGACCGCGGCGAGGTGGTCGGCCTGATAGGCGACAACGGCGCCGGCAAGTCGACGCTGATCAAGATCCTCTCCGGCGTGGTCAAGCCGACCAGCGGCGAGATCCTCATCCGCGGCCAGCCGGTGACCGGCTGGAGCGCCGCGCGCTCGCGCGACGCCGGCATCGAGACGGTGTTCCAGGACCGGGCGCTGGCCGTGCAGCAGACGATCGTGCGCAACATCTTCATGGGCCGCGAACTCACCGGCATTCTCGGCTGGCTGAAGGTCAACAAGGAAATCGAGGAGGCGAGCCGCCTGATGCGCGAGATCGGCTTCACCTCGAAAGTGTTCACGCCGCAATCGATCGTCGGCCAGCTCTCCGGCGGCGAACGCCAGGGCGTGGCGATCGCGCGGGCCATCTACAAGCAGGCCGACCTGATCATTCTTGACGAGCCGACGACGGCGCTGTCGCTGACCGAGACCGCCAAGGTCTTCCATTTCGTGCGCCAGGTGCGGGCGAGCGGACGGTCGATCCTGTTCATCGGCCACAACATCCACCACGTCTTCGACATTGCCGATCGTTTCGTGGTGCTGGATCGCGGCAAGGTCGCGCTCAGCGCCGACCGGCGCGACGTCAAGTCGGCCGAAGACCTCATCAACTTCATGGAAGACGTCGCGCACCCCGGTGGTTTGGCCGGACTGCACGACGCCGGCGACGCGGAGCTGGGAAAACGATGAGCAAGACAATGGAGCCCGATCTGCACGAGCCGTCCGCCGGCATCTCCCGTCCCGGCAATCCGCGGAAAGAGTGGAAACACCCATCCGATCACTGGATGCGCGGCTTCATCCTCGACAACCGCGCCGCACTCGGCACGCTTGCCGTGTTCGTGGTCATGATGACAGTGTTCATGATCGCCAACCCAATCGTCTTCACCACCTGGTATCTCTACAGTTCCGTGCTCACCACGCTGCCGGTAGCGCTGTTCGTGGTGGTGCCGCTGGTCTTCGTCGTCACCTGCGGCGAGATCGACCTGTCGTTTCCGGCGACGATGGGTTTTGCCTCATGGGTGTTCGCGCTGGTCGTGCAGGCCGGCTACGATCCGTTCCTCGGCATCGTCGCCGCCATTGCGACGGGCACGTTGCTCGGCTTCCTGGTCGGATCGCTGGTCGTCTATGGCGGGCTGTCGTCGCTAATCGCCACGCTCGGCATGAACTTCCTGCTGCGCGGCCTGATCCAGATCATCAACGAAGGCAAGTCGACCGCGCTGACCAGCCTCGCCGACAGCTGGGCCTACAAGATCTTCTCCAGCCAGCTCTACGGCATCCCGGTGCAGATATTCTGGGCGATCGGCTTCGTCGTTCTGTCGGCGCTGCTCTACAACAGGCATCGGTTCGGCGCGCAGGTGAAGGTGGTCGGCGACAATCCCGACAGCGCCCAGCAGATGGGCATCGACGTCAAGCGCGTGCGGGTGAAAGTGTTCGTCTTCGTCGGCATCGGGGCGGCGATCGCCGGCACGTTCTCGGTGATGATCAACTTCACCTGGTGGCCGACGGCTGGCGACGGCTATTTGCTGCCGGTGCTGGCATCGGTGTTCGTTGGCGGCACGCCGACCTGGGGCGGCATCGGCACCGTCGTCGGCGGCGCGATCGGCGCCGTCACGGTGTCGTTCATCCAGACCGGCGTCGTTGCGGCGGGCCTGAGCGGCTTCTACGTCCAGTTCTTCAACGGGCTGATCATCATCCTGTCGTTGCTCGGCCACAAATGGAACCAGGCGCGGTATCGGTGAGCGGAGGGGCGGATGCTCACACCCCGGTGACAAACCCGTCCAGCACGCGTTTCTGGCCGGCCTTGTCGAAATCGATGGTCAGCTTGTTGCCGTCGATGGCCGCAATGTTGCCGTTGCCGAATTTCTGGTGGAAGACTCGGTCGCCGACATTGAAGGGGGATGGCGTGTCGGCAACGGATTTGGCGACCAGTTCGCCGTCGATGGTGCGGCCTTTGATCGAGGTGCGGCCGGCGCCATAGCCGCTGTCGGTCTCGCCGTAGCCAATGCGCTCGACCTGGTGGCCGGAACGCGAGCCCCAGTTGCGGTCGGTCGCCTCGGTGCGGTTCTGTTGCGCGCGCTGCCAGCCCGGCGTCGCATAGGTGCTGGAGAAGGCACCGGATTTCTCGGTGCCGCCAACATTGTCGAAGCGCGAAGCGCCGTAAGGATTCTGCCTTCCTGCGCCTTGGCCGCCCCGTCCGGAGGCGAAAGACCCGCCGCCATAGGCATTGCCGTAGCCGCCATAGGAGTTGCCGCTCTCAGCGACCTCGACATGGGCCTCCGGCAGTTCATCAAGGAAGCGCGACGGGATGGTCGATTGCCACAGGCCGTGGATACGGCGGTTGGAGACGAACCACAAATGCAGGTTCTTCTTGGCGCGGGTCAGGCCGACATAGGCCAACCGCCGTTCTTCCTCCAGCCCGGAGCGGCCGCCCTCGTCGAGCGCGCGCTGGTGTGGAAAAAGACCTTCCTCCCAACCAGGGAGAAAAACGGTCTCGAATTCCAGGCCCTTGGCCGAATGCAGCGTCATGATGTTGACGGCGTCGAGCTCGGCGTTCTGCTCGGCGTCCATCACCAACGCGACATGTTCGAGGAACGAGCGCAGCGATTCGTACTCCTCCATGGAGCGGATCAGTTCTTTGAGGTTTTCCAGCCGGCCGGGAGCTTCCGCCGAGCGGTCGTTCTTCCACATGTCGGTGTAGCCGCTCTCTTCCAGGATGGTCTCGGCGAGCTCGGTGTGCGGCGTGGTCTCCAGCGCCTTCTGCCAGCGCTCGAAATTGGCGGCGACTTCGCGCAATGCTGCGCGCGGCTTCGGCTTCAGTTCGTCGCTCTCGGCGAGTTTTTCCGCAGCCTCCAGCATCGGAATGCGGAGCGTCCTGGCGGTGTCGTGGATCTGGCGGATGGTGGCTTCGCCCAGCCCGCGCTTCGGCACGTTGACGATGCGCTCGAAGGCGAGATCGTCGGCACCTTGGGCAACGACGCGGAAGAAGGCCAGCGCATCGCGGATTTCGAGGCGCTCGTAGAAGCGCGGGCCGCCGATGACGCGATAGTTGAGGCCGAGCGTGACGAAACGATCCTCGAATTCGCGCATCTGGAAGGAGGCGCGGACGAGAATGGCCATATCGTTGAGATTGTGCTTCTGCCGCTGGTAGGCTTCGATGGTTTCGCCAACGGCGCGGGCCTCTTCCTCGGAATCCCAGGCGGCATGGACATGCACCTTCTCGTCGTCCTCGGCGACTTTTTCGGTGAACAGCGTCTTGCCGAAGCGGCCTTCATTGTGGGCGATGAGGTGGGAGGCGGTGCCGAGGATGTGCGCGGTGGAGCGGTAGTTGCGCTCCAGCCGGATGATCGCGGCGCCGGGGAAATCCTTGTCGAAGCGCAGGATGTTGTCGACCTCGGCCCCGCGCCAGCCATAGATGGATTGATCGTCGTCGCCGACGCAGCAAATGTTTACGGTGGACCTAGCTCGGCCTTCGGATGAGGAGCGCCCAATCTCCCCCCTAGAGGGGGAGATGTCGCCGGAGGCGACAGAGGGGGGCGCTGTCCCTCCAGCCTGTCGGCGCGAGGCACCCCCCTCTGTCCTGCCGGACATCTCCCCCTCAAGGGGGGAGATCGGCTTGGCGTCCGGCCGCTGGGCCAGCAGGCGCAGCCACATGTATTGGGCGGTGTTGGTGTCCTGGTACTCGTCGACGAGAATGTATTTGAAGCGCTTGTGGTACTCCTTCAGCACGTCCGGATTGTCGCGGAAGATGCGGATCGGGTGGCACAGGAGGTCGCCGAAGTCGCAGGCGTTCAGCGTCTTCAGCCGCTCCTGATAGGCCTTGTAGAGCTCGCGGCCCTTGCCGTTGGCGAAGGCGCGGGCGTCGCCCTCGGCAATGTCGGCGGGGCCAAGCCCCTTGTTCTTCCAGCCGTCGATCATCTGGGCGAACTGCTTGGCCGGCCAGCGCTTGTCGTCCAGCCCTTCGGCCTGGATGAGCTGCTTGATCAGGCGCACGACGTCGTCGGTGTCGAGAATGGTGAAGTCGGATTTGAGCCCGGCAAGCTCGGCGTGGCGGCGCAGCAGCTTCACTCCAATCGAGTGGAAGGTGCCGAGCCACGGCATGCCTTCGACATTGCCGTCGCCGATCAGCAGGCCAATGCGCTGCTTCATTTCGCGCGCGGCCTTGTTGGTGAAGGTGACGGCGAGGATCTGCGACGGGAAGGCTCTCTTCGTGGCGAGGATGTGAGCGATGCGGGTGGTCAAGACACGCGTCTTGCCGGTGCCGGCGCCGGCCAGCACCAGAACCGGACCCTCGGTGGTTTCCACCGCCAGCCGCTGTTCGGGGTTGAGCCCGTTCAGATAGTCGGGCGCATTGGTGTGGCCGCTGCGGGCAGCCATGGCGCGCGCGGCAATGCCGGACGGGGCCGTGGGCCGCGCATTCGGTTCGTCAAAAAAGGGCATGTCTTCCGAAAAGCCGGACATTGTCCCCGAATGTAGTGATTCGGCAGCGAAAGGCCAGAAGTGTCTCCGTTTTGTTCTCAATCCAGGCGGGGGAGTTACAAATCCGGTAGAACACCACCTATAGCGCCAGCCTGCTTGACAGCCATGCCGGGCCGGAGAAAGTTGTGCTCGGGGCAGGAACGCAATGCCGGGTTGCCCATTGACGCGTGCGAAGCGCGCACCAGTCGAAGGAGCATCGTTTTGGCTGTCGTCATCACCTCCCTCATCCTTTTCCTCATCGGCCTGGTACTCGGCGGCGGCGGCATCTGGTTAGCTTCGCTAGGCGGCAGTTGGTATTACATCATTGCCGGCATAGCCTTCCTCGTCGCTGCCTGGCTGCTCTACAGGCGCAAATCCATGGCGCTGTGGCTGTACGCGGCGATCGTCATCGGCACGCTTTGCTGGGCGGTCTGGGAAACCGGCTTCGACTGGTGGGAGCTCGGTCCGCGCGGCGGCATTATCGTGCTTATCGCGTTGTGGCTGCTGACACCGTGGGCGCGGGGCGGGCTCACCGGTCCCGATGGACGCGCGCCGCTGATCCTCGCCGTGCTGGCGTCGATCGGCGTCGCCGGCTATTCGATGACGACCGATCCAAAGGATATTGCCGGCGAACTCAACACCGACAAGGTGACGCCGACCGCCGATCTCGGCGGCAACGTGCCAGGCGGCGAATGGCACTATTACGGTCGCACGACGTACGGCCAGCGCTATTCGCCGCTCGACCAGATCACCCCCGAAAACGTTGCCAATTTGCAGCCGGCCTGGACCTATCGCACCGGCGATGTGAAAGGGCCCGACGACGTCAGTGAGACGACCTATCAGGTGACGCCGTTGAAGGTTGCCGACACGCTCTACATCTGCACGCCGCACAATTTCGCCATCGCTATCGACGCCGCGACCGGCAAGGAGAAATGGCGCTTCGATCCCAAGGTCAAGCTGGACAAGGACCGCCAGCACCAGACCTGCCGCGGCGTGTCCTATTATGCCGATGCCAAGATCGCCGCCGGCCAGCCTTGTGCGGCACGCATCTATCTGCCGACATCCGACGCTCGGCTGATCGCGCTCGACGCCGCGAATGGCCAGGTCTGTCCCACATTTGCCGAAGGCGGCACGCTGAACCTGCTCGCCAACATGCCATATCCGAAGCCGGGCTATTATTATTCGACTTCGGCGCCGCTGATCGTCGCCAACAAGATCATCGTCGGCGGCGCGGTCAACGATAATTATTCAACGCAGGAGCCGTCCGGCGTCATCCGCGCCTTCGACGTCGACACCGGCGCCCTGATTTGGAACTGGGATTCCGGCAATCCGGACCAGACGACGCCACTGGCGCCGGGTCAGACCTATACCCACAACTCGCCCAACATGTGGTCGACGGCGAGCGCCGACGAGAAGCTCGGCTTGCTCTATGTGCCGCTCGGCAATCAGACGCCCGACCAGCTCGGCATGGGACGCAGCGCCAATGTCGAGAAATTCTCCTCCTCGATCACCGCGCTCGACCTCAACACCGGCCAATTGCGCTGGGTGCGGCAGACCGTGCATCATGATCTGTGGGACATGGACGTGCCGGCGCAGCCGACGCTGGTCGACATCACCACGGCCGGCGGCGTCGTGCCGGCGCTGGTCGGGCCGACCAAGCAGGGCGACCTCTATGTACTCGACCGGCGCAGCGGCGAGCCGATCGTCCCGGTCAACGAAGTGCCGGCGCCGGGCGGCGCGATCGAGGGCGACCACACCTCGCCGACGCAGCCGGCTTCGGATATGAGCTTCAATCCGAAGCCGCTGACCGGGGCCGACATGTGGGGCATCACCATGTTCGACCAACTGGCCTGCCGGATCGAATTGCTGAAACTGCGCTACGAGGGCCGCTACACGCCGCCGTCGCTGCAAGGCTCGCTGATCTATCCCGGCAATTTCGGCACATTCAACTGGGGCGGCGTGGCGGTCGATCCGGTCCGGCAGGTGATGTTCGGCATGCCGACATACCTGGCGTTCATCTCCAGGCTGGTGCCGCGCGCGGACGTGCCGCCGCCGGGCGATACCAAAGGCAGCGAACAGGGCCTAAACCGCAACGACGGTGCACCTTACGCAGTGATATTGAAGCCGTTTTTGTCGCCGCTCGGCATTCCCTGCCAGGCGCCGCCCTGGGGCTATGTCGCGGGCGTCGATCTCAGGACCGGCAAGATCGTCTACAAGCACCGCAACGGCACCGTCTACGACATGACGCCGCTGCCACTGCCGTTCAAGGTCGGCGTGCCGGGCATCGGCGGGCCGATGATCACCGCCGGCGGCGTCGCCTTCCTCGGTGCCGCGGTCGACGACTTTTTCCGCGCCTATGATCTGACGACCGGCCGGCAGCTCTGGCAGACTCGGCTGCCGGCCGGCGGGCAGTCGACACCGATGACCTACACGGTCGTCGACGGACGCCAGTTCGTGGTCATCGTCGCCGGCGGCCATGGCTCGGTCGGTACCAAGCCGGGGGATTACGTGATGGCCTATACGCTGCCGAAATAAGGCGTTCAGTCGTTGGTTTTCGAGCGGCTTCCGGTAGGCCGGCGCCGGTTGCTGCGGACCTTGACCGTCGATCGCCTGGCCGCCAAGGCGGCGGACCGCAGCGCCAGCATCGCGGCGCCGGCAAGCACGAATGCGCTTACGAGGATCGGGGTCGGGAAGGTCATGAGCGTTGTTCCTTCTTGTCAGAGCCAGCCACAGGGTAGGCAGGATCACTACCGGCGGCTTTCGTTCATACTGCGGCAGCACCGCCAAGATTGTCGGAGATGACCAAAATTTGACGAAGATGCGGCGCATTCGCGTCATGGCCTTTCGGGCCGAGACCAGCAGACAGGCCTTGGCGACGACGCCGAAGAAGGCCCACGGCTGTCGCCTTGAATTATCCTAGCTAAGGAAATCGCTCCGACGGTCCATAGCCAATGCAAGCCGACCGGCGTTGTGGAGTGCATGCTAGTGTTGTGACTCTAACACTCGACGCCCTCGTGCGACCTTTTCAAGGATGTCAGCAGCCTTGGCGGCCCAGATGAAGGGTTTGGGGTCGGCATTGTGATGCTCCAGGTAGGCCTCGATCGCGATCGTCAGGTCGGTCACGCTGCGGAAGACGCCGCGGCGGATGGCGTCGTCGGTGATGAGCCCGAAGAAGCGCTCGACCTGGTTCAGCCAGGAGCCAGAGGTCGGCGTGAAGTGGAGGCGGAAGCGCTTATGCCGGGCAAGCCAGGCTTTGACCTTGGGATGCTTGTGGGTGGCGTAGTTGTCGACCACCAAATCCAGGGCGAAGTGCTTGGGCGTGTTGCGATCGATCGTGCGCAGGAAGCGCAGGAACTCCTGGTGGCGGTGTCGCGGCATGCATTCGCCGATGACCTTGCCGGTGGCCACGTCGAGGGCGGCAAACAGTGTCGTGGTGCCGTTGCGCTTGTAGTCATGGGTCATCGTGCCGGCCCGCCCCTTCTTGATGGGCAGCCCCGGCTGCGTGCGGTCGAGCGCCTGGATTTGGCTCTTCTCGTCGACGCAAAGCACCAGGGCTTTGTCCGGCGGGTTGAGATAAAGGCCGACGACGTCCTGGACCTTCTCGACGAACGCCTTGTCATTGGACAGCTTGAATTTTTTGATCAGATGCGGCTTCAGCCCGTGCGCTGCCCAGATGCGCTGCACGCTCGACGGGCTGAGCCCCACCACCTTGGCGAGCTTGCGCACCGACCAATGGGTGCTCGCCGGCGGCTTCTGATGCAGCGTCATATCCACCACACGCTTGATCACCTCGGCCGAAAGCGGCGGCTTGCGGCTCGGCCGGCTGGCATCCCGCTTCAGCCCCTCAATGCCGCACGCAACGTAACGATCACGCCAGCGATAGGCGGTTCGCTTGGTTTTGCCGGTCGCCCGTACAATCGCGGTGACGCCGTCGCCGTCCGCCCACATCAGCACGATCCGCGCCCGCCAAACCCATTTCTGTGGCGAGTTGCGGTCCGCCACCCAACCTTCCAGCGTCGCCCGATCCTCAGGAGACAACCGGATGCCCGATTCAGTTGACATGCCCTCTGACTCGCACATCAGAGAGCTAAAGGGAATCCTTTCGTTAGAGACGGAACACTAGGGCCTCACTGATCCGTGACTGGACCATGCGGGCTTCCACCCTATCTTGCGCGGCGGGAGTGTTTCCCGAAGCCGAGGAGAGCGCCATGACGAAACCTAGCCCTGCCAGCCCAGCCGTCACGACACCCGCCATTACCCAGGCGATGATCGACGCCTATGACGAATACACGCATCTGACGCTCGACCGGCGGCGCTTCATGGAACAGTTGACCAGGCTTGCCGGATCAGGTGCGGCGGCGGCCGCAATCGCGCTGCTGCTGGCTGCGAATTCGGCCCGGGCAGCGATCATTGCCGAGGACGATTCACGCGTGACGGGCGAGGACATCAGCTATCCCGGCAGCGGTGGCGAGATGAAGGGCTATCTGGTCAAGCCGGCCGGCCAGTCCGGCAAGCTCGGCACCGTCATCGTCGTGCATGAGAACAGGGGGCTCAACCCGCATATACGCGATGTGGCGCGGCGCGTGGCGCTGGAAGGCTTCGTGGCGCTTGCCCCGGACTTCCTGTCGCCGCTCGGCGGCACGCCGGCCGACGAAGATAAGGCGCGTGAGCAGTTTTCCAAACTCGATCCGGCGCAGACCATCGCCAATGCGGTCGCAACGGTCGCGTTCCTCAAGGGACACGCGGATGGCAACGGCAAGGTCGGCGCGGTCGGCTTCTGCTGGGGCGGCGGCACGGTGAACACATTGGCTGCCAACGCGCCGGATCTGGCCGCCGCTGTCGCCTATTACGGCATGCAGCCGAAGGCCGAGGATGTGCCGAAGATCAAGGCGGCGTTGCTGCTGCATTATGCCGGGCTCGACACCCGCATCAATGCCGGCATCGACGCTTTCAAGAAGGAACTCGATGCAGCCAAGGTCGAGTACACGGTCTATGTCTATGAAGGCGCCAATCATGCCTTCAACAATGACACGTCCGCGGCCCGCTACGACAAGAACGCGGCGGACCTCGCCTGGGGCCGGACGAGCGCCTTCCTCAGGGAGAAGCTGGCGTAACAGCTTGCTGTCATGCGAGCGACGGCGCCCAGCCCGCCTCGAAAGCAGTTGCCGGCTGCAAGCCCGGCTCCCCCAGAACACATCAAAGCCTCGAAGACATTCGTGCGACTATCATCAGCGTATCAGTCCGAGTTCCGGCTTTGGGTGGCAGTTTTGTCGGCTCCTTGCGTTGTCATTCACATGCGGGCCTTCGCCGCCTTCGACGCAGCGCAGTGGCTTGAGCGAGTACGTCCTGAGCTGGCCCGAAGCGACGGCCTGACGTTACTTCACGACCTTGATGACCGGTCGCTTCCAGGTGCCGTCGAGGATGGCCTCGTCGGGCCAATAGGACAGTGCTGACGGGCAGGTCCAATCACGAAAATGGCGGACAACACTGCCCGCCGTTCTCGACTTCGTCAAAGCGGCTGCGCCTAAAGCGCGTCGCGGTTGCCCCTCTATTGGTGGCCGCCGAGCTGAAAGCCCATCTGGCAGAAATCGGGATGCTTGGCTTTCAAGACGTCGTCGTTGCAATCCGCCAGCATATCGGCGCGATCCTCGTCCTTCAGGGCCTTCCACGCGGCAGTGAAGTCGGCTTCCGGCTTCAAGGTCGTCATGCTGGCGTCGGTGTAGAAAGGCGACATCGTCGCCGCATCGTCGAGCGCCGAAGTGCCGTCCGCTCTCTTGGATAGCGCGGCGCCGGTCGTCACCGAAAGCGCCAATACGCCTATGCAAATAATCTTGATTTTCATGATCATTCCTCCGGCTTGGTTGAGGTCGTCCGCAGACTGCATCCCACCGCTACCTGAAATGCCGAACGACTCATATTGTCCTTGTGGGCAAAACTCCCCTCCATCAAGGCAGGGCGCAATCTGCCTCGGGAAAATTGCAACTCAGGCACACCACGCGAAGCACTCCAGTCCCTGATGTTCATTCGGCCAAAGGTCTATGCGGACATCGACTACGACCCAGCCGAATGACCGCTTTGGTTCCATGGATGTATCTTGGTGTAGAACCCGGCAACGACCGCATCGCGGCCGCAAGTCGAAGTTCAAACTAAGGCATCGCCAGAACGCCGCTGCAGAACAGGACGACGGTGCCTTGACGTCCGGGGCCCGACTATAGAAGGGATCGGAAAGCAATGCTTTCAGGCGCTTATGAAGTTGGCGCCGGCTTGTGGAAGGCGACGCCGGCCACCACAAGCGCGACGCCGAGGCAGTCGGTAGGGCCGGGTATCTGGCGCAGCACAATGACGCCGATCAGCGTGGCGGTGACCGGCAGCAACGCCAGCATCAGCGCGAAGCTCGATCGCGGCAGCCGCGACATGGCAAGCTGGTCGCAGATATAGGGGATGACAGACGAGCAGATGCCGACGCCGATGGCGGCGATGAGCAGCGGCGGCACCGAGAAAGCCGGCAGCGCATCGGTGAAGCCGATCGGCAGCACGATGAGGCAGGCGACCGCCATGGCGGCACCCAGGCCGGCGATGCCGTCGCCAGCGCCGGCGCGGGCAACGCGATGGCCAAGGACGATATAGCCGACGAACAGCGCGCCGTTCAGGAAGGCCCAGAACAGGCCGATCGGGTCGCTTGACCATTTGACATCGATCAGCAGCAAGGTGCCGATGACGGCAACGGCAAGGGCTGCGAGATTGCGCGGGCTCCTGACGCCTACCAGCGCGACGCCGATGGTGCCGACGAATTCGATCGCCGCGACCAGCGAGATCGGCAAACGGTCGAGCGCCAGGTAGAAGGCGCAATTCATCACGCCAAGGCAAGCACCAAAAGCGAGAAGCAGCAGTCTTGTCGGCCGGTCGGCGCGGACGAAGACCGTCCATGGCCGGGTCAGCGGCGCGAAAACCAGGGTGGCGGTGACGATGCGCAGCCAGGCCATGCCGAGCACGCCGACATGCGGGAAAAGCAGCACGGCGAATGCCGGCCCGAGATAATGGAACACGGCGCTGACGCCGAACCAGACATGCGGCGGCAGCGAGGTCGCCAGCTTGCCAAAAACAGGGCCGGCGAGCGCAGGGACTGCGCCTGGGGCTTGCGCTTGATCATCCATAGGATCATTATCGCAGGCAATCTTTCCGGTTTATATGGATAATGACCAGCCAAAGAGATCATTGATTTCCCAAAACCGAGGAGTTTTCCCTGAAACGCCTTCGAAACGAAAATTCCGACCTGGATGCGGCTGATCTGAAAATCCTGCGCCTGCTGGAAAAGGATGCGCGCACCAGCACCGCTGAACTGGCGCGCTCGGTCGGCCTGTCGGCGCCGAGCGTGGCCGAGCGCATTCGGCGGCTGCAGGAGAGCGGCGTGATCGAGGCCTACACGGTGCGGATCAATCCGGCCGCGCTCGGCATGAAGCTGTCGGCATGGCTGCGGATCAGGCCGGTGCCCGGGCAACTGGCTGTAGTGGCCGAGATCATCCGCGATTTGCCGGAAATCGCCCAGTGCGACCGGGTGACCGGCGAGGACTGTTTCATCGCGCTGGCGCATGTCGGCTCGATGGCCGACCTCGAACGGGTGATCGACCGGATCATTCCGTTTGCGATGACCGACACCGCGATCATCCAGTCGTCACCAGTGGTGGCGCGTTCGCCGCTGGAGGCAGTGAAGCACCAGCCCTGATGTTGAAGGGCGAGTGAGCATCTGTCAGCAAGCACCATTGGCGAAGCTGCCAATCTCCCCCGCAAGGGGGGAGATCGGACTTCGCTTCGGCTTTCGCCAACGACCAACGCTGGAAGGCAAGCGGGGCGGGCAAACCGGAAAGTATTTCTCCCCGCACCGATCAGGCGTGGCCGCGCTTCATCCGCGCTTGCTTCAGGATGGCGCGCCAGCGGATCATGGCGAAAGGGATCGGCTCGTTGTTGTTGGCGATGTTAAAAATCTCGTTGTTGAGGTTCTTCAGCGAGCGCCAGAAATCATAGTCGGTGATGCGTGGGTCGGCCGCCAGCCTGTCCGCCTCGACCTTGATGTCGGTTTTCATGCACGTTCCCCGAACCGCTTCAGCCCCGCCGCCCGTGCGGACGGTTTTCGAACGCCGCGCTGAGTCGTTCAACGCCTCAATTCGGCTTGTTCACGTTAAAACCTTGGTAAGGTTAACGGCGGTCTGACTGCGGTTCAACCGTCTTGCGACGAATACCGATCGAACGGCCGGCGCGCTCGGGCATCGGCAGCGCCGCATGGGCGGCGCGCATCGCTTCCACCATGGCCAGGACATCGGCCGGGAAGGGCGCCACCTTCGGTCCGGACATGTCGACGTGCAGTGACAGTGATTCGGAAGTGGCAGCGAGCCAACCGTCGACATGGCGGATTTCCTGGTAGGCCCTGAGCCGCTTTTCGTCATGGTCGAGGAGCTGGAACGAGACATTGACCTTATGGTCGAGATGCAGCTCCTGGATATAGCAGACATGGACTTCCGCCGTGTAGATGGTCAGCCGCCGCTGCTTCACATAATCCATCCCCATCCCCATCATTTCGAACGCTTCGTCGGAGCAGCGGTCGAACAGCACGTTGTAATAGGCCATGTTGAGGTGGCCGTTGTAGTCGATCCAGTCCTTCTCGACGTCCATGGCACGAGAGACGAAGGGGGCAGGGGTGGACATCGAAAACTTCCTTCTCGCTGGACAGAGCGTGGTTGGTGAGACTACCCATCCATAAGTCCATAACAAGGGTGGACACTGGTCCATTCGCGGAGGAATAGATGGCTCTGAGCGACCTCAATCCGGTCGAGCGCAACGAAGAAGGCATCGCCGCTGTGCTCGGCATCCTCAAGCAGCGGCTCGGCGAGCGGTTCCAGACCGGCGAGGCGATCCGCGCCCAGCACGCGCATACCACCACCTACATTCCGACCCAGGCGCCGGATGGCGTGGCGTTTCCGGAGACGACGGCGGAGGTGCAGGAGATCGTGTCGACCTGCGCCGCGCACCGCGTGCCGGTGATCGCCTTCGGCGTCGGCTCCTCGCTGGAAGGCCATACCAACGCGCCGGGCGGCGGCATCTCGCTGGATATGTCGCGGATGAACCGCATCCTCGCGGTCAACCCGCAGGATCTCGACTGCACCGTCGAGCCCGGTGTGACGCGCGAGGATCTCAACCGGCATCTGCGCGACACCGGCCTGTTCTTTCCGATCGATCCGGGCGCGAATGCATCGCTCGGCGGCATGGCGGCGACGCGCGCGTCGGGCACCAATGCGGTGCGCTACGGCACGATGCGCGAGAATGTGTTGTCGCTGACGGCGGTGATGGCCGACGGCGAGACGGTGACGACCGGCAAGCGCGCAAAAAAGAGCTCGGCCGGCTACGATCTGACGCGGCTCCTGATCGGCTCTGAAGGGACGCTTGGCATCATCACCCAGCTGACCCTGAAGCTGCAGGGCATTCCGCAGGCGATTTCTGGCGGCGTCTGCCCGTTTCCCAGCGTCGAGGCGGCCTGCAACACGGTGATCGCGACAATCCAGATGGGCATTCCGGTGGCACGCATCGAACTGGTAAATGCGCTGCAGATGCGGGCGATGAAGAGCTATTCGAAACTCGATTATCCCGAAAGCCCGTGCCTGTTCGTCGAGTTCCATGGCAGCGACGCCGGCGTTGCCGAGCAGGCCGAGACCTTCGGCATGATCGCCGAGGAATATGGCGGCGGACCATTCCTGTGGACCAGCGTCGCCGAGGAACGGACGAAGCTGTGGAAGGCCAGGCACGATGCCTATTGGTCGTCGCTGACGCTGCGGCCGGGCGCCAAGGGGTTGTCGACCGACGTCTGCGTGCCGATCTCGCGCTTTGCCGAATGCGTCACGCAAACCGAGGCCGACATCGCCGAGATGGGGCTGATCGCGCCGATCGTCGGCCATGCCGGCGACGGCAATTTCCATGTGCTGGTGCTGATGAACGCGGACGATCCGAAGGAAATCGCCGCGACGGAAGAGTTTGTCGCGCGGCTGAACATGCGGGCGATCGGCATGGATGGAACCTGTACCGGCGAGCACGGCATCGGACAAGGCAAGGTCGGCTTCCTGCGCCATGAACTCGGCCACAGCGTCGACATCATGCGCACGATCAAGCAGGCGCTCGACCCGCAGAACATCATGAACCCTGGGAAGATACTGCCAGCCGATTAGAGCTTTTTGCTCTTGGAGCGATCGATTTGCCTCTTTATCAACACGCTGATGCGGGTAGAGTGCGGCTGATTTTCAATCAACTGCTTGGGAGTTGATGCTCGCACGCCTGTTCGTGATCTTCGGTGGCCTTTTCGTGCTGGTGCTGTGTGCGGCGCTGGTGGTGCCGTATTTCATCGACTGGACGGGCTACCGGGCCGATTTCGAGCGCGAGGCGAGCGCCATTCTGGGTCGCAAGGTCACCGTTCAGGGCGATGCGACAGCGAAACTGCTGCCGTTTCCCTCGGTGACCTTCTCGAATGTCACTGTCGCCGGCGGCCCCGGCGGCCAGCCGGCAATGACCGTCGAGACCTTTTCGATGGATGCGGAACTGGCGCCCTTCCTGAGCGGCGAGGTGCTGATCTTCGACATGCGGCTGGTGCGGCCGAAGGCAACGATCGACATTGCCGCCGATGGCACGGTCGACTGGGCGATACGCCCGTCCTCGCCCTTCGATCCCAGCCAGATCTCGATCGAGAAGCTGACGGTGACGGACGGAGAGATCGCGCTGCGCCATGCCGCTGGCGGCCGCAGCCATCTTCTTTCCGAGATCAATTCGAAAATCTCCGCCAGATCGCTCGCCGGACCCTGGCGGATGGATGGTTCGCTGCGGCTCGACGGCCTGCGCAGCACGGTCATCGTCTCCACCGGCAAGGCTAGTGGCGACGGACAGATGCGGCTCAGGCTCAAGGCCGATCCAGACGCCTATCCGCTGGTCATCGAAGCGGATGGCAATGCCGGCATTGTCGACGGGGCCGCGATCTATTCGGGCCAGTTCAAAGTCACAAGTTCTGACAAGAATGGCGCCGACAAGCGTTCGGCGCAGCTTAACGGCACCGACGGTGAGATGATGAAGGCCAGCGCGGCCAAGCCGGAGCCGGGGTTCAGGCTGAACGGCAAGTTCTCGCTCGACCACCGGAAGCTTGGTGTCGACGAATTCCGTTTCGAGACCGGGCCACTCGACAATCCCTACACCGCAGACGGCAAGGCTGCCGTCGACCTTGGGCCGAACCCTCGCTTTTCGATCGAGGCCGATGGCGCTCAGGTGCAGTTCGATGAAGCCGTCGGCGCCGCGACGGGACTGACGCTTTCCGAGCGCGTCGCGGCGTTGGAGCAGGCGCTGCTCGACCTGCCCAAGCCGACCATACCGGGCACCGTCGAGGTGAAGCTGCCGGCGGTGGTGGCCGGCGACACGACGGTTCGTGACGTGCGCCTTTCCGCCGAACCGGCCGATGCCGGCTGGTCGGTGAAGTCGCTGGGCGCGACGCTCCCGGGCCGCGCCAGGCTGGAAGCAAACGGTATGCTTAGTCTCGAGGATCAGTTCGGCTTCACCGGTTCGCTGCTTCTGGCCGTGGGGCAGCCTTCCGGCTTCGCCGCCTGGCTGTCGAAGGATGTCGACGAGGCGATCCGCCGGCTGCCGGCCGCCGGCTTCAAGGCCAAGGTCGACCTGACCGGGAACCGCCAGGCCTTCAGCGACCTCGAGCTCGTTCTCGGCAAGGCGAAATTTTCCGGCCGCATCGATTCCAGCCAGGGCGACGACGCCAGGCCGTCGGTGCTGATGCGGCTCGAAGGCGGCGAGCTCGACGTCGACGGGCTCGCCGCCTTCGCCTCGATCTTCATCAGCGACAAGGGCGCCAACCGATTTTCCGACCGCGACCTCGATTTCCAGATCAAGGCCGGGCCGGTCAGCGCCGGCGGACTGACCGCCGATACGGTCGATACGGCGCTCAGGCTGCGCGACGGTCTGCTCGAAATCGACCGGCTCTCGGTTGGCGGGCTTGCCGGCGCCTCGATCAGCGCCACCGGCCGGATCAAGGATTTCCCAGCGAGCCCGACCGGCAAGCTCGATGCCTCGGTGGTTGCCGTCGATCTCAAGCCGTTGGTCGACGTCGCGGCGAAGCACTATCCCGACAATGCCGTGCTGAAGGGGCTGGCGGGGCGTGTGGCCGCCTATCCCGAGCTGCTCCAGAATGCGCGCATCGATCTGGTGACGAGTGCCGCCGCCAATGGCGACGGCACGACGGGACTGGCGGTCAGCGCGCAAGGCAGGGCAGGCGGCTCGGCGTTTTCAGCATCGCTGTCCGGCAAAGGACTGCCCGATCGGCTTCTCGAGGCGCCGGTGTCCGTGACCTTCAACGCCAGCAATACCGACGCCACCGCGCTTCTGGCGCTTTACGGCCTGCCGGCGCTGCCGCTCGGAATGGTTGGCGAGGCGACCACCGATGTTTCGGCGAAAGGCACGCTTGGCGGCGGCATGGCGACGAGCTTCAACCTCATCGGCAACGACTTCAAAGCCGGTTTCGACGGGACATTCGCCGGCACGCCACAAGGCGCCACCGCCAAGGGCAAGGTCAGCCTGGAAGCCGCCGACATCGAGCCCTGGCTGATGACGACAGGCGTCGGCCTGCCGGGCATGGGGACAGGCATGTCGACATGGTTTGCGGCCGACGCCGACTTCGGCAACGGCCTTCTGGTGCTGTCCGGCCTCAGCGGCGCCATCAACGAGGCGGCGGTTTCCGGTGACGTCAATGTCGACGTCAAGGGCGGGCTGCCGCATCTTGCCGGCGCGCTGGCGCTCGATGATCTGGATCTCGACCCGATGGCGGTGGCACTGTTTGGCGACCAGGCTTTCCTGGGCTCTGGCAAGGCTTGGCCGACTGCTCCATTCAGCCAGAAGTCCAGCCTGCCGTTCACCGCCGAACTCGACCTGACCACGGCATCGCTGGCCGCCGGCCCGCTGGCCACGGCCTATGACGCGGCGCTTTCGCTGAAGCTCGACCAGGAAGGCATCCGCGTTTCGGACCTCAAGGCAAAGTTCGCCGGCGGTGCGCTTTCCGGGCTGTTCGAGCTGAAGAACAATGACGGCACCGGGCTTTTCTCCGGCCAGATGAAACTTGCCGGCGCCGATCTGGCCACCGTGCTGCCACAGGCCGGCATCAGCGGAAGCGGCGATTTCTCGGCGGCGCTCTCGACCAGTGGCAAATCGGTCGATGCGATGGTTGCGGCGCTGTCCGGTTCCGGCACGGCGGAGCTGAAAGGCTTGACCATTGCCGGCGTCAATCCCGACGCCTTTGGCGCCTTCATCGCCAAGGCCGACGCGATCGGGCGCGATATCGATGCGGCCAAGACAGCCGGGTTCGCGCCGCAGATCGCCGCGGATGGCAGTTTTCCGGCTGGGGAAACCGACATCGCCTTCACAATTGCCGGCGGCACGCTGAGGGCACCGCCGGTCAACCTGGAAAATCCGGCGGCGAAGCTGTCCGCCGACATCACGGCGGACCTGAACGCCAGCACGGTCGCCACCAGTGGTTCGATCACTTATCGGCCCGGCGATGAAGCGCTGATCGGCTCCGACCCGACTGTGAATTTCAGCGTCGACGGGCCGTTCGGCGCCGCGAAGCGGCAATTCGACAGTGAGCCGCTGGCGCAGTTCCTGACCCAGCGCGCGCTGGAAAAGGAACAGCAGCGGGTCGAGGCCATGCAGGCGGCACTGCTTGAAAAACAGCGGCTGCGGCGCGAAGTGCGTTACTACGCGGCCCTGCAAGCCGAGCGTGAGAGGGCAGCCGAGGAATTGCGCAAGCAACAGGAGGCGGCGCGGCTGCAAGCCGAGGCA
Source organism: Mesorhizobium onobrychidis (assembly GCF_024707545.1). Lineage (NCBI taxonomy): Bacteria > Pseudomonadati > Pseudomonadota > Alphaproteobacteria > Hyphomicrobiales > Phyllobacteriaceae > Mesorhizobium > Mesorhizobium onobrychidis. The sequence continues at coordinate 3,467,594 of NZ_CP062229.1, forward strand.
GATGCCAGGGCGAAGGCTGAAGCCGAGGCAAAGGCTCGAGCCGAAGCGGAGGCGAAGGCCAAAGCGGATGCGCAGGCGAGGGCTGAAGCCGTGGCCAAAGCCAAGGCCGAGGCGGAGGCAAGGGCGAGGGCTGAAACGGAGGCCAAAGCCAAGGCGGAGGCGGAGGCAAGGGCTAGGGCGGATGCCGAAGCGAGAGCCAAGGCGGCGCAAAAAGCGGCGGACGAGGCGGCGAAAGCCGAGGAACAGCAACGCCGGAAAGCGGAAGAGGCGAGGCGGACGGAAGAGGCGAGGCGGATCGCTGCGGAACAAAAGGCAAAGCTCGACGCCCAGCGCAGGGCGGCGGCTGAGCAGGCGCAGAAAATCGAGCGCGCGCGTCAGCCGCCGGCCAATGACAACCAGCCGCCAGCAGGATCCGCGCCAAAACCCACGCTTGAACCTTCGTCGATCGACAATCTGCTGAAGTCGCTGGGCGGCGGATAGCTCCACCTAGACCGGTTTCTTCCCTCGCTTCGCCCAATCCAGGACGTAGAGCCTGAGCGCCGAGGACAGGTTGGCATCGCGCGGCCGGGCCTCGTCGATTTCGGCGACGAGGGCGGCGAGCGTCAGTTTGCGCGCAGCCGCGATGGCGACGAGATCGTCGAAAAACGGCTTTTCGAGCGAATAGCTGGTGCGATGGCCGCGAATGGTAACCGAGCGTTTCTCGACCGGGCTCACCGGACGTGACTCATTTCACTTCAAGCATCGGATTTATCCGAAAACCGCGGCGCACTTTTCGGTCCGATGCTCGGGGAATCCGGATCGCCAGAGGCTTCGCGGCGATGGCCGGCGACAAACGTTTCTGCTTTCTCGGCGATCAGACGGTCACGCTCCCGGTCGGCCCTGGAACGGCCGTGCAGCGTCCGGTTCTGTTCGGCCAGGCGCCCCTTCTCAGTTCGTGCCTTTTGCTTGCGGGCCTGGCGGAGATTGACGATGTCGGCCATGTCGCGCGGCCCGTCGGATCACTTCTTGCGGAAGGCGTCGAGCGACACCACTTCGGCGCCCTTGGCGGCGGCGTCGGCCGCGGCAGGCTTCTTTTCGGCCTCAGCGGTCTTTTTCTTTTCCGGCTTTTTCTCGGCGACGGCGGCCAGCGGTTCGGAAGCGGGCTGGCCGGCCAACTCCTCTTCTGCCGAGGTCTCCGTCTTCACGTCGAATTCGAGCTCGAAATTGACGGACGGGTCGTAAAAGCCGCGCACGGCCGAGAACGGGATTTCCAGCTTTTCCGGCACGTCGGAGAAAGACAGCCCGACCTCGAAGCCGGTGTCGGTCACCTTCAGGTCCCAATACTGGAACTGGATGACGATGGTCATCTGTTCGGGATAGCGCTCGCGCAAGCGGGAAGATACGCGCACGCCCGGGGCGCCGGTCAGGAAAGTGATGAAGAAATGATGGTTGCCGGGAAGGCCGGTGCGCGCGACCTCGGCCAGGACTTTGCGCATGACGCCGCGCAACGCCTCCTGGGCCAGAATGTCGTAGCGGATGTGGTCGTCGGCCATGTGGCTGTCGGGTTCCGTTGAATCGTCCGCATAGCTGTAATCAAGCTTGAGCGCGGCGTAAACCGGATATAGACGCCGGCAGCGCAGATGCGAGAGGGCATGCCTCAGATTTGATCGCTCAGGCGCCAGCGAGCGCGCTGTGCTTTTGCGCGTCGGCCGCCGGCTGCCGCTTGCCGAAGGCGCGCAGGAAGGTGCGCACGCCATGTGTTGCCGATTGCAGCACCTCATCATCGGTCGGCGTGCCGCCAAGCATGAAGGTCGTCTGCAATTCGGCATTGGCAAGGGCCAGGAACTGGCGGGCCGCGACGTCGGGGTCCTCGATGTCGAGGAAACCGGCATGGGCGAGGCGGGCGAAACGGGCGGCGATAGCCGGCCATGTCCTGCCCGGTCCCTGTTCGCGCCATTCGGCAAAGAGCTCGGGATAGCGCTCGCCCTCGGTCTGGATCAGCTTGCGCAGGAATTTTCCATCGCGGTTGCAGATACAGTTGCGGTTCATACGCACAGCAAAAGCGATCAGATCGGCCTCGAGATCCTTCGGCTGGTCCGGAAAGGTGGAAATGGTGGCGAAGATGCCGGCATTGCAGCGCTCGGTAAGGTCGCGGACGATGGCGACGAAGAGTTTCTCCTTATCGCCATGGTGGTTGTAGATCGTCTGGCGCGAAACGCCGGCCTCGGCGGCAATCATGTCGATATTGGCGCCGGCGAAGCTTTCGCGGCAGAACACCTCGCCGGCAGCGTCCATGATGGAGGCGCGCTTGGCCTCATGGCCGCGTGGCGGGATGGTGTCAGGAGAAACGTCATGCTTCATGAAAACTATATAGAGGTGATTGACGAATTAGACAACAGTGTCTAAATTTGTGGACTATCGTAAGGGATTTCCTCCGCGGGAAGTCGGAATTTCATGGGATGGAACGTTCTAGGATTACCCGCCGGTCCGCGGCAAACCAGATTTGAGAGAAGCCCGCCATCATGAGTCCCCAATTCCTCCGCATCGCGGTCGTGCTCGGCCTGTTGTCCGCCATCGGTCCGTTTGCCATCGATATGTATCTTCCGGCGCTGCCTTCGATCGGCGCGGATCTGCAGGCCAGCACCGCTGCCGTGCAGATGAGCTTGCTGATCTTCTTTCTGTCCATGGGTTTTGGCCAGATCGTCGTCGGACCGATCTCCGACATGGTCGGGCGCAAGCTGCCGCTCTATGGCGGCCTCGCACTGTTCATGGTCGGCGGCATCGGCTCGGCGCTGGCACCCTCGGTCGAATGGCTGATCGCCTTCCGTTTCCTGCAAGGGCTCGGCGCCAGCGCAGGCATGGCGGTGCCGCGCGCCATCGTGCGTGACCTGCACACCGGCACCGAGGCTGCCAAGCTGATGTCGCTCTTGATGCTGGTGTTTTCGGTGTCGCCGATCCTGGCGCCGCTGACCGGTAGCGTCATCATCGAGAATTTCGGCTGGCGTGCCGTGTTCTGGACGGTAACGGGTGGGGCGGTGCTTGCCACCATCCTGCTGGCGACCTCGCTCAAGGAGACGCGGCCGGTCGAGGCGCGTGCAGGCAGTTCGTTCGGCACCGCGCTCTCGGCCTATCGCTTCCTGATGGGCGACCGCAACTTCCTTGGCCTGGCGTCTATCGGCGGCTTCGGGATCGCGAGCTTCTTCGTCTATCTGTCGAGCTCGTCCTTCATCCTGATCGACCATTACGGGCTGTCGCCGTCGGTCTACAGCGTGTTCTTCTCGATCAACGCGGTCGCCTTCATCGGCATGTCGCAGTTGACGGGGCTGCTGTCCGAACGGTTCGGGCTAAGGCCGGTGGTGCGGGTCGCGGTCGTCGGCTATGCGACGACGATGGTGGTGCTGTTCGCTGTGATGGCGTCCGGCGTCGACCGGCTCGATGTGATGGCGGTGCTGCTGTTCGTCGGCTACGGGTTCCTCGGCCTGGTGATCCCGACGACTTCGGTGCTGGCGATGGAGGAGCATGGCGCGATCGCCGGCACGGCCTCGGCGCTGATGGGCACGCTGCACTTCGCCATCGGTGCGGTGGCCATGGGCATCGCCGGCGTGTTCTTCGACGGCACGCCGCTGCCGATGGTGGCCGGCATCACGCTTTGCGCGGTGATCTCCTTCATGCTGGCCAAGGTGACGCTCGGCCGTGGGCGGGAGGTTGTCGAAGCGCCTGCAGAGTAGATGCTTTCCAGCGAGAGCATGAAAAGGCCGGGTCAGTCCCGGCCTTTTTCATGTCCGGGCTCAAGCTGCAAGCCTGCCTCGGCGAAGACGACTCGCAGTCGCGCCTCGACCGGCGCCAAGGGCAATGGGACCAGCTCATAGCCCAATTCCGTGTAGATGCTGGTCAGCGCATGATAGGTGCGTTCGGCCTCGTCGAGGGTCTGCTTTCGTTCGCTGTCCTGCCGAAAAATCTCCGGCCATGGCGGTGCGATGAAGACATGACTGGCGTAGCGGAAGCGTTCGGCGGCATTTCTGACGTGGTCGGGCACCGGCAGGCCAGTGAGGCGCAGATAACCAAGAGTGTCCGGCACGCCGCGATCGAAGAAGACGGGCCCGTTCTGTTCGAGGGCGGTTCGATAGGAGCGCAGCTCCCAGGACAGCATCAGTTCGGCGAACTGCGCCGGATCGTGCCAGGGCAGGGCCGGCCCTCCTATCGCCAACTGATCGCGGATGATGTCGCGACCGGCTTCGGGCGAGGTGGCAAGGCCGGCCGACCGCAAGGCTTCGATCAATGTGGTCTTGCCAGAACCCGGACCGCCGGTCAGCACGAAAAATCGATCGGAATCGTTTTGCATTTTTCAGTCCTTTCGGATGAATGCGTCCGCCCGCATCTGCCGGCAAGACAGCGTCGCGACGGAGCGCAGCCCAAGAAGCGCGGCCAGCAAGCCTGCTGCCGTCACAATATCGAGGGGAGATGGGGATCGGAGGGGGAAGTGGGAATCGAAGGGAAGAAGTGGAGGTTTCTGTTGCCAGGTACCTCCGAACCCCGCCTAGAAGTGCGAACCACTAGGGCTTGAATTGAAGCCATCGCACCGCTTACGCGGCGAGACGTGCTTCCGCATAGTTGTCGTTGGCAACTATAAGTTTAGCCCGATAACGGTGGTACAATGCCGGGCAAAAGTACGATCTTTACACCTTCGTCGATCCTATTTCGCCCCCAGCAAAAGCCGCTCTTCGACAAAGCGGTTTTTGGTGGAGGCGCCGGGTACCGCCCCCGGGTCCGAACGGCTTATTTCATCGCCTGTTTATCGCCATAGTCGGTCAAGCCGACGAAACAGATATAGGGACCGATCGTGGAAAATGAAAGGCCTCAATGATGCTTTGTCGCTGCGTCAGACAGCCTCGCGAAGGCTTGACTTGTCAACGGTCTCAACCGAAGCTTTGCGGTGGTGAGGAGTTACCGACTTAGCGCACATCTTGCGGCAGCGCGCCACAACCCTCATCGACCGGATCCCGTGGCGCCGACGAGGGGAAATTTGATGACCGATTATCTCGCAGACGTGAAGAAGTACGACGCAGCGGCAAGTGCCGACGCGGTCGCCAAGATCGTGAAGCATTTGGGCATTGCGCTCAGGAATCGGGATTCCTCGCTGGTGTCCTGCACGGACTCCAAGGAACTCGATCGCGTCAAGACCAACTGGGTTGCCAAAAAGCTCGGCATTGCCGACGGCAGCAAGGCGGACGCGGCCATTGAAAAGACCTGCAAGGCGATGGAGGCCGACAACACCAAGATCCGCGTGACCTTCTATTACCTCGTCGCCAAGGATCTGGGTAAGCTCGCCAGCCTCTGACAATCGTCCTGCATCAGGCATCCTGCATCGGCGGAATGCTGGCGCGATTTCCGCGCCGGCCCACAATGTAGTCGCCTGTGGGAACATTATGCACTTTGACATGTTCGGCCGGCAGCCAGTCGGTTATGATGGCCGGTAACCCGAATCGAGCCCCCGAATCGAGCAGAAGCCGATGCGCCAGTATCTCGACCTCTTAAAGCACGTGCTGGAAAACGGCGCCGATCGCGGCGACCGCACCGGCACCGGAACGCGCTCGGTGTTCGGTTATCAGATGCGCTTCGACCTTGCGCGCGGCTTTCCGGTCACCACCACCAAGAAGCTTCACCTGAAGTCGATCGTGCATGAACTTCTGTGGTTCCTGGCCGGCGATACCAACACTAGATATCTCAACGCCCACGGCGTCTCGATCTGGGACGAATGGGCCGACGAGAATGGCGACCTCGGCCCGGTCTATGGCAAGCAATGGCGCTCCTGGCCGGACGGCCATGGCGGCACCATCGACCAGATTGCCAATCTCTTGAAGGAGATACGCAAGAATCCTAATTCCCGACGGCTGATCGTTTCGGCGTGGAACCCGGCCGAAGTGGAAGCCATGGCGCTGCCACCCTGTCACTGCCTGTTCCAGTTCTATGTCTCGGAGGGCAGGCTTTCCTGCCAGCTTTACCAGCGTTCCGCCGATATCTTTCTCGGCGTGCCGTTCAACATCGCTTCCTATGCGCTGCTCACTCTGATGGTGGCGCAGGTGACGGGGCTGAAACCCGGCGATTTCGTCCATACGCTGGGCGATGCGCATCTTTACGCGAACCATTTCGAACAAGCGCGCGAACAGTTGCGGCGCACGCCCAAGGCGCTGCCGACGCTATGGATCAATCCGGAGGTGAAGGACCTCTTGGCCTTCAGCTTTGAAGATTTCCGGCTGGAAAACTACCTCGCCGATGCGACGATCAAGGCGCCCATCGCGGTGTGAGCCGCAAACATCGGGCTTCTACTTTACCCTGTCTCGAAATTGCTCGGTGGCGGTGCTGGGTCGTCCGCCGCGAGTACCGTATCCGATGCTTTGATCCACGTCGGCCTGCAACGTTGCGCTGTATGCACTGCTATTTATCGTGAGCGGTGGCGGCAACACGCAATGCCATTAGCGGGGCCATTGGCTGGGTCATTGTTCGGGCTGAGTCTGGCAAAAGCCGTTCCCTTGTTATATTCAGATGGATATATCGATTGGCGGGCTCGCGCCGATCGGATTTTTTCAAGCCCCAGGAGAGTTCATGCCGGTGCGCAAGGGTCTCGGATTGAAGGCACCCGCCATTGGCGGTCTCGCAGCGATGTTGATCGCCGCCATGCCGATTGCCCATGCGGATGACAGACTGATCGTCTTCGCCGCGGCAAGCATGAAGAACGCACTGGATGCCGTGAACACCGCCTGCGAGGCCGATGTCGGCGAGGCGGCGATCATTTCCTATGCGGCAAGCTCTGCATTGGCCAAGCAGATCGAGGGCGGCGCGCCAGCCGATGTCTTCATCTCAGCCGACCTCGACTGGATGAAATATCTGTCCGACAAGAAGCTGACCAAGCCGGATACCGAAGTGAAGTTGCTCGGCAACCAGATCGTGCTGGTGGCGCCGAAGGATTCGTCGGTCGAAACCAGGATCGAAAAGGGTTTTGATCTTGCTGGGCTGATCGGCGACGGCAGGCTTGCGATGGGCGATTTCAAAGCGGTGCCGGCCGGCAAATATGGCAAGGCCGCACTTGAATCGCTCGGCGTCTGGTCCTCGATCGAAGGCAAGGTGGCACAGGCCGAGAACGTGCGCGCAGCGCTCAAGCTGGTTTCATCAGGCGAAGCAGCGCTCGGCATCGTCTATGCCACCGACGCGCACGCCGAGCCCGGCGTCAAAGTGATCGGCGCCTTCCCGGAGGATTCGCACCCGTCGATCGTCTACCCGGTTGCCCAGATGGCGGATTCCAAGGACAAGGATGCGCCGGCATTCCTGGAATGCCTGCAATCCGCCAAGGCAGGCGAGGTCTTCAAGGCGCAAGGTTTTACGGTCCTCACGCCGAGCAACTGAGGCACACCAAAAGATGAATTGGTTGCTGGACCTCACTCCCGACGAATGGAATGCGGTCCGGCTGTCCGTCAAGGTGGCGACGGTGGCGATGATCGCCAGCCTGCCGCCCGGCATATTGATCGCGCTTGTGCTTGCCCGTGGCCAATTCTGGGGCAAGACGCTGCTCAACGGGCTGGTGCATCTGCCGTTGATCCTGCCGCCGGTGGTTATCGGCTATCTGCTGCTGCTCTCCTTCGGCAGGCGCGGCCCGGCCGGGGCCTTTCTGGCCGAGCATTTCGGCATTGTCTTTTCCTTTCGCTGGACGGGTGCCGCACTGGCCTGCGCTGTCATGGGCTTTCCCCTGATGGTGCGGGCGATCCGGCTGTCGATCGAGGCGGTCGATCGCAGAATCGAGGCGGCGGCCGGGACGCTTGGCGCCAATCCGCTGTGGGTGTTCGGGACGATCACGCTGCCGCTGATCCTGCCCGGCCTGATTACCGGCGCGATCTTGTCTTTCGCCAAGGCGATGGGCGAATTCGGCGCAACCATCACCTTCGTTTCCAACATCCCAAACGAGACGCAGACGCTGCCGTCGGCGATCTATACGTTCACGCAGGTGCCGGGCGGCGATGCCGGCGCGCTCAGGCTGACGCTGATCTCGATCGTCATCTCGATGGCAGCACTTATCGCGTCGGAGGTGTTGGCGCGGCGTGTCGGCAAGCGGATGGATATCGAATGACGGTCGTGGTCGACATCAGCCATCGGCTTGGCGATTTCGAGGTCGACGCCCGCTTTGAGAGCGCCGGGCGGCTGACCGCGCTGTTCGGCCCCTCGGGCTCTGGCAAGACGACGCTGATCAACATGATTGCAGGCCTGATCCGGCCCGACAAGGGGCGGATCGAGGCCGACGGCCGCGTGCTGGTCGATACGGGTGCGGGCCTGCTCGTGCCGAAGCACAAGCGCCGCATCGGCATGGTGTTCCAGGATGCGCGGCTGTTTCCGCATATGAGCGTGGCCAGCAATCTGCGCTACGGCCGCTGGTTCACGCCGACGGCGGAACGCTATGCGGACATGAATGCGGTGGTCGACCTGCTCGGCATCGGTCCTTTGCTCGACCGGCGGCCGGCAAAGCTTTCCGGCGGCGAGAAACAGCGTGTGGCGATCGGCCGGGCGCTGCTCGCCAGCCCGAAATTGCTGCTGATGGACGAGCCGCTGGCTTCGCTCGACGAGGCCCGCAAGGCAGAAATCCTGCCTTACATCGAGCGGCTGCGCGACGAGACGAGAATCCCGATCGTCTATGTCAGCCATTCGATCTCGGAGGTGGCGCGGCTGGCAAGCGACGTGGTGGTCCTGGCGCAAGGCAAAGTCGCCGCCTGCGGCCCGACCGGGGCGATCATGCAGCGGCTCGACCTGTTGCCGGCGGAAGAGCGCGGCGAGGGCGGCGCGGTGCTGGATACCGCGGTGCTGCGCCACGATGAAGTCTTTGGCATGACCGTGCTTGGCTCGGCGGCGGGCGAGATCCGCGTGCCGCTTCTGGCAACTCCGGTCGGCGCGCCGGTGCGCATCCGTATCCGTGCCCGCGATGTGATGATCGCCACCGAACAGCCGACGGGCCTCAGCGCGCTCAACATCTTGCCGGGCACGATCGTGGCGATAGAGCCGGGCGAGGGGCCTGCGGTCGAGATCGGCATCGACTGCCATGGCGCAACCGTGCTTGCCCGGATCACCGAGCAATCCCGACAGACGCTGAAACTTCGGCTCGGTCGAGAGGTCTACGCGGTGGTCAAGACGGTAAGCTTCGACCGAGCGAACACGAGCGCCGGCTTGCCTGTCGAGGCGGATGGATGACCGGCGGATGATGTCGCTATATCATTTTGGAATAGCGATATCGCTGGAGAGCTTCTAGGATGGATGGGGCGTGACTGCGGAGGAGCAAATGCCGTCGCTGAGCTTGCGGATAAACCTCGATCCGGACGGCCGCATCGGACCGGGCAAGATCGAGCTTCTGGAGCAGATCGCCGCATTCGGCTCGATCTCGGCCGCGGCGCGCGGCATGGAAATGTCCTACAAACACGCCTGGGATCTCGTCGAGGACATGAACCGGGTGTTCGGCAAGCCGCTGGTCGCGGCGCAGACCGGCGGGAAAAAGGGCGGCGGCGCCCAGTTGACGCCGGTGGGGCTTGCGGTGGTCAGCCGCTTTCGCGCCATAGAACGGGCCGCCGCTTCCGCCGCCGCGACGCATATGGAAGCATTACAGGCGGAGATCGATGCTGGGTGAAGTTGGTGGAATCTGTTTCGGCCGAGCCTACCCCTATTCCTCTTCCGGTTCGCCGGGCTTGCGCAGCAGATAAGTGTCCATGATCCAGCCCTTTTTCCGGCGGGCTTCCTCGCGGGTCTTCACGATCTCGTCGCCGACATCGCCAAGGCGGCCGGAAATGAGGATCTCGTCGGGCGTGCCGAGATAGGCGCCCCAGTGGATGACGAGGTCGTTGTCGTCCAGCGTGTTGAAGGCGCATTTGCCGTCCAGCATGACGACGGTGCTGCCGGCATTGTCGGGCAAACCTTCCTCGGTGAGCCGGCGGCCGGTGGTGATCTGAACCGCATCGCCGATGCGGTTCAGCGCCATCTTGTGGCTGGCCGCTAGCGCCTGGACAGCAGTGATGCCGGGGATCACCTCGAGGTCGAACTCGACATTGCCTCTCATGCGCACACGCTCCAGGATACGCAGCGCGCTGTCGTAAAGCGAAGGATCGCCCCAGATCAGGAAGGCGCCGCAGCCATCTTGCGAGAGCTCGTCGCGGATCAGGTCTTCATAGATCGCGGCGATCGCCTCGTGCCAGTCATCGACGGTCGAGCGGTATGAGGGCGCCGGCTCTGCCCGCACCGGCACGTAGAATTCGACGCGGCGCGAGATCGGATTGGTGACGAAGCGGTCGCAGATCCGGCGGCGCAGTTCTGCAAGATCGTTCTTCTTCGCGCCCTTGTCGGGAATGAACAACACGTCGGCGCGGTTCAAGCCGCCGATGGCCTGCACGGTCATGTGGTCGGGATTGCCGGCGCCGATGCCGATGACGAGAAGCTTGCGCATGGGCGAACTCCTGCCTGATCGGAACGTCGCTGTCCAGACACGCCTGGCACGCGCCGACGAGTGCACGGAAGGGCTTTGAAACTCCACATTGAAACGGCTAGAGTCATACCGGCATTTCGCCAAAGGAGCTTCCATGTTCCGTTATGTTTTGACCGCCGCGCTGGCGCTCTCGGCCACGCCCGTATTCGCCAATGATTCGATCGCCGAATTGGGAACGGGCGGCCTGATCCTGTCGCGCAGCGACGCGGTCGCCATGGAGAGTGAGGACCTCTACATCTCGCCGGAAAAAGTGACGGTCGATTATGTCTTCCGCAACAACACCGACAAGGATGTCGACGCGATCGTCGCCTTTCCGATGCCCGACATCGAAGGCGATCCCAACGAGATGCCGGCGATCCCCGACGGCCAGAACGACAATTTCCTCGGCTTCGAGGTGACGATCGACGGTGTGGCGGCAAAACCGCAACTCGAGCAGAAAGCGTTTGCATTCGGCATCGACATCAGCGCCGATTTGAAGGCGCAAAACGTGCCACTCTACCCGTTCGGCGACGCGGCCAGGGCGGCATTGGCAAAGCTGCCGCAAGCGGTTGCCGACGACTGGATCGATCGCGGCCTCATCATCGAGGACACCACCGACGACGGTTCAGGCATGAAGACCGTCTATGTGCCGTTCTGGCAATTGCGCTCGACCTACTGGTGGCGCTCGACCTTTCCAGCCAACAGCGCAGTCCACGTCGCCCACCGCTACAGGCCGAGCGTCGGCGGCACGTCCTCGGTCAGCTTCTTCTATGACGGCCAGTTCCAGGGCCAATACGCCGCCTACAAGACCCGCTACTGCATGGACGGCACGTTCGAGAACGCGATCCGCAAGGCAGCGAAGGGCAACCCCGACGGCACTCCGAGATATTTCGAAAACCGCATCGCCTATGTGCTGACCACTGGCGGCAACTGGGCGACGGGCTCCATCGGTAAGTTCAAGCTGACTGTCGATAAGGGCGATCCGAAGAACCTGGTCTCGTTCTGTGGCGAAAACGTCAGGAAAGTCGGCCCGACGCGTTTCGAGATGACGGCAGAAAATTTCTACCCTGAGCACGACATCGACATATTGCTGCTGGCGCCTTCGGGCGATGGCGGGAGCGGCGGCTGATGGACGTCGCGATCTATGTCGCCATCGCCGAAAACGGCGTGATCGGGCGCGATGGCGGCTTGCCGTGGCGGCTTTCCAGCGATCTCAAGCGGTTCAAGGCCGACACGATGGGCAAACCTATCATCATGGGTCGCAAGACCTATGAAGGCATCGGCCGGCCTCTGCCTGGCAGGCTCAACATCGTGGTGACCCGCGACAAGGCCTGGCGCGCCGAGGGCGTCGAAATCGTGCATTCGCTCGACGAGGCGATCAGTCTGGCGAAGGTGCGCGGGCGCTGCATGGCCGGCGCCGACGAAATCTGCGTCATCGGCGGCGGTGAGATCTATGCCCAGGCGCTGCCGCTGGCCGACCGCTTGCATGTCACCCATATCCTTGCCGCGGTCGACGGCGACGCGCATTTCCCGCCAATCAACCCGGATTTGTGGCACATTGTTCGCTCGCAGGACGTTCCGGCCGGTGAAAAGGACAGTCATGCGACACGCTATTCGGTTTACGAGCGACGCCGCGACGTGCATTGAGAGGCGATAAAGGATCGCGACGGTCCAAAACGGACGGTGACGACGACCGATCGCGTTGAAAGCGTGCCGTCGCATCCCTATAGAAGAACAACACTGGATTTTGCGTCGTCAGACCGGCGCGTGGGGGAGCGAAAGGACATTCATGCCCTGGAATGACAAAAGCGGCGGTGGCGGCCCATGGGGCGGCGGCAACAATCCAGGACCCTGGGGGCAGGGACCGAAGGGGCCTAGCGGTCCGCAGGGCTCGCCTCCCGATCTCGAAGATATCATCCGGCGCGGCCAGGACAGGTTGCGGCGCGCGTTGCCAGGTGGCGGTGGCGCCAGCCCAGCCGTGTTCGGGCTGATCGCGGCGGCGCTTGTCGTGCTGTGGGCGTTCAAGGCGGTCTATACCGTGCAGCCCGACGAGGTTGCGGTCGAACTCAGATTCGGCGTGCCAAAGGCGGAGTTCTCGCAGCCAGGCCTGCATTTCCATTGGTGGCCCATCGAGACGGTCGAGACGGCCAACATTGCCGAACAACTCGTCAACATCGGCGGCGGCACGGCCTCCGGCAACGGTTCAGGGCTGATGCTTTCGGGCGACCAGAACATCGTCAACGTCCAGTTCTCCGTGGCCTATCAGGTCTCCGATCCGAGGGCCTATCTGTTCGACGTGTCCGATCCCGACGGCATGCTGCGGCAGGTCGCCGAAAGCGCCATGCGCGAAGCGGTCGGTCGGCGGCCGGCGCAGGACATCTTCCGCGATGATCGCGAGGGCATTGCGGCGTCCGTGCGCGAAATCATCCAGACGACGCTGGACGGCTATCAGGCCGGCCTTAACGTCAACGCGATTTCGATCGAGGATGCCGCACCGCCGCGCGAAGTGGCCGACGCGTTCGACGAGGTGCAGCGCGCCGAACAGGACGAGGACAAGTTCGTCGAGCAGGCCAACCAGTATTCCAACCAGAAGCTCGGCCAGGCGCGCGGCGAGGCCGCACAGATCCGCGAGGAGGCGGCCGGCTACAAGAACCGGGTCGTGCAGGAGGCCGAAGGCGAGGCGCAGCGCTTCATCTCGGTCTATGACGAATACGCCAAGGCGCCGGATGTGACGCGCCAGCGGCTTTATCTGGAAACGATGGAGAGGGTTCTGAAGGATTCCAGCAAGGTCATTATCGAGCAAGGCAGCGGACCAGGGGTCGTTCCCTATCTGCCGCTGCCTGCACTGCAGCAGAAGGCGCCGGCGCCGGTCCTCGGAGGAACCCAGTGATGGCCAACCGTCTTCCCATCATCGCCGTCATCGCCGCGGTTATCCTGTTCCTGCTCTATTCGTCGGTCTTCGTTGTCAATGCGCGCCAGCAGGCGCTGGTGCTCAGGTTCGGCGAAATCGTAGACGTCAAGAGCCAGCCCGGCATCTACTTCAAGGCGCCGTTCGCCTTCTTCGACGCCGACAGCGTGCAGTTGATCGAAAACAGGGTGCTGCGCTTCGACCTCGACAACATCCGCGTCCAGGTTTCAGGCGGCAAGTTCTATGAGGTCGACGCCTTCATCGCTTATCGGATCTCCGATCCGCGCGTGTTCCGCTCCGCGGTGTCCGGCCAGATCGAACTGGCCGAGGCACGGTTGAGGACGCGTCTCGACGCCGCCTTGCGTCGGGTTTACGGTTTGCGCGACTTCGAGGCGGCGCTCTCGGAAGAGCGAGCCGTGATGATGCGTGAAGTGCGCGACCAGCTGAGGCCCGACGCCACGTCGCTCGGCCTGCAGATCGAGGATGTCCGCATTCGCCGAACCGATTTGACGGCGGAAGTCTCGCAACAGACATATGATCGCATGAAGGCTGAGCGTCTGGCCGAAGCCGAGCGGCTGAGGGCGCGCGGCAACGAGGCGGCGCAACGCATCAGGGCGCGCGCCGACCGCGAAGTGGTGGAGATCGTCGCCGAGGCACGGAGAGAGTCTGAAATCCTGCGCGGTGAAGGCGAAGCTCAACGCAGCGCCACCTTCGCGAATGCCTACCAGCGCGATCCAGCCTTCTTCGACTTTTACCGGTCGATGAATGCCTACGGCACGGCGCTGGACAATACCGGGACGACGATGGTGCTGTCGCCGAATTCGGAATTCTTCCGTTTCTTCCGCAATCCCGCCGGCGCGGATGCGTCGGCAGCGCCGCCCGCAGCACCTGCTGCACCGGCAGCGCAGCCAGGCACCGGCCAGTAACGGCCGGTGCAGGATTTTCTGGCGGCAATAGGCTTGGTTCTCGCCGTAGAGGGCCTGGTCTATGGCGGCTTTCCCGGCCTCGCCAAGAAACTTGCCGGCGAAGTTCTGTCGATGCCGGAGAATGCGCTGCGGGTCGCCGGGCTGATTGCCATCGCCGTTGGCGTCGGCCTCGTCTGGCTGGTGCGGGGTGGATGACGGTTTATGATTTCGGGATAACGGAGGTTTTATCCTCCGCCGATAGCCATAGCCGCAAACGTGCCGTATTTCTTGCCAACATGGTTCGACGCAGCGTTTTCGGCGAGCGCTTTTCTTCTCAGAGACACCGGGAGACTTCTCGATGACATCCAACAGGTTTTTGCGCGCGGCGAGGCGGTCGTTCACCGCGGGTGCTGCAGCACTTCTTATCGGCGCCGCTACCGTCCCGTCGCTGGTGACGCCTGCGGCCGCCGCCGACGGCCCGGCTTCGGTCGCCGATCTCGCGCAGGGCCTGCTCGGCGCCGTGGTCAACATATCGACCTCGCAGAGGGTGAAGGGCACGGAAGGCCCGGGCGCGGTACCGATGCCGCAGCTTCCAGAGGGCTCGCCCTTCCAAGATTTCTTCGACGATTTCTTCAAGAACCGTCCCGGCGAACAGGGCAACCCCTCGCAAAAGGTGCAGTCGCTGGGCTCCGGCTTCGTGGTCGACGCCGAGCAGGGCATCGTGGTGACGAATAATCACGTGATCGCCGATGCCGACGACATCGAGGTGAATTTCTCTGACGGCGTGACGCTGAAGGCGACGCTGGTCGGCACCGACACCAAGACCGACGTGGCGGTGCTGAAGGTCGATCCAAAAGGGCACAAACTGACGGCGGTGAAATTCGGCGATTCCAGCAAGATGCGCGTCGGTGACTGGGTGATGGCGATCGGCAATCCGTTCGGCCTCGGCGGCACCGTGACGGTCGGCATCGTCTCGGCCCGTAACCGCGACATCAATTCCGGTCCCTATGACGACTTCATCCAGACCGATGCCGCGATCAACCGCGGCAATTCCGGCGGGCCGCTGTTCAACAGCGACGGCGAGGTGATCGGCATCAACACGGCGATCATCTCGCCGTCCGGCGGCTCGATCGGCATCGGCTTTTCCATTCCCTCGCAACTCGCGTTGGGCGTCGTCGACCAACTTCGCCAGTTCGGCGAGACGCGGCGCGGCTGGCTCGGCGTGCGCATCCAGCCGGTGACGGACGACATTGCCGAAAGCCTCGGCATGGCGACTGCCAAAGGCGCGCTGGTTGCCGGCGTCATCAAGGGCGGGCCTGTCGACAACGGCACCATTCTGGCGGGCGACGTCATCATCAAATTCGACGGCAGGGACGTCAATGAAATGCGCGACCTGCCGCGCGTTGTCGCGGAGAGCACGGTCGGCAAGGCTGTCGACGTGGTCATCGTGCGCAAGGGCGTCGAGCAAACCGTGAAGGTGACGCTCGGCCGGCTCGAAGATGGCGAAAAGCTTGCCAGCGGCGAGAACGGCAACACCGAAAAGGACAATGGCGACGAGGCGCCTGCCGTTTCGACGGTTTCCGTGCTCGGCATGACCGTTGGCGAGCTCAACGACGAGACGCGGACGAAATTCGGCATTGCCGCCGAAGTCTCCGGCGTCGTCATCACTGACGTCGCCAAGGATTCGGCCGCTGCCGAACGCGGCATCCAGGCCGGCGAAGTGATCACCGAGATCGCGCAGGAATCGGTCGCCACGCCCAAGGATGTCATGGACCGGATTGCTGCGTTGAAGGAGCAGGGACGCAAGAACGCGCTGCTGATGCTGGCATCGAAGACCGGCGAACTGCGGTTTGTGACGATCCGGATGGACTGAGTCCGGTAAAGGCGCAACACTTTGATTTTGAGGGAAAAGGGCGGCTAGCGAGCCGCCTTTTTTCTTGCTTGCCAATCCTTGCCTGTCAGCCTGTAGAAACATGCCGCTTGAGCATGGCGTGGCTGTCCGGAATGCCGGGGTGGTCGAAATCTCTGGCCGGGTCGGCGGTCATGCCCAGGCGTTCCATGACGGCGATGGACCGGCTGTTATCCTTGACAGCGAAGGATACGATTTCCTCGAGGCCAAGCGTTTCGAAGCCATAGGCGAGCCAGGCTTCGGCTGCCTCGGTGACATAGCCATGGCCCCAGAATTCGGGCGCCAGGCGCCAGCCGATCTCGACGGTGCCGGCCGGCAAGAAGGGCAAATGATCGGTTCGGGTTATGCCGACGAAGCCGATGCAATGGCCGGTGACGTCGATCTCGGCGGCTGTGAAGCCGAAACCGTCGCGGTCGATGACGGCGCGCAATTCATCCATCTTGGCGTCGGCCTGCGCGCGGTCGCGGCGAAACGGAAAGAATTCCATGACGCGCTCGTCGGAATTGATGCGGTAGAAGAGCTCACGGTCGCGATCCTCCCAGTTGCGCAGGATCAGGCGCTCGGTGCGGATCGGCGTCACTCTACAAATTCTTCCCGCCGGTAGCCCTGCAGATAGAGAAGCGCGGTCAGGTCGCCATGGTCGATGCGGAATTTTGCCTCCGCCGCCACGACCTGCTTGGCATGAAGTGCCACACCGGTGCCGGCAAGGCGGATCATGTCGAGGTCGTTGGCGCCATCGCCGACAGCAATGGCGTCGGCGGTCGTCAGCCCGAGGCGCGCCGAAATCTCAAGCAGCGCATCGGCCTTGGCGGCGCGCCCCAGGATCGGCTCGGCCACCAGCCCGGTGAAGCGGCCATCCTGCTCGATCAGGCGGTTGGCGCGGTTCTCCTGAAAGCCGAGCATGTCGGCGATGCGTGAAGTGAAGACGTTAAAGCCACCCGACACGAGTGCAGTCCATGCGCCGTTGGCCCGCATGGTCTGGACAAGCGCGCGGCCGCCGGAAGCCAGCGTCAGGCGGTTGGCGATGATAAGGTCGACCACGGCAGTGTCGAGGCCCTTCAGCAGCGCCACCCGCTCGCGCAAGGCCGGCTCGAAAGCGATCTCGCCATTCATCGATCGCGCCGTGATGGCGGCGACGTAGTCCTTGACGCCGATCTCGTCGGCAAGCTCGTCGATGCACTCCTGGTCGATAACAGTCGAATCCATATCGGCGATGAGGATTTTCTTCCGCCTTCCCTCGGCCTGCTGGACGACAACGTCGACCGGTTCGGGTGCGAGCACGGCGCGCAGGCTGGCGGTCGTTTCAGCGGCATCGGCCGTCTCGGGCAAAGCGAATGCGCAGGCGATGCCGTCGGCCAGCCAGCGAACAGTGCTTGCGCCGACCGACAGTGACGCCATATTCGCAAGCGCCGGCGACAATGCGCGGCCGGCGGGATGGGACACAAGCGTGGCGATCAGCGGCATCGAAAATTCCGGCGGGCAGGCGGGCGAGGGCCGCGTTAAGAACGCGATCCTGATAGCCGGGCCGACCGCCAGCGGCAAGTCCGCCCTTGCGGTCGACCTCGCCGAGCGCAATGGCGGCGTCATCGTCAACACCGATTCCATGCAAGGCTATTCGGTGCTCGACGTGCTGACGGCGCGGCCGACTGCTGCCGAACTCGCTCGCGTCCCGCATTTCCTCTACGGACATGTCCATCCCTCCACCGCATATTCCACCGGCGCCTGGCTGCGCGACGTGATGAAGCTCATCGACGACGGTGCGTTCTTGGAACGGCTGGCGATTTTCGTCGGTGGTACGGGGCTTTATTTCCGGGCGCTTGCGGAAGGCATTTCGGAAATGCCCGACATTCCGCAGTCGATCCGTGATCGCTGGCGCTACGAACTCCAGGAGCAAGGCGCAGCCAAGCTGCACCGCATCCTGCTGCGCGAGGATTCCGCAGCCGGCATGATGCTGAAGCCGACCGACGGCCAGCGCATCGTGCGAGCGCTGGAGGTGCTCGACGCATCGGGCCGTTCCATCCTGGAATGGCAGGCGGCGCGCGGTCGTCCGTTGATCGACAGAGCCAGCACGCGCTTCTTTGTGATCGAACCGGACCGAACGGAGCTGGTGGAGCGGATTGAGGCGCGGTTCGACCGCATGCTGGAGAAGGGCGCCCTCGACGAGGTCAGGCGGCTGACCGAGCTTGGCCTCAATCCGGACTTGCCGGCGATGAAAGCGATCGGCGTTCGCGAACTGCAGGCCGCAATGGCCGGCGAGTTGAGTTTTCCCGAAGCGATCGAGCGCGCGAAGATCGCGACGCGACAATATGCCAAGCGCCAGGCGACCTGGTTCAGGCATCAGTTGGGTCCGGAATGGCTGAGATTGCGCCCCGGTGATCGTGTGGAATCCACAATCTCGGATACCCTTTCCAGTGCAACCTGAAAAGTTGACTTTGAGGGGAGACTTCCCGTTGAAGTTGTCCTAATTAACCCTCCGTAAGCCCGTGCATGGCATAACGTCTTTGGGAATTTTCCAACGGGGAGCAGATGCGTTTTCACAAGGCGGAATCAGCCTTTTTCGTCTTTATCTTCGTGATCCTGGCCGCCGGCCTGGTGACGCTTCACGCCTATGGGCTTCTGCAAGCCTTCGCCGAAGAGGTTCATATACCCGCCAGGGTCGACGAGATCATCTATCTCAACAAGCTGTTGTTTGGGACCGGCGTCCTTTTGGCGACTGCCCTGTTCTTCGGCATTTTCTTCATCTACCCGCTGATCCGCAAGCAGGCGACGGAAGAAGGCAAGTTGCGCGCCATGACGGTTTCGCTCAGCGCCCGTTCGGAAACGCTGGAGCATGCGGCGCTGACCGACGGCCTGACCGGCATGCAGAACCGGCGTTATTTCGACGATGCACTGAGGGAATATCTCGAGGAATTCCGTCGCATCGAGAAGCCGGTCGGGCTGATGATCCTTGATCTCGACCATTTCAAGCAGGTCAACGACACCCACGGCCATGATGTCGGCGACCAGGTGTTACGGGCGGTCGCCAGCTGTCTCAAGGACATGACACGCTATCACGACGTTGTGGCGCGCCTGGGTGGCGAGGAGTTCGCAGTGGTCACGCCCAACATGGACGCCGAACTTCTGTCCAAATTCGCCGAGCGCATCCGCAAGGCGATTGCCAACATGTCGATACTGTCTGGCAATGTCCGCCTAAGGATCACCACGAGCGTCGGCCTTGCCGTCTGGGACCGTAAGGAAACCGCCGAAGAGTTTTATCGCCGTGCCGACCGCCAGCTGTATGAGGCCAAGAGGCAAGGCCGCAACCGCGTCTGCGCCTGAAATCCTGGAGAGAATTCATGAGGCCGGCCGACTGACGCAGCTTTCTCGACTTCCGGTGCTCATGGACGCAAATGTCCACTCCGCTCCGGGTTCTCGAAAGCCACGTCATTCGATCCGGCCTGATGAATTCCCTTCCGGGATCAAACATCTAGGTCCTATCCAGGGCAATTCGCGGATAGACGCATCTCCACATGAAAGTTCTAAGGTTCCGGCCCATGCAAGCAGGCCGCCCAAGGCTAAACATGGTTGGGTACTGGAGCGGGCGCTTGCACGGGGTACGTCACGCATCACGACAGCAGTTAGCAGTGCGACAGCTACGCCGGCCAGTAGGGGCCAAGCGGCATACAGCGCGAGTTCAAGTGAAGCCGGCAGTTTCCCTGCATCCAAGCGGATACCCACACGCGCGCCCGGGCGGCTGATCATTATGCCGCCCACGATAAACATGATGCCGTTCACGACGGCCGTACTCCGGCTCCACAACATCAGCCGCGGTGCTGAACTCTAG
Organism: Mesorhizobium onobrychidis; assembly: GCF_024707545.1. NCBI lineage: Bacteria > Pseudomonadati > Pseudomonadota > Alphaproteobacteria > Hyphomicrobiales > Phyllobacteriaceae > Mesorhizobium > Mesorhizobium onobrychidis. Next base: position 3,487,604 of record NZ_CP062229.1, read on the forward strand.
CATATAGGCTGAATTGCCAAACGCCGAAAAGGAAACACAGCAACGAGCGCTTGCCGTTTAGCGGTGTGGAGAAATGCATCTCCTGCGTCCGCCTCGATAGGGCTGAAAAGTGTCGGTGCCGCCGTCATAGGAACGGTATCGGTCCAGACACCAATCTCGATGAGACTGTACAATAGCCCCCGGGCTTAGGCCAAGTCGGCTATGCCCCGGCAAGGGATCCCGCATGGGCTCGATCGGAACTGCGAGATCGTATTTGATTTGCGGCTGGCGATAGGTGCTAACGACACCGCGCTCCGGGTGCCGCCAGTGGGGGTTGACGCGCCGCTGGTGCAGTAGGTTGGGGATGACCTCGATGTCCTTCTCCTGCCACTCACATGGCCGGTCGCGTCCACAGCCGGTGATGCCAGGACGAACCTGATAGATCTGCGATTGGTTGAACTCGTTGTAGATCAGGGGACGGTTCAGGTCTTGGAACTCCTGGGCCGAAGCCGGCGCCAGCAAGACAAGGCCGGGGGTCGCGAAGGTGAAAATCAGGAGTTTCGTTTCATCCGCCGCGAAAACCTCCCCGCCGGCGAAACAGGCGACGTGATCTCGGCTGTTTTGTGTTGAGGACGAATATCCTGCGCGCCATCGTCGAAAATGTCTGCCCCGGTGGGCAGACATCAGTAAGCTGGATACGGTAGGCGAAACCCTAATTCGCGACTCTCCAGACGTTCATCGCCATCATCGCGCGCTCCTAAGTTAAGGGCGAGGGCGGCGGCCTTACCGCGGGACTAGACGTCGAGCTTGTCCAGGAGCGCGGATATGTGGTGGTCGACCGTCTTGGGCGAAATGAAGAGTGCGCTGGCAATCTGGCCGTTCGACCGGCCCTGGTCGGCGAGCAGCAGGCCATAGGGCCGCAGCATGTCCCGCGTGTCCTCGGACGCATTTCGACGCCGAGGATTCCTTGCCACCAAGTCGGCTCGTCGCCGAACCTGCGCGCTTCGATGCATTTGGCGACGCCTGTAACCGAGCAGGGACAGTGTCGGTTCGAATTAACATCATTCGTGATATCCCCCAGGCATTCGCGTTTTCTGTTAGAACTCGATTATGTCTTCGACCCATGTGACCGGCTCACCCCGCCCAGCGCGCTGGGGCTTGGCCGCAAAGCTGTTTACGATTCTCGCCCTGCTTGGCGCGATCGCGGTCCTGGTGACCGGGGTGCTCGGTTATTTCCGCGCCCGCGACGCCCTCGAAAAGGCAGTCTTCGATCAGCTCATGGCCGCCCGGCAGACCAAGTCGCGCCAGGTCGAAACCTACTTTCGCACAATCCAGGCCGATCTGCGCCTCCTTTCCACCTCCAAGATGGTGGTCGATGCAACGCGTGAGTTCCGTATCGCAGTCGACCAGCTCGACCGGGCAAGCGCGTCACCTGAATTGCGGCAGAAGGTCAGCGACTGGTACGCTGACAACTTTCTCCCTCGGATAACAAGGGTATTCGGCAGGGAGCCGGCTGTGGCCGACTATATGCCGGTCGGCGCCGCTCCTTACTACCTGCAGTACCATTATATCGTTGCCAATCCGCATCCGAAGGAGCGGCGCAAGCTTCTCGACGACGCTGGTGACGGCAGCGACTATAGCAGGCTGCACGCGGTGTATCATCCCGTGATCCGGGCCGCGGCCGCAACGGTCGGCTTCTTCGATTTAATGGTGGCCGACGTCAAATCAGGCCGCCTGATCTACACGGTCGAGAAGGAGGTGGATTTCACGACCTCTCTTCAAATCGGACCCTACCGCAACTCAAGCGTCGCTGAGGTGGTCGCCCGCTGCGCCCTAAGCCCCGACAGGTCGGCCATCTGTCTGGAGGATTTCGCCCCATACGCGCCATCGAACGGCGCGCCGATCGCCTTCATGGGAGCACCGGTGATTGACCAAGGCGTCGTCATCGGCGTGCTGATCGCGCAACTGTCAAACGAGGAGATCGACAACGTCGTCACGGGCGGCCGCCGCTGGCGGCAGGAAGGCTTTGGGAACACGGGCGAGGCCTATCTCGTAGGCCCTGATTATCTGGTGCGCTCCGGTCCACGAACGTTCTACGAGGATCGGGAAAAATACTTCGCCGAACTCAAGTCCGTCGGCACCTCGGACGAGGAGATCGCCACCATTCAGCGTTACGGAACGCCGGTGCTGCATCAGCGCATCGACACCAGGGCCACCCAGGCTGCGCTCGGCGGCGTCGAGGGTACCGGCGAGATCATCGGCTACCGCGGCGTTCCGACGCTCGCTTCATGGGGTCCGCTCGCGATTCCCGGCGTCACGTGGGCCCTCGTTGCCAAGATCGACAGCGCTGAAGCATTCGCGCCGATCGCCCAGCTCCGCCAAAATCTGCTGGTCGTGGGGGGACTGGCGCTGCTGGTGGTGGTCGCCACCGCAGCGTGGCTTTCGCGCGCGATGCTCGGACCGCTGCGCGAACTCACTGCCGGGGTGATGCGCTTCGCTGCCGGTGACTATGGGACCAGCGTGCCGGTCCGCACACGCGACGAGATTGGCCAGCTCTGCTCGGCCTTCAATAGCATGGTCAAGGATCTGCACGAAAAGAATATCGTCATCGAGAACAAGAATCGCGAGAACGAGGCGCTGCTGCTGAACGTCCTACCGGCGCCGATCGCCAACCGGCTGCGCGGTGGCGAGGAGGGGATCGCTGACGGCTTCGCGGAGGTCACCGTTGCCTTTGCTGACATAGTCGGCTTCACCGCGCTGACATCGGAGATGCCGCCGCATGAGGTCGTGACGTTTCTCAATGGGCTGTTCACGCGCTTCGACGCCGCCGCCCAGGATCTCGGTATCGAGAAGATCAAGACCGTGGGCGACGCCTATATGGCAGTATGCGGCCTGCCGGTGCCGGTGCCCAACCACGCCGAACGCATGGTGCGCATGGCCATCCGCATGATCCACATCACACGCGAGCACGCCATGGAGCACAAAATCCCAATGAAGATCAGGGTCGGCGTCAACAGCGGTCCCGTCGTCGCCGGCGTCATTGGGAAGAGCAAGTACATCTACGACTTATGGGGCGACACTGTGAACCTTGCGAGCCGGATGGAATCGGGAGGAATCGCCGACTCTGTTCAGGTGACGCGCGCGGTCTACGAGCAGCTCAAGGATCAGTTCGTCTTCGAGCCGCGCGGCGCCATTGAAGTCAGGGGCAAAGGGAAGGTAGAGGCGTGGCTCTTGAGATTGTAGGGGCGTGGCCTAGTATCCAACCAGGCATAAATGGCGGCCCACCTCAGATCGGCGTCCACCTGCGGCAGCCGCGAAATGCCATGGCGCTGAAGGCAGCGATGCAACGACGAGCGCGTCAGATGCGGGATCGAGGGCTGTAGGGCATAGAGACAATCATCCAGCGCCAGCAACGTGTGCTTGCGAAAGGCGACGATCACCGCTTCCTCTTCGAGCGACAGCACTGTCGATCTTGGTTTCTTCGGGCCGGTGGGAAGATCGGCGGTCGAGATCCGGTTCCTCCACTTTCTAACTGTCTTCTGATCGATGCCGTAGCGCTTGGCCAGCGCTCTCAGGCTCTCTTGACTATGCTGTATCGCTCGACGGACTGCCTCTGTCGTCGTGGCGCGGCGGTGTAGAACCTGTCCCATAGCGCATCCTTTGATTCGGACGGCAATGATGCGCCATTAAAGTCCGGGATCAAACACCTAGAGACTGACAAAGTCTTCAGGATTCATCGGCCGCTGGGCTCAATCGTTTTGCGGGCGCAAGCCGAAGGTTGCGGGTTTCAGGCCATAGCGCATGTCGAAATCGTCGTCCGGCTGGACGCGTGCGACAGTCGGGGCGGGCGGCTTGCGATAGTCGGGATCGCCGGCCTGACGGCCGGAATCCACGACTTCGGCGAAGGCCATCGCCTGCTGCGGTTTTGGCACGTTGCGCAGCCTTTCGACGATCGCCACCAGGTCGACATCATTGCCGATTTCGGACGGCAAGGCTTCCTCGCGCTTGGCCGTGCCGGGAATCAGCTCATCGGACATTTTTTCGAACTTCAGCCGCATGGTCGTCGCCACGCCCTCACCGAAGGCGATGGCTTCGCGCTGGCCCATCGAAGACAGGAATGCCAGCGTCGAGGCCGAGGAATCAGCGATCGCCGAGCGGATGATCGCCTGGTCCTGCTCATTGGCAAGCCGCATGGCGAAAAAGGTCGAGCACTGCGACAGGATGGTGGGATCGAGCTCGCCCGGGCGCTGGGTGACGATACCGAGATAGCAGCCATATTTGCGGCCTTCCTTGGCGATGCGCGACAGCGCATGCCGGGTCGGTGCAAAGCCGAGACGCGGATCGGCCGGCATATAGCGGTGCGCTTCCTCGCACAAGAACAGCAGCCGCAGCCGGCCTTCGCTCCACAGCGCCAGGTCGAAGGCCAGACGGGCCAGCACCGAACAGACGGAATTGACGACTTCCGATGGCATGCCGGCCATCTCGAAGCAGGTCACCGGCCGGCCGTGATGCGGGACGCGGAAGATATTGCCGATCGTCTCGTGGATGGTATCCTCGATCAGGCGCGAATTGAACATGAAGCGGTAGCGCGGATCCGCGGCCGCCGATTCGATGCGCGTCTTCAGCGATCTGAGAGTGGGACGGTCATTCTTGCTTTCCAGCAATCCCATGCGCTCGTCGATCTGCTTGATGAGATCAACAATGCGGTAGGGCACCGGCGTGTCCGCGGTCATCGCGTCGGAGCCGCGCTTGAGAGAGGTGCCCGAATTCGGGTTTCGGTACAGGCTCTTGGCAGCGGGGATGAGATCGCGCAAGGCATCGACTTCCTCCGGTACCGTCTCACGGCCGCGAAACAGCACCTCGGCGAATTCCTCGAGCTTGAACATCCAGAAGGGCAGATCCAGCGTCGTCGAATCGACCTTGACACAATATTCCGGCAAGGACGCCGCGAACTCATTGTGCGGATCGAGGATGAGGATGCGCAGGTCGGGCCTGGCGGCGATCGACTTGCGCAAAAGCAGCGAGACGGCGGTGGATTTGCCGACGCCAGTGGTGCCGACGACGGCGAAGTGACGCGCCAGCGTGTCGTCGATGGCGATATTGGCGTCGATCGTCTCGTCCTGCGACAGCGTGCCGATGGTGATCGAATGGCGCCCGGCGAGATCATAGACCGCCTGCAGGTCGCGGCTGCGGATGCGGTGGGCGATGGCGCCGATATGTGGATAACAGGTGATGCCGCGGTCGAAAATCGGCTTGGCGCCAGGCCCGACGCCGTCGCGCACCTCGCCGATGAGCTCGATGCTGACCTCGATCGGGTTCTGGCCCTCATTGCTCCAGGCGCGATCCGACTTGCCGATCCCGTAGACCAGGCCGACGGTTCGCGTGGTGCCGAGATTGATGGAAATCATCTTGCCGACGGTCCATTGGCCGGTGACCGTACCTTCGGCGTCCTCGGCATAGGCGCTGATGGTGGCGCGCGCGCCGTCGCACTGCACGACATTGCCCAGAATGCGCTTGTCGTTTTGCTCAGCTGTTCGGCGCTCCTGCATTGTCGGTTCTCCGACGGAGGCTTGACGTTCGACAAACATGAGCAGGCTGTCCCCATTTCCCCAGGAGATCGACCTTAAAGCGGCGGGGTTAAGGTGGGGTGAGGTCGGATGGTGCAGAGAGCCTTAAAGCCATTGGCGAAAATTGAATCAAACCGTCTTTGCTCGACTTGAGAAAATTCGCTATACTGAACAAATGAATGGTATAGCGAACGACATCTCTTCTACCATCGGCAGGCGAATACGCTCCGAAAGGATCATGCGAGGCTGGTCCCTGACGGAGCTTGCCGACCGGTCGGATGTATCCAAAGCCATGCTGAGCACGATGGAGCGCGGCAAGACGAGCCCGACCGCGGCGCTCCTTGTGCGCATCGCCGCGGCCTTTGGCATGACGCTTTCCACCCTGATTGCGCGGGCAGAGCTGCAAGGCGGCGGACTGCTTCGCCAGAGCGATCAGCCGATCTGGCGCGATCCCGCCACGGGTTATGTCAGGCGGCATCTTTCGCCGGTCTCGGACATGCCGCTTCAACTGATCCGGGTCCAATTGCCGGTGGGAGCCAGGGTGAGCTTTCCAGCGGCGTCCTATGCCTTCATCAGGCAGCAGATCTGGCTGATTTCGGGACGGCTGGAATTCACCGAGGGCGATGTTGTGCACAGTCTCGAACCAGGCGACTGCCTGGCGCTTGGGGCGCCGTCGGACTGCACCTTCCACGCTCCGGGACCGGATGCCGCCGACTATCTGGTCGCACTGGCACGAGGCTGAGGCGATTTCAAAGCCATTTCCTCTTTGCTCCAAGGGTTTCGCACACATGAGTTCCATCGAAGTCAAGGCACTGACGCAGGCTGCGGGAACGCAGGCAATGCTGGTCGACCTGTTGATCGAGACGGTGGCGGCCGGCGGGTCGGTCAGTTTCATGCACCCGTTGTCACAGGAGGCAGCCGGCGCCTTCTGGGCGAAATCGCTTGCCGCCGCGGCAAGAGGCGAAAGAGCTGTGCTTGGCGCATGGCACGTCGAGGTTCTGGTCGGTACCGTCACCTTGCTGCTCGACTGTCCTCCCAACCAGCCGCACCGGGCCGAGGTCGCCAAGCTGATGACCCGTCTCGAGCATCGCGGCAAAGGTATTGGAACCCGTCTGGTGCGCGCTGCGGAAACTCTTGCCGTCGAGAAAGGCCGCACGCTGCTGGTGCTGGACACGGCGACCGAGGAGGGGGCATCGGGTCTCTATGAGAGATTGGGCTTCACCTTGGCCGGCGAGATACCAGACTATGCGTTGAAGCCGCATGGCGGGCTGACCGGCACGCTCATCTACTGGAAACGCATCGGTCAGTCTCTGTGACGTCACGTCGACGCCATTTTGGTGAGACGCGACAGCAGCCATTGACGGAAGTCTTGCTCGGGCCGCGTCAGCGGGGCGGCCGACGCCCGTGTAAGGAAATGCCCAAAGCTGCTCGAGAGTTCGAAGCCGGAAAGCCTCACCAGATACTTGCTGGCGAGCGCGGCATCGATCAGCGGCCGTGACCCCAGCAGCACGCCAGCCCCCGCCTTGGCCGCCTCCATGGCGGCCACGAAACTGTCGAAGCGGTGCGACCGCCTGGGGTGCCCCGGCACGCCGGCGGCGATGAACCATTCCGCCCACATTTCACGCGCTCCAGCGACCAGAAGCAGCGGCAGGGAGGTCCAATCGGCGCTGCCGGCCAAGGCCGGGGACGCCACAGGCACCAGCCGCTCGACAGTCAGCCTGTCGGCTTCTCGCCCGGGAAATGCGCCGCTTCCGAAGCGAATATCGAGCACCGAGCCGCTCTGGTCATAATCCGTCGGGCGATGGATCGTCACCACATCAAGCTGGATCCGCGGCAGGGTTCTCGCAAGATCGGGCAATGCGGGCATGAGCACCAGCAGGACAAAGGAGATCGGCGCTCGAATAGTCACGGTTTGGATGGCGCGCGGCTCGAACAGTTCCGTGGTGCTGTTGCCGATGGTGGCGAATGCAGACTGGATATGGGGAAGATAGGCGGCGCCTTCCGGCGAAAGTGCCACACCACGGGCAAGGCGTGAGAACAGCCGGATCTTCAGCCGCTCCTCGAGAAAGCGGATGTGCTGGCTGACCGCCGCTTGTGTCAGGCCAAGCTCGACTGCGGCGGCCGTGAAGTTCGACAGCCGCGCCGCGGCTTCAAAACTGCGCAGCCAATCGAGAGGGGGCATGCTGCTCCGGCCGGCTTTAACCATTAGAATTTTGTGCCCTTTGGTCTTAAAATGATAATTTGAGTTATGCCTAGGAAGCCGTCAGCATGCAAGCAGATGCAACGACTGGAGCTTGTTGGGCATGTTGACGAAAGCGGTGATCGGCGACGAGGGACGAACGATCGAACTTGGCTGGAAGGACGGAATGCGTACCCGCTTTCACGCAATGTGGCTGCGCGACAACGCGCTCGACGACAAGACGCGCAGCACCGGCAACGGCCAGCGGCTCATCACCATCCTCGACATTCCGGCTGCTACGAAGATCGGCGCGGCCTCGATCAAGGACGATGCCCTTGAGGTCAGCTTCGTGCCCGAACAGAAAACGGTCAGCTTCCCCGCGGCATGGCTGAGCGCCAACGCGTATGATCGCGACGTGCCCCGTCAACTTGGCTGGACCGGCGAGGACACCATCCGATGGACCAAGGCCACGATGCAAAATTCGGTACCGCGCGCCAACTACGTTGCGGCCAGCCGCGACCGCGCTGTCCTGCGGCAATGGCTGTCGGCGATCAAGGCCTACGGCTTTGCCGTGATGGACGGGCTGCCGACCGAATCCGGCGCGCTTTGCAAGGTTTCCGACCTGTTCGGTTATATCAGGGAGACCAACTACGGCCGCTGGTTCGAGGTGCGCGCGGAGGTCAATCCGAGCAATCTGGCCTACACCAATCTCGGCCTGCAGGCGCATACCGACAATCCCTATCGCGATCCGGTGCCGACATTGCAGATCCTGGCCTGCATCGAGAATACGGTGGAGGGCGGCGAGTCCAGTGTCGTCGACGGCTTTGCTGTTGCGGCTGCTCTGCAGGCTGAGAATCCGGAAGGGTTTCGTCTGTTGAGCTCATGTCCGGCCCGCTTCGAATATGCCGGTTCGTCGGGCGTGCGGCTGCAGGCGAAACGGCCGATGATCGAGCTCGGGCCAGATGGCGAGCTGATCTGCATCCGCTTCAACAACCGCTCGCTGGCGCCCACCGTCGATGTGCCGTTCGCCGACATGGAGGCCTACTACGCGGCCTATCGCCGTTTCGCTGAACTGATCGAGGATCCCCGTTTCGAAGTGACGTTCAAGCTCGAAGCCGGGCAATCCTTCATCGTCGACAACACCCGCGTCATGCATGCGCGAAAGGCGTTTTCCGGCACCGGCACGCGCTGGCTGCAAGGCTGCTACGCCGACAAGGACGGCCTGCTGTCGACGCTTGCGGCGATCGAACACGGTTTCAAGGAGGCGGCGGAATGAGCGGCCAGGACCCGAACGCGGACAACATCGTCGAGTTCATCGCCGACATCTTCGAGCGGCGGGGTGCCGAATCCTATCTCGGCGAGCCGGTGACGATGTCGGAGCATATGCTGCAGGGGGCCTGGTTGGCCGAGCAAGATGGTGCGCCAGATGTGCTGGTGGCGGCGGCGCTGCTGCACGACATCGGCCATTACACCAGCGAATTCGGCACCTACTCGCCTGAGGATGTCGAGGACAAGCACCATGACGAGGCCGGCGGCGAAGTGTTGGCGCCGTTCTTTCCACCGGTTATCGTCGAATGCGTCAGGCTGCACGTCTCGGCCAAGCGCTATCTATGCGCCACCGACCCGACCTATTTCTCTCGGCTTTCGGAAGCATCGGTGCATACGCTGTCGTTGCAAGGCGGCCCCATGAGCGCCGATGAAGTCGCCGAATTCCGCAAGAACCCGTTCCACGAGGAAGCGGTACGGGTTCGCATCTGGGACGAAGGCGGCAAGATTGCCAATATGAAGACGCGGGCGTTCCGCGATTATGTTCCGCTTCTGCAGCGGGTCGTTCGCGAGTTTCGCGATGGCGCTTGACGCAACCCATCACCGGGAAGGAGACAGCCCATGTGTTTCTGCTTCGACGGCGACAATGCAGTAGCTGCATACCGGCCGGATGACTGCCGCGAGCGCCTGCCCGCCACGCGTGCTGTCGTCTGCCTGCCGGTCGCTTCCCACAGCGAGCCCGGCGCCGCTGTCGGCTCGCTCGAACCCATCGATGCCGAGCATGTTCGCGATCTTGCTGTTGCGCTTGTTCCGATGTATTAGCCGCGCCCGACATGCGGCCCCCTTTTCATTGCCGCACCGTACAGACCTTTGAAGGAGGCGACGATGAGATATTGTTCACGCATTTTGCGCCTTCGCGGCGGTCGGACGGGCTGACCCGCGCCACAGCGGGTTTTCCAACTTCAATCTGAGAACGACTGTGCCGCGATGCTTTGTCATCGCTGCGTGGATTCCATGAAGACGGTGGGAGCCGGGAGCTCCCGGCCGACGATCGCGGCTGCCTGAAGACCTGAGATGCGCCTTTGCAACACCACGTCAGGCCATTGTAAACATTGAAAGAATGGCTCTTGCGTCAAGTCTTCTGCGAGCGTAGAGACGCCGCCCATTCCTAACCCATCATCCCCTGAGGAGACCTGTCAATGACCCGGCAATCCAGATCGACACATTCCGTGCCGGCGCTGGAATTGCGTGCGGCTGACAGGGTTCCAATTGGGAAAAACGGCCATGGCGAAGTCCATGATCCAGCGCAGGCAGGAAGCCGAGCGCGAACGCATTGAAGCATATGCCGTAACGCTGCGGCGGATTTCTCCCGTCGCGCGTCCCGCTCCGGATTTCGAGCGGGCGCTTGACGACGCACGCCGCGGCTTTGCCGGTATGGCGATCCGCGACGGTGCGTTGTGGCGTCCAAAGCTGAAGACGCGCGACCCTGCGCGGCTGCGGCTGGCGGCTGCCCGCTATCTTTATGCGCGCTATCCGGTGTCGGCCGCGCTCGAAGCCATCTGGCTGGATAGATCGGGGCTGGACGGCCCGGAGATCGCGCTTCGCAAGACCTGGTACATCGCCGTCGCGCGTGGTGACTCGCTGTACAAGGCGGGCGCCAGTGCCTGGCTGTCGCGCAAGGAAGTGCATTGCTTCCTGAACGTGTCCGGTGACTTCTCGTTCGACGAGGCGTTTTGGTTGGCGATCGCGCGGTCCTACACGGATGATCCGGGGTTGGCGGCCCGACTTGCGCGGACGAAAATCGCGCGCACGCCGCGCGGGGAGTTGGTCTTCTGGCGTGAGGTGACGCGATTTTTCCGCGGCCAGCCCACCTCGAAGGAGGAGATCGACGATCTGTGCGACTATATCGGCGCGATGCACCAGCGCGATGCAGCGTACAGCCTGAAGGGGCGCACACTGGCTTCGTTGCGTCGGCAGATGTTGGAATGGCACCACGACATTGCCGCGATCGAACGCATCGAGGCGATGCGCCGCCGCGCTGCCGGGAGGGCTCCGCCTACTGCCGGATTGCAGTCGCAGCGCCGCGCCTGGGACGGCTCGCGCCTCGAGGACTGGGGATGGCAGCCATCGGCCAAGGAGGCGAAGGCGCATGGCGAGCGTTTCTTCGTCCGCCAGCTGAAGACAGCCGAGGATCTGGTCGCCGAGAGCCGGGCGATGCATCATTGCGTCTCGACCTACGCAGCCAAATGCATCGCCGGCAACGCCTCGATCTGGGTGCTGCGACGCACGGCGCTCGGCAAGATCGAGCGGTTGCTGACGATCGAGCTCGACCCGCAAAACCGTGCGGTGCAGGTGCGCGGTTTCGGCAGTCGTCTCGCCTCGCTGGAAGAATGCAAGGTCGTCGAGCGCTGGGCCAAGGCGAGGCGCGTGGTGCTCAGGGCCTGAAAAAGGAAGACCCCGCGCGGCGCAAATGCCGCGCGGATTGCACAAGGGGCGAATGTGCCGCCGCCTGGCATCGTGTCACATTCACCGTTGACAGCGGCGCAAAACCAATTCTATTGTCCGCCACCATGAAAACGGCACTCATTCTCGTAGTAGGAAAGCGCGTGGGCAAGGCGGTGTAACCGCCGGGCGAAAACCTCCCATGCGCAGACACAGGCTCCCTCGGGGGCCTTTTTTATTGCCCGAAACACGACTAAACGACCAGCAATCGCCCGATGGCGGACAGTACGGGACCAGACCGATGAGCAGTGGACAGAACGAGCGTCGCGAAATGACGGGCGCCGAAATGGTGGTGCAGGCGCTGAAGGACAATGGCGTCAAGCATGTTTTCGGCTATCCGGGCGGCGCGGTTCTCCCGATCTATGACGAGATCTTCCAGCAGGACGAGGTCGAGCACATCCTCGTCCGTCACGAGCAAGGCGCGGGTCATGCGGCGGAGGGCTATGCGCGCTCGACCGGCAAGGCCGGCGTCATGCTGGTGACCTCGGGGCCCGGCGCCACCAACGCGGTGACGCCCTTGCAGGATGCGCTGATGGATTCGATCCCGCTGGTCTGCCTGACCGGTCAGGTGCCGACCTCGCTGATAGGCTCGGACGCATTCCAGGAATGCGACACGATCGGCATCACGCGGCCCTGCACCAAGCACAATTGGCTGGTGAAGGACGTCAACGAGCTCGCGGCAATCATCCACGAGGCCTTTCACGTCGCAACGACAGGACGTCCCGGTCCGGTCGTCGTCGATATCCCGAAGGACGTGCAGTTCGCCAAGGGCATCTATGTGCCGCCACAGACGGCGCCGCGCACGAGCTATCAGCCTAAGGTCCAGGGCGACCTGGAAAAGATCAAGGCGGCGGTCGAGCTGATGGCCAAGGCGAAAAGGCCGATCCTCTATACGGGCGGCGGTGTCATCAATTCCGGCCCGGAAGCCAGCCATTTGCTGCGCGAACTGGTCGACCTCACCGGCTTCCCGATCACCTCGACGCTGATGGGCCTTGGCGCCTATCCAGCTTCGGGCAAGAACTGGATGGGCATGCTCGGCATGCACGGCACCTATGAAGCCAACATGGCGATGCATGATTGCGACGTCATGGTCTGCATCGGCGCGCGCTTCGACGACCGCATCACCGGCCGGCTCACCGCGTTCTCGCCGAACTCGAAGAAGATCCATATCGACATCGATCCGTCGTCGATCAACAAGAACGTCCACACCGATGTGCCCATTATCGGCGATGTCGGCCGGGTGCTGGAGGATCTGGTGCGGCTGTGGCGGGCGACCGCCAAGGCCGACAAGAAGGCGCTGCACCCGTGGTGGGAGCAGATCGCGAAATGGCGCGCTCGGGATTCGCTTGCCTACAAGATGAACCACGACGTGATCATGCCGCAATATGCCGTCCAGCGGCTCTACGCGCTGACCAAGGACATGGACACCTACATCACCACCGAGGTCGGCCAGCACCAGATGTGGGCGGCGCAGCACTATCATTTCGAGAAGCCGAATCGCTGGATGACCTCCGGCGGGCTCGGCACGATGGGCTACGGCCTGCCCGCGGCGCTCGGCGTGCAGATCGCGCACCCGGATGCGCTGGTCATCGACATTGCCGGCGACGCCTCGGTGCAGATGACGATGCAGGAGATGAGTGCCGCGGTGCAGCACGAAGCGCCAATCAAGATCTTCATCCTCAACAACCAGTATATGGGCATGGTGCGGCAGTGGCAGCAGCTTCTGCACGGCAACCGGCTGTCGCATTCCTACACCGAAGCGATGCCGGATTTCGTCAAGCTTGCCGAAGCCTATGGCGGCCACGGCATCCGCTGCGAGAAGCCGGATGAACTGGACGACGCGATTAAGGAGATGATTTCGGTGAAGAAGCCGGTGATCTTCGACTGCCGGGTGGCCACGCTTGCCAACTGCTTCCCGATGATCCCGTCGGGCAAGGCGCATAACGAGATGCTTCTGCCTGACGAGGCGACGGACGAGGCGGTGGCCAACGCCATCGACGCCAAGGGCAGGGAACTGGTGTAACGCCTAACGCCCAAGCCAAGGCAGGGCTGTCGGAAGAAGCCGTGTGGAAACAGAAAAACAGTTCAAAAGTTTGAAATCGAGATTCATGTCATGAACGCACAGCTTCAACCGACCGGCTCGGCCTACTTCATCGCCAAGGAAACTGAAAAGCCGGAGACTCACACGCTGTCCGTGCTGGTCGATAATGAGCCGGGCGTGCTTGCCCGGGTCATCGGCCTGTTTTCCGGACGCGGCTACAATATCGAGAGCCTGACGGTCTCCGAAACCGAACATGAGAAGCATCTGTCGCGCATCACCATCGTGACGCGCGGCACGCCGCATGTGCTGGAGCAGATCAAGCACCAGCTCGAGCGCATCGTGCCGGTGCACCGTGTCGTCGATCTCACCGTGCGCTCGCACGAGCTCGGCCAGGACCGGCCGCTGGAGCGGGAACTCGCGCTGGTGAAAGTGGCCGGCACCGGCGAAGGCCGCGTCGAGGCGCTGAGGCTGGCCGATGCCTTCCGCGCCAGCGTCATCGACGCCAACACCGAGCATTTCATCTTCGAGATCACCGGCAAAGGCTCCAAGATCGACCAGTTCATCGCCATCATGAAACCGCTCGGCCTGGTCGAAATCTGCCGCACCGGCGTGGCGGCGTTGAACCGCGGCCCGCAAGGGATGTGATCATCCGGCGCTTTGGGTCCAGTGCTCTGGCACCGCCTGTATTTATTCTGTCGGCTTGATCCTGACCTTCTGGCCCGGCTGCCGCCGTGAGGTGGCCTTTGTGCGTCTGAGGTAAAAGGACAATATTGCTGACCTGCTTGGGAGAAGCCAATGACCCTCGATGCGTTCCTTGCCTTGCTGGTCTATGCCTTCGTGACCTCGATCACGCCGGGTCCGAACAACTTCATGCTTCTGGCTTCCGGCGTGAATTTCGGTTTCGCCAAAACCATTCCGCACATGCTGGGCATCAGCATCGGCTTCCTCGTGCTGTTGCTGGCCGTCGGCTTCGGGCTGGGCGCCGTGCTGACGGCATTTCCGGTTCTCCACACCGGATTGAAGATCGCGGGTGGCATCTACCTGCTCTATCTCGCCTCGAAGATCGCCATGTCGCGTTCGCTCAGCGGCAAGGGCGAGGCCAAGTCGCGTCCGATGCGGTTCATCGATGCGGCGGCGTTCCAGTGGGTCAATCCCAAGGCGTGGGTGATGGCGATCACCGCCATGGCCGTCTATGCCATTCCGGAGCATCCGTTTCTGTCGGTGGCGTTGATCTCGATAGCCTTCACCGTCGTCAACCTGCCGAGCGTCTCGGTGTGGGCAGGTTTCGGCATGGCGCTGCGCGGTTTTCTGTCGGACCCGGTGCGGCTTAAATGGTTCAACATCGCAATGGGCGTGCTGCTGGCAGCGACACTGTGGCCGATGCTGCGGTAGCTGACGCTTGTTGTGCACTGCACATTAAATCTTCGTAATGCCGGGTTTTGGCCCTTTTTCGCCTTCGGCGCCCTCTATCTATTCTATTTGGTGAAACCGCGGCACGAGGCTGCGAGTTACGCCAAGATATGACCACCGAACCACGGCGTGTCGGATAAAAGGCCTTTGACGATGCGTGGAAAGATCGTGCTTGCGGTCGCCTGCCTTGTCGCGGCCGGGCTGTACCTTTCGCCCGCGGCGACGGACAAAGTCTGGCAGATGCTGTCAGCGGGCCAGGCGGCGCCTGACAAATCGGCGGCCGCAAATGCAGCACGCTCGACCTCGGTGGTTGCCGCCACCGCTTCGACGGCCGACTTCCCGATCCGGCGCTACGCCATCGGCTTCGTATCCTCCCCCGCCGTAGTCAGCGTCAACGCACGGATCTCGAGCCAGATCACATCGATCGCCGTCAAGGACGGGCAGATGGTGAGGGCTGGCGACCTCCTGTTCTCGCTGGACGATCGCGCGCTGAAGGCGCAACTGGCCCGCGATCAGGCGACGCTCGCCAAGGACCAGGCGCTGCTTGCCAGTGCCACGGCCGATCTTGAGCGCGCCAAGAATCTCGTCGCCAAGCAGGCCGGCACGCAGCAGACCTACGACCAGGCGATCGCCGCGCAGAAGTCCGCCGCGGCCTCGGTCGATGCCGACAAGGCAACGATCGATGCGGACGAGGTCCAGCTTGGCTTTGCCACGATCACGGCGCCGATTTCCGGCAGGCTGGGTGCGGTCAACGTCGCGATCGGCGATCTCGTCACCACCAGCAACGGCAGCAGCGCGTCGGCCCCGCTGGTGACCATCACCCAGGTGGACCCGCTGCAGGTGAACTTCAATCTTCCGGAAAGCGATCTTGCCTTGCTGCACAAGGCGCTGGCGGAGCCGCAGGAAGGTGCAGTCACGCTGACCAGGGACGGCGATCCGACACCGATCGGCAAGGGGACCCTCGATTTCGTCGATTCCAGCGTCGACACCGCCTCCGGCACAATCGCGACGCGGGCCAGCGTGCCCAATGCCGATCTTTCGTTGTGGCCAGGCCAATATGTCAATGTCGTGCTCGATGCCGGCATCATGCCGCAAATGACCTCGGTTCCCACGGTTGCGGTGCAGCCTAGCCAGAAGGGGCCATTCGTCTATGTGATCAAGCCCGACAACACGGTGGAGGTGCGGCCCGTGCAGGTCGCACTGAGCGAAGGCGACAAGAGCGCTATCGGCGAAGGGCTGAAAAGCGGCGAACGTGTCGTCGTCGAGGGCCAGGCAAAGCTGAAGAACGGCTCACCAGTCCACGAAGGCGAGGCCAGTGATCAGGCCTCTCCTAGGGTTGCCGAGGCTGGCTAGGCGGGGGGACGCGGCCATGATCTCCGAATTCTGCATCCGCAGGCCTGTCGCCACCCTGCTCATGTCCTTTGCGCTCGTGCTGGGCGGGCTGTTCGCTTACAAGTTCCTGCCGGTGGCCGCTCTGCCTAGCGCCGAGTTTCCGGTGGTTAACGTCTCGGCCTCGCTGCCCGGCGCCTCGCCGGAAACCATGGCGACCTCGGTGGCAACGCCGCTGATCAAGCAGTTTACCACCATCGCGGGCATCGATTCGATCTCGACCACGAATTCGCTCGGCTCCACCTCGATCGCCATCCAGTTCGTGCTCAATCGCGATATCGATGCGGCCGCTGCCGACGTGCAGGCGGCGATCGCACGAACGCAGCGGCAATTGCCGCCTGAGATGACCAGCCCGCCGAGTTATCGCAAGGTCAATCCGGCCGATGCGCCGATCCTCCTGATGTCGCTGGTCAGCGACACGGTTCCGCTGACCGATCTCGATGGCTTTGCAGAGAATGTAATCTCGCCGTCGCTGTCGACGATCGAAGGCGTGGCGCAGGTCTCGATCTTCGGCCAGCAGAAATACGCGGTGCGCGTCCAGATCGATCCGACTGCGCTCGCCGCACGCGGCATTTCGATCGACCAGCTGCAGACGGCGATCGCCTCGGCCAATAGCAACACGCCGCTCGGCGTGCTGCAGAACGACAAGCAGCAGCTGACGATCACCGCCAATACGCAGCTGAACAACGCGGCGGGATTTTCCAATATCATCATAGCCACCAGGAACGGCCGTCCGGTTCGGCTCGGCGAGGTGACCCGCGTCATCGATTCGGTCGAGACCACGACGACGGCAAGCTGGTACGACGGCACCCGCGCGATCATCATGGCCGTGCAGCGCCAGCCCGATGCCAATACCGTCGACGTCGTCGATCGCGTCAAGGCGATGCTGCCCTCCTTCCAGGATCAAATGCCGGCGGCGGCCAGTATCCAGTTGCTCAACGACCGCTCGACTTCGATCCGCGAGTCGGTCGACGACGTGCAGTTCACGCTGCTGCTCACCATCGCACTGGTGGTGATGGTGATCTTCCTGTTCCTACGCCGGGTTACGGCAACAATCATCCCGGCGGTGGCGGTGCCGATCTCGCTGATCGCCACGCTCGGCGCCATGTTCCTGTTCGGCTTTTCCATCGACAACATATCGCTGATGGGGCTGACGCTGGCGGTCGGCCTTGTCGTCGATGATGCGATCGTGATGCTGGAGAACATCTTCCGCCACATGGAGGAGGACGGGCTCTCGGCCCTCGAAGCGGCGCTCAAGGGCGCCCGCGAAATCGGCTTCACCATCATCTCGATCTCAATCTCGCTGGTTGCTGTGTTCATCCCCGTGCTTTTGATGGGCGGAGTGATCGGGCGCATCTTCAACGAGTTCGCCGTGGTGGTGACGGTCGCCATCCTGGCGTCGATGTTGGTGTCGCTGACGCTGACGCCGATGCTGTGCTCGCGGCTTTTATCGGTGTCGAAGGCCGAGCGCGAAGCAGCGCAGGGCGAAGGCCACAGGCACAATGTCTTCATGCGGGGCTATGACTGGCTGCTGACTTTTTGCCTGCGGCACAGTTTCCTGGTTTTTCTCGTCTTCGTTGGGACGGCCGCACTGTCGGTCTGGCTGATCCAGACCTCGCCGAAGGGCTTCTTCCCGCAGGAGGATATCGGCCAAATTTCGGTGACGACCACCGCGCGCCAGGACATTTCGTTCGACGCCATGGTGAAGCTGCAGGGGCAAGTGGCTGATGTCTTTACCCATTCACCCTATGTCTCGCATGTAGGGTGGTCGGTAGGCAGCGGAGACAACGCGCTCAACCAGGGCCGGCTCTATGTGCAATTGAAGGACAAGGACCAGCGCCCCGATATCGACAAGGTGCTCTCGGATCTGCGGCGGCAGCTGGCCAATGTCCCCGGCATCGAAACCTTCATGCAGCCGGTGCAGAATCTGCGGCTCGGGGCGCGCGCTTCGGCCAGCGCCTATCAGCTCGTCGTGCAGGGCCTCGACATCGGCGCGGCGGACGTTTGGGCGCAGAAGCTCACCGATGCGATGGCCGCCGACCGTAGCGCCTTCACCGACGTCACCAATGATTTGCAGAACAACGCCTTGCAGGCGTCGCTGGTGGTCGACCGCGACAAGGCGGCGACGCTCGGCGTCGACACCGATACGTTGCGCTCCAGCCTCTATGGCGGTTTCGGCACCGAGCAGGTGTCGACCATTTTCGGTTCGGCCGACAGCTATGAGGTGATCATGGAACTCGACCCGAGGATCGAGTGGTCGCCAGAAAGGATGCTGGCGATCAAGGTGAGGACGGCCAGCGGCAGCCTGGTGCCGCTCGGCGCCTTCGCTCGTGTCGATCGGACCGCCGGTGCCTTGACCGTCAACCAACTCGGCCAGCTTCCGGCAGTGACCATTTCCTACAATCTGCCGCAGGGCGTCGCGCTCGGCGACAGCGTGAGCCGCATCAATGCGCTGAAGGAAAAGATCGGCATGCCGGCGACGATCTCGACCACTTTTTCGGGCACGGCGAAAACGTTCCAGGATTCGCTTGCCAACCAGGGCCTGCTGATCGGCGGCGCAATCCTGACCATCTACATCGTCCTCGGCATCCTCTACGAGAGCTTCATCCATCCGCTCACCATCCTGACCGGACTTCCGTCCGCGGTGCTCGGCGCGCTTGTTGCGTTGCGGCTTGCGGGGATGGATCTTTCGGTGATCGCTGTCATCGGTATCTTGATGCTGATCGGCATCGTCAAGAAGAACGGCATCATGATGATCGACGTCGCGCTCGAACTCAGGCGCGAGGGGATGTCGCCGCTCGAGTCCATTCACAAGGCCTGCCTGATGCGCTTCCGTCCGATCATGATGACGACGCTGGCGGCGCTGATGGGCACGATCCCGATCGCGCTCGGCACCGGCGCCAGCGCCGAACTGCGACAGCCGCTCGGCGTGGCGGTGGTCGGCGGCCTCGTCGCTTCGCAAGCGCTGACGCTGTTCGTCACGCCGGTCATCTATGTCTACATGGAGTATTTTTCGGGCTGGCTTGTCGGGCTGTGGCCGAAGCGCCGCGACGAGCAGCCACCGGTCGAAGCTGTCGTCCAGCCGTCGCTGTTCGAGCACGGAGAAGAGTTGCAAGGCGAGCCGCAGAAGGCGGCAGCCGAATAGAAGCCGACGGGCTGGCCCAAGCCGTGGCGCTTGCGGTGGAATGCTTGCAGCCGTAATTTACGGCCATGTCCCATAACCACGACCACGACAACGAGCTTGATCCTTTTGCCGCCCGGGTGCGCGCGCTGGAGACGATCCTCACTCAGAAAGGGCTGATCGATCCGGCCGCGATCGACGTGATCGTCGACACCTACGAGACAAAAATCGGTCCGCGCAACGGCGCTAAAGTGGTGGCGAAGGCGTGGGTCGAGCCTGACTTTGCCACCTGGCTGAAACGCGACGCGACGGCGGCGATCGGTTCGCTCGGCTACACCGGCCGGCAGGGCGAGCACATGCAGGCCGTGTTCAACACGGCGGAGACGCACAACCTCGTCGTCTGCACGCTATGCTCCTGCTATCCGTGGTCGGTGCTCGGCCTGCCGCCGGTCTGGTACAAGGCGCCGCCCTATCGTTCGCGCGCGGTCATCGATCCGCGCGGCGTGCTCGATGAATTCGGGCTGACGCTGCCGAAGACAACAAAAATCCGGGTGTGGGACTCGACCGCCGAGCTGCGCTATCTGGTCGTCCCGATCCGGCCGAACGGCACCGACGGCTGGAGCGAGGAGCGGCTGGCTGATCTGGTGACGCGCGACGCGATGATCGGCACCGGACTGGCGCGGGAGCCGACATGAACGGGCCGCAGGATCTCGGCGGGCAGATGGGGTTCGGGCCGGTTGCACCCGAAAAGGACGAACCCTATTTCCATGCCGAATGGGAAAGACGAGCGCTTGGCGTGACGCTGTGCGCCGGCGCCATGGGCGCCTGGAATATCGATGAGAGCCGGCATGCGCGGGAATCGCTGCGTCCCGCCGACTACTATGCCTCGAGCTATTATGAGATCTGGATCAAGGCGCTCGAAATCTTGCTGAAGCGGCATGGTTTTGTCAGTGACCGCGATCTGGTCGCGGGCAAGGCGATCGACCCTGCTGCGACGCCCAAAAGGGTGCTGAAGGCCGAAAACGTGCCGGCAGTATTGGCTAAGGGCGGCCCCTGCGACCGTCTGATCGCCACGCCGGCGCGATTCAAGGCAGGCGACCTGGTGCGGACGAAGAATTTCCATCCGACCGGCCACACAAGGCTGCCGCGCTACGCACGCGGCAAGCAAGGCGCCGTCGAGGCGGTGCGCGATGGTTTTGTCTTCCCTGATACGAATGCGCACGGCCAGGGCGAAAACCCGCAATGGGTCTACACGGTGGTTTTTGACGGCGCGGAGATCTGGGGCGAGGGCGCCGACCCGACGCTGATCGTGTCGATCGACGCCTGGGAGAGCTATCTTGAACCGGCGTGAGGCGAAGTCAGTCACCGCCAAGCTGCCGGCGGGCATTGATGCGCCGGTATTCGCCGAGCCATGGCAAGCGGAAGCCTTCGCCATGACGGTTGCGCTGAACGACAAGGGCCTGTTTTCCTGGAGCGAATGGGCAGAGGCCTTGTCCGCCGAGGTCAAGAAGCCCGGTGTCGCAAGCGACGGCCATGATTATTACGAGCACTGGCTGGCGGCGCTGGAAAATTTGCTGTCGGCCAAAGGCGTTGCCGGCAGGAGCGACGTCGATACGCTCGCTGCCGCCTGGGAACGCGCCGCGCATGCGACGCCGCACGGCAAGCCGATCCTGCTCGAGAACGATCCCGGCCCGACCGGCTAGGTCGTGGCGGCTCGACTTCGTTCTCTTTACGTTCCGATCCCTGCCTGATAACTTGCGTCATTGGAGGCGGTAGGTCCGCCGCCGATGATCTTGGTGACGGTAGTCGTCGGCCTTGTCTTTCCCTCGCGAATCCGGTCTCTCGCGCTGATGGAATTCTCTCCTCAACAGGACGATGCGCTGAAAGCGGTCGCCACCTGGCTCAAGATCGGAAAGCCGCAGCTCTTCCGGCTGTTCGGCTATGCCGGCACCGGTAAGACGACGCTGGCGCGCTATTTCGCCGAGCATGTCGACGGCCAGGTGCAGTTCGCGGCCTTCACCGGCAAGGCGGCGCAGGTGCTGCGTTCCAAGGGCGCGGTCAATGCCCGCACCATCCATTCGCTGATCTACCGGCCGAAGGGCGAGGAATCGGTAGCGGACGAGGTGACCGGCAAGACCTCGATGTCGCCGACCTTTTCGCTCAACCGGCAAAGCCCGATCTCGCGGGCCAAGCTCGTCGTCATCGACGAATGTTCGATGGTCGACGAGCAGCTCGGCCGCGACCTGATGAGTTTCGGCACGCCGATCCTGGTTCTCGGCGATCCCGGCCAGTTGCCGCCGATCTCGGGCGGCGGCTTCTTCACCGACCATGAGCCGGATATTCTTCTCACCGAGATCCACCGGCAGGCGCGCGACAACCCGATCATCCGACTGGCGCTCGACGTGCGCGAGGGTCGCGAATTCATGCGCGGCGATTATGGCACGGCGCAGGTGATCGGCAAGGAAGACGTCACACAGGAACTGGTGCTGAAGGCGGACCAGGTGCTGGTCGGCACCAACAGGACGCGGCGTCGCTATAATCAGCGGCTGCGCGAGCTGAAGGGGTTCAATGCCGACTACCCTCAGGCCGGCGACAAGCTCGTCTGCCTGCGTAACGACCCGGCCAAGGGATTGCTCAACGGCTCGCTGTGGAAGGTGATGACCTCGTCGCGCGAGACGGTGAAACCCGGCATCAATTTGCTGGTCTCACCGGAGGAGGACGATCCGGACCGCGGCGTTGCCAAGATCAAGCTGCTCAAAGCGGCGTTCGAGGACCCGGACGCCGATATTCCTTGGCAGCAGAAAAAGCGCTTCGACGATTTCGACTATGGCTACGCGCTGACCGTGCACAAGGCGCAAGGCTCGCAGTGGAACGAGATCGTGCTTTTCGACGAAAGCTGGGCGTTCAAGGAAACCCGCCAGCGCTGGCTCTACACCGCGATCACGCGCGCGGCCGAACGGCTGACGATTGTCAGATAGGCCGATCGAGCGGCCGGGGGCTGCGTCACCGTGGGGCAAGCGGTCTGGCGCCGAGCCATTCCCACGCGGATGCTTCGTCCTTTGCCTCGAAATGCCTGAGCTCGACGGGCGAGGAAACAGGCAGCAAGCCCTGTGCGCTGGGTACCCAGTTCGGCTCGCCGACCGCAGCGCAGCGGCCGACATGCTCCACGGCAAGGGCCGTGCCCTGTTCAAGCGTTTCGTCCGACACATCGACCCAATCGACGCCATCATGATCGATCAGGCGCACCAGCACGTCGATTTTCGGGTGCAGCGCGTAAGCCGCCTCCAGCAAACCGAACAGGTTTTCCGCATCGGCCGCCGTGACATGGCCGACGACGTCGATGGCGAACAGGTCGTCGCGGTCGGTATCGATACGGCGAACCGCCGGCACGGCTTCAAGATAATTCACGGGTCTTCCTCTTGCTGGATATTATACGTCCCTCTGGAACACCGGAAACCCCCTGTCTGTTCCCGCCAAAGGCGGTATAGATGGCCGCAAGTACATCCGGACCCGAGAACCCATGCCTGCAAAACTCTCCGTCAATCTCAATGCCATCGCCATGCTGCGCAACCGGCGCGACCTGCCGTGGCCTGATGTGACCGGGCTCGGGCGACTGGCGCTGGCCGCGGGCGCGCATGGGCTGACAGTGCATCCGCGGCCCGACGAGCGGCACACCAGGCATTCCGACCTGCCGGAGATCAGGGCGCTGATCGACGACGAATTCCCCCAGGCGGAGTTCAACATCGAGGGCTATCCGAGCGAGGATTTCCTGGCGCTTGTGGAAAAGCACCAGCCAGAGCAGGTGACGCTGGTGCCCGACGACCCTGCCCAGGCCACCTCCGACCATGGCTGGAACTTCGCCGCCGAGGCGGCGTTCCTGACACCGATCGTCAAACGCCTGAAAAAGGGGGGCTTTCGCGTGTCGCTGTTTTCCGACCCGGATCCGGCAGGCATGAAGGCCGCGCGCGACACCGGCGCCGACCGGATCGAGCTCTACACCGGTCCATATGGCAGCTATCATTCCGATTCGGCAAAAGCGGCGAAGGAGCTGGAAAGATTGGGAAAAACCGCGGATGCCGCGCTTGCCGCCGGGCTTCAGGTCAATGCCGGGCATGATCTGGTGGTGAACAACCTGCCGGCATTGGCAAAGCGCATCCCGGTATTGGCCGAAGTGTCGATTGGACATGGGTTGACAGCCGATGCGTTGGAGTATGGCATGGCCGGGACGGTCAAAAGATTTCTGAAGGCCTGTGGGTGGTAAGGATGGAAGCCTCGCTTTGCAGACATGGCAGCCATCACGTTGGGGCACTTGATATTGCATCGCAGCAAGCGTAGAGCACCGCCCGCTTATCGGAGTGTCGTCCATGGCCCTTACCAACAGTGGTAGTGAGGCAGAACCAGTCGAACAATCAAGCCATCCTGAGGTCGAAAAGCACAGCACCAAGGTTTTGATGCTGGGCGCTCTCGGCGTGGTCTATGGCGATATCGGCACCAGCCCGATCTATGCGCTTCGCGAAGCACTGCATGCTTCGTCCGGCACCGATCCGCGCAGTGCCGTTCTGGGCATTCTGTCGCTGATCGTCTGGGCACTGACGATTATCGTGACAATCAAATACGTCGCCTTCGTGCTTCGGGCGGATAACAAGGGTGAAGGCGGTACCCTGTCGCTTATGGCGCTGGCCCGGAAAGCTTATCCGGCTGGTTCCGGCATCATTCTTGCCATTGGTCTCTGCGGAGCCGCACTGTTTTTCGGCGACGCGATCATAACGCCGGCCATCTCGGTGCTTTCAGCGGTGGAAGGCCTGAGCGTCGTGACCCCGGCGTTCGATCCGTACGTGGTTCCCATTACATTGGTGATTCTTGCCGTTTTGTTTGCCGTGCAGCGCTTCGGAACCGGTAGAGTGGCCTCCGTTTTCGGGCCGGTGACGGCGCTCTGGTTTCTGGCGATCGGCATTGCCGGATTGGTGCATATTCTTGACGATGTGTCGGTGCTTTTGGCAATCAACCCCTACTATGCAGTTGCCTATCTTGCCGAAGCCAAAACGGGCGCATTTCTCACAGTCGGCGCGGTCTTTCTGGCGGTTACCGGTGCTGAAGCGCTTTACGTCGATCTCGGGCACTTCGGTCGCCGTCCAATCGTGCTAGCCTGGTTCTGGATCGTCTTCCCCTGCCTGCTGCTCAGCTATTTTGGGCAAGGCGCATTCGTACTTGCTCACGGGGGGCTGCCCGACAATCCGTTTTTCCAGATGCTGCCAGATTGGGCACTGATACCAATGGTCGGGCTAGCAACAGCAGCGACTGTCATCGCCAGTCAAGCCGTTATCTCCGGGGCGTTTTCGCTAACTCGGCAAGCGGTGCAGCTCAATCTTCTGCCCAGAATCGAAGTTCAGCATACTTCCGAGATGCAACTCGGCCAAATTTACATGCCACGCGTGAATCTCATTCTCGCGCTCGGCGTAATGCTGCTCGTCGTCGGCTTTGGCAGTTCGAGTTCGCTCGCTTCCGCCTATGGAATTTCGGTGACAGGCGAAATGCTGATGACGACTATTTTGCTGTTCGTGGTGATGCGGTGGCAATGGAAATGGCAGACCGCGCTCGCTGCGGCGCTGGCGCTGCTCTTTGGCACGATAGACACCGGCTTCTTCCTGGCAAATATTGTGAAATTCGTGGAAGGCGGATGGGTCTCGATCGCTGTTGCCTGCATCATGGGGCTGATCATGGGGACCTGGATACGCGGAAGTCGCTATCTATTCGACAAGACGCGCCGGAACGAAATTCCGCTCGATTTCCTCGCCGGCAATTTGTTGAAGAAAAAGCCGCAGCTGGTGTCCGGTACGGCCGTGTTCCTGACCAGTGATCCCGTCAGCGCGCCGACCGCGCTGATGCACAGCCTGAAGCACTACAAGGTGCTGCACGAACAAAACGTCATCCTCTCGGTGGTGACGGCTCAGCAGCCCGTGGTGCCCGACAGCGAGCGGGTCAAGATGGAAACGATCAACGAGCTGTTCATGCGGGTGACGCTGACCTTCGGCTATATGGAGCAGCCGAACATCCCGCGTGCGCTGGCGATCTGCCGCAAGCAGGGCTGGAAGTTCGACATCATGACGACCTCCTTCTTTCTGTCGCGGCGCTCGCTCAAGGCGTCACCCAACTCCGGCATGCCGGTGTGGCAGGACAAGCTGTTCATCGGGTTGGCGCGCACCGCAGCGGATGCGACCGAATATTTCCAGATCCCGACCGGACGTGTTGTCGAGATCGGGACGCAGGTGGCTATCTAGACAAAAGGCCGTGCCCTGTCCAAAGGCACGGCCTTTGCCAGAATCTCCGCGGCCTTCAGCCGGCCAGAGCTGCCTTGTTCGCCTCGAGGAAATGCCTCAACGATTTCGGCTTTTTGCCTGAAAGTGTCTCGATCGCATCGGTCACCATGCCGATGCGGCCGGAGCGCGTGTTGGTGTCGAAGGAAGTGACGACGGGGGCAAAGCCTTCGGGAACGCCGGCAGCCTTCAGACCCTCGGTCAACGCCTCGTCCGAAAGCTGGACGACCTCGATGGGCTTGCCGGTGACGTCGGTCACCAAGGCTGCGATCTCGGCGACGGTGTGGGCCTGCGGACCCGTCAGCGTGTATGTCGTGCTTTCGGAAGCGCCCGACGCAAGGCCCGCGGCGATCGCCGCGGCCATGTCGTCGCGAGCGCCATGGGCGATGCGGCCGTCGGCCGCCGATGTGTACCACTGCCCCGAGGCAATGGCATGCGGCAGCGACATGAACAGGTTCTCCTGATACCAGCCGTTGCGGAAAATCGTGTAGGGGATGTCGCTCGCCTTGATCGCCTGCTCGGTACCGTAGTGATCGCCCGCAAACAGCACCGGCGATCCCGGCTCAGGATTGGGCATCGAGGTGTAGAGCAGATGCGAAACACCTGCCTTCCTGGCGGCTGCGACTGCATTCTCGTGCTGCTTGAGGCGCTTGCCCCCAAGGTCGATCTCGCCGGTCGAGATGATCAGGACCCTGCCGGCGCCCTTGAATGCCTCGACGAGCGACGCCGTGTCATCGAAATCGGCTTGCCTGATGGCAACGCCGCGCGTCGCCAGGTCGGCGAGGTTTTCTGGATTACGGGTGGCGGCGATGATGCGTGCGGACGGAACCTTGAGCGTGTCCAGCAGATGATGGATGACGCCGCGGCCGAGCTGGCCGGAGGCGCCGGTGACGAGAAGGGTTTCGGTCATGGGAAGTCCTGTCGTTGCGCCGGAGCGGCGGGTGCTTATATAAGTCTCAAAAAGAGACCAGCACTAAAATAGGAATTGACAGACCTCCGTAAAGAAGGCAGTTTTGCGGGAGGTAGGCAGGCGCAGGGAACCAGCGATGGACGGCAAAATCGTCAGTCTGAGATCGAAACTCGAGATTTACAAAGCGGGCAGCGGCGGGGGCAACATTGCGGACTGTCCGGTTCGCGATGTGATCCAGGGCATCAGCAACAAATGGAGTTCGCTGCTGATGATGGCGCTGGCAGAAAAGCCGTACCGGTTCGGCGAATTGCGGCGGCTGGTACCCGACATTTCACAGCGCATGCTCACCCAGACGCTGCACGATTTGCAGCGCGACGGTTACGTCCATCGCGAGGTGTTCCCGACCAAGCCGCCGAGCGTCGAATACAGTCTGACCGATCTCGGACGTTCGATGTTCGGACCCCTGCACCAGCTGCTCCAGTGGGCCGAGCTCAATCATGGCGCTGTGCGCGCCGCTCGCGCCGCTTTTGACGATACCGACACTTAACCCAACGCCAAGAGCGACGGCTTGATTTGGCGATACCGCTGAAGGATCGGTGGTGGCTGGAACCGTGGTCGATCCGTTCAGGCGGATCGGTATCAAGGAAGCGCGGCGGCCGCCTCGTTGCGGCGGATGAGTTTCGAAAGGTGCGAACCCTTCGCTTGCAGGAATGCATGAAGGCGCTGTGGATAGTCTGGGGTGACAGCGTCCTTCACCGACTTGCGTTCGTGCAATCCCTTCCGCCAGGCCTCGACAAGCGGCTTTCCGCTCAGGATGCCGAAATCGCCGATCCGATCGAAGGCGTCGAAATAGCGAAAGACTGGTCCATAGACAGCATCGACCATTGAAAAGCGCTCGCCGGCGAACCACGGCCCAGTTCGGCCGGCCGCCAGTTCCTCTTCGAGACGGTCGAACATCGCCGACAGACCTTCGCCTTCGGCAAGGAAGGCGGCCTCGGTCGGCGCGGAATAGAATCGACCGATGGCGTTGAGGATGGCCGAGCCAAACTCGACCCAGGCGCGGTGCCGGGCCCGGGCCAGCGGGTCGGCAGGATGGAGTGGGGGCCGTTGCGTTTCCTCGAGGAATTCGAGGATGACCGCCGATTCGAAAATCACCGTTTCCTCGCCATTTTGCTGCACGCGCAGCAGCGGCACCTTGCCGAGCGGCGATATCGCCTTGAACCAGGCCGGCTTGTTGGCGAGATCGATGGTGAAGCGTTCGAACGGCACGTCTTTTTCGGCGAGTGAGATCGCCGCGCGCTGCACATAGGGACAAAGGTGGTGGCTGACGAGAACGAGCTTGTCGGACACCAGGCTGCCCGTCTCCGGGATGTCGCCGATCTTGCAGATTTCATGTTTCATGGCAGTGTCTTCGGATATCAATGCAGTTGCATGTATATAGATGCATTTGCATTCACGTGCAAGCTTGATGCAATTGCATCTATCCCCTATGCTGCAATCATGACGGAGAAAACCAATCCTTCGCCCGCGGCCATCAAGGCCTGGGCGCGCCTGATGCGCGTTTCGCGCCAGCTGGTGGAAAGAGCCGAAGATGCGCTGAAGGACAGCAGCTTACCGCCGCTTGCCTGGTACGATGTGCTGCATGAGCTTGCCGAAGCCGGCGAGGGCGGCCTGCGGCCGTTCCAGCTGATCGAGCGCACACTGTTTGCGCAATATAACATCTCCCGGCTACTGGCGCGGCTCGAAGCGGACGGGCTGGTCGAGAAGCTCAGGGTTGCCGATGACGGGCGAGGACAGACTATCCGCATCACCGGCAAGGGGCGCGAGATGCGCCGCCGCATGTGGGCCGTCTACGGACTGTCGATCGCGGAGCTGGTCGGCGCCAGGCTTTCAGATGATGACCTCGACACCTTGTCGGCTCTGCTTGGTCGGCTGCGCCATCCAGCCGCCCTCGAGTGATGTGGCCTTTGCTGAACGTCGCGACGTCAGACACTTCCCCAGAGGAATGCCAGTGCCGCCAGCACGCCAAGCATGACGCGAACCAGATGCAGATTGCCCCATTTGACGATCAGCGCCCTCGCTTGCGGATTGACGGCAGCCGCGTCCATCGCCTCCAGCAATCGGTTTGTCGGCATCATTGCGATCAGCGTCCATGGCCAGGGCAGGATGATCAGCACCGCCGCGAGCAGATAGGCGAGACTGCCCGTCTGCCACCAGGCAACGACACCAAGAACACAGGCGACGACGGCGATCGACGCCTGCATGGCGGCGCCGCGCTTGTAGGCGGGCTGCCATTCCTGCAGCAGTGCCCTGTCATCGAGGCGAAGCCGCGCCGGCTGCTCGGCGACGCTGACATAGATGGCGGCGCCCGCGAAAGCGGCGGTAACGGTCAGTGCAAGCAGGCCGACGAGCATCTTGCCTCCGTGACATGCCGTTCCAGTGGAGGCCGTTCCAGTGGAGGCCGTTCCGGTCTGGAAGGCGTCAAAAAGCGGAGATAGGGCTTGCACCGGGTCCGACAATACGTCATAGACATGCCGAACCGTAACGTACGGTACGGACCTGGCTGCCGCCGTCATCGAGCAGGAAAAGAGTTTGTTGCAGGCAAGCGTCGACATCGACACCGGCGAAGCGCTGACGGAGCGGCAGAAAGCCGTGCTCGACGCCGCACTTCGCCTGCTGGTCGAGGAGGGCGACCAGTTGACCATGACCGCCGTGGCGCGGCGGGCGAGCTGTTCCAAGGAAACGCTCTACAAATGGTTCGACGATCGCGACGGGCTTTTGACGGCAACGGTGCAATGGCAGGCGTCCAAGGTGCGGGTGGTGCCGGTCGACCGCAAGGGGCTCGATCTTGCCTCGCTGACGGCGAGCCTAGAACGCTTCGCCTCGGACTGGCTCAAGGTGATTTCGAGCGATACCTCGATCGCGCTCAACCGGGTGGCGGTCGGCCGTGCCGGCCCAATCCGGCGCAAAGACGGCAAGAACGATCTTGGCGCCATCGTGCTGGAGAACGGCCGCTTCGCGCTGGCCAGACGCCTGAAACCGGTGCTGGAGGCCGGTCGGCAGGCGCGGCTTCTCGAGTTCTCGGATGCCGAAACGGCATTCCGCACCTTTTTCGGGCTGGTCGCCCGTGACGTGCAGATCCGCCTGCTGCTCGGCGACCGGCTGGAATTGACTGATGCGGCGATCGGCGGCGATGCCGTCCGGGCGACGCAGCAGTTTCTCGCTCTTTACGGAGCAAAAACCGGGCCGCAAGGCCTCTGAATTCAAAACGGGAAGGAAAGAAAAATGCGTGTCTATTACGATCGCGACGCCGATCTCAACCTGATCAAGGGCAAGAAGGTCGCCATCATCGGCTATGGCAGCCAAGGCCGGGCGCATGCGCTCAATCTCAAGGATTCCGGCGTTAAGGATATCGCCATCGGCCTCAAGGCCGGCTCGGCGACCGCCCAAAAAGTCGAGGCCGACGGGCTCAAGGTGATGAGCGTGGCGGAGGCCGCCAAATGGGCCGACCTGATGATGATGGCGACGCCCGACGAGCTGCAGGCCGACATCTACAAATCCGAGATCGCACCGAACATCCGCGATGGCGCGGCGATCGCCTTCGCCCACGGCCTCAACGTGCACTTCGGCCTGATCGAGCCGAAGGCCTCGGTCGATGTCGTCATGATCGCGCCGAAGGGGCCTGGCCACACCGTGCGCGGCGAATACCAGAAGGGCGGCGGCGTGCCGTGCCTGGTCGCGGTCAACCAGGACGCTTCGGGCAATGCGCTCGATCTCGCCCTGTCCTATGCCTGCGGCGTCGGCGGCGGCCGTTCGGGCATCATCGAGACCAATTTCCGCGAGGAATGCGAGACCGATCTGTTCGGTGAACAGGTGGTGCTGTGCGGTGGTCTGGTCGAGCTCATCCGCGCCGGCTTCGAGACGCTGGTGGAAGCCGGCTACGCGCCGGAAATGGCCTATTTCGAATGTCTGCACGAGGTCAAGCTGATCGTCGACCTGATCTATGAGGGCGGCATCGCCAACATGAATTACTCGATCTCGAACACCGCCGAATGGGGCGAATATGTTTCGGGCCCGCGCATCATCACCGCCGACACCAAGGCCGAGATGAAGCGCGTGCTGAAGGATATCCAGACCGGCAAGTTCACCTCGGAGTGGATGCAGGAATACCGCGCCGGCATGTCGCGCTTCAAGGGCATCCGCCGCAACAACGACAGCCACCAGATCGAGGAAGTCGGCGCCAAGCTGCGCGCGATGATGCCGTGGATTTCGAAGAACAAACTGGTCGACAAGGCCAAGAACTGATCGAAATCCACGTTCGTTTTCTTGCGCGTCCTCGGGCTTCGCCCTGCGGGCGCGCGGGAGATTTCGAAGAACAAGCTGGTCGGACAGGGCCAAAAAATTAATTCGCAATTTATCATTGCACAGGAAAAGCCGGCGGATCGCTCCGCCGGCTTTTCCGCGAACGTGACAGGGCGCGTTGTCCTCGCCATCGTGGTATGCGTGTGCTGGGCAGCGTACGCCTTGCCGAGGGGGCAGGTTTGGAACTCAAATTTCTGTTGATCGGGTTTGCATGCGTGGTCGCCGGCATGCTGACCGTTGTCACACTGTTGAAGTGCAGAGAGGTGAGGGCGGTCAGCCGCTGGTTTCCGACTCCTGGAAAGATCCTCTCGTCACGAGTGGAGGCTCGCGAAGTGACCAGTTCGGGATCCGGCTCGGGACGCAGAGGTTCAACCGAGACTCGAAGCTTCCCGGCGATCACCTTCGAGTACAAGGTGGGCGGGAAAACGTTCCGCAGTTCGCGCTACAGCGTGCAGGAGAATGTCGGAAACTTCGCCGTTCCCGAAACCCTTGCGCGGTTTCCCAAGGGAGCCGACGTAACCGTTTTCTATGACCCTTCCGATCCGGCCAAGGCCGTGATCGAGCGCAACCTGCCCGATGGCGCCCTCAAGTTCATGGTCCAGCTTTCGGCGGGGCTGTTGATTGGCGCCGTTGTGTTGGTCTTCTCCATCGGCGGCGTCCTGGAGGCGATCAGGCCGCATTTGCCCAAGCCGCAGAACCTCGGCGCGGAGGCCCTGCTGCTTGTGATGGGGCTATTTACCTTGCGCATGCGCTTTGCCCACAAGTCGCTAGCGGAACAGGCGGCCAGATGGCCTGTCACCACGGGACGCATCGACGCATCGGGCCTGCAGAAATTCCAGATCCGCGACAGGTTGAAGGGCGGTGGGTACCGGCCTTGGCGAACGGTCTTCAAATCCCGCGTCGTCTATAGCTATAGCGTCGCCGGCCAGCGCTATGCCGCCGACCGCGTCGCTTTCGGCTCGAATCTGACGGCCTCGCTGCCAAGCCTCGTCAGCGGTCAATCGCAGCGCTACCTCCAGGGCGACAAGGTCGAGGTCCACTACGATCCCGCCAATCCCGCTGCGGCCGTTCTCGAATGCAGGGTGCGAGGACTTTGGGTCCTGTGGGCCTCCGCCTCTGCCTTCCTTGTCGGGCCGCACTGCTCGTCGGGGTATTCTAGGAGATTTTCTCTCCTAACTTCGTCGACTGCTCAGAGGACGCGGTTCGGGGGATTTAGCCGTAGTGCCAGTGGGGCTTTGGCTCGGTGCCGATGAACATGATGCCGATGCGGTCCTCGCGGCGCCAGCGGACCACTGCCTTGTAGGCGATGCCGTCGGTCGGCACATAGAGCAGGAATTCGTCGGGCACGCGAGCATCGATCGAGACCTTCAGTTCGGCGCCGCCGTCATGCATGTTGCGCACCGTGCACGTGACCTCGGACCTGGTCATGCCGGTCAGGATCGTCGCGCCCTTGAAGACGCGCTGCCTGCGTTTGTCCCGGTGTTCGTCTTCAGCCATCGCGCGCCAATCCCCGGCGATCGTCGCATTTCATGTGGTGCGATCGGCAAGATAACTAGGCCTGCCGGATAAACATAGCGTTATCGTCGGCGGCGAAACGATTTCGCGGTGCCCTGGCCGGACAAAGAACAGTTCAGAAGAAGGCTGAGCCAGACGGAAACGGCGCCGCGAGGAGCGGCGCCGTCTGGAATGCATCAGTCGATCAGCGATAGGGCGACCAGCATTGCTGGCGCGGGCCGTTATAGGGTTGGAACGTGTTGTCCCAGGTGCGATACGACCGGTAACGATTGTAGCACCAGCGGACATGGGCGCTCGAATAGTAACCGTTGTTGTAGTAGCCCCGGTTGTAGTAGCCCTGGTTGTAGTAGCCCTGGTACAGGCTGCCAAGGCCGAACCCAAGGCCCAAACCGAGAAGCGCGGCGGCGCCGTCGTCGTCGTCGTAGTAACGGCCGTAATAGCCGCCACCGTAGTAACGGCCGTAATTGCCGCCACCGTAGTACCGGCCACGATTCTGGCGCCAGTGCCGCCCACCGTTCCAGTTGCCACGGTTCCAGTTGCCACGGTTCCAATTGCCACGGTTCCAGTTCCTGGCTCCTGAGAAATTACGGCCACGCATCCAGACGTTATTATTGCCGCCAGCCCAGCCATCGCGCACCGGCACGATTTCGCGTGCCGCGGCAGCAGTTGGGAGCGGGACGTCAGGCTGAATGGGCCCGGCCATGGAAGGCGCCGAGAGGCCGGAAACAAGACCCAAGGCCAACATGCCCGATCGAATGGTAGTCAAAAAGAGCGGTTTCATTTCACTCTCCGAAGTTTCAGGCCCCACGCTCAGGTTAACCCTAATCATGGACCTTTGCGTCTGAACGGAAGATGAACGGAAAGGTTCCATCAACCATGAATGGGCATCGCCCAGCCCCCTTGTTTTCGGCTGCGCTTGTGGGCAAAGGTCACCGCCATGTCCCTGCGCCTCGCCACCTTCAATGTCGAAAACCTGATGAACAGGTTCGATTTTTCCGGATACCGCAACCAGCTCAACGAAGATCGCACGCTGGCGCTTTTCGACATCCAGAGCGAGGCCGAGTACAAAATGCTGGAACAGGCGCGGGAGATCGCGCTATCCGACGATACGCGCCAGCTGACGGCACTGGCCATCGCAGCCACCCGCGCCGACATCATCTGCATGCAGGAGGTCGACAATATCGAGGCGCTGAAGGCTTTCGAATATGGCTATCTGTTCAAGATGGTTGGGCATGGCTACCGCCAGAAATACACCACCGCCGGCAATGATTCGCGCGGCATCGACGTCGCCGTGATGATGCGCAACGAGACCGCGCAGGGCCACCCGATCGAATTCGTGCGCATGACAAGCCACGCCTATGTCACGTTCGAGCAGTTCGGCTTGTACACGCCGGAACTGGCAGCGTTAGGGCATCAGGCCAACCAGCGCATCTTCCGGCGCGACTGCCTGGAAATCGACCTGACCGTCGGTGGCGTGCCGCTGACGCTGTATCTGGTGCACTTCAAGTCGATGGGCTCGCCCCGCAACGGTCTCGACGGGCGCCAGGCGACAATGCCGCTGCGCATCGCCGAGGCGCAAGCGGTGCGCCGGATCATCGAGGAGCGTTTCGGTGGGGATCATGCCGCCGACAAAAGCTGGGCGATCTGCGGCGACATGAATGACTATCGGCAGCGCGTGAAGATATCCGGCGACGCCTTTGACGGCTACCGCTTCGAGGTGATCGATGAGAGCCAGTCCTGCCTCAGCGTGCTCACCGCCGGCGGCTTTTGCGAGAATGCGGTCGAGCGGCGCCCGGAGATGGACCGTTGGACCTTATACCATACGCGCGGACCGCAAGAGCGGCATCTGTGCCAGCTCGACTACATCCTGTTGTCGAAGGCACTGGCAGCCAAGAATGCGACCGCCGTTCCCGACATCATCCGCAACGGCCAGCCCTGGCGCACGATCTTTCCGGCGGGCCAGGAGGTGGACCGCTTTCCGCGTGCCGGCTGGGACCGGCCGAAGGCGTCGGATCATTGTCCGGTGGCGATCACCCTGGAAATAGCCTGAGGATCGTTTTCGTTGAGCTTCGACCTGCCACGCAACATCATCCTGCCGGTCGACGCCGTCGACGTCAGGCTCGACCCCGGCCCGCATCCGTTCGAACGCGATAATGCGCAAGCGATCGCCGAGAATTGGCGGCGTGAGACGGTGGCCAACCCGGCGCTGTTCGACGGCACCGTGGTGCTGCTTTCGGCGCTCAGTTATCGCGACAACAGCCTCGTCGGCCGCTGCCATGCGGTGCGCTACTCGACCTTCATGCTTTGGCGCGGCAATCGCCATGTGGCTGGGGCCGAGCACGCCTATGCCCATGCCATGCTGGTCGCCGGCGACAATGCGCTGGTGGCGATCCGCATGGCGCGGCACACGGTCAATGCTGGCCGCGTCTACTTCGCCGCCGGCTCGTTCGAGCCGACCGATTTCCGCGATGGCCTTGTCGATGTCGACTTCAACATGATCCGCGAGGTGCGGGAAGAAACCGGCCTCGACCTTGCCGGCGCGACACGCGGCAGGCGCTACTATGCCCTGTCGACGGCAACCGGCACGGTGATCTTTCGTCGCTATCGCGAGACGGCATCCGCCGACGAGGTCGCGCAGCGCATCAGTGCCTTTGTCGCCACCGAGGCAGAGCCAGAAATCGACGGGCCTGTCATCATCCGCAATGCCGACGAGCTGCCGGGCGGGCTGATGCCGCACATGAAGCCACTGATCGAGTGGCATTTTGCCGGCCAGGACTGACGCATCGGCCCGAAAATCGGAATCGATTTTCGAAAAGCACGATGCAAAGATTCAAAGTGCTAGAGCGTACTTTGTGCGTCCAAGTGGACGCACGTCGCTCTAACGACGCATTTTGTTTTCGATGGTTTTGCGGTCGTTGCGGGCAGCGACGAAAAACAGCACGACGCCGACACCCAGCAGCGCACCCATCGCCGTTCCCATCGTCTGACCGACAACCTGCTGGAAATCAGCGGTGACGCGATCAGGATTGTCCATGCCGTAACTGGCCAGATACCACCAGAGGCCTGCCAAGGCGGCCTCAACGATCACCACCGCCAGAATCAGGCGCTCTTTCTTGCTCATACTTCCCACCCCCCCTGAGGTCATATTAGCCCTGGCGATTATACTAGCACCGCAGATTGAGCGGCGACAGGGAAGAGGCGAAAGACCACCAAAAAAGCTTAAACAGCCGAAACGTCGCGTGACGCCCTCTATTCATGCCTGAGCGCGTCGATCGGATCGAGCCGCGCGCCGCGCAGCGCCGGGAAGAAACCGAACACCATGCCGATCAGCGCCGAGAAGCCGACAGCGAGCAGGATCACCGCCGGGCTTGGTGCGAACGGGATGGCCAGCGTCAGCGAGGCGAGGCCGGCCAGTGCCAGGCCGATCAGGATGCCGATAATGCCGCCGAGCAGCGACAGCACGGTCGCCTCGACCAGGAACTGGATGAGAATGTGCCTTTCATGCGCGCCGATGGCCAGCCGGATGCCGATCTCGCGGGTGCGCTCGGTGACCGACACCAGCATGATGTTCATGATACCGATGCCGCCGACGAGCAGACTGACGCCGGCGACCGCGCCCAGCATGCCGGTCATCGTCGTGGTGGCGCTGGCCATGGCGTCGGCGATCTGGGTCATGTCGCGGATCGAGAAATCGTCCTCGCGGTCGGGCGTGATGCGGCGTGTGTCGCGCAAGATGTCCTCGACGCGTGGCAGCAGCTCGGTGGTCGACGTCCGGTCGTCGGCGGCGACGTAGATCGAGTCGATGTCGCGGTTGCCGGCGATGCGGCGCTGGTAGGCGGCGAGCGGCATCAGCACGACATTGTCCTGGTCCTGGCCGAAGCCGGTATAGCCCTTCGGCTCGAGCAGGCCGATGATCTTGCACGAGGTGCGGTTGACGCGAATGATCTCGCCTTCGGGGTCGCCGGCGCCGAAGAACTG
The DNA here is from genome assembly GCF_024707545.1 of Mesorhizobium onobrychidis. Classification (NCBI taxonomy): domain Bacteria; kingdom Pseudomonadati; phylum Pseudomonadota; class Alphaproteobacteria; order Hyphomicrobiales; family Phyllobacteriaceae; genus Mesorhizobium; species Mesorhizobium onobrychidis. The sequence continues at coordinate 3,524,137 of NZ_CP062229.1, forward strand.
CTGGCGCACGGTTTCGCCGATCAGGCAGACGCCGGTACCCGAGCGGATTTCCGAATCGCTGAATGGGCGGCCCGAAACCAGCTTCCAGTCGCGCGCATCGAGATAGGCGCTGTCGGTGCCGGTGACACCCGACGTCAGGCTCTCGGTGCCGAAGATGACGCGGACCTGCTTTTGCGATGCGGGCGAGATGGCGCGGGCGCCGCTCAGGTGTGCGACAAGCGCGGCAAGTTCCTTGCTGCCGAGCGGACGTGTGGCCTGGTCGAGCCCTCCCGGTCCGCCGGGCCCGGCTGGGCGGCCGGGACGGACAACGAGCAAATTGCTGCCCAGCTTGGAGATATCGGCCTTGACCTTTTCGGTGGTGCCCGAGCCGATGGTGAGCATGGCGATGACGGCGGCGACACCGATGACGATGCCGAGCAGCGTTAGGAACGAGCGCAGCACGTTGCGGCGGACCGAAAGCAGCGAGAGGCGGACGGTTTCCCAGATCACGGTTACACCACCTCAAGGTTCATGGCGTCGGAGGCGACGTGGCCGTCGAGGAAGCGAATTGTGCGCTCGGCGTAGCCGGCGACGTCGGCCTCGTGGGTGACCATGGCGATGGTCAGGCCAAGCTCGGTGTTCAGCCGCGTCAGGAGTTCCATGATCTCATGCGTGCGTGCGGTGTCGAGGTTGCCGGTCGGTTCGTCGGCGACGAGCAGGGTTGGCCTGGTGACGATGGCGCGTGCGATCGCCACGCGCTGCTGTTGGCCGCCGGAGAGCTCGGCTGGCGTGTGGTGCTCGCGGCCGACAAGGCCGACCTCGGCCAGCGCCTTCATGGCGAGATCGTGACGCTCGCGGGCGGCGACGCCGCGATAGATCAGCGGCAGTTCGACATTCTCCACCGCGGTGGTGCGCGGCAGGAGATTGTAGCCCTGGAAGACGAAGCCGACATAGCGATTGCGCAGCAAGGCGCGGCGGTTGCGGTCGAGACGGCCAGCATCGATGCCCATGAAGCTGTAGGTTCCTGCCGTCGGCGTGTCGAGGCAGCCGATGATGTTCATTGCCGTCGACTTGCCCGAACCGGACGGGCCCATGATGGCGACGAATTCGCCGCGGCGGATAGCAAGGTCGACGCCAGCCAGCGCATGGACCGTGGCTTCGCCCTGGCCATAGCTTTTCCAGACCTTGTCGAACGTGATGAGCAGCGAGCCTGACATGATTTCAGCTCCGCTGCTGCGCTGCGGTGATGACTTGCGCGCCTTCTGCGAGACCGGAGGTGATCTCGGTCAGTTCGCCGTCGGTGGAGCCGATCTTGACGCTGACCGGCCGGGGCCGGCCATTCTCCAGCACGTAGAGCGTGCGCGAGCCGTCGGTAGGCTGCGCCGTCGGCTGGCGCTGGCGGTTGCCGCCTGGACGGCCCATACGGCCCGTGAACAGGTCGCTCAGGCTCCACGCGCGGGCGGCTGTTTGCGCCGGCCGATAGCGAAAAGCGATGGCCGGCACGGTGAGCACGCCCTTGGCCTGCCTGGTGACGACCGAAACGGTGGCAGTCATCCCAGGCCGTAACAGAAGCTCGTTGTTGTCGACCTCGAACCGCGCGTCGTAGGTGACGACGCCGTCGGTGGTGACCGAAGCATAGGAGATGTCGCGGATCTCGGCATCGAACGGCCGTTCCGGAAAGGCGTCGACAGTAAAGCGCGCATGCTGGCCGGGCTTGACCGCGCCGATGTCGGCCTCGTCGACCGCTGCCTTCAACTCCATGTTTCTGAGGTCGGCGGCAATGACGAACAGCACTGGCGCCTGCAGCGAGGAGGCAACCGTCTGGCCGGGATCGACCGAGCGCGTCAGAACAATGCCGTCGATGGGCGCATAGATGGTGCTCTTGGCGAAGTCCGTCTGCTGCGCCTTGAGATCGGCATTGGCGATGGCAAGATTGGCTTTGGCGCTGTCGAGTGCTGCCTTGGAGCGGTCGCGCGTCGCTGTCGCCGCTTCAAGCGACTGGTCCGTCGCCATGCCGCGTTTGGTGAGCGCCGCCGCGCGCACAAGCGCCCTTTCGTTTTCGGTGAGGGTTACGGTGGCGTCCTCGACATTGGCGGCCGCCGCCTTGGCGGAAGCCTCGGCGCGCTCGATCTGCACCTCCAGCTTGGCGGTGTCGAGCGCCGCCAGCACATCGCCCTTCTTCACCTGCTGGTTCTCGTTGACCGCGACCGAGCGAACGACGCCGGACAGTTCGCTCGAAATGTCGACTTGGGTGAGCGGCTGCAGCGTGCCGGTGGCCGATACCTCGACGGTGAGGTCGGCGACTGCGGCCGGCACCGTGGTATAGTCGATCTTGGCTGGAGACCCGGCATACCACTGGTAGCCGGCGAGGCTTGCGGCGATGACCACCAGCACAAGCAGGCCATAAAGCCAGCCGCGACGGCGCTTCTTCTTCAGACCAAGATGGTCAAGTCCGAGTGCCGTCTCTATGTCGGAAGTGGATTCCGTCTTTGGCAGATTGACAATCTGGTCCACGCCGGACCCCTATAAACAGTGATGATCCCATCAGTGCACAGATCAGGCCTAATGGTTCAAATATCAAATTAAATTTCGCCCATGTTGGGATTGAGGCAGAAGGCTTTCTACAATGCTGACCCGGAATTACTTACTTTACGACGTGTTCACCACCGAGCGGCTGGCCGGCAATCCGCTGGCCGTCGTGCTTGACAGCAAGGGGCTGGACACGGCCGCGATGCAGGCCACCGCTCGCGAGTTCAACCTGTCGGAAACCGTTTTCGTGCTGCCGCCTGACAATCCCAAGCATCGCGCCCGCATCCGCATCTTCACGCCCGATTATGAGATGCCGTTCGCTGGCCATCCGACTGTCGGTTCCGCGATCGCGCTTGCCGAAATGGCTGGCGATGGCGACACCGCCGGCATCTTCGTCCTGGAGGAGAATATCGGCCCGGTGCGCTGCGCCGTCAGCAAGCACGATGGCGCCACCTTTGCCGAGTTCGACCTGGCCAAACTGCCGGAGCCACTGGAACTTGTCGCTGACCCGGAGGCGATCGGCGCGGCACTTGGGCTGGGGCCGCACGAAGTCGGCTTCGAAAACCACCGCGTCTCGTTCTGGTCGGCCGGCGTGCCTTATGTGACCATCCCCGTCGCTGGCCTTGAGGCGGCGGCGCGGATAAGGCTGGACAACCAGGCGTGGTCGGAACTGGCACCCCGCAAGAGCGAATGGGCCCTTGCCAGCCCGTATGTCTATTGCCGCGAGACGGTGAACTACGACAGCGCCTTCCATGTCCGCATGATCGTGCCGGGCAATCCTTCCTATGAAGATCCGGCGACCGGTTCGGCGGCCGCGGCCTTCGCCGGCGCGATCATGCACTACGATGGCCCGAGGGAGGGTGTTTCCCAACTCTGGATCGAGCAAGGCTTGGAGATGGGCCGGCCTTCGCGCATTCGCCTCGAACTGAATGTCGAAGGCGGCAAACTGGCCGCCGCCCGCATCGGGGGCCATGCGGTAAAAGTGGCGGAAGGCAAGCTGTTTGTCTGACAAACCATGCTCCGTCATCCTAGGGTCTCTGCTCCGCTTCGCGTTCGCTCCGCCCTAGGACGACGAAACCCGGCGCGATTTGTCGGGAAATGAATCCGGCAGGGCTGGACATGGCGGATGGCGGCGGCTATATGCCCGCCGACGCTGGTTTTACCGGCGAGTGGGTGCGTAGCTCAGTTGGTAGAGCAGCTGACTCTTAATCAGCGGGTCACAGGTTCGATCCCTGTCGCACCCACCAAAGATTTCAAAGACTTAGGTGGAAAGTTCCCTGGAACAGGGTGAGAACGTGAGACGATAAATGCCGTCTCACGCCCCTGTATCGAGCCGTGTCGCCTCTCATGAGTTTGCGAGCATTTACTTCTCCGAAACACCAGCCTCTGCAAAACTTGCCATACGGGCATGACATTCGAGCGCCGAACGGACGATGTTGACGGCGAGGCAGGCGCCTGAGCCTTCGCCGAGCCGCATGCCGAGATCGAGCAGCGGCGGCAGGCCGAGCGCTTCGAGCAGGCGGCGATGGCCGGATTCGGCAGAGACATGGGCGGCAAGCGTGTGGGCGAGGCCGGCGGGGTGCAATCTTGCCAAGGGTGCGGCGGCGGCGGTGCAGACGAAGCCGTCGAGCAGCACTGGCACGCCGTGATGGCGCGCGGCCAGCGTCGCACCGAAAATGGCGGCGAGTTCGCGCCCGCCAATGGCTGCTGCGATCTTCAGCGGGTCGGCAAAGCCCTCGGCATGGCGCTGGAGGCCGGCCTCGATGGCGGTGATCTTGCGCACCAGGCCGGCATCGTCGACGCCGGTGCCGCGCCCGGTCCATTTTTCCGCACCACCACCGAACAGGGCGGCTGAAATGGCCGCCGCCGGTGTAGTGTTGCCGATGCCCATCTCGCCGAAACAGACGAGGTCGAGGTCTTTCGTCACTGCGCCGTAGCCGGCCGTAACCGCGGCGAGGAAGACCTCGTCGTCCATTGCCGGCACTTGCGTGAAATCGCCGGTCGGACGGTCGAGGTCGAGCGGAATGACGTCGAGTTCGGCGCCGGCGATGCGGGCCAACTGGTTGATGGCGGCGCCGCCGCCGGCGAAATTCGCCACCATCTGCACGGTGACCTCCGACGGGAAGGCCGACACGCCCTGTGCGGTGACGCCGTGGTTGCCGGCAAAGACGAAGACTTTGACGCGGTCGAGCTTCGGCATGTCGCGGCCCTGCCAGCGAGCAAGCCATGCCACGATGGTTTCCAGCCGGCCGAGGCTGCCTTGCGGCTTGGTCAGCGTGTCCTGGCGGCGGGCGACTGCATTTGCCGCGGCGTCGCTGCCGGCAGGCAGGTCGAGGCAGGCCGCGCGCAATTCATCAAGCGATTTGAAAGGCATGGGGGCAAAGTCTCCGAAACAGAGTCAGGGAAGGCAAACGGAAGCGACGAGCAGGATTGCGATTTCGCCAAACTGCTGCAGCGCGCCGACCGTGTCGCCGGTTTGGCCGCCGATCTGGCTGAGGCACAGCATACGGAAGGCGGCAAACAACAGGCCGAGCAGGATGAGCGCGGCGACCGCGCCACCGAACCCTAGCGTCAGCAGCGCGACGGCGCCGAGCACGGCACCGGCAATGGCGGTTTCGGCCGACACGGGGCCTGCATCGGCCGAGAGGCCGTCGCTGCGCGCCGCCGGCAACAGATGCATGAAAGCGCCGAACAAGCCGCGCGAAGCGGCATGCGCGGCAATGAGAGCCCAGAACACGTGGGCCGGGCCGGCGAATTCCGAAAGCACGCTCCAGCGGATCAGCAGCGACAGAGCGAGCGCGCAGGCGCCGTAGGCGCCGATGCGGCTGTCGCGCATGATCTCCAGTTTTTTCTCGCGTGTCTTGCCGCCGCCAAAACCGTCGGCGACATCCGAAAGTCCGTCCTCATGCATGCAGCCGGTGGCGAGCAAGGTTGCGGCCAGGGTCAGTGCTGCTGCCGGACCGACGGCAAGGCCGAGCCAGGTCCCGATCGCGTAAACCAAGGCGCCAAACAGAGCGACGGCGAGGCCGGAGACCGGCGCTGCCCAGATCGCGGCAGCAAGGCTGCGGTCCCGGAAATCGACGACCGGCAGCGGCAGCCGGGTGAAGAAGACGAAGCAGAGCGCGATGTCATCGAGCGCTTGGCGGGGCGAGGCGGTCATTCGCCCCTCGCAATGGCATGGAAGAATGTGCCGCTGACATGGCCGCGGCGATAACCGGAGGCACCGAGCTGATTGCCTTGGCCGTCAGCGAGGTCGGCTAGGGGTTCGTCGTTGCCGGTGGCAATCATCTGCGCATAGTGGAATTCGTGGCCGCGGATCAGCGTGCCGTCGGCTCCGAGGGGGCAATCGGCACGCAGTCGCGCCTCGCGATAGCCGAGGTTCATCTTCCGTTTGGCAAAACTGGTCGAGTGACCAAGCAGGCCGAGCATCCTGTGCGTCTCGCCCGATGCGTCCTCCAGCGCCTCGCCCAGAACCATGAAGCCGCCGCACTCGCCATGCACCGGCCGTGTTGCCGAAAACGCCTCAATGCCGGCGCTGAAATTTGCAGCCGCTGCAAGTCGGCCGGCGTGAAGCTCGGGATAGCCGCCGGGCAGCCAGCAGACGTCGCAATTGCCGGCCGGCGCTTCGTCGGCGAGTGGCGAGAAGGGGACGATTTCCGCCCCGGCCTTGCGCCAATGTGTGGCGACATGCGGATAGAGGAAGGTGAAGGCAGCGTCCTCGGCCAGCGCGATGCGCTGGCCCGGCGGCGGCAGCGCATCGCCGAAACTGCCGGGAGCGGGCGCCAATGGCGCCGCCAGCGCCATGATGGCGTCGAGGTCGAGCGATCTTTCGGCCATGTCGGCCAGCCGGTCGAGGTGGGCCATCAAATTCTCATATTCGCCGGCCTGGACGAGGCCAAGATGCCGCTCCGGCAGGTTGAGCTTCGGGTCGCGCAATATCGCGCCAACGACAGGCAACCCGAGCGCCTCAATGGCATCGCTGCACAGCCGCCGGTGGCGTTCACTGCCCAGCCGGTTGAGCACCACACCGGCCATGCGCACATCGGGGTCATATGTAGCAAAACCCTTCGCGATGGCCGCCGCCGTGGTCGACTGTCCGGAAACGTCGAGCACCAGCAGCACCGGCAGCCCGTAAAGCCGGGCAAGATCTGCAGCCGCGCCGGTGCGGCCCCGAGCAGCGGGAATCCCGTCGAACAAGCCCATCGCGCTTTCGAGGAAGATGAAATCGGCGTCTTCAGTTGCGTCGCCTGCCAGCGCGTTGAGCAGCGCAGGTGGCATCGCCCAGCTGTCGAGATTGACACCGGAAAGGCCTGTCGCGGCGGTGTGGAAGCCGGGATCGATATAGTCGGGGCCCGACTTGGCGCCGCGCACTTTCAGGCCGCGCCTGGCGAGCGCGCGCAGGATACCGATTGTGACGCTGGTCTTGCCCGAGCCCGAGCGCGGCGCGCCGATGATGATCGCGCGGGTCATGGCTCGCCCGCCAATGCCGCGCGCATCGCGACGATGCCGCCGACGACGATCAGCGCCGGCGCGGCAAGGCCGGCGGCAGCCGCTTCCTCGGCGATGGTGGCGAGCGTGGCGACGACGATACGCTCCTGCGGCGTCGTCGCGGCAACGATCACTGCCGCCGGCGTCGACGGCGCCAGTCCGCCCCCGAGCAGCGAGGCTGATATCAGCGGCAGATTGGCCATGCCCATATAGACGACGACCGGCTGGCCGGTGCGGGCGATTGCTGCCCAGTCGAGGTCGTCATCGGTGCCGGCGGCGTGGCCGGTGGCCAGGATCACCGCCTTGTTGATGCCGCGCATGGTGGCCGGGATGCCGGCACCGGCAAGCGCGCTGAGGCCCGAAGTCAGGCCGGACAGGACGCGGAACGGGATGTTTTCGCGCGCCAGCGCCAGCGCCTCTTCGCCGCCGCGACCGAAAATATAGGGGTCGCCACCCTTCAGCCTGACGACGCGGCGACCTTCTCGCGCCAGCCGAACCAGCAGAGCGGTGATGTCGTCCTGCTTCATCGATGGCTGGCCGCCGCGCTTGCCGGCGTAGAACAGCTCCGCGGCCTCGGCGACAGCGACGATATCGGGCGATACCAGCGCGTCGTAGACGAGCGCATCGCACTGCCCAAGCGCGGCCAGCACTTCCAGCGTCAGGCAGCCGGGATCGCCGGGGCCGGCGCCGGCCAGCCAGACATGGCCCGGCTCCAGCTGGCGCGGCTTGAAGTTCAGCCGGACCAAAGCCTGTTCGATCGTGGCGTTTCCGCTGTTGTTTCCGGTGCCGTCGTTCACAATCCGTCCCGCCCGCGAAAACGCCGCTGGTAGTGGGCGTCGTAAAGTGAACTCTCGCGAAAGCCTTCCGCTGCCAGCGAACGGCCGACGAAGATGATTGCCGTGCGCTCCATCGGATCGGCGGCCAATTGCGCCTCGATCGTCGCGAGCGTGCCGGTCAGCACGCGCTCGTCCGGCCAGGAGGCACGGAAGACGACCGCTACCGGGCACTCGGCGCCATAGCATGGCGTCAGCTCGGCGACGACACGGTCGATCGCGTGGACGGCAAGGTGTATGGCGAGCGTGGCGCCGGTGCGGCCGAAGCCGGCCAGGGTTTCGCCGGGCGGCATTTTCGAGGCACGACCGGAGATGCGGGTCAGCACCAGGCTTTGCGCGACTTCGGGAACGGTCAGCTCGCGGCGCAGCGCTGCCGCGGCGGCTGCGAAAGAGGGCACGCCCGGCGTCAGCGTATAGGCGATGCCGTGCTTCTCCAGCCGGCGGATCTGCTCGGCGACAGCGCTCCACACTGACAGGTCGCCGGAATGCAGGCGGGAGACATCATGGCCGGCCTGGTGGGCCGCCAGGTACTCCGCTTCGATCTCGTCGAGCGACATCGGCGCGGTGTCGATCAATTTCGTGCCGGGCGCGCAGTGCTGCAACAGTTCCGGGGCGACGATCGAGCCGGCATAGAGGCAGATTGGGCAGCTTGCCAGCAGCCGGCTGCCGCGCAAGGTGATGAGGTCGGCCGCGCCCGGTCCGGCGCCGATGAAGTGGACGGTCATGCCGCATCTCCGCTGATGGCGATGGCGCAGGTGACCGGGCCAAGCACGGTTCGCGGCCCAAGCAGTTTCGCGCCTTTCCCTGCGGCGGCAAGCGCGGAGGCTTCGGAAACCGACGGCGTGCCGGCGCGCTCCTGTGACAGGCTCGAGTGGCTGATGACGCGCGACGACGCAGCCTTGAGTTCATCGTCCTCGACAACGATCACTGGCAGGGCGAGTTCGCGCCCCGCCGAAAAGATTGCCTGCTCGTCCTGCTTCGGAGAAGCAGTTGCGAGCGCCGAAAGCGCCGTCATCGCCAGCCCTTGGGCTTCCAGCGCGGTTTCTATCGCCGCAAGAATGTCTTGCACACCCACGCCTTTGCGGCTGCCGATGCCCGCGATCATCATGGCTTGACCCAGCTCCATTGGGTGACCGGCATAGCCGGCCGCCATGCCTGCATCGAACCAACCGGTGAAGCACGAGATATAGAGATGCGGGTGAGATCGCCGCCGAGCGCGGCGTGACGGGCGAGAAGCAGCGCCTCCATCTCCAGCGTCACCGCGTTGGCGACCAGCCGGCCGCCAACACGCAGGGCCTTGATCGCCGCGCCCAGCACGCCGGTATCGCTGCCGCCGCCGCCGATGAAGATCGCATCGGGCGTGCCTAGCTTGGCAAGCGCCTTTGGTGCCGAACCTTCGACCACCACAAGGCCGGGCACGCCGCAATGTGAAGCATTGCGGTGGATGCGGGCGGCGCGGGTTGGATCGGCCTCGATGGCAATGGCGCGCATCGTGGGATGGGCCAGCATCCATTCGATGCCAATTGAGCCCGAGCCGGCGCCGATGTCCCACAGCAATTCGCCGCGCTTGGGGGCGAGGGCGGACAGGGTGATGGCGCGGATCTCGCGCTTGGTGATCTGGCCGTCATGCTCGAACAAATGATCGGCAAGGCCCGATGTCAGCGGCAGGATGCGTGCTTCCGAAGTTGAGTCAACTTCGATTGCCAGAACGTTGAGCGGATTGATCTTTTCGAGGTCGAAGGCGTCCGCGCGCGCCGAACGCAGCCTTTCGTTCGGGCCGCCCAGCGCCTCCAGGATCGTCAGCTGCGAGGCGCCGAAATCGAGTTCGGTCAACAGGCGCGCAATCGCCGCCGGCGCATCGCCGTCCGAGGTCAGCACGAGGATACGGCTGCCCGGATGCAGCAACGGCCGGATGAGGTCAAGCGAGCGGCCGTGCAGCGAAATGGTCTCGATATCCTGCAGCGCCCAGCCGAGGCGGGCGGCGGCCAGCGACATGGCCGAAGGCGCAGGAATCACCTGCATCTCTTGGGAAGGAATCTTGCGAGCAAGGGTGACGCCGACACCGTGGAAGAACGGATCGCCCGACGCCAGCACGCAGACTCGCCTGCCGGAAAACGCCAGCACGTCGCGCATCTCGGCATCGAAAGGGATCGGCCAGGCACGTGCCTCGCCTTTGGCGAGTGACGCGACAAGGGCAAGGTGGCGCGTGCCGCCGAAGACGAATTCGGCCTCGGCGATCAGCCGCTTGGCCTCTTCGCCGAGACCCGCTACACCGTCCTCGCCGATACCGACGATTGTTAGCCATTTTTCGGTGAGCCAGGCGGCGCGCGATTGAGCTTCAGCAGGCATGATGACCCACCGCATTCTGATCCTTGGCGGAACCACCGAAGCCCGGCAACTGGCGGGAAAGCTGGCCGCGCGCACCGATCTCGCGATCACATTGTCGCTGGCCGGCCGCACTGAAAGCCCGGCGGCGCAGGGCGTGCCGACGAGGGTGGGTGGGTTCGGCGGCGCCGATGGACTGGCGGCGTATCTCCGCGAGACCGACGTCGGCCTGCTGATCGACGCCACGCATCCCTATGCGGCGAAAATCTCCGCCAATGCCGCGGAAGCGGCGCATGGGGCCGGTGTGCCGATCGTTGCGCTCAGGCGCCCAGGTTGGGAGCCAGCCGAATGCGACCGCTGGACGCTCGTCGATGGAGTAACCGACGCGTTGAAGGTGCTGGGATCGGCTCCACGCCGCGTCTTCCTGGCGCTCGGACGGCAGGAGGTCGCCGCCTTTGAGGCCGCACCCCAACATCACTATCTTGTCCGCAGCGTCGATCCGGTCGAGCCAAGGCTCGCTGTGCCCGATGCGACCTATCTCTTGGCGCGCGGGCCGTTCCGGGAAGCCGACGAACGTGCACTGCTTCTGCAACACCGCATCGACGTCGTCGTTTCCAAGAACAGCGGCGGCGAAGCGACTTACGGCAAGATCGCCGCAGCGCGGGCACTCGCCATTGAGGTGGTCATGATCCGCAGGCCGGCGCTGCCGGATGTCCCGTCGGCGGAAACCGTCGAAGCGCTTGCCGCAATGGTCGATCATTTTCTGGTCAGTCATTTTCTTAGGCCCGCCGCCGAACGCGGCGTGTAGACCAGCGCCGGTTTTTCACCGCGCTTGATGATCCTGGTTTCCGGCGAGCCGATGATGATGCAGGTTGCCATATCGGCCTTTTCCGCGTCGGCGTCCGCCAGCAGAAAAACCTCGATGCGCTCGTCGGGGCGGCCGGCGGCGCGGCCGAAGACGACCGGCGTGGTGCCGGGCAGGATCGCCGTCAGGCATTCGAAGGCGCGGCCAAGCTGCCAGGGGCGACCCTTGCTGATCGGATTGTAGAGCGCGATGACGAAGCCGGCGCCCGCCGCCGCCAGCAGCCGTAGCTCGATCAGGTCCCAGGGTTTTAGATTGTCGGACAACGAGATGGCGCAGAAATCATGGCCGAGCGGTGCGCCGATGCGGGCAGCGACCGCGAGCATGGCGGTGATGCCCGGCAGCATCGCAACGTCAACGGCACGCCATTCGGCCGGGCCGGCCTCGATCGCCTCGCAGACGGCTGCCGCCATGGCAAAGACGCCGGGATCGCCGCCCGAGACGACGGCGACATCGTGGCCCTGCGCAGCCTTTGCCAGCGCGTCCTTGGCGCGGGTCAACTCCTCGCGATTGTCCGAGGCGACACGGGTCTGGTCGGGGCGGAGATCGAGCCGGTCGAGGTACGGCTTGTAGCCGTAGAAGAATTTTGCCTCGGCAACGGCGCGGCTCGCTTCCGGCGTCACCTGGTCGGCATTGCCGGGTCCAAGGCCGATGACGGTCAGGCGGCCGCTCATGCTCCGGCCTCCATCAACGCGTCAGGGCGGCCGGACCAGCCGGCCACCAGCACGATGGCGAAATAGGGCGCCTTGTCGTCCTGCTTTTCGGCCAGCCGCATCGAGACGCCGCCCGGCATGGTGCCGCGCTCGACATAGACGGCACGCGCCAGCTTGTCGGTCGCTTCCAGCGCGCGCCTGATCTTGGGCAGGTTGCGGCCGACCTTCATGATGACGGCGGCATCGGTGTCGGCGAGGCGGCGCGTCAGCTCGAATTCGCTCATTGTGCCCGGCAATACGGTCAGCACATCGTCGCCCTGGACGATTGGTGTTCCGGTCGCCGACCAGCAGCCGGACATGGCGGTGACGCCGGGAATGACCTCTGTCGGATAGCGGTGCGCCAGCCGGACATGCAGATGCATGTAGGAGCCGTAGAAAAGCGGGTCGCCTTCCGAAAGCACCGCGACCATCCTGCCGGCGCTGAGATGCACGGCGACCTTTTCGGCCGACTCTTCGTAGAAATCCGCTATCTGCGACCGGTAATCGCTGTGATCCTTGTCGATTTCGGTGGTCACGGGATAGAGCAGCGGCAACTCTATCAAATCGGGACGAAAATGCGCTCCGACGATGGCGCGCGCGTTGCTGTTGTTGCCGCGCTTGGCGAAATGCGCCACCACGTCGGCCTCGGCCAGCGCGCGCACGGCCTTGAGCGTCAGCAGTTCGGGGTCGCCGGGACCGGTTCCGACGCCGACAAGCCGGCCTTTTGCGATCGCGTTCACAGGCCCGGCCTCGCCAGTGCGTTGAGTGCGGCGGCGGTCATGGCGCTGCCGCCCAGCCTGCCGCGCACGATCGCGTAGGGCACGCCATAGGAATTCTCGGCCAGCGCGTCCTTCGATTCGGCAGCACCGACGAACCCGACCGGCATGCCGATAATAACAGCCGGTTTCGGCGCGCCGTCGCGCAGCCTTTCCAGCAGGTAGAAAAGTGCTGTCGGCGCATTGCCAATGGCGACGACCGAACCCGCCATCCGCTCGCCCCACAGGTCGATGGCTGCAGCCGAGCGGGTGTTGCCGATCTTTTTCGCGATCTCGGACGTCCGCGCGTCGCGAAGCGTGCAGATCACCTCGTTGCCGGCCGGCAGCCGGGCGCGCGTGACACCGTGTGAGACCATCTCGGCATCGCAGAAGATCGGCGCTTCGGCTACCAGCGCCGTGCGCGCGGCGGCAACAAAATCCTCCGAAAAAACAAAGTGCTTGGCAGCCTCGACCTGGCCGCAGGCATGGATCATGCGGATGGCAACATCGGCTTCGGCATCGGAAAACCGCGACAGGTCGGCCTCGGCGCGAATGATGGCGAAGGAGCGCTCATAGATCGCCGTGCCGTCATGGATGTAGTCGTAGGCGGTGCGGGCGGGCATGTTCATTCCTGTCGGTAGAGTTCGGTGACACCGGCCGCGCCAAGCCTTGTCAGGCAGGCGGCGGTGGTCTCGTCGGGATGTCGTGTGCCGCGGATCGCGGCTGCAATGCCGCCGACACCGCGCGCGGCGTCATAGCCTGGCCTGTATCCGGCGGGAAGGACCTTTGCCGTCCCGTCCACGACAAGTCCGGCCCCGTTTTCGCCGCCGACCAGTGTCAGCGCCGCCGGGCCGGGATGGGCACAGCCCTTGGCGCAGCCGGAAATGTGCAGGGTGACGGAGGCATCGAGGAGGTCGCGGTTTTCTGCGGCGATGGTCTCGGCGATGTCGCGCGTGGCGATCCGGCCGGAGGCGCAGGCCGGCGCACCGGGGCAAGCGGCGATCCTGGTGCGCGGATCGGCTGCGTCGGTGACGAAGCCGAGGGTGGTGGCGGCTTGCTGAAGCGAGTGGCAGGCGGTCGGGGAGAGGCCGATGAAAAGCAGCGCGCGTTGTGGCGCGAGGCGGATTTCCGTGACGCCCAAGGTGAGGGCGTGTTGCGTGAGCTTGATGAATTTTTGCGCTGGCATGCTGCCGAAGGGGAGGCCGATGCCGAGGGCGATGCCGGTGGCGGCCAGATCGATAACTCCGATGGGCCGGCGTTCCTTCGCGCCCCCCTCTGTCCTGCCAGAGGGGGGCGCGAAGGATCGCCAGCTTGCGAGAGATATCAATTGCCTCTCCGTCAAATCCCTTGCATGAGCTTCGCGGCCTTTTTCGGCAACCATCCTCAGCATCGCGACGGCGATATCACGGGCCGCATCGTCTTCCACCGTAACGAGCGGCTTCGCATTCTGCCCATCACCCGCGACAGACACCTGCCACTTGATTCCCGTATCGATCCGCACCGCGATCAACCTGACGTCGGCGGTCACTCCGTCCATCCTCAATTGCCCGCCGCCGTCGACGATCATCGAAACCTTCGGGCCAAGGCGTTGCGCCAGCCCGGCATCCTCGATGGCTTTGCGAATCCGCTCCGCCAGCGGGCGCGGGTCAGCAATTTCTTCCGGGTCCAGCCCCGCTAGCGGTCCGTGCTCCACCGGCACGCCGGTGCGCACGGCGATGCCGAGTGCATCGACCTCGACGGCCAGAAGCCGGGCGCTGGCCGGCGTCAGGCCGCGTATCTGCAGGCTGCCACGGGCGGTCACTTCCATGATGCCGTTGCCATGCCGCAAGGCGGATTCACCGAGTCCGATCAAGGATTTCGGCGAGAGTCCTCCAGCGACCGGGTTGAGCCGCACCAGAAGCCCGTCGCCGGTCTGCATCGGCGCGGACAAAGCGGGGCAGGCGCCGCGACGTGAGAGGGCGTTCATGCGGCCACCCCCAGCGCATGGGCCTCGGCGATCAGTGCGGCGAGATCGTCATCGATGGAATTGCGCAGCGGATGCCAGAGACCGCGCCGGCGCGCCGACAGCAAACGCTCGGCGATGACTTTCGCGGCCGCCGGATTTTCGCGCAGCATGAACGCCCGGACCGTGGGGTCGCCGAGATAGGCGTCGTGCACGGCTTCGATCAGCGTGCCCGGTATGCCATGGGTGGTCTCGGCGAAACCGATCAGCCGGTCGACCGTCTCGGCGAATTCCGAGGCGCCGCGCGGCCCGTGTCGCATCTGGCCGGCAATGAAGCGCGGGTTGACCGCGCGGGCGCGAACTACCCGAGATACGGCTTCTCCAACCGAGCGCGGCTTCGGCTTTTGCGGATCTGTGGTGTCGAGGACGATGACGTCGGCGTTCTTGCCGAGGGCCGCAAGCGCCGCTGAAAAACCGCCGATGAAGGCGACATCGGCGGAGCCTTCCAAAATGTCGCGGCCGGGGTCGTCTCCCGTATGGACGAGAAGGTCGGCCTCGGCAACGCGGCCCTCGAACGCGCCGGGCGCCGAAATCCCTTCGCCCTCGGCGCCGCCATAGGCGTGCGACGTTGCGTCGAGGTAGGCGCGACCGATTTCTTCGCGCGCGGCCCAGTCGCCGCTCGACAGCAACTCCTCGACACCGGCGCCGTAAGTGCCGGGCGAGGTGCCGAATATGCGCGGGCTGACCTTGCCATCCGCGCGGGTTTTTGCGGCGAGCGGGTTTTCCGACGCATCCTCGTTGCGGGCGGCGACGGCATTGGCGGCCGCATCGATCAGGGCGATCTGGGTCGGGAACATGTCGCGGAACAGGCCAGATATGCGCCAGGTGACATCGACGCGCGGCCGGCCGAACGTTGCCGGCGGCAGCACCTCGATGCCGGTGACGCGGCCGGTGGCGGAATCCCATTGCGGCCGGCAGCCCATCAGCGCCAGGCCTTGCGCGATTTCCTCGCCGCCGGTGCGCAGCGAGGCCGAGCCCCAGAGGTCGATGACCAGCGAGCGCGGCCAGTCGCCATGCGATTGCATGTAGCTGCGCAAGACCTCGTCGGAGGCCGCCCTGCCGAGATCGAAGGATGTCGGCGTCGGCATGGTGCGTGGATCCGATGTGAACAGGTTGCGGCCGGTTGGCAGGACATCGCGCCGGCCACGCGCCGGCGCGCCGGCAGGACCGGCAGCGACATGGCGGCCGTCGAGGGCCGCGATCAGCGCAGACTTCTCGGCCGCCGCACTTTGCTGGCGCAAAGGATCGGTTTCGCCCTCGGGCGAGCGGCCATAGATGTGCAGGCCGTCCTTGATGGCGAAATCCTTCAGGTCGCAGAGCCAGGCGTCGATGCGGCGCAGCGCTTCATCGGGCGCGTCGGTTCCGGCGACGCCGGCCTCGGAGGCGAGGCCGGTCTTTTGCGCGGTTTCGACGATCAGCCTCGCCAGGCGATCGCGGCGGCGGCGGTCGAGCCCGTCGGCCTGGGCATATTCGTCGACCAGCCGCTCAAGCTGGCGCTGGTTTTCGTCCAGACCGGCGCCGGTCAGCGGCGGCGGCAAATGGCCAAGGGTGACGGCGGCAATGCGCCGCTTGGCCTGCGCGGCCTCTCCCGGGTTGGAGACGATGAACGGATAGACGACGGGCAGGGGACCGGTGACGATCTCGGGAAAACAGGATTCGCTGAGCGCAACGGTTTTGCCGGGCAGCCATTCCAGCGTGCCGTGGGCACCGACATGGATGAGGGCATGGACACCAAGCGACTTTCGCAGCCAGAGGCCAAAGGCGATCAGCGCATGGCGCGGTGGTAAGGTCGGGTCGTGGTAGTCGGCGCGGCGATCGGCCGAGCGCCCGCGATCGGGGGCGAGTGCTACGGTGATGTTGCCGAAGGTGGCGGCGCGGAAGGGGAAATTTGCCGCGGTAGGCGCTTGAACACCCCCCTCTGTCCTGCCGATCTCCCCCTTTGAGGGGGAGATGTCCGGCAGGACAGAGGGGGGTGCCTCGCACAAACCTGTCTCATCTGCCGCATTCCCCCACGCGGCCGTCACGGCAGCCATTGCTTCAGCCGGCAATTCCGTCGAAAGGTCGAGATAGTCCCCTAGTCCCAATCCACCTTCACTGCGCTCCAACTCACCCAGCAACTCACGCGGCGTTCGCGGAATCCCTTCAACGTTGTAGCCCTGTTCGCTCAGGTCGTGCAGCATCGCCAGCACGCTGGACGGCACGTCGAGGCCGACGGCGTAGCCGGTGCGGCCGGGGGCGCTCGGATAGTCGGGGATCAGGATGGCCAGCTTGCGTTCCGCGCGCGGCGTCCGCTGCAGGCGGATGAAAGCTTCGACACGGTTCGCCACCTGCGCCACGCGGTCAGGCTCCGGCCGGTTGGAGAACGCGCGGAAAGCCAATGCGGGATCGACCTCGCTTTCGCCCTTGAAGGAAATGGCGCCGGCGAGAATGCGGCCGTCGAGTTCGGGCAGGACGACATGCATGGCCAGGTCGGCGGGCGCCAGGCCGCGCTGATTGTTTTGCCAGACATCGCGGCGTGTCGTCGCCACAATGACCTGGAATACCGGCACGCCGGCGCGGTCGAACAGGGTTTCGACGCCGGGCTCGGCACCGGAGGCGAAAGCAGTCGCGGTGATGATGGCGGCAGGGTTTAGCGCGGCAAGTGCGGTCTCGACAAAGGCCAGCAATGTCGGGTCTTTGAGGCTCGAGACGAAGATCGGCATGGGGGCCATACCGCGCTGCCGCAGGGCTTCAAAAAGGGCGTCGATCGGCGCCACGTCGGCGGCGAGCAGCATCGAGCGGTAGAAGAGAATGGGGATGACGGGGGCGGATTCTACGGCTGGGGGGCGCGAAGGAATGCCGACATTTGATAAGTCCGGTCTTTCTATGACACCACGTGCGGGTTCGTAAAATCCCGCCTTCGGCACGACAACCGGCTCCACGACGGCCGTGTCCTGTCCCGCCAGCCGCGCCAGCCTCTGCACCAATGCCGTCATATTCTCCGGGCCGCCCTCGCGGAAATAGTCGAGCAGGCCGTCCAACTCTTCCCGCGGCAGCGTCGAGCATTCGATCAGCCGCAGGTCCTCGTCGCGGCATTCGCCAGGCAGCAGCGCCAGCTTTATGCCGCGTGCGTGGGCGGTCGAGGCGAGCTGGTCGCAGCCATAGCGCCACCAATCATAGCCACCGAGAATGCGAACCAAAATAACCCTGGCGTGCCGGGCGACACTGTCGATCCACAGGTCGACTGACATCGGATGGCGCAGGTCGCGCAAGGCCGCCAGCCGCATCGACGGCAGGCGATCTGCATCTGCTTTCCACGCCGCCGCCAGCCCGGCCAGATCGCTGTCAGTGAAGGACAGCGCCACGACATCCGCAGGCGTCTGCCTGAGATCAACAGGCTCGGCGAGATCGTCGAGCGAGGCGGACGTGGTGGTGAGGATGTGCATCGCGGCTCGTGCCTGGGGTCAGCCGGCGAGGATACGCTCGATTGCCGGGCGGTTCAGCCCTTTCAGGCCGATGACGACGAGGCGCGAGCGGCGATCGTCCTCAGTGGTCCAGGCGCGGTCGTAATAGTGATTGACGCGCGGACCGACAGCCTGCAGCAACAGCCGCATCGGCTTGCCTCCGACGTCGACGAAACCCTTGACGCGCAGCACGTTTTCTTCCTCGGCCGCCGTGGCGACGCGCAACGCCAGCTCATCGGGATTGGCGATCGACGGAATGTCGATGACGAACGAGTCGAAGTCGTCATGCTCGTGATCGAGTTCGTCGTCGTGATGAGTCTTGCGGTTCTCGATGTCGTCCTCGACGGCAAGGCCAAGGCCGAGCAGCACAGACGGATCGACCTTACCCTGCGAGGTCGGTACGATCTTCACCGCGCGCGCGGTGTGCTCGCCGATGATGGCATTGGCACGGGCTGAGCCGGCGGCGTCCATCAGGTCGCTCTTCGACAATATAATCAGGTCGGCGCAGGCGAGCTGGTCCTCGAACACCTCCTCGACCGGATCGTCATGGTCGAGTGTCTCGTCCTGCGCGCGCTGCGCCTGCAGGGCGTCCATGTCGTTGGCGACGCGGCCATCGGCCAGCGCCGGTCCGTCGACCACGGCGATGACGCCGTCGACCGTCACACGGCTCTTCACCGTCGGCCACTGGAAGGCCTGGACCAGCGGCTTGGGCAAAGCGAGGCCGGAGGTTTCGATCAGGATGTGGTCGACCCTCGGCGACAGCGACAGGATCTGGTCGAGCGCCGGGACAAAATCGTCGGCGACGGTGCAGCAGATGCAGCCATTGGCCAGCTCGACGATGTTTTCCTCAGGGCAAGTGTCGATGCCGCATCCCCTGAGGATCTCACCATCGATGCCGATGTCGCCGAACTCGTTGACGATGATGGCCAGCCGCTTGCCGCCGGCGTTTTCGAGCAGATGGCGGATCAGCGTCGTCTTGCCGGCGCCGAGGAAGCCGGTGACGACGGTGCAGGGCACGCGGGAGAGCGAGGCGGTCATATCTGATCCTTCAAAAGGTCGAGGGGAGGGATGCGGGCGACAAGGCCGCGCTTCAGGCAATCGGGGCGGCCGCGCCATGGAATGAGGCCGTCCGTCGAGGTGGCGAAGAGTTTTGCGCCAGCGACGAGATCGGCGCCGCTGGTCGCGGTCAGGTCGCCAAAGACATAGCTCCAGCAGCCGTCGCGCAGGATCGCGGCGCTCAGCCGGCGCTTGCAATTGCCGAGGCATTCGACGGTGCGGATATGGATATTTTCGCCGGATGCGGCGCGGCCCGTGTCTTCTGCGAGCAATTCGCCGGCGCGGGGATGGGCATCGGAGCCGGTCTCGTCACGACAGGAGGCGCAGACAATCACGGTGACGCCGGCCAAGGCTTCCCTATCGCCGGACAATACGCCCGCTGTCTCAGCCGGAAAACTGCTGTCGCGTTCCAAATCAGGCTCCTTGCCCGGAAAACCCGCCAGGCGATCGGATTCTATTGTCCTAGACGGCAGGTCTCCTGGCTCGCGGGTCATCGCCTTGGTGCCGCCTTCCCGGGATTTTCCCAGTGGTTATCGGCCTTGGCTCGTCGCTTACAGTTGCGGGGACAGCCGCGGATTTGAAATCGGGATTTCGCACCGCATTCCCTCTTGGCTCCTCCCTTTGCCGAGAGGAGACCGTCTGAACCGGATTTAGTCTTGTGCAGGCAGTCGTGTCAACGCACGTCTACGACGCGGCAATGTTGGCGAGAGCCGAACCCAGATCACCGGCCGGCGTCACTTCGATGCGTTCCAGGCCGAGCCAATCCTGCATCAGCTTCAACTCTTCGAAGAGTTCGGCGGCGGTTTGCGGCGGGGCGCCGGGCTCGGCATAGGCGGCATGGACGCGCAGCACGCCGGCGGGGCGGTCGGCCTTGAGGTCGACGCGCGCCACGATCCCTTCGCCGAGCAGGAACGGCAGCACATAATAGCCGTACTGGCGTTTTTCGGCCGGGGTGTAGATCTCGATGCGATAGCGGAAGTCGAACAGTCTTTCCGTGCGCGCTCGCTCGAAGACGACCGGATCGAACGGCGCAAGCAAGGCGCGCGCCTCGATCTTGCGCGGAAAACGGGCGTCCTTATGAAGATAGGCGGGCTTGTCCCAGCCTTCGACGCCAACCGGCAAAAGGTCGCCTGCCTCGACCAGTTCCTCAATGCGGCCCTTGATGTCGGCGGGAGAGAGGCGGAAATAGTCGCGCAGGTCGCCCGCCGTCGCAACGCCGTGGGCGCGGGCGGAGATGCGCAGCAATTCGCGATGCGCATTTTCAGGGGAGGGCACTGGCAGGCCGAGTATTGCCGGCGGCAGTACGCGTTCCGGCAGATCATAAAGCCGCTCGAAGCCACGACGCGACGCGGTGGTGATACGGCCGGCCCAGAACAGCCATTCGAAAGCGTGCTTGGCGTCGCTCCAGCCCCACCAGCCGCCCGAGCCTTTCTGGCCTTCGAGGGCGGACGCGGCGATTGGGCCGCGCGACACTACCTCGCGGTAAATGTCTTCGATGTAAGTGGTGCGTTCGCGCCCCCATTTGGCCAGCCCGTTATACATTTCCTCGCCACGTTCGGCCCGCTCCATGCGCCAGCGCATCAGCGGATAGGTTTCAACCGGCAGAAAGGAGGCTTCGTGCGCCCAATATTCGAAGACCGTGCGCTTGCGCGTCACGGCGGCGTTGTCGAGCAGGGCAAGCGGGTAGGGGCCAAGCCGTGAATAAAGCGGCATATAGTGGGCACGCACCACCGCACTGACGGAATCGATCTGCAGCAGGCCGGTCCGGCCAAGCACACGGGCCAGATGGCGGCGATCGGGCGTGCTGCTGGGGCGAGGATCGGCAAACCCCTGTGCGGCAAGCGCGGTGCGCCGGGCCATGGCGAGCGAGATTTTTTCCTTCATGCAGACGGCACTCTGTTGGCCTTCGACCAAGGTTGGGGCGAATGATTCCGCGTCATGCTAGCAGGGTTTTGGCGGCATCTATGTCAGGAGAGAAAACTGGAGTAAAAAGTGAAGGAAATCAAACAGGAGCGGATCGGACCAGTTTATCCCGATATGCCGCCCAGCACCGTGTTTTGAGCAAGGTTTGACTTGCTTCGCCGAAAGCGCTGCGCTAACCCTCGCCGCGTTGCAGCATAGAGCCCCCTAAAACGGTTCAGTGGTTAAACTGTCACGCTTCCGCAAGTGGGTTCGGTGCTGTAATCAGAGTGGATTGGCCGCCAACGGAAAGCCGCAGCATGAACGCATTGTTGAGTTCGTACCTGCCCATCGTCCTGTTCATCGGCGTGGCGCTGGTCGTCGGCCTGGCGCTACTTGCCGCACCCTTCCTGGTGGCCTACCGCAACCCAGATCCGGAAAAGCTTTCCGCCTATGAGTGCGGCTTCAACTCGTTCGACGACGCCCGCATGAAGTTCGATATCCGCTTCTACCTGGTGTCGATCCTGTTCATCATCTTCGATCTGGAGGTGGCCTTCCTGTTTCCGTGGGCAGTGTCTTTCAGCCAGATCGGCATGCTCGGCTTCTGGTCGATGATGGTGTTTTTGGCGGTGCTGACCATCGGATTTGCCTATGAATGGAAGAAAGGAGCGCTGGAATGGGATTGAGCGACAATTCCGGCACGCTCGTCGCGCCGAAGCCAAAAGCCATTCTCGACCCCAGCACCGGAAAGCCGGTGGGGGCGAATGATCCTTTCTTCCTCGAGATCAACAACGAGCTTGCCGACAAGGGTTTTCTCGTCACCTCAACCGAGGCGCTGATCACCTGGGCCCGCAGCGGCTCGCTGATGTTCATGACTTTCGGTCTCGCCTGCTGCGCGGTCGAAATGATCCACACCTCGATGCCGCGCTATGACTCGGAGAGGTTCGGTGTTGCTCCTCGCGCGTCTCCGCGCCAGTCCGACATCATGATCGTCGCCGGTACGCTGACCAACAAGATGGCGCCGGCGCTGCGCAAGGTCTACGACCAGATGCCGGAGCCGCGCTACGTCATCTCGATGGGCTCCTGCGCCAATGGCGGCGGCTACTATCACTATTCCTATTCGGTGGTGCGCGGCTGCGATCGCGTCGTGCCCGTCGACATCTATGTGCCCGGCTGTCCGCCGAGTGCGGAAGCGCTGCTCTACGGCATCCTTCTGTTGCAAAAGAAGATCCGCCGCACCGGCACGATCGAGCGGTGAGCGGGATGATGAGCCTGAATGAACTCTCGACCTATCTCGGCGAGAAGCTGAGCGGCCGGATCGGCGAGGCGGTGTTTGCCTATAGCGAACTCACCATCTCGGTCGAGCCGCACGATCTGATCGAGGTGGTGACCTTCCTGCGCGACGATAAAAATTGCCAGTTCATCTCGATCATCGACGTGTGCGGCGCCGATTACCCGTCGCGGGCCAAGCGCTTCGATGTCGTCTATCATCTGCTGTCGCCGAAGCAGAATATTCGCATCCGCATCAAGGTCCAGGCCGACGAGGAAACGGTGGTGCCGTCGATCACCGGCGTTTATCTCGGCGCCGACTGGTTCGAACGCGAAACCTACGATCTCTATGGAGTGCTGTTTTCGGGCCATCCCGACCTGCGGCGGATTCTGACTGATTATGGCTTCGAGGGTCATCCGCTGCGCAAGGATTTCCCGCTGACCGGTTTCGTCGAGGTGCGCTACGACGACGAGGCCAAGCGGGTCATCTACGAGCCGGTGGAGCTCAAGCAGGAATTCCGCAATTTCGATTTTCTCAGCCCTTGGGAGGGGACGGATTACGTCCTTCCAGGCGACGAAAAAGCCAAGACGAATTGAGACGCCAAAATGGCTGAAACTTCCGTCCGCAACTTCAATATCAACTTTGGGCCTCAGCACCCTGCTGCCCATGGTGTTTTGCGGTTGGTTCTAGAACTCGATGGCGAAGTCGTCGATCGCGTCGATCCGCATATCGGGCTGTTGCATCGCGGCACCGAAAAGCTGATCGAAGCCAAAACCTATCTGCAAGCCGTGCCCTATCTCGACCGGCTCGACTATTGCGCGCCGATGAACCAGGAGCATGCCTTTGCGCTGGCCGCAGAGCGGCTGCTCGGCATCGAGGTGCCGAAGCGGGGCCAGCTGATCCGCGTGCTCTATTGCGAGATCGGCCGCATCATGTCGCACATCCTCAATGTGACGACGCAGGCGATGGATGTCGGAGCGCTGACGCCGCCTCTCTGGGGTTTTGTCGAGCGCGAAAAACTGATGGTGTTCTACGAGCGGGCCAGCGGATCGCGCATGCATGCGGCCTATTTCCGGCCCGGCGGCGTCCATCAGGACCTGCCGCAGCAGCTGGTCGAGGATATCGGCAACTGGATCGACCCGTTCCTGAAATCGCTCGACGACCTCGACGCACTGCTGACCGGCAACCGCATCTTCAAGCAGCGCAATGTTGACATCGGTACCGTCTCCCTGGCCGACGCCTGGGCCTGGGGCTTTTCGGGCGTCATGGTGCGCGGCTCCGGCGTCGCCTGGGACCTCCGCAAATCGCAGCCTTATGAATGCTATGCCGAGATGGATTTCGACATTCCGATCGGCAAGAACGGCGACTGCTTCGACCGTTACCTCGTGCGCATGGAAGAGATGCGCCAGTCGGCGAAAATCATGCGCCAGTGCGTCGACCTGCTGCTTGGCAAGGAAGGCAGCGGGCCGGTGTCAAACCTCGACGGCAAGGTGGTGCCGCCGAAGCGCGCGGCGATGAAGCGCTCGATGGAAGCGCTGATCCATCACTTCAAGCTCTACACCGAAGGCTACCGCGTGCCGGCGGGCGAGGTCTATGCGGCGGTCGAAGCGCCGAAGGGCGAGTTCGGCGTCTATCTCGTCTCGGACGGGACCAACAAGCCCTACCGCTGCAAGCTGCGCGCGCCGGGCTTCGCGCATCTACAAGCCATGGACTTTTTGTGCCGTGGCCACATGCTGGCCGACGTCACCGCCGTTCTCGGCTCCCTCGATATTGTGTTTGGTGAGGTCGATCGGTGATTCGCCTTCTGAGCCCAACGTTAATCTTCATTGCTGTCGCAATGCACCCTGCATATGCATTCGAGTGCGGGGCGTCTATCGTTGCTTCCGACCTTGTGAAGCAGCACTTCAAGCTGAGCTACGTCACGCTTGGCATGCAAGAAAGTGCGACAGCTGAATCTGCCGATGTCGATGCTTTCTATTTTAAGAGAGATACGTGCGAGTGTAGCGTCGCAGCGCCGGATGGCGCGAGTTTCTCTAAGGCGGAAGTATCAGCAGCCGCTTCCGGCAAAGCAGGGCTCGTGCGGCTAGTCGCTCGATTGACTGGCAAGTCCGGCGTTTGCCCGCCTGTCATGACAAATTCGCCGACTTTCCACTGTTTCGACGGTACGGCGAAACTTTGTAAGGAGGCTGCAGCAAGATGACGAACCTATACGTGTTTGGTGAGGTCGATCGCTAGATGTCAGTCCGCCGTCTCGCAGAAGCCAGCCTCCAGCCAGCCGCCTTCGCCTTCAACCGGGCGAATGCGGCAGCGGCGAAGCAATGGATCAAGAAGTATCCCAAGGGCCGCGAGCAGTCGGCGATCATCCCCTTGCTGATGCTGGCGCAGGAGCAGGAAGGCTGGGTGACCAAGGCGGCGATCGAGACGATCTCCGACATGCTCGGCATGCCCTACATCAGGGGGCTCGAAGTCGCGACCTTCTACACCCAGTACCAGCTCAATCCGGTCGGCACCCGCGCGCATATCCAGGTCTGCGGCACCACGCCCTGCATGCTGCGCGGCTCGGAAGCGCTGATGGATGTATGCCGCTCGAAGATCCATCACGACCAGTTCCACACCAACGACAAGGGCACGCTGTCGTGGGAAGAGGTGGAATGCCTCGGCGCCTGCGTCAATGCGCCGATGGTGATGATTTTCAAGGACACGTTCGAGGACCTGACGCCGGAGCGGCTTGCCGAGATCATCGATCTCTATGACGCCGGCAAGGGCGCCTCGGTGAAGCCGGGGCCGCAGAACGGCCGCATCACCTCCGAGCCGATCACCGGCCTGACGACACTGAAGAGCGAAAAGGCGATCCTGAAGACGACCCGCGACAGGGAAGCCAAGGCAGCCGCCAAGGCCGCCAGGGAGGCAGCACCAGCGGCAATTGTCGCGACGCCGGCGGCTCCGGCCGTACAGGCACCTGCTGCCCCCGTTGCGCCGTCGAAAGCCAGCAAGCCGAAGACCGATGCGCCCGAAACCAGCCCGGCGCTGGAGACGCCTTCTCCGGCAAAGGTCGCACCAGAGACGGAAAAGGCGGCGAGCGTCAGAGCACCGCGGCATTCGGCCGCCAATGCCAACAAGGCCGCGCCGGAAGTCGAAAAGGTTTTGAAACAGCGCAGCGGTCCCATCACAAAGGCTGAACCAGCGGCCGCTTTCAAGGCGCCGGAAGCCAAGGGCACGCAGCTCGGCGCTGCCGGTAAGACGGCCGCCGCGAAGACGACCAATGCCAAGCCTTCGCTCGAGGACAAGAACCGTCCGGCCGGCATCGCAAGGCCGGCACTGGTCGACGATCTCAAGCTGATCTCGGGGGTCGGCCCGAGAACCGAAGGCGTCCTGCATTCGCTTGGCATTTTCACTTATGCGCAAGTCGCGTCCTGGAAGAAGGCCGAGCGCGAGTGGGTCGACGGCTATCTCAGCTTCCACGGCCGCATCGAGCGCGAAGACTGGGTCAAGCAGGCCAAGGCGCTCGCCAAGGGCGGGATCGCCGAATATATCCGCGTCTTCGGCAAGAAGCCGGTCTGAGGAACGAACAATGCTTCAGGACAGAGACCGCATCTTCAACAACATCTACGGCCGCTTCGACAAGTCGCTGGCCGGCGCGATGGCGCGCGGCGCCTGGGACAACACGCCCGGCATCATCGCCAAGGGGCGCGACTGGATCGTCAACGAGATGAAGGCTTCAGGCTTGCGCGGCCGCGGCGGCGCCGGCTTCCCGACCGGGCTGAAATGGTCGTTCATGCCCAAGCAGAGCGACGGCCGGCCGAGCTATCTGGTCGTCAATGCCGACGAATCCGAGCCCGGCACCTGCAAGGACCGCGACATATTGCGCCACGACCCGCACACGCTGGTCGAGGGCTGCCTGATCGCCGGCTTCGCCATGGGCGCGGTCGCCGCCTACATCTATGTGCGCGGAGAATTCATCCGCGAGCGCGAGGCGCTGCAGCGCGCCATCGACGAGGCCTATGAGGCCAAGCTGATCGGCAAGAACAACACGTCCGGCTATGATTTCGACATCTACATGCACCATGGCGCTGGCGCCTATATCTGCGGCGAGGAAACGGCGCTGCTCGAAAGCCTCGAAGGCAAGAAGGGCCAGCCGCGGCTGAAGCCGCCATTTCCGGCCAATGTCGGCCTCTATGGCTGCCCGACGACGGTCAACAATGTCGAGTCGATCGCTGTTGCGCCGACCATTTTGCGCCGCGGCGCTGCCTGGTTCTCGTCCATCGGCCGGCCCAACAATGTCGGCACCAAGCTGTTCTGCATCTCCGGCCACGTCAACAATCCGTGCACCGTCGAAGAAGCGATGTCGATCCCGTTCCGCGAACTGATCGAGACGCATTGCGGCGGCATTCGCGGCGGCTGGGACAATCTGCTGGCGGTCATTCCGGGCGGCGCTTCGGTGCCGCTGGTGCCGGCGGAGCAGATCATCGACGCACCGATGGATTTCGATGCGCTGCGCGACCTGAAATCGGGCCTCGGCACGGCGGCTGTCATCGTCATGGACAAATCGACCGACATCGTGAAGGCGATTGCCCGGCTTTCCTACTTCTACAAGCACGAGAGCTGCGGCCAGTGCACGCCGTGCCGCGAAGGCACCGGCTGGATGTGGCGGGTGATGGAGCGGCTGGTGCGTGGCGAGGCGCAGAAGCGTGAGATCGACATGCTGCTCGACGTGACCAAACAGGTCGAAGGCCACACGATCTGCGCGCTTGGCGACGCTGCGGCATGGCCGATCCAGGGCCTGATCCGGCATTTCCGCGGCGAGGTGGAGCGGCGTATCGACGAGTTTTCGCGCAATGCGCACCGGGCGGAGCCGGTGATGGTGGCTGCGGAATAGAGACGAATTCGAAATACGGGCGAGTGCCCGATTGGAATGCGGGCGAGTGCCCGATTTGAAATACGGGCAAACGCCCGATTTGAGGAAACAGGCCGAGGCATACGGAAGAAACGACCAGGAGACCACCTATGTCGCTGCATTCGAGACCCGATTATTTGATGCCAGATTTGGACCCGTTCGAGAAGATGAACCAGGACCTGACCAGGCTGATGCCGAAGGAGATGGCCAGCGCCGTCAATCTTCTGGCGCACCCTGTCGCGGGTGCGGCAGCGATGTCGGCGCTCGGTATCGGGCTTGCCAATCATGCCTTTGGGGTGTGGATGGGCGTGCTCTCGGGCGCCGCCGAGGCCTCGCAGCGGCTCTTCCAGCCGATGGTCGACGATTTCGATGCCAGGATCGAACGCTTTTCGGAAACAGGGACAAGCTCCTCGACCAAGGCGCGGGCGGCGACGAAAACCTTGATCGCCGAGGCGAAGTCCTTCGCCAGGGACGTGAATGACATAGCGGCGAACAGCATGGATGATGCACCGAGCGTGGTGGATGCGGCTGCCGCCCCGGCCGGGTTGATGCCCGAGGATTTCAAGCAGCCCAAGGCCATGGATCGCCCGGAAAATCCGGCCGACCTCAAGGCGATATCGGGCATCGGGCCGAAGCTGGAAGAGGTGCTGAACGGCTTGGGCATCTGGACTTACGGCCAAATCGCGGCATGGACGCCGGAAGAGATCGCCTGGGTCGACGATTATCTGTCGTTCAAGGGCCGCATCGGTCGTGACGACTGGCTTGGCCAGGCGGCGGTGCTGGCCGCGGCCAAACGTTGAATTCAATGCCGGGCGCGGTTTCGGCTGCGCCCGGAAAGAAAGATTGCGGAATGTCCGCAGGGGTTTGAGACGAAATGGCAAAGCTCAAGGTCGACGGGAAAGAGATTACTGTACCCGACCACTACACGCTGCTGCAGGCAGCCGAGGACGCCGGCGCGGAAGTGCCGCGCTTCTGCTTCCATGAGCGTCTGTCGATCGCCGGCAATTGCCGCATGTGCTTGATCGAGGTGAAGGGCGGGCCGCCCAAGCCGCAGGCGTCCTGCGCCATGGGCGTGCGCGACCTGCGCCCCGGACCGAATGGCGAAACGCCGGAAATCTTCACCAACACGCCGATGGTCAAGAAGGCCCGGGAAGGCGTGATGGAATTCCTGCTGATCAACCATCCGCTGGACTGCCCGATCTGCGACCAGGGCGGCGAGTGCGACCTACAGGACCAGGCGATGGCGTTCGGCGTCGATTCCTCGCGCTATCACGAGAACAAGCGGGCGGTCGAAGACAAGTATATCGGGCCGCTGGTCAAGACGATCATGAACCGCTGCATCCATTGCACGCGCTGCGTCCGCTTCACCACCGAAATCGCCGGCATTTCAGAGCTCGGCCTGATCGGCCGCGGCGAGGACGCCGAGATCACCACCTATCTCGAAAGCGCGATGACCTCGGAACTGCAGGGTAACGTCATCGACCTTTGCCCGGTCGGTGCGCTGACCTCCAAACCCTACGCCTTCCAGGCGCGGCCGTGGGAACTGACCAAGACCGAATCCATCGACGTGATGGACGCCGTTGGCTCGGCGATCCGCGTCGATAGCCGGGGCCGCGAGGTAATGCGCATCCTGCCGCGTACCAACGAGGCGGTGAACGAGGAGTGGATTTCCGATAAGACCCGCTTCATCTGGGACGGCTTGCGCACCCAGCGCCTCGACCGGCCATACGTCCGCAAGAACGGCAAGCTGGCCCCGGCAAGCTGGGCCGAGGCTTTCTCCGCGATCAAGGAAGCGGTGTCGAGTAGCGCACCCGACAAGATCGGCGCCATATCAGGCGATCTTGCCGCCGTCGAGGAGATCTATGCGCTGAAGCTGCTGATGGCGTCGCTCGGCTCGAAGAACACCGACTGCCGTCAGGATGGCGCCGCGCTCGATCCATCGCTCGGCCGGGCAAGCTATATCTTCAAC
Organism: Mesorhizobium onobrychidis; assembly: GCF_024707545.1. Lineage (NCBI taxonomy): Bacteria > Pseudomonadati > Pseudomonadota > Alphaproteobacteria > Hyphomicrobiales > Phyllobacteriaceae > Mesorhizobium > Mesorhizobium onobrychidis. The sequence goes on from NZ_CP062229.1 coordinate 3,553,133, forward strand.
CCGACCATCGAGGGGATCGAGCAGGCCGACGCGGTGCTGATCATCGGCGCCAATCCGCGCTTCGAGGCGTCCTTGCTCAACGCCCGCATCCGCAAGCGCTGGCGGGTCGGCAACCTGCCGGTCGGCGTCATCGGTGATGTCGGCGATACGCGCTATGACTATGAGCAGCTCGGCGCCGGAACGGAATCGCTGAAGGATCTGGCTGACGGCAATGGCAAGTTCTTCCAGGTGCTGAAGAAGGCGACGCATCCGCTTGTTATCGTCGGTCAGGGCGCGCTGTCGCGCTCCGACGGCGCGGCCGTGCTCGGCCAGGCGGCGAAGCTTAGCCTGGCCGTCAATGCCGCGAGAGCCGACTGGAACGGCTTTGCCGTGCTGCACACTGCGGCCGGGCGTGTCGGCGGTCTCGATGTCGGCTTCGTGCCGGGCGAGGGCGGCAAGAACGTCGCCGGCATGCTGGGCGACATGGACGTGCTGTTCCTGCTCGGCGCCGATGAGATCGACATGGCCAAGACCGGCGGCGCCTTCGTCGTCTATATCGGCACGCATGGCGACCACGGCGCGCACCGCGCCGACGTCATCCTGCCGGGCGCCGCCTATACCGAAAAGTCGGGCACCTACGTCAACACCGAGGGCCGCGTGCAGCAGACCAACCGTGCCGGCTTCGCGCCGGGCGATGCGCGCGAGGACTGGGCGATCCTGCGGGCGCTGTCGGATGTGCTGGGCAAGAAGCTGTCGTTCGATTCACTGCCGCAGCTTCGCGCAAAACTCTTTGGCGAATACCCGCATCTTGCCCGCATCGACCAGGTCGCGGCCGGCAACGCTGACGATGTCGCCAGGCTGGCGAAGCTCGGCGGGCGGCTTAACAAGGGCACCTTCACCTCGCCGGTCAAGGATTTCTACCTGACCAACCCGATCGCGCGGGCTTCCGCGGTGATGGCGGAATGCTCGGCGCTGGCGAAAAACGGCTTCAGGCAGGCGGCGGAATAAGCATGGACACCTTCTTCTCCTTTTACGTGCTGCCGGCGCTGCTCATCGTGCTGAAGTCAGTCGTGCTGATCGTCGTGCTGTTGATCTTCGTCGCCTACATCCTGTACGCGGATCGCAAGATCTGGGCAGCGGTGCAATTGCGCCGCGGCCCCAATGTGGTCGGCCCATGGGGCACGCTGCAGGCTTTCGCCGACCTTCTGAAGTTCGTGTTCAAGGAGCCGGTGATTCCGTCCGGCGCCAACAAGGGCGTTTTTCTGCTGGCGCCGCTGGTTTCGGCGGTGCTGGCGATCTCGGCCTGGGCGGTGATCCCGGTCAATGAGGGCTGGGCGATCGCCAACGTCAATGTCGGCATCCTTTATGTCTTCGCCATCTCCTCGCTCGAGGTCTATGGCGTAATCATGGGCGGCTGGGCGTCCAACTCGAAATATCCGTTCCTCGGCGCGCTGCGCTCGGCGGCGCAAATGGTGTCCTACGAAGTCTCGATCGGTTTCGTCATCGTCACCGTGCTGCTTTGCGTCGGCTCGCTCAACCTCTCCGACATCGTGCTGTCGCAGCAGGATGGGCTGGGCACGCGGGTTGGCCTGCCCAACACCTTCCTCGACTGGCATTGGCTGTCGCTGTTCCCGATGTTCGTCATCTTCTTCATCTCGGCGCTGGCCGAGACGAACCGCCCGCCTTTCGACCTTGTGGAAGCCGAATCGGAACTCGTCGCCGGCCATATGGTCGAGTATTCGTCGACGCCGTTCCTGCTGTTCTTCCTCGGCGAATATGTCGCCATCGTGCTGATGTGCGCGCTGGCCACCATCCTGTTCCTCGGCGGCTGGCTGCCGCCCTTCGACTTCGCTCCCTTCACCTGGGTGCCGGGCCTGATCTGGTTCGTCCTCAAGGTCTGCCTGGTGTTCTTCATGATCTCGATGGTGAAGGCCTTCGTGCCGCGCTACCGCTACGACCAGTTGATGCGGCTCGGCTGGAAGGTCTTCCTGCCGATCTCGCTGGCGATGGTGGTGATTGTCGCCGCGTTCCTCAAGATCACGGGGTTTGCGTGATGTCTGCTCTAGCCCAAGCCGCAAAATCGCTGCTCCTGCAGGACTTCGTCAGCGCTTTCTTCCTGTCGATGCGCCAGTTCTTCGCGCCGAAGGAAACGATCAACTATCCGCACGAGAAGGGGCCGACCAGCCCGCGCTTTCGCGGCGAGCATGCACTGCGCCGCTATCCGAACGGCGAGGAACGCTGCATCGCCTGCAAACTGTGCGAGGCGATCTGCCCGGCGCAGGCCATCACCATCGAGGCCGGCCCGCGCCGCAACGACGGCACGCGCCGCACCGTGCGCTACGATATCGATATGGTGAAGTGCATCTATTGCGGCTTCTGCCAGGAGGCCTGCCCGGTCGACGCCATCGTCGAGGGGCCGAATTTCGAGTTCGCGACCGAGACGCGCGAGGAACTTTATTACGACAAGGACAAGCTGCTGGCCAATGGCGACCGCTGGGAGCGCGAACTGGCGCGCAACATCTCGCTGGATGCGCCGTACCGCTGACATTTGACGCATGGACGAGGCGAAGGGCCTCGTTTAAGGAACACACGGCTTCGGCACCGGAGGCGGAACGAAGCACACAACGGACAGTGCGAAAGCCGGTCCGACAGGAACCCCGGGGGAACCCATGCTGAATGGACTAGAGGCGGCCTTTTTCTACCTCTTCGCCTTTTTCGCGGTGGCGTCGGCGTTCATGGTCATTTCGGCGCGCAATCCCGTGCATTCGGTGCTGTTCCTGATCCTGACCTTCTTCAATGCCGCCGGCCTGTTCATGCTGACCGGCGCCGAGTTCCTGGCGATGATCCTGCTCGTCGTCTATGTCGGCGCGGTCATGGTGCTGTTCCTGTTCGTCGTCATGATGCTCGACGTCGATTTCGCCGAAATGAAGGAAGGCGCCCTGCAATATGCGCCGATCGGCGCGCTGGTCGGGCTGATCCTGGCGGCTGAGCTGATCATCGTGCTCGGCGGCTATACGTTCGCGCCGCAACTGGCGGCGACGGTTTCGAAGCCCATTCCGGACCTTGCCGCGCGCTCGAACACCGCAGCACTCGGCGACATCCTCTATACCGACTACCTCTACTATTTCCAGATTGCGGGCCTTGTGCTGCTGGTCGCCATGATCGGCGCCATCGTGCTGACGCTGCGCCACAAGCCGGGCATTAAGCGGCAGTCAATCGCCGCCCAGGTCGGCCGCACGCCGGCAACGGGAATGGAAATCCGCAAGGTCAAGACGGGCGAAGGAATCTGAGATGGTTGTCGGCATCGCACACTATCTGACCGTATCGGCGATCCTGTTCACGCTCGGCGTGTTCGGCATTTTCCTGAACCGCAGGAACATCATCGTCATCCTGATGTCGATCGAGCTGATCCTGCTCGCGGTCAACATCAATTTCGTCGCCTTCTCGGCAGCACTCGGCGATCTCGTCGGACAGGTGTTCGCGATGTTCGTGCTGACGGTCGCAGCGGCTGAAGCGGCGATCGGCCTCGCCATTCTCGTCGTCTTCTTCCGCAACCGCGGTTCGATCGCGGTCGAAGACGTGAACATGATGAAGGGTTGACGGAAACCACCATGTATCAGGCCATCGTCTTCCTTCCGCTGCTCGGCTTCCTGATCGTCGGCCTGTTCGGCACGTCGCTCGGTGCCAAGGCGTCCGAATACATCACCTCCGGCTTCCTGGTGATATCAGCCGTGCTGTCGTGGGTCGCCTTCTTCGCCGTCGGCTTCGGCGAAGGCGAGGTGTTCACCGTGCCGGTGCTGCGCTGGATCCAGTCGGGCGGGTTAGAGGCCGCTTGGGCGCTGCGCATCGATACGCTGACGGTGGTGATGCTGGTCGTGGTCAACACGGTGTCGTCGCTGGTCCACATCTACTCGATCGGCTACATGCATCACGACCCGGACCGGCCGCGTTTCTTCGCCTATCTGTCATTGTTCACCTTTGCCATGCTGATGCTGGTGACGGCCGACAACCTCGTGCAGATGTACTTCGGCTGGGAAGGCGTCGGCCTCGCCTCCTATCTCTTGATCGGCTTCTGGTACAAGAAGCCATCGGCCAATGCCGCCGCGATCAAGGCCTTCGTCGTCAACCGTGTCGGCGATTTCGGCTTCGCGCTCGGCATCTTCGGTGTGTTCGTGCTGTTCGGCTCGGTCAATCTCGGCACCATCTTTGCCAATGCGGCGACGTTCATTCCGGCTGAAGGCGCGCCGCAAGGTGCGGCCGTATTGACCTTCCTCGGCTATGCGCTCGACAAGCAGTCGGCGATGACCGTCGTCTGCCTGCTGTTGTTCATGGGCGCCATGGGCAAGTCGGCACAGGTGCCGCTGCACACTTGGCTGCCGGATGCCATGGAAGGCCCGACGCCAGTCTCGGCGCTCATCCATGCCGCCACCATGGTGACGGCCGGCGTGTTCATGCTGGCGCGGCTGTCGCCGCTGTTCGAACTGTCACATTCGGCGCTGATCGTGGTCACCTTCATCGGTGCCTTTACCGCATTCTTCGCGGCGACCGTCGGCCTCGTCCAGAACGACATCAAGCGCGTCATCGCCTATTCGACCTGCTCGCAGCTCGGCTACATGTTCGTGGCGCTCGGCGTCGGCGCCTATGGCGCGGCGATCTTCCATCTGTTCACGCATGCCTTCTTCAAGGCGCTGCTGTTCCTCGGCTCGGGCTCGGTGATCCACGCCGTCTCCGACGAGCAGGACATGCGCAAGATGGGTGGCCTGCGGACGCTCATTCCAAAGACCTACTGGATGATGGTGATCGGCACGCTGGCGCTGACCGGCGTCGGAATTCCAGTGACGGTCATCGGCACCGCCGGCTTCTTCTCCAAGGACGCGATCATCGAAAGCGCCTTTGCCGCGCACAATCCGGTCGCCGGCCTTGCCTTCGTGCTGTTGGTCGTCGCCGCCTGCTTCACCAGCTTCTATTCCTGGCGGCTGATCTTCATGACCTTCCACGGCAAGCCGCGGGCGAGCCACGAGGTGATGCACCATGTCCATGAATCGCCGCCAGTCATGCTGGTGCCGCTGTTCATCCTGGCGGCGGGCTCGCTGTTCGCCGGCGTGATCTTCCATGGCGCTTTCATCGGCGAGGGCTATGCCGAGTTCTGGAAGGCGTCGCTGTTCACGCTGCCGGAAAACCACATCCTGCACGACATCCACGAAGTGCCGTTGTGGGTGAAGCTGGCGCCGTTCATCGCCATGCTGATCGGCTTTGCGATTGCCTGGCAATTCTACATTCGCGCGCCGGAAATGCCGAAGAACCTGGCGGCGCAGCATCGCGGGCTCTACGCCTTCCTGCTCAACAAGTGGTATTTCGACGAACTCTACGACCTCCTGTTCGTGCGGCCGGCAAAACGCCTCGGCCACTTCCTGTGGAAGACCGGTGACGGCACCGTCATCGATGGGCTCGGTCCGGACGGCGTTTCGGCGCGCGTCGTCGACGTCACCAACCGGGTCGTCAAGCTGCAGACCGGCTACCTCTATCACTACGCCTTCGCCATGCTGATCGGCGTTGCCGCACTCGTCACCTGGATGATGCTCTGATGACCGCCTGGCCGATCCTCTCGCTGGTCACCTTCCTGCCGCTGGTTGGTGTGCTGTTCATTCTGCTGATCAATGACGACAGCGAGAATGCTCGCCGCAATATCCGCGCCATCGCGTTGTGGACGACGAGCATCACCTTCATCATCTCGCTGTTCATCTGGACCGGCTTCGACAATTCGGAGCCTGGCTTCCAGTTCGTCGAGAAGTTTGCCTGGCTTGATTCCGGCATCTCCTACCATATGGGCGTCGACGGCATCTCCATGCTGTTCGTCATCCTGACCACCTTCCTGATGCCGCTCTGCATCCTGGCTTCGTGGGAAGCGATCGAAAAGCGCGTCAAGGCCTACATGATCGCCTTCCTGTTGCTGGAGACGCTGATGATCGGCGTCTTCTGCGCGCTCGACATCGTGCTGTTCTACGTCTTCTTCGAAGCCGGCCTGATCCCGATGTTCATCATCATCGGCGTGTGGGGCGGCAAGCGGCGCGTCTACGCCTCGTTCAAGTTCTTCCTCTATACGCTGGCCGGCTCGGTGCTGATGCTGCTCGCCATCATGGCGATGTTCTTCCAGTCCGGCACCACCGACATCCCGACGCTTCTGACGCACAACTTCCCGGCCACCATGCAGACTTGGCTATGGCTCGCCTTCTTCGCCTCCTTTGCCGTGAAGATGCCGATGTGGCCGGTGCACACCTGGCTGCCGGACGCCCATGTCGAGGCGCCGACGGCCGGTTCGGTGATCCTGGCCGCGATCCTGCTCAAGATGGGCGGATATGGGTTCCTGCGCTTCTCGCTGCCGATGTTTCCGATCGCCTCGGAGATGTTTGCGCCGCTGGTCTTCGCGCTGTCCGTCGTCGCCATCATCTACACCTCGCTGGTGGCGCTGATGCAGGAGGACATGAAGAAGTTGATCGCCTATTCGTCGGTCGCCCATATGGGCTTCGTCACCATGGGCATCTTCGCGATGAACCAGGAAGGCGTCCAGGGGGCGATCTTCCAGATGCTGTCGCACGGCCTGGTCTCCGGCGCGCTGTTCCTCTGCGTCGGCGTCATCTACGACCGCATGCACACGCGCGACATCGACGCCTATGGCGGGCTGGTCAACAACATGCCGAAATACGCCACCGTGTTCATGATCTTCACCATGGCCAATGTCGGCCTGCCAGGCACCAGCGGCTTCGTCGGCGAGTTCCTGACCATGCTCGGCGTGTTCCGGGTCAACACCTGGGTGGCGTTCTTCGCCGCCACCGGCGTCATCCTGTCGGCGGCCTATGCGCTCTGGCTCTATCGCCGGGTGATCTTCGGCGCGCTGACCAAGGACAGCCTGAAAGGCCTGCTCGACCTGTCGGCGCGCGAGAAGGTGATCATCTATCCGCTGGCCGCGCTGGTCATCTTCTTCGGCGTCTACCCGGCGCCGGTCTTCGACGCGACGGCCGAATCGGTCAAGGCGCTCGTTACCAATGTCACCGCATCCATCGACACCGCGCAGACCGCAGCGGCGAACTGACTGAGAGGTTTGCGAACCATGACGCCGGACCTTCTCTCCAGCCTGTCGCTGTCGACACCAGAGCTGATCCTCGCAGTCGGCGCCCTGGCGCTGCTGATGCTCGGCGCCTATTCGCGCGCCAACACCACCACCACGGTGAGCGGCCTTGCCGTCGCCTTCCTGGTGGTTGCTGGCGTCTGGACGATCGTTTCCACCGGGCAGGGCAACGCTTACGGCGAAGCCTTCGTCCAGGATCCCTTCGCCCGTTTCATGAAGGTGCTGGCGCTGACCGGGTCGGCGGTGACGCTGGTCATGTCGATGCGCTTCGCCAAGGCGGAGCATTTCGATAAGTTCGAATATCCGGTGCTGATCCTGCTGTGCACGCTCGGCATGATGCTGATGATCTCGGCCAACGGCATGATCGGGCTTTATCTCGGCCTCGAACTGCAGTCGTTGGCGATCTATGTGCTGGCGGCGATCAACCGGGACAATCTGCGCTCGACCGAGGCGGGTTTGAAATATTTTGTCCTCGGCGCGCTGTCGTCGGGCATGCTGCTTTACGGCATCAGTCTCGTCTACGGCTACACCGGCAACACCGGGTTCCAGGAAATCGCCACGGCGCTGGGCGGCGGCGAGCGGCAGCTTGGACTCGTCTTCGGCCTGGTCTTTGTGCTGGCCGGTCTCGCCTTCAAGATATCGGCGGTGCCGTTCCACATGTGGACGCCCGACGTCTATGAAGGCGCGCCGACGCCGGTGACGGCCTTCCTCGCTGCGGCGCCGAAAATGGCGGCGATGGCGCTGATCGTGCGCGTCACCATGGGCGCGTTCAAGCCGATCGCCGCCGACTGGCAGCAGATCATCGTCTTCATCTCGATCGCCTCGATGGTGCTCGGCGCCTTCGCGGCTATCGGTCAGACCAACATCAAGCGGCTGATGGCCTATTCCTCCATCGGCCATATGGGCTACGCGCTGGTCGGCCTCGCCGCCAACAGCCAGGCCGGCGTGCGCGGCGTTGCTATCTACATGCTGATCTATCTGGTGATGACGCTCGGCACCTTCGCCTTCATCCTCGCCATGCGGCGCAAGGAGGGCAATGTCGAGCAGATCAGCGATCTCGCCGGCCTGTCGTCGACCAATCCGATCATGGCGACGATCCTGACCATCCTGATGTTCTCGCTGGCCGGCATCCCGCCGCTCGCCGGCTTCTGGGGGAAGTGGTACGTGTTCCTCGCCGCCATCAACGCCAACCTCTACGCGCTGGCGATCATCGGCGTGCTGGCCTCGGTGGTGGGCGCCTATTATTATCTGCGCATCATCAAGATCATGTGGTTCGACGAACCGGTCGGCGGCTTCGTGCCGATGGCGACCGAGCTTCGCGTCGTGCTCGGCGTCTGCGGCGCCTTCGTGCTGTTCTACGTGCTGATCGGCGGGCCGATCGGCACCTATGCCGAAGCCGCCGCCAAGACATTTTTCTGACGGGATGGCATTTCGGCTGGCTCCAACGGCGGCCTCGGAAGGGTTCCGGCTCGAGGCACACGACACGGTCGGCTCCACCAATGCGCTGGCGCTGGACCATGCGCGGGCGGGGGATCCGGGCAAGCTCTGGGTCGTTTCAAAAAAACAGGAAAGCGGGCGTGGCCGGCGAGGCCGGGTCTGGGCGACGCCCGAGGGCAATCTGGCGGCGACGCTGCTGGTCGTCACCAATGCCGAACTTCGCTTGGCCGCGACGCTCGGCTTCGTCGCCGGCCTGGCGCTGGCCGATGCGCTCGACGCCGTCGTGCCGAAGGGCCGGATCGCAATCGGCCTCGACGGCGGCAGCGATGGAAGAAACCGTTTCGAGCTGAAATGGCCAAACGATGTGCTCGCCTCCGGCGCCAAGCTAGCTGGCATCCTGCTGGAATCGGCGATACTCGAAGGCGATCGCTTCGCGGTGGCGGTGGGCATCGGTGTCAATGTTGTGGCTTATCCTGAGGATTTGCCTTATCCGGCGACATCGCTCAGCGCGCTGGGCGCTGCTTGCGATGCCGAGACGTTGTTTCTGGCGCTGTCGGATGCCTGGAGCGAGAATGCGCGGCTGTGGAATGATGGGCGCGGGCTTTCCGCCGTCAGGCGGCGCTGGCTGGCGCGCGCGGCAGGGCTTGGCGGGCAGGTTGCTGTCAGAATTGACGGTAATGTGGTGCGCGGCACGTTCGAGACCATTGACGAGGACTGCCGTTTCGTGATCCGCGACGATAAGGGTTCGGTTCTGACGATCGCCGCCGGCGATGTGCATTTCGGTGCAGTCGCGTCGGCCCAGTTTTTGACGGGTCAGGTTTGACAGGCCCCGTTTGGAAGGGCTTGGCTTGACCGGCCAGGAAAGGAAAGATCATGGCGACAGCGGAAAACGCCGAACTTGTCTTCGTGCCGCTCGGCGGCGTCGGCGAGATCGGCATGAACTTCGCCCTCTATGGCTACGGCCCGGCCAATGCGCGCGAATGGATCGTCGTCGATGTCGGTGTCACCTTTCCCGATGCCAGCCTGCCTGGCGTCGACCTGGTGCTGCCCGACACGCGCTTCATCGAGGAGAATATCGCCAACCTGCGCGGCATCGTCATCACGCACGCGCATGAGGACCATTACGGCGCGCTGCTCGACACATGGCCGAAGCTCAAGGCGCCGGTCTGGATGACGCCGTTCGGCGCCGGATTGCTGGAAGCCAAGCGGCAGGGCGAGCAGGGTGCACCGAAAATCCCGGTGACGATCTACCGCGCCGGCGAAAAATTCAGCGTCGGCCCGTTCGAGATCGAGGCCATCCCGGTCGCGCATTCGATCCCCGAACCGATGTCGCTGGCGATCACCTCGCCGGCCGGCACCGTCATCCACACCGGCGACTGGAAGATCGATCCGGCGCCGACGATCGGGCCGATGACCGACGAGGCCCGCTTCCGCGCCTATGGCGACAAGGGCGTGCTGGCGCTGATCTGCGATTCCACAAATGCGCTGCGGGAAGGGGAGTCGCCGTCGGAAGTGGCGGTGGGCGAGGGCCTCAAGGGCGTCATCCAGAGCGCCAAGGGCCGTGTCGCGGTCACCACTTTTTCCTCCAATGTCGGGCGCATCGTCTCCATCGCCAAGGCGGCACGCGATGCCGGCCGCCAGTGCCTGGTGCTCGGCCGCTCGCTGAAGCGCGTCATCGATGTTGCCGGCGAGCTCGGCTATATGGATGGGCTGCCCGAATTCATCGCCGAGGAGGACTTTGGCTTCATCCCGCGCGAAAACCTCGTCATCATCTGCACCGGCAGCCAGGGCGAGCCGCTTGCGGCCTTGGCAAAACTGTCGCGCGAGGAGATGAAATCGGTGTCGCTGACGGCAGGCGACACGGTGGTGTTTTCCTCGCGCACCATTCCCGGCAACGAGAAGGGCATCCTCGAGATCAAGAACCGCCTGATCGATCTCGGCATCAAGATCATCGAGGACGGCGATGCGCTGGTGCATGTCTCCGGCCATCCGCGCCGCAGCGAGTTGCGCAAGATGTATCAATGGGTGCGCCCGCAGATCGGCGTACCGGTGCATGGCGAGGCGGCGCATCTGGTGGCGCAGGGCTCGCTGATGTCGGTGTCGGGCATCGGCCAGGTGGCGCAGGTGCGCGACGGCGACATGCTGCGGCTCTACCCCGGTGCGGCGACGATCATCGACCAGGTGCCGTTCGGCCGCATCTACAAGGACGGCAGGCTGATCGGCACTGACCAGGCGATGGGCATTCGCGACCGGCGCAAGCTGTCCTTTGCCGGCCATGTCGCGGTCAATGTCGTGCTCGACGACAAATATGAGCTCGCCGGCGATCCCGATCTGGTCGCGATCGGCGTCGCCGAGGCCGACGCCCGCGGCGAGAGCCTGGAAGACCTGATGATCGATGCGGCAATCGGCGCCGTGGACTCCATCCCGCGTCAGCGCCGAAGAGATCTCGACCTCGTGCAGGAGGCAGTGCGCCGCGCCGTCCGCGGCGCCGCCAATGAAGCCTGGGGCAAGAAGCCGCTGGTGACGGTGTTCGTCACAAGGTAAGGGAATAGGGGAGTAGGGCAGTACGGCAGTAGGGGGAGAAAGTAGTTTTTCCCTACTCCCATGCTGCCCTATTGCCTTACTGCCCTGAGGAAAACCTATGCTCGGACGCCTGAACCATGTCGCGCTTGCCGTGCCGGATCTGGCCGCGGCGACAGCGGCCTATCGCGATACGCTCGGCGCTCGGGTGAGCGCGCCACAGGCGCTGCCGGAGCATGGCGTGACGGTGGTGTTCGTCGATGTCGGCAACACCAAGATCGAATTGCTGGAGCCGCTCGGCGAGGATTCGCCGATCGCGGCATTCCTCGAGAAGAACCCCTCGGGGGGCATGCATCATGTCTGCTACGAGGTCGACGACATTCTTGCCGCGCGTGATCACCTCAAGGCCAGCGGCGCCCGCGTCCTTGGCGACGCCGATCCGAAGATCGGCGCGCATGGCAAGCCGGTGCTGTTCCTGCATCCCAAGGATTTCTTCGGCACGCTGGTCGAACTGGAGCAAGCATGAGCTGGGTTTCGTTTCTCGCCCTGTTCTTCATCACATGGTGGGTAGTGCTGTTCGCCATCCTGCCGTTCAGTCTGAGGACGCAGGACGAGGATGACGACGTGACGCTGGGCACGGTACCCAGCGCGCCGCGCGGACCGCATATGCTGCGCGCCGTGCTGCGGACTACGATCGTCACGATGGTTCTTCTTGGCATCTTCTATGGCATTACGAGGGGGCTCGGCCTCGGCATCGACGACATCCCGCATATCGTACCGGATTTCAGCCAGAGACCCGAAAATTAGACCGCCGGGACGGCTGGCCACATCTTGCATGCGAGCACCAATCCGGTTCCGAACCCGCTGTGCTGACGCTAGGTAAAGTGGTTTATCAATTTGTCGTGCTAACCAAATGATTGCACAAAAAAAATGCAAGGCACGAGGCCTTGCAATTTAAACGCGTCCGATCTGTTTCCGGTGTCCGGCGGCAGCGAATAACCGCGCCTAGATCGCATCCTCCCAAGACTTTGACCGCGTAGGAGGGCAGATTTCTTTCCGCCCTCTCGGTTATCGGGGCACATTAGACCAAGGCGGGTGAAAATGTCACGCAGAATTTTGCCTGGAAATAAGCAATCTCGTGCTGCAGTGCACAATAGTATGGCAGGCGTTGCTTGCGAAACGACCAGCAAGGCGGATGAGGCACTGCGGACCCTTTGCGGCGTCCCGAGGGGCGGGTTTCCATTCCGTCATGAAATGGCTATGAAGCCGGGGCAAGCAAGCCTGCGCTGCGCCGATTCCGGTGCGGCAATCCTCTCTCTCACGGACCAGTCCATGCGTTTGTCGCGCTATTTCCTGCCTATCCTCAAAGAAAATCCGCGCGAGGCCGAAATCGTCTCGCACCGGCTGATGCTGCGCGCCGGCATGATCCGCCAGCAGGGGCAAGGCAGTTTTTCGTGGCTGCCGCTCGGCAAAAGGGTGCTGGACAAGGTCTGCCGCATCATTCGCGAGGAGCAGGACCGCGCCGGCGCGCTCGAGATCCTGATGCCGACCATCCAGTCCGCCGAGCTGTGGCGCGAAAGCGGCCGCTATGACGACTACGGCAAGGAGATGCTGCGCATCAAGGACCGGCAAGACCGGGACATGCTCTATGGACCGACCAACGAGGAGGTGGTCACCGAGATTTTCCGCGCCTATGTGAAGTCCTATAAGGATCTGCCGCTCAATCTCTATCACATCCAGTGGAAATTCCGCGACGAGGTGCGGCCGCGCTTCGGCGTCATGCGTTCGCGCGAGTTCCTGATGAAGGACGCCTATTCCTTCGATCTCGATTTCGAAGGCGCCAAGGCGGCCTATAACAGGATGTTCGTGTCCTATCTCAGGACGTTCACGCGCATGGGGCTGCAGGCAATCCCGATGCGTGCCGACACCGGGCCGATCGGCGGCGACCTCAGCCACGAATTCATCATCCTGGCCGACACCGGCGAGAGCCAGGTCTATTGCCATCGCGATTACCTCGCGCTTGATGTGCCGGGGGCGGACACCGACTTCTCCAACGATGCCGAGATCGGCGACATCGTCAAGGAATGGACGACGCCCTATGCCGCGACTGACGAGATGCACGACGAGGCGGCGTGGGAGAAGGTTGCGACGAGCGACCGGGTCTCGGCCCGCGGCATCGAGGTCGGCCACATCTTCCATTTCGGCGACAAATATTCGAAACCGATGGGCGCCAAGGTGACCGGGCCCGACGGCAAGGATCATTTTGTTTCCGGGGGTTCCTACGGCATCGGCCCGACGCGGCTAGTCGCGGCGATCATCGAGGCTAGCCATGACGACAACGGCATCATCTGGCCGGAGGCGGTGGCGCCTTTCGACATCGGCCTGATCAACATGAAAGCCGGCGACGCCGACTGCGACCGCGTCTGCGACGAACTCCATGCGGCGTTTGTCGCCGTCGGCAAGGACGTGCTCTACGACGACACCGACCAGCGGCCAGGCGGCAAGTTCGCCACCGCCGACCTGATCGGCCTGCCGTGGCAAGTGATCGTCGGGCCGCGCGGCGTGGCGGCCGGCGAGGTCGAGATCAAGAATCGTAGGACCGGCGAGCGTGAGACGCTGCCGATCGAGGAGGTGAAGAAACGCTTCGGTTTTGCCACATGAGCGAAGCGGCAGCAGCGAAACCCCCGGCCGCCGGACCTTTTTCCGTGTTCGAACGCATGGTCGCGTGGCGTTATCTGCGCTCGCGCCGCAAGGAGACGGTGATCTCCGTCATCGCCTCGATCTCCTTCCTCGGCATCATGCTGGGCGTCGCCACGCTGATCGTCGTGATGGCTGTCATGAACGGGTTTCGCGCCGAGCTCCTAACGCGCATCCTCGGCGTCAACGGCCATCTGATCGTGCAGCCGCTCGACATGCCGCTGGAGGACTATGCGCAGGTTGCCGGCCGCATCAACGGCGTGCCCGGCGTCCAATACGCCATTCCGCTGATCGACGGGCAGGTCCTGGCGCAAGGCAATATCGGCGGCGGATCAGGGGCGCTGGTGCGCGGCATACGCGGCGAAGATCTGGGCAAGATTTCAATCGTCGCCAGCAATATCAAGCAGGGCTCGATCGCCGGCTTCGACACAGGCGAGGGCGTCGCCATCGGCAGCCGCATGGCCGACAATCTCGGTCTTGTGCTCGGCGACACCATCACGCTTATCGCGCCCGACGGCGATGTGACGCCGCTCGGCACGACACCGCGCATGAAAGGCTATCCGGTCACGGCGATCTTCGAGGTCGGCATGTCAGAATATGACAGCTCCATCGTCTACATGCCGTTTTCGGAAGCGCAGCTCTATTTCAACATGGATGGCCGGGCTCAGGCGATCGAGATCTATGTCGACAATCCCGACAATGTCGATGCGCTGAAGCCGAAGGTCGAGGAGGCGTCGCAGCGGCCGATCACCATGGTCGACTGGCGAGAACGCAACAGGACTTTCTTCGATGCGCTGCAAGTGGAGCGCAATGTCATGTTCATGATCCTGACGCTGATCGTGCTGGTGGCGGCGCTCAACATCATTTCGGGCCTGATCATGCTGGTAAAGGACAAGGGCCACGACATCGCCATCCTGCGCACCATGGGCGCCACCCGGGGCGCGATCCTGCGCATATTCCTGATGACGGGCGCGGCGATTGGCGTAGTAGGCACCATCGCCGGGGTGCTGCTCGGCGTCGTAATCTGCCTGAACGTCGAGCGAATCCGCCAGTTCTTCTCCTGGCTGGCCGGCGAGAGGCTGTTCAATCCCGAGCTCTATTTCCTGAGCCAGCTGCCTGCCCGCATGGACGCCAGCGAGACGATCTCGGTGATCCTGATGGCGCTGGTGCTGTCGTTCCTGGCGACGCTGTTTCCGGCATGGCGCGCGGCCAGGCTCGATCCGGTCGAAGCGCTGAGGTACGAATGATGGCCGAGGCCATTATCGAGCTGAAGAGCGTCGAGCGGCACTATGTGCAGGGGCCGCGCAAGCTCACCATTCTCAACGGCGCCGATTTTTCGCTGAAGCGCGGCGAGATCGTGGCGCTGGTGGCGCCTTCGGGCACCGGCAAATCGACGCTGTTGCACACCGCCGGACTGCTGGAGCGGCCGGACGCCGGCGATGTCATTCTGGCCGGCCGCGCCTGCGGGCGGCTTTCCGACGACGAGCGCACGGCGATCCGGCGCAACGATGTCGGCTTCGTCTATCAGTTCCATCACCTGCTGCCGGAGTTCACGGCGCTGGAAAACATCATGATGCCGCAGCTGATAAAAGGCCTGACGCGCAAGGAGGCTGCCGAGCGGTCGGCGCAACTGCTCGACTACATGCAGATCGGCAAGCGCGCGCAGCACCGCCCCTCCGAACTGTCCGGCGGCGAGCAGCAGCGCGTCGCCATCGCGCGCGCCGTCGCCAATGCGCCGCTGGTGCTGCTTGCCGACGAGCCGACCGGCAACCTCGACCCGGTCACCGCCTCCTATGTGTTCGAGGCATTGGGAGCGCTGGTCCGGCAATCGGGGCTGGCGGCGCTGATCGCTACCCACAATCACGAGCTTGCCTCGCGCATGGACCGTCGCGTCACGCTGGCCGACGGCAAGGTTGTTCCGCTTTAGGGAGCTCGCACAGCGCTCCCCTTGTCGACGGCTTCGCTGCGGTCGCAAATGTGCGCCGCGCTGGCGGCAGGCCTGACGCGTCGCTGTCCGCTGCCCGTGCCCGACCGGGCTTAGCGCAGGCCCTGCCGATCGCCGTAGAAGATTTCTGACGTCGCACCGATGATTTCCGCCCGTCTGTGTTGTCCTGATCAATGGGCGCGCCTGGATGGTCCAGCGGCCCGGATAGCGAGGTGACCCCATGGGATCGTTACAAGGTCGGAATGTCGTCGTCGTTGGAGGGAGCCGTGGTGTCGGCCGCTCAATCGTAGAAGCCGCCTTCTGCGAGAGAGCGACGGTCATGGCTGTCGCCCGCGGCGAGCCGGGGCTGGCGCAATTTGCCTGGGAAGCTTCGGGCGTGAAGACGTTCGCGGTCGATGCAACCGTGGAGTCCGCCCCTGACGAGGTCTTCGCCGCGCTGGAGCCGGACGTCCTGGTGATCTGCGCGGGTGCCCTTGCCCCCTCCGCGCCCCTACATGAACAGAACTGGAAGGCGTTCTCCGCAAACTGGGAAACGGACGTCAAGGTATCGTTCCTGTTTTGCAAGGCCGCGCTCCGACGTCCGCTCAAACCGGGCGCCCGGATTGTTCTGATCTCCAGTGGCGCAGCGTTGACCGGGGGGCCACCGAATTCCGGCGGCTATGCCGGCGCAAAACGCATGCAGATGTTCCTGGCCCATCATAGCCAGAAGGAATCCGATCGGCTGGGCCTGGACCTGCGCTTCGTGGCGCTTGCGCCTATGCGCATCATGCCAGGGACCGGCGTGGGCAACGCCGGCATCGAGAGCATTTCGGCCTATATGGGGATCCGGCCCGCGGAGTTCATCGCCGGTTTGACCGACATGCAGACGCCAGCCGACGTGGGACGGGCGGTGGTGGCACTCGCCACCCAACAATTGCAAGGGTGTTCCTTCGCAGTGAGCGGGAGCGGGCTTGCGCCGGCGGGCTGAGGCGCGCGTAATGCAAACCGGACTCAAAATTGCCGGATCCGCATGACAGACGCCCAGGCACCTCTCAAGCCGATACGCCAGCCGGGCCAGCCGATCCTCGATCGGCTGGCCTTCGAGCAGTTCACGGTGGCCCATCGCCGGGAGCTCAAGCTCCATTGCTATCGCATGATGGGTTCGCTGCACGAGGCGGACGACCTCGTCCAGGACACGTTTCTGCGCGCCTGGCGTGCAAGGTCGGAGTTCGACGGGCGGGGTTCGATTCGCGGTTGGCTCTACACGATCGCGACCAACTCCTGCCTCAACGCCCTCAAGGCCAGGTCGAGGACGCGTCGCATTCTCCAGCAGCCCGGACGGCCGGCCTCCCACGGGCGCGCCACAGACGGGCCTGCAGCCGAGGTCACCTGGTTGGAGCCTTACCCGGATGCGGAGCTGCCAGGGCTCACTGATGGTGAGCCGGGTCCGGAAGCGCGGTACGAGACCCGCGAAGCCGTCCAGCTCGCCTTCGTCGCCGCGATCCAGGACCTGCCACCCAGGCAGCGCGCCGCCCTGCTGCTTTCCGACGTGCTGGGATGGTCGGCTGTCGAGACGGCGGGATTGCTGGGTGGATCGACAGCATCGATCAACAGCGCATTGCAGCGGGCCCGCGCAACCCTCGCGGCGCGATATCCTGAGGGACGTCCCATGCAGCGATCGAAGCCCGGCCGGGAAGAAGGCCTGCTGCTCGAACGTTACATGCAGGCCTGGCAGGCCGCCAATCTCGACAGCCTGATCGAGCTGCTGCGGGAGGACGCGACCTATCGCATGCCGCCCTGGCCGGAATGGTACCAAGGACGCGCAGCGATCCGCGGTTTCCTCGAGACCATCTGGGGTAACTTTGCGGGCTTCCGCACCATGGCAACCGGTGCCAATGCCCAGCCGGCAGTCGGTGTCTATTCCCGCAGCCACAATGACCCTGCGTGGCGAGCCCATTCCCTGCATGTGATCGAGCCCGCTGACGGCGGAATCGCGGCTCTGACGATCTATGTGCCGCCGCTCGGCCCGAAATTGTTTCCCGCCTTCGGCCTGCCGCCGGCCTAGCGTCTATATATGTTTAGAAGGCCTGGACTTCACATTCCCCAACGGGCCGACCGCGAGCCGCATTTTCCGGTCAGCGCGAGAACGGCGGCTCTCAACCTTTCCTTAACCCTGCCGAACTGAGCGCCCGGAATTTCGCGGCGCGCTCGGATTGCGGTCGTTGACATTCGAACAAAATTAGAACAAAATACGAACATACTGAAAACAGGAGAGCGTTATGACCGGTCTTGTTCAGGATGTCGTGTCACTGGTGTGCATGAGCACGTTTCTCATTTCCATGGCGATCTGGATCGGAGCGATGTGAGGCAGCGCGGCCCGTTCTTCACGGGGTGAGGGGCAGCGTCGGAGCTCGGTGGTTCAGCGCCGCTTTGTCAGCCGGCCCTGCGGGCCGTTTCGACAAGCAAAGGTGCCGCCGGTCCGAAGACATCCTCGAAGGCGGATTTCAGCGCGAGATCGAGGTCGGCCATCCCCAGGGGAAGGCCGAGGTCGACGAGACTGGTGACGCCGTAATCCTGCACGCCGCACGGCACGATGCCGCTGAAATGGCCGAGATCGGGCTCGACATTGATGGCGATGCCGTGAAAACTCACCCAGCGCCTCAGCCTGATGCCGATGGCGGCGATCTTGTCCTCGGCGAGCGATCCGTCGGGCAGGGCGGGGCGATCCGGCCGCACCACCCAGACGCCGACGCGGTCCTCGCGCCGTTCGCCGCGCACGTTGAAGGCGGCGAGGGTGCCGATGATCCATTGTTCAAGGGCCGCGACGAAAGCACGGACATCCTCGCGCCGCCGCTTCAGGTCGAGCATCACATAAGCGACCCGCTGGCCTGGCCCATGATAGGTGTATTCGCCGCCGCGCCCGGCCGCGAACACTGGGAAACGGTCCGGCTCGATCAGGTCCTCGATGCGGGCGCTGGTGCCGGCGGTGTAGAGCGGCGGGTGCTCGACCAGCCAGACCATCTCGCCGGCGGCGCCGCTTCGGATCGCTTCGGCACGCGTCTCCATCACGGCAAGCGCATCCGGATAGGCGGTGAGGCCGGGTTCGATCCGCCATTCGACCGGCGCCGAACCGGGCAGGGGCAGGAACGACGTGGCGATCTGGCTGCGTTCTGTCATGGTGTGTCTCGTCTAATGCGCGCCGCGTTTGAAGGGAACCGTGGGCGCGCTTTAGATTTTTGTTTTATGCATGTCGTTGTCCCAAAACCGCTGCGCACTTTTGGGCGACATGCATTAGCCTCACATATGGCGGCAATCGGCTGAAACGTCCAGTTCCGAGCGCGTTCCAACCCTTTGCAGGCTTATGGCGAATGCCGGGCAATTATTGCGCGACGCGCCCTTGTTTCGCCGGAAACGATTTGCTACACGCCGCGAGCCGGTTCGTTCCGGCTCCTACCACGTGCGGTCGTGGCGGAATTGGTAGACGCGCAGCGTTGAGGTCGCTGTGGGGCAACCCGTGGAAGTTCGAGTCTTCTCGACCGCACCAGTTTTTTCCAATAAACTATTATTTTTATTGCGCAATTTTTGTTTCACTGCGGCTCTTCCTGGAACTGTTTACGCAAACTGAAACACTGCGCGAACCTGCGGCTGGTTGGGCGCGGAATGCCGCGCACTAACCGCGTGGTTTGACCCCATCAAATGCCAGCTGCTTCAAAGACCGAACCGTGCCGCGAAGCGGACCATTGGGAAAGCGCGCTTTTCACGCAAGCGCTCACGCGGCTATCTATTGATGTGATTGCGCGGCAAATAGCCCGCTAGTTGCGTTATCTTGAGGCTTGTTTGCGGACACGACTTTCCAGCCGCGAAAGCAGGTAGTCGACCTCTTGTCTGGCCACCGCCGACAACGCACTGCCCGGCTTGCGCTGGGCGTCGGATGCGATGGCGCCGCGCTTCATCATCACATATTTGCGTACCGCAAGTCCCACACCGGGTTGCTGCTCATAGCGCAGATAGGGCAGGTGGGCGTCGAAAAGATCGTGCGCCTTGTCGCGCTCGCCGGCAGCAGACAGTTTCACCACGTCGACCAGCATATCGGGGAAGGCATAGCCGGTCATCGCGCCGTCGGCACCGCGCTCCATCTCGAAGTCGAGGAAGAGGCCGCCATTGCCGGTGAGGATGGACAGCGGCCGCAGCGAGCCGTCCTTCTGGAAGCCGCGCAGCGCGCTGATCTTCTCCAGGCCCGGCCAGTCCTCGTGCTTGAGCATGAAGCAGGCAGGGTTGTCGGTGACGATGCGGCGGATGACGGCCGGCGTCATGACGACCGAGAGGGTCAGCGGATAGTCCTGCAGCACGAAAGCAACATCCTCGCCGACCGCTTCGGATGCGTTGCGGAAATAGGTAACGATCTGGTCGTCGGTGCGCAGCGCCGGCGGCGGCGCAATCATCACGCCCTGCGCGCCAACCTCCATCGAGGCGCGCGCAAGGCTGCGCATGGCGGCGAAGCCAGGGGCGGAGACGCCGACGATGACCGGCAGCTTAGTGCGCGTCACGATACGCTTGACGATCTCGAGCGATTCGCCGGCGTCGAGCTTCGGGGCCTCGCCCATGATGCCGAGGATTGTCATTCCATCGACGCCGCAGCGCTCGTAAAAATCGACCATCGAATCAAGTGATTTCCAGTCGATCTTGCCATCCGCCTCGAACGGCGTCGGGGCAATGGTGTAGACACCTTTGGTGTCGGGACCGATGGCCATGAGATCCTCCTAAATTCAGCTTTTAGCATAGCGCGGGACCGACGGTCCGATCCAACCGGCGGTTGGTCCGGACGGGCGCGAAGTAACCGCATGGTAAGCTTGCTTCGCTATCACATAGACAATGCCACCGATGGCGTATTTGAATCTTGGTAAATTAGTATGTCCTTAACTATAGGGGTGGGGGAATACAGTCCATCGACGAGATGGTCATTGCGCCTTGCTTTCTTTGTAACAATCTACGTGGCATGCGCGTCTGCACTAAGTCCACAGTCTTTCTTCCACCTAATCCTGGTTTACGCCCAGAAGTTCGCCGCCGGTATTCCGATCTTGTTTGTTGCTGGTGTCTGTTCCGCTGCGCTTATTTATGGTCGAGGAAAACCAACTCGCTACGCCGTAGATTTGGTCCGAGCGCGCTGGCGTGGCTGTTTGCTGGTGCTCCTGTTCTTCTTCGCCAGCTTGACCGCGTTCTCTACCTACAAGATGGCCATCCCGTCCGTCGTTCCATTCTATGCGGACAACTGGTTAGCCGATCTGGATGAATGGCTGCACGGGACAGCGCCGTGGGAACTCACGCACAAGCTCGACAGCAACACGTGGTCGATCGTCGTCTTCAACAGCTATGAGGTCATTTGGTTTTTCCAATGGTTCGGCACCATGCTTTTCGTGTCTCTCTGGTCGAACAAGATTGGCCGCATCCGCTACCTCTGGGCAGCCGCGCTGACGTTATCCATCCTCGGCACCATCTTGGCCTTGGCGCTGGCGTCGGTCGGACCGATCTACTACCACCAGTTTGTTGGTGAGGACCGCTTCAGCGGACTCAAGGTCGCCATGGACGGTCTCGACTATAGCCACATGGTGCGCGAGCCCGCTGCATATCTGCTGACGGCTTACCAGAGCGGCCGGCCAGACCTTGGCGGTGGCATCTCGGCCATGCCAAGCATGCACGTCGCCTTTGCCACACTGAATGCCTATCTGCTTTCTTCCCTCAATCTCTGGCTCGGTATTCTCGGTTGGATGTTCGCAGCCCTGATAATGTACGGTTCGGTATATACCGGATGGCACTACGCAGTTGACGGCTACGTCTCCATTATCGTGGTGTCGGTGATCTGGTGGGTGACCGGACGCCAGCCAGCGCAGATCGAGACACAGTTTGCGATACGCCAACCCATAGAAGGTTAGGTGCCTGGCAATGTCAGCCAGGGGCAACAGCGCTGGTTAACTGGGCGTCGCCCTCTGCATAAGGGACGACAAATCCGCGAGGTCGAAACTCGCGGAAAGAGAAGTCTTGCGCTGTCGGACAATGCAATCATGCTCTCCGGGCTATCATCCTTCTTCGGCCGCGAGATCAGGCGCGATCCGCGCAGCGATTGAAATCAAGAACTGTCGATCTGGGGAATGACTTTGCCAAAGTGAAAATCCAGCTTTAACCTTCTGCAACGCATTTCGAGGTTGAGAACCCGGTTTTGATACTCGATCTGCCTGGGAAAGCCGCACGAAACGGAGCCATCTTTATGAGTGACATCCAGGTGAGGATTGCGGGACGAGACACCATTCGAAGCCTGCATGCCGAGCTGCCTGTCAACGCCACCTTCCATATCTGGCTTAAGGCGACCAAGCCGGACGTTCCGGGCTCGCTGTCTTTTTCCAATGTCCGTGGCAAGTTCGGCGAGGTGAGCGTTACGAACGCCGAAGAGTATGAATTCAGAATTTTTCACGTCTTCGGCGGCGGCAGTGTCGAACTGGACTACGACACGGATCAAACCTCGGTATCGGTTGCCTACTGGTTCGCATTGGCCGACGTGCTGGAGACAGGTATTACAGTTCTCCACACCAATCCGGGAAATGCCCCGCCGAAGATCCCTGACAGCTATCATTTTCGCCCGCCGTTCGGCTGGATGAACGATCCAAACGGATTTGGCCGGTTTGGAGGTCGCCCACATCTCTTCTATCAGCATTACTCCCATGGACTTCGGTGGAACACGATGCATTGGGGCCACGCCGTATCTTCCGATTATTTGCGGTGGCGTCACATGCCTATCTTCCTGTTCCCATCGGAAGATCTTACCGCAAGGCCCGACAAACGGGGTGGTGCATATTCCGGCTCAGCCGTCTCGCTTGCCGATGGCCCGGGCATTCGCGTCTTTTTTACCGAGCAGGTACAGGACCGTATCCCGGAACAGCAAATCCAACTCACGGCCACTTCCAGCGACCTTATAATGGCGGGAAATGCGGACGTCATCCTGCCCTACCGCCCACTCGACGAGGGACTGACAGCGGATTTTCGCGACCCATACGTCTTCAGGGGGCCGGACGGCCTTTGGAAAATGCTGCTGGGCAGCCAGAGCGATGAAGGCGGCGTTGTCCTGCTCTACGAAACCCATGACCATACGGCCGCCACCGGCTGGACATATATCGGCAAGCTTCTGGTCGAGAAACACTATCGGACGACGGCGATCGAATGTCCCTGTCTGCTGCCGCTTGACGGGCCTGCGACCGATCCCGCGACGCGCTGGGTTCTAATTCTCGGGCTGATGAATAGTGAGGACCAGTCCACCCGGCGCAAGAACCTGACAATGGCCATTGTCGGCTGGTTCGATGGTCAGACCTTTGCCAAGGAATTCGAACAGGAACTGGACTTCGGGACGGATAATTACGCCTTCCAGGCCTTCGTCGACGGTGATGCCATTGTCGGTATAGGATGGCTTGCCAACTGGGCCGATACCGGACCGGCGATCGATTTCCCCACCGCCATGACCTTGCCTCGCAATATCCACCTGTCTGCAGGCGAGTTGCATACCCCGCCCATCGGAGCAGCCGAGAGCCTGCGGAGCCATATTCTAGACCGGACACGCCTCGCAGCCGGAGAACAGGTAAGCTTTATCAATGGCGCCGTCGAAATCCTGTTCGAGCTCGAAGAGCCGGGTGCCCATTTCCACCTGAAGCTGCATCATCCAAGTGTTCGCCTCGAGGTTGTTGTCGACGACGAGGGACTTGCCATTCGTCACGGAGACGATGCAGCGGAATCTCCTCACTACATTGCCAAGGGAGCCCGTCCAAAACGGCTGCGGATATTCCTCGACTACGGATCGATCGAAGTTTTCGCGGATCGCGGTCGTTGGGCTGGCACGAAGCGGATCAGCGGTTTTGAGCCTATACAATCGGCACGTCTCATCGCTGAAACGGGTGCCATTCTACACGCGACGGTATGGGCGCTCAAACCGTGACAAGGAGATCAATATTTCCGGCTCAGGATTGAGCGTCCGCAAACACCGACCAATGAGCGAGGCCTTCGACGACGCCAAGGGCGAACTTTTTCTTCGCGCTGTAAATCAGCGGGTTGTCCCGCGCCATGTCAAGCAGTTCGGGAAGGGCATTGGCAACGACAATCCCACGCGCACCCGGCAGGTCGAACATACTGCGATCGTTGTTGGTATCGCCGGCGACCACCACCTCATCCAGACCGATGCCGAGTTCATTGCAGAGCCAGGCCAGCGCCTGCCCCTTGTCTGCTGAACGCGGCAGGATGTCGAGATCGCGTCCACTCGAATAAATCATCGTCACTGACAGGCCGGCCTCGGCCAGAGCGCGCTCGATGCTGGCAAGGGCTTCCGGACTTGCGTCGTGCAGGTACCAACTCGATTTGAAGGCGTGTTGATAGCCGTCGGGTTGGCGGACGGTGTCTTCGAGCGATCCGAGCACCGCATCGACCTTTTCAAGAGACCAGCCTTCCGAAAACCTCTGGGTAAAATGCCCGAGGCGCGAGGTGTGCCGCGGACCGGCGAGCATCGTGCCGACACCCCCGATCACGTAGTCCGGCGCTGGCAGGCCGACTTTGTCGACGAAGTTCAAAATGTCGTCGGCCAGACGACCGCTGTTGTAGACGAGAACCGGCCGGTGCTCGGGGTCGAGCGCTTCCCATTTGGAACGGAAGCGTGATGTCGCCGGCGCATCGCCTGCCAGGGTCCCGTCGAGGTCACTCGATAGAAGCGCGATCGGTTTCAATCGCCGTCGTTCCACGGCTCGTCCCAATCATGGTCGTCGACCGCCTTCAGCACCGGACGTCCTTCGACAAGGCTGACAAGCTGCTGCGCGATACCTGTCCAGGTGAACAGGCTGCGCGCCTTGTGCGCACCCATGCGGCCCAGTCGGCCGTAGAGGCGCTGGTGCTTCATAGGCTTGACGATCGTGATGCCGAGGTCTTCCTTGTCGAACGGATCGCCAAAAAGCGCGTGCCGGCCATAGCTGATCCCGCGATAGAGGCCGCCATGGATCGTAACCACGGTCGGCGTCCCGCAGGCCATCGCCTCGATCGCGGTCATGCCGAACGGCTCGTAGCGACTCGACAGGACGAACATGTCTGCCGCCCGATAAGTGTCGGCCAGATCCTCGTCGGCAACATAGCCTGAGAAGACGACACGATCCTGCAAGCCTAGCTGTTCAACCTGTTCCTTGAGCTGGTTCAGGATCTTCTGCTCCTGCTCGTCCATGTTCTCGCCGCCGACAGCGAGCCTCAGGACCGCATCCGGCACACGCGGCGCCACAACGGAAAACGCATCGATCAGCAGGTCGTAGCCCTTGTTGGTGGCGAGCCGGCCGAGCGCCAGGATCGTTCGCCCCTCGAAGCCGAGCCGATGGCGGATCAACCGGCGAGACGCCTCGCTGACGGGGAAGAACCGGTTGTCGTCGTAACCGGGCGGGATCATGTGCACGCGGTCGCGCTCGAGACTGTAGTCCTCGACCAGCATATCCACCTGCGGCGGCGTTGTTGCGATCACCATGGCGCAGCTTCGAAAGATGATCGTCTCGTGCTTTATGCGCTCGGTGAAATTGAACTCGGCCTCGAATGTATCGGCCTTGTCCGGGTAGTCCGTCTTCATCTGGCGCTGCTTCCATATGCCGAGCGAATGCGGCGTATGGATGTGCGGGATCGTGAGCGCTTCCGACAGTCGCTGCCCCGCCACGCCCGCATCCCAGTAATGACTGTTGATGAAGTCGTAGGAGAGGTTTTCCCTGCGAATCAGGCGCAGCGCGTTTTCACACCATTCCAGAAGGTGGCGGTGAAGATATTCCTTCGGAATAAAATCGGGTCCGCCACAGGCGACACGCAGAACGCGAACCCCGTCTGCCACCTCATCGACAGGAGGCTGGTCTTCAAATCGCCGCGTCCAGATATCGACGGCATAGCCCAACTGGGCCAGCTTTTTGGCAAGTTCCAGGACGTAGACCACCTGTCCGCCGGTATCAGCCGCGCCGAGTGGTGGGTTGGCAGCTACGTAGCCGTGGGTTGAAATGAGTGCAATTCGAGGTTTCGCCGCATCCGAGTTGACGTCCGGCATCTGTATCCTTCTCTACGATTCTGCACGCCCACAGTCGAAAGCGTGCGCCAATTCATAACTATAAGGATTCCACCCCGCATCCGCAAATTCCGAGCACGCGCTCAGGTCAACGCATTTGACGTGATGGTAAGGCAAACCGGCTCTGTCGCATATTTCGGTCACCGAGTTGCCTGGAATCGACGTTCGACGGTTCTTCGAGGATTTACGGTATCCAACGGCTGCCATTTCGATCAGTCTGTCATCCCTTGCGCCCGTTGGTCTCTGACCTCATGGGCTGAGCCTTCGCGTCCTTGAGGAGAGGGCCGAGTGCGGCATCATCGTCTGTCCGGCGATCCGGTTGCACCAGCCTTCGCTCCGCGGCGGGGAAGGGTGCATTTCGTTTGATATTCCCGCGCGTTGCGCCATAGAGAGGCTGACTCTCAGGTCGAATCGTGCCGCCGCTCTATCTTTGTGTTTGAGCATCGGATTTTTCCCAAAACCGGTTTCCACTTCTGGGTCCAATGTTCTAGACGTGACAGGCACCTTTTCCGGAATTCTGATGGCGGGAGGCGCAGGTGGAAGGCCAGGACGAACAGACGACCGGCGCCAGGGCCGCTGAGGGCAGCCATGCCGACATTTACGGCGAGGACGGCGCCATTCTGTCGTCGTTCCTTGCCCAGATCGGCGCCGCGATCGCCGACCGCGACACGCTGACGCTGAAGCGTGAAGTCGACGACCTGCACCAATCGGAACTCGGCGATCTGCTCGAGGCGCTTCATCCCGAACAGCGCCGCGCGCTGGTCGAACTGTTGGGCGTCGACTTCGATTTTTCCGCGCTGACCGAGGTCGACGAGGCGATCCGCCGCGACATCGTCGACAGCCTGCCCAACGCACAGATTGCCCAGGGGGTGCAGGACCTCGATTCCGACGACGCGGTCTACATTCTCGAGGATCTCGAAAAGGAAGACCAGGACGAGATCCTGTCGCAACTGCCCTTCACCGAGCGGATCAGGCTGCGCCGCTCGCTCGACTATCCCGAAGAGACGGCCGGCCGCCGCATGCAGACGGAGTTCGTCGCGGTGCCGCCGTTCTGGACGATCGGCCAGACCATCGACTACATGCGCGAGGACCAGAACCTTCCCGACCGCTTCAGCCAGATTTTCGTCATCGATCCAAGCTTCAAGCTGCTCGGCGCCATCGACCTCGACCAGATCCTGCGCACCAAGCGTTCGGTCAAGGTCGAAGAGGTCATGCATGAGACCAGGCACGCCATTCCGGCCACGATGGACCAGGAAGAGGCGGCGCGCGAATTCGAACAATACGACCTTCTCTCCGCCGCCGTCGTCGACGAGAACGAGCGGCTGGTCGGCGTGCTGACCATCGACGACGTGGTCGACGTCATCCAGCAGGAGGCCGAGGAGGATCTGCTGCGCATGGGTGGTGTCGGCGACGAAGAACTGTCCGACAGCATCCTTTCGACCTCGCGCTCGCGGGTTCCGTGGCTGCTCGTCAATCTGTTGACGGCTTTCCTGGCGGCGTCGGTGATCGGCCTGTTCGACCGCACGATCGAGCACATCGTGGCGCTGGCCGTGCTGATGCCGATCGTGGCGGGCATGGGCGGCAATGCCGGCTCGCAGACCATGACAGTCACGGTGCGGGCGCTGGCGACGAGGGACCTCGACATCTACAATGCCGGCCGCATCATCCGTCGCGAGATGGGGGTGGGCTCCATCAACGGCATCATCTTCGCCATCCTGATCGGCATCGTCGCGGCTGCCTGGTTCCGCGATCCCAACCTGGGCGGCATCATCGCAGCGGCGATGATCATCAACATGTTCGTGGCCGCACTGGCCGGCATCCTGATCCCGCTGCTGCTCGACCGGTTGAAGATCGACCCGGCCGTGGCTTCTGCGGTTTTCGTCACGACGGTCACCGACGTCGTCGGCTTCTTTGCCTTTCTCGGCCTCGCCACATGGTGGTTCGGCGTGCGCTGAGCGATACCCTCTCAATTGACTTTTACGTAAATGCCATGCGAGATTTTCGAACTGCCTGTCGGCCGATTCTGACACGCGTCTGGACGATAGCGAGGCCGCATGGTTGAACTCGCAGCGCGGCCGGGCATTTGGAGTGATGATGCGGGAATATTATTCGATCACCGAACTGACCCGCGAATTCGATGTTTCGACGCGGACGCTGCGCTTCTACGAGGACGAAGGACTGGTGCAGCCGGTTCGGCGCGGCCGCACGCGGCTGTTTCGCCCGTCGGACCGGCATCTCATCCGCCAGATCATGCGCGGCAAAAGGCTCGGCTTTTCGATCAACGAAATCCGCGAAATCATCCAGATGTACAAGGAGCCGCCCGGGGAGGTCGGTCAACTCAACCTGATGATCAAGCGCATCGAGGAAAAGCGCGAGGATCTGCGCCAGAAGCGCCGCGATCTCGAAGAGACCTTGGCCGAACTCGACCAGGCCGAGGAATCCTGCGTCGAGCGATTGGTGGAACTCGGCGTCAACACCTGAGCGGCCTTTTTGATAATTCTACTCTGGCGGCCAGCTAGCGTGGTTTTCTGCCAGAGCGAATTCTTAAAAAAGACCTCGCCGCACGCCTCAAATCCAGCGCCGCACCTTTTTCGCGTAATCCCGGTATTTCTTGCCGAATTTCGCTGCCAGAACTTTTTCCTCGCCCTCGATAGCCATCTTCTGCGTTGCGAAGGCGGCGATGATCGCCAGCGGCAGGAACCATACGATCCCGGAGATAAGGGCGACGCCGATCAGCAGCAGCGTGTTGGCCAGATATATCGGGTTGCGGCTGACGGCGAAGGGGCCAGATGTGACCAGGTGATCTGGTACGGCGTTTGGGTGGAGCGTCGTCTTTGCCTGGATCATGGTGCGGATCGCCGTGAACCAGAGTGTGACGACGCCGAACAATGCCACCCAGCCGGCGGCGAACAGGATGTCGCCCAAAAGGCCGCCGATCCATGGCAGCGGATAGAGCAAGCCAAGCGCGACGCTGACGGCGATGGCCGCGACATAGATCAGCGGCGGCCAGGGTATAACCCCCGGTTTCGGCTGCCCCGGTTTCTGTTGCCCAGATTTCTGTTGATGGTCGGTCATTGTGCTCCTCCCTCCATCAAAGTGCTGTCGGCTTTGGCAGTGCAGGCGCCGGCGAGCTCGTCGAGATGTGCCTTCCATTCCGCAGCCTGGTCGTTGCGGTAGAGCCGATCAAGCGTGGCCTCGCCCTCGAGTGTATCGAGCATGCACACACAATAGCTGGAGCAGAACTCCGTGTCGCGCGATTGCTCGCACGAAGTCTGGCATTCTTTCAGGAAGGTGACCTGCCTGGTCTCGACCGGTGCCGGCATGACTTGCGAAAAAAGCCAGATCGATCCGATCAGCACCGGCTGGTGGATCAGATAGAAGGCGAGGCTGTGCCGGCCGATAAAGACCAGCGGATTTGTCCAGCGGCCGGGCGTCAGGCCCGCCAACCGCGCCAGCAGGCCGGAAGCGGAGGCGAGTTTTGCCGTCGCGATGCCCGTAAGCACGGCGCCGAACCATGGAAACAGCGGGACATAATCGTTGGAGCGCGGATTGGTTGCCGACAGGCCGACCCACCACAGGGCCGGATGATCGAAGATCTCGGACCTGAGGTAGAGCGGTGCGGTGATGACGAAAGCCGCGACAACCAGCGTCAGCAGCGCCGGCAGCCGCAGGAACGTGAGGCCGAGCAGGCTGGCGAGCGCGATCTCGTGCAGGATGCCGAAGAAGATGAAACTGTCGGGCGTGGCAAGCCTTGTGGCGGCCGATATGGCGAGCGCCGCCCCGGCGACCATGGCGAAGCGTTTCCAGAAGCCGCTCCAGCGGATCTGTTTGCCATGGGCAAGGAACAGGCTGACGCCGACCAGGAACAGGAAGGTCGAAGCGATGCAGCGCGCGTAGAATTTCCACCAGCCGAAGGCGGTCAGGCCGGGATCGGTGTAGCCGAAGAATTCGAGATCCCAGGTGAAATGGTAGCTCGCCATGGCTAGCAAGGCGAAGCCGCGTGCGACGTCGATGGAGATGATGCGCTTGGATCGGTCCTGAACGGCCGGCGTAGGAATGCTCATGATCTCGCAATCTGATTCAGCACTGCAAGACGACTATCATGGTTGCCCCGGACAAAAGAAGGCGGGCTATCGCCGGTACCGCCCCAAGGTTCGCTTTTAGCCCCGTTGAACCTCTGGATCGCAGCACTCCACGGCCGTGACCTTGGAGCGTTGAAGCGTTGAAGCGTTGAAGCGTTGAAGCGTTGAAGCGTTGAAGCAATCAGATCGTCTCATTGGAAGGCTGAAGCCAAGTGGCGCTTTCGCGCTGGTAGCTGGCGGAATTTGGTTTGCCGGGCGCAGCGATTCTGCCTATAGTCGCAGCCGTCGTCGGTTCCGTTTTGGAACCAAGAGGGAATGCGGTGAGGGCGAATTTTTTGCCCAATGCCGTGGCTGCCCCCGCAACTGTGTGCGGTAGTCCTCTCCATGTGCCACTGAAGAGTTTCTTCGGGAAGGTGGGGAAGGGCGCTGATCCGCGAGCCAGGAGACCTGCCGGCGACAGGAGAACTGACTTCTATGCCCTCGGGTGGAGGGCGAAAGGACAAGACATGAATACCGCTTCCGTCTCGCTCGGCGCTTCCGTCTCCTCGCAGTCGCGCTTCGTGCAGCTGGCGCTTGCTGCATTTCTCGGCATTTTCGTCATGGGCTTTGTCGGCTTCTCGCATATCGATGCGGTCCACAATGCCGCCCACGACTATCGCCATTCGATGGCGTTTCCCTGCCACTGACGAGGGGCTGACATCATGACACTGTTTCGCAACGTCGTGTTCATCGCGGCGATCGCAGGGCTTGTGGCTGGCGTCGTTCTCGCCTGCATGCAGGCCTTTGCCACCGTGCCGCTCATCCTCAAGGCGGAAGTCTACGAACAGGCCGGCGGTGGTCACACGCATGACCATACCGCGGCGCCCGCCGCGAACGCCACGGACGCCAATGCAATGAGCAGCGCCGAACCGGCCGAAGCTGCCGCTCCGGCTGCGGAAGACGAAGGCTGGGCGCCGGCCGACGGTTTTGAACGATTCGCCTTCAATGTCGTTGCCAACGTCGTCACCGGCATCGGCTTTGCGCTGATCCTGGTCGCCGCTTCGGAGTTCGCCGGCGGCATCGGCAATTGGCGTCAGGGCCTGTACTGGGGCCTTGCCGGCTTTGCGGTGTTCACGCTGGCTCCGAACCTCGGCCTGCCGCCCGAACTCCCGGCTATGCCGGCGGCCGATCTCACCCAGCGCCAGATATGGTGGACGGCGACGGTGGTGGCGACCGCGGCCGGTCTCGGGCTGCTCGCATTTCGCAAATCGCTGCCGCTGGCGCTGCTTGCCGTGGCGTTGATCGTGGCGCCGCATATCGTCGGCGCGCCGCAGCCCGACAGTTTCGAATCGCCGATCCCGGAAGGCCTGCACCACCAGTTCGTGGTGGCGGTGACGCTGACCAATCTGGTGTTCTGGCTGGTGCTCGGCGCCGTCGTCGGCGCGGTGCGCGGCCGCTTGACCGGCACCGCGACCGGCCTGCGCGACAGCTTTGCCTGATCCCGTTGCTCCCGGCGGGAGGCTGACCCTGGTCATCGGCGGTGCGCGCTCCGGCAAGAGCGCGTATGCCGAAAGATTGGTGACGGCCTGTCCGGCGCCGTGGGCCTATATCGCCACGGCGCAAGCCTATGATGACGAGATGCGCGAACGCATCGCGCTGCATCGGTCGCGGCGCGACGAGGGCTGGACGACCATCGACGCGCCGCTCGATCTCGTCGGCGCGATCGAGGCGCTGCCTGACGGCCGGCCCGTCCTGATCGACTGCCTGACGCTGTGGCTGACCAACCATATGCTGGCCGAACATGACATTGAGGCCGAATGCCGATGGCTGGCGGATGTGCTGTCGCGGCCGCGAGGGCCGTGGTTCGTGGTTTCCAACGAGGTTGGCCAGGGCATCGTGCCCGACAATGCGCTGGCTCGCCGGTTTCGCGATGCCGCCGGCCGGCTCCACCAGCAGGTCGCGGCCGTCGCCGGCACAGTGCTGCTGATGGTGGCGGGACTGCCGCTCAAGGTGAAATGAGATGACCGATATCGACGACCGGGACGAGGAACGCCACCGCGCCAAGATGGCCAAGCGCAAGGCGGTGCAGGACGCAGAGGTCGCGGCAAAGACGGTCGAGAAGGGGCTGCTGATCGTCAACACCGGGCCCGGCAAGGGCAAAACCACTGCCGCCTTCGGGCTGGCGCTGAGGATGCTCGGCTACGGCAGGCGCGTCGGCGTCGTCCAGTTCATTAAGGGCAAATGGCACACCGGCGAGAAGGATGCTTTTGCCGCCTTCGGCGACCGGGTCGTCTGGCACACAATGGGCGAGGGCTTCACCTGGGAAACGCAGGATCTGAAGCGCGACATCGCTGCCGCCGAAGCTGCCTGGGTCAAGGTGCTCGAATTGATGGCCGATCCTTCGATCAGCCTTCTGGTGCTCGACGAGCTGAACATCGCACTGCGCTACGATTATCTTGATCTCGACAAAGTGGTGGCGGCGCTGAAAGGGCGCCGCGAAAACCTGCATGTTGTCGTCACCGGCCGCAACGCCAAGCCGGCGCTGGTCGATGCCGCCGATCTTGTCACCGAGATGGGCGTGACCAAGCATCACTTTTCCGCCGGCGTGAAGGCACAGCTAGGCATAGAGTTCTGAACATTCCGAAGGAGGCGTCATCGGCGAAGCGGCCGATCTCCTCCTTGCAGGGAGATGCCCGGCAGGGCAGAAGGGGTGCTGTCCCTCGAAGCCTCAAGACGTGGGTTCCTCGCCCACCGCGGAGCGGGGGAGAGGTGGCCGCCAAGCGGCCGGAGAGGGGGCTTGTCGTAGAGCGCGGTTCCCCCTCTCCGTCTCGGCTTACCAACCTCCAAGGCTGAAGGCTTCCAATTTTGTTCTTGCTTTGTGCCGGCAGTTATGCTATTGAAATGAATATGCTGCTGATTTGCCCCAGCGACCCGCCTCCGAGGCGGGTTTTTTGTTTCAGCCGATGTCGACCGGCCGCGTTGCAGGTCTGGACTGGACGTCACGCAGCGATGACGATCACCGACAGCAAGCCGAACAGCGCGATCAGCAGAAAATCGGCAACCCGGTAGAGTTTCAGCGCCTGTCGGATATCGGCGCTCTCGGCATCGCGGTGGCCGCCTTCGCCCATGAACGCATCGTCGACCATGACGCCGTCATAGGAGCGCGGCCCGGCTAGCGCCAGGCCGAGCGCGCCGGCCATCGCGGCCTCAGGCCAGCCGGCGTTGGGCGAGCGGTGTTTCTTCGCGTCGCGCAGCACTGTGCGCCAGGCGTTACCGGCATCGGCGCCTTTGACGAGGAAGGCGGCCAGCACGATGAGCAGTGCGGTCAGTCGCGACGCCGGCAGGTTGA
The DNA here is from genome assembly GCF_024707545.1 of Mesorhizobium onobrychidis. NCBI lineage: Bacteria > Pseudomonadati > Pseudomonadota > Alphaproteobacteria > Hyphomicrobiales > Phyllobacteriaceae > Mesorhizobium > Mesorhizobium onobrychidis. The sequence continues at coordinate 3,586,331 of NZ_CP062229.1, forward strand.
TCAGATCGTCGAAGCGCGCCGCCGCCCGGCCGAAGGCCTCGTGGCGCGGCGTGCGGTGGCCGATCATCGAATCGGCGGTGTTGGCGGCCTTGTAGGCGACGCCGCCGGCCAGCCCGCCGACGCCGATCCAGAAGACAGGCGCGACGACGCCGTCGGAAAAATTCTCGGCCAGGCTTTCGATCGCCGCGCGGCAGACGCCGGCTCTGTCGAGCTTTTCCGGATCGCGGCCGACGATCCGTGAGACGGCAGCACGGCCGATTTTGAGTCCGCCATTGTCGAGCCCGTCGGCCACCTGCTCGACATGCTCGGCCAGGCTCTTCTGCGACAGCAGCGATGTCGCCAGAATTGCCGTGAGGACCAGTCCGGCTGGAATGCCCGAAAGCACAGTTTCAACCGCGAAAGCGATGGTGGCCGGCACCAGCACGATGATCAGCAGTGCATCAATGCCGCGCCGACGACGGACGGCGTCGGAATCAGTGGCGCGGTTGAGCCTGCGGTCGAGAAAGGATATCAGCCTGCCGAACCAGGTGACGGGATGGCCGATGGCGCCAAGCAGCCAGCCCGGGTAGCCGACAGCGAATTCAACAACCAGTGACAGGAAAGCGATCAGGATCGACATGAAGTCTCTTGATGGAGCGGCGGCAGTGTTGGATCACGGCGGAAGCCTTGGCCGGGCGATGGCGCTTTTTCCCAATGCGTCGCAGCCCTTTGTCGACCTCTCGACCGGTATCAATCCGCACTCCTACCCGTTTTTTGAGTTGCCCGCCACCGCTCTGTCAAGATTGCCGGAAGCCGCGCGGGTCCGTGATCTGGCCGACGTTGCGGCAAGCGCCTACGGCGCGCCATCGGCAGCGAATGTGGTGGCCGCGCCGGGCACGCAGATCCTGTTGCCGCGCGTCGCCTCGCTGGCGAGCCCCGGCAAGGCGCTGGTGCTCGGGCCGACCTATGCCGAACATCAGCGGGCGGCGGCGATCGTCGGTCATGCGGTGATGGAGGTCGACGATTTCGAGGCCATGGCAGGAGCCGACCTCGCCATCGTCGTCAACCCCAACAATCCGGACGGGCGCGTCATCGCACGCAAGAGGCTGCTTGAGCTTGCCGGAAAATTGCGCGCCAGAGGCGGTCTGCTGGTCGTCGACGAGGCGTTCATGGATGTCGGCCCGCGCGCGGAAAGCCTGGCCGGCGATGTCGGCCAGGGTGGCGTTGTCGTGCTGCGGTCCTTCGGCAAGTTCTTTGGTCTTGCCGGCCTGCGGCTTGGCTTTGCACTGGCCGACGCGCTGACGGTCGAACGGCTGGAGGCGCAGTTCGGGCCGTGGGCGGTTGCCGGACCGGCGCTCGAATATGGGATCCGCGCGCTTGCCGACAGCGGCTGGCAGGCCGAAATGCGGCGCCGTCTGGCAGAGGATGCCGCGCGGGTCGATGCGCTGTTCGGCCGCTTCGGCGTTGCTGTTGCCGGCGGCACCACGCTGTTCCGCTATATCAGGCTGTCGGACGCCGCCGGTCTGTTTTCGGTGCTTGGCGAGCGCGGCATCCTGCTTCGCCATTTCTCCGACCGTCCGCATGTGCTGCGCGCCGGGCTGCCGGGCGGCGACGCGGAATGGCAGCGGCTCGAATCGGCTCTTGCCGACTGGGCGCAACAGCGCGACGATGACGCAAAGGAGATCAAACAATGATCCATGTCTGTTCGCTGTCGAAAATCGAGGAAACAGTCGCGAAGACCGGCGCCGAGTGGCTGCTTTCTCTGCTGGCCGCCGGTACCGAAGTGACGCGCCCGGCCTCGATCTCCCGGGAAAACCATCTGCATCTGGTCATGCACGACATTGCCGTGGCGCAAGAGGGCATGACCATGCCGGGCGAGGAGCATGTCCGCAACCTGCTCGATTTCGCGCGCCGATGGGATCGTGCAAGGCCGCTGGTCGTGCATTGCTATGCCGGCATCAGCCGGTCGACCGCCTCGGCCTACATCATTGCGGCAGCACTGGCGCCGAAGCGCGACGAGGTCGAATTGGCTGAGACTTTGCGCGCGCTGTCGCCCTCGGCAACACCTAATCCGCGATTGATTTCGGTGGCCGACACGCTGCTTGATCGCAACGGCCGGATGATCGAAGCGATCCAGGCGATCGGGCGCGGCGCGGATGCTTTCGAAGGCACGCCGTTCGAATTGAGAATCTGAGCCTAAAAACAAATTTCAGGAAAAGTGCGTAGGAGTTCTAGGACGCGGCCAAAGGGGGCGAATGATGATCGGGAGAATTTTGGCCATCTTTGTTAGCGTGGTCTGCGCGACAGGCAGCGCCACGGCCGCGTCCATGCCGGCTCTCAAGTCGATCGACCTGGCAGCGCTCCAAGCCACCGTCGAAGGTTTGGCCAAGGAACTTATGCTGCCCGGTGCCATGGTTTTGCTCACGACTCCGCGGGGCAACCTCGTCTTCGGCTACGGTACGACTGAACTGGGTGCCACGAACCCGCCGCGCGCCGATACCCACTTCCGTGCGGCCTCGAACACCAAGACGATGACCGCCGCTGTCATCGTGCAACTGGTGCAGGAAGGGAAACTGAGCTTCGCTGATCCGATCTCGAAATACGTCCAGGGCGTTCCCAACGGCGACGAGATCACCATTCGGCAGCTCATAACAATGCGGAGCGGCCTCCCTAACTTCACCAATGCGCCGGAACTTGCCGAAAGCCTGGACAAGGAACCTTACAGGGTATGGACCGCTGACGAAGTACTCGGCATGGCGTTCAAACGGCCGCCGGACTTCGCGCCGGGTGCCGAATTCGAGTACAACAACACCAACTACTATCTGCTCGGCCTTGTTGCCGAGAAGATCGACGGCAAGCCGCTCTCGACCATCTTCCGGGACCGTCTGTTCGGGCCGCTCGGCATGAAGAACACGGCGTTGCCGCCGGCCACGTCGAACGACATCCCCGAGCCATACTCAAACGGCTACCTCTACGGCAGTACCTCGTACGCCCTGGCTGATTCGCCCTATCCGGACGACCTCCAGGCTGCGGCCAGGGCGGGAACGCTCAAACCCAACGACGATACATGGCAGAATCCGTCCGCCTATTTTGCGGCTGGCGGAGTCATCTCCACCGCGGATGACCTCGCGACCTGGATGCGCGCGCTGGTCGGGGGCAAGCTCTTCAATGCCGACTTCCAGCGGCAGTGGCTAGCAAGCCCTGAGGCGCCGGAGCCGGGCGAACCTGCCATGCAAAAATACGGCTATGGCATCCTCACGCTGACCTTCGGGCCTAACGAAATCTACTATCACGAAGGCGAGATGCCCGGTTACCAGTCCTTCATGGGCTACGATCCGGCTAATGACGTCACCCTGGTCATATGGACCAACCTGACTCTCGCGCTCGACGGCCAGGCGACCGCCAACACCTTGATGGTGAAGATACTGGACGAAATCTACACGGTGTCGCCGCTTAAAGAGGTGAAGTGAGGACCCTCGCGCGCGAATGGAATCGCCCCTCGTGAGCGAGGCCTGAGCTGTTGGGATCAAACACCTAGAGCGGTTCATCGTTTCACGGAAACGATGAACCGCTCTAACTCTTTGTTTGACGCAATTCCGGACGGAAAACCGTTTCACACTTTTCCTGGAATTGCTCTAGGTCAGCCAGTCGGCGAGCTTGGCCTTTCTCACATCTCTGATCAGGCTGATGAAACCGTCGGCCTGATGGTTGGCGGTAAGCCTGCCCTTTTCGGCCGTTGCAATGCTGGCATCGCCGACCACGCCGTTCGGGTTGAGGTCGGTGGCGATCCAGGCGAAGGCGTGCGTTCCCGTATGGCGCAGCAGCGAGAATTCCTTTTCGGCGTGGGCGACGTTGGACACGAAATTGTCGGCCTTTGCCATGTCGACCAGATCCGGCCGGAAATGCAGCATCAGCGAGGTCTCGACATCGCCGCCATGGATGCCTTGGCGATCCTCAAGCTCGGTATACATGCCGGCCGGCCGGCCAAAGCGCTGCCAACTCGTCTTCACCGCCAGCATCTTTGCCCGCACGCGCAATTCTCGCGTGATGATGCCCATGATCTCCTCGTTACCGCCATGCGAGTTGACGACGATCAGTTTCCTGACGCCGGCCCGCGCAATCGACAGGCCAAGCTCGGTCCAGGCCTCGATCAAGGTCGCCGCCGGCAAAGTGAGCGTTCCCGGTGCATGCAGATGCTCGTTCGACTTGCCCACCGCCTGGACCGGCAGGATGCGGATGTCGAGATCGCCGGGCAGGCGAGCGATCACCGTTTCGAGCATGCCGTTCATGATCGAGGTGTCGGTCGAAACCGGCAGATGCGGCCCGTGCTGTTCGATCGCCGCCACCGGCAGGACGGCGATCGTCGCCTCCGGATCGACGGTGGCGTATTCGGTGGTCCGGTAATCGCCCCACCACACGCGTTTTTTTGTTCCGGCCATTTTGAACCTCGAAGAGACTGAATACGCGTCTGCGCTGCCCCTCACCCTTGCCCTCTCCCCGTAAAGGACGGGGAGAGGGGATCGCCAGTGTTGCGGCCAGCCTCTTCTCCCCATCACTACACGCGGAGAAGGTGCCGGCAGGCGGATGAGGGGCAGCACCAGCATTTGTCGTGTAACTTGAGATCGCTGGCCTGTCGATTCTCAGCCTTCGGCCAGCGCTCCTTGCCCTGCCGCGATGACCTCAATCTCGACCTTGAATTCCGGCCGGGCGAAACCGGACACGATCATCAGCGTCGAAGCCGGCGCCGGGCTGGTGAACAACCGGTCGCGGACGTCCATATAGGGCCGCAGGAAGGCGTGGTCGGTGACATAGGCGTTGATGCGGACGATGTCGGAGAGTCCAAGTCCGGCCTCGCCGAGAATCGCGGCGATGTTCTGAAAACAGAGTTCGGCCTGCGCGCCGGCATCCTCCGGGATCTGATCGTCCGGAGTGATGGCGACCTGGCCCGAACACAGCACCAGCCTCTTGCCGGGAGGCACCTCGACGCCATGGCTGTAGCGGGCGAAGGGCGGCTTGATCGACTTCGGCGTGAGGAATTTGAACACGACAATCTCCAGTCTGCCGCCAGCTTAAAGCCGGATTGGCGGCCCCTTCAAGATGCAGTGCATGTTATCAGGGCGATTGTGGACAGGCGTTCAAAAAATAGGCACGATGCCTTCGGTACAGCATGACCGTCCGGCCTTCGCGCACCACCGTTGCGCAGGCGGGCGGTCTCGGCGATGGCATGTGTCTTGCTTCTTGAATCGATGGTGTCGAGCCCGGTGCGTGGCGCGCCGGAGCCAACAGAGGGTGGTGTGGATGGACGGAAAACTTAAGATTTCGGTGGGCGCGATCGTGCTGCTTGCCGCAAGCACGCTGAGCGCGGCAGCAAATGAAAAAGTCACGTTCGGCACCAACTGGCTCGCCCAGGCCGAGCACGGCGGCTACTATCAGGCGGCCGCTGATGGCACCTATGCCGCTTGCGGGCTTGACGTAACGATCATGCAAGGTGGCCCGCAGGTCAGCGGTCGGCCGCTGCTGCTCGCCGGCAAGATCGACTTCTACATGGGCGGCAACATGCTGCAGGCCTTCGACGCCGTTCAGCAGGAGATTCCGCTGCGCGTGGTCGCCGCCTCCTTCCAGAAAGAGCCGCAGGTGATCATGGCCCATCCAGGTCAGGGGCTCGACAGATGGGAAGATTTGAAGAACGCGGACCAGTACATCATCGCTGACGAAGGTGCACAGAGCTTCTTCCAATGGATGGTAACGGAATTCGGCTTCGATCCGGCCAAGCGCGTGCCCTACACTTTCAATCCCGCACCTTTCATCGCCAATCCAAAATCGATCCAGCAAGGCTACGTGACCTCAGAGCCCTATGCCGTCGCCAAGGAAGGCGGCTTCCAGCCCAATTTGTTCCTGCTCGCCGACTACGGCTTCGACACCTATGCGACGACGATCGAGACCATGCAGGCCACGATCGACAAGCGGCCGGAAGTGGTTCAGTGCTTCGTCGATGGCTCGGCCAAGGGCTGGTACAATTATCTCTACGGCGACAACACTGCCGCCAACGCCGCGATCAAGAAGGACAACCCCGACATCAGCGACGAGCAGATCGCGTTTTCGATCGAGCAGATGAAGAAATTCGGCATCGTCGATTCCGGCGATACGGAAAAACTCGGCATTGGTGCGATGACAGACGCGCGCATCCAGAGCTTCTACGACAAGATGGTCAAGGCCAAGGTCGTGCCGGCCGGCGTCGACATCAAGAAGTCCTACACGCTGGCCTTCGTCAACAAAGGCGTCGGGATCGACCTGAAGAAATAGCACCCGGGCATGATGCAGGAGAAAGTGGCGCAAGCGCCGGCAAGCGCATCGGGCAAAGGTCCGATGCTGCTGGCGCTGCGTGGCGTCGGCAAGGTCTTTTCCAACGGCGTGACAGCGCTCAGCGACGTCGACCTGACGATCCGGGAAGGCGACTTCCTCAGCCTTCTCGGCCCGTCCGGCTGCGGCAAGTCGACGGCCTTGCGTCTCATTGCGGGTCTTGCGACGCCGACATCTGGTCTGCTCGACTGGCGCGGCAGCAGCTCTGTCGACCGCTCGAATATAGGCTTCGTGTTCCAGGAGCCGACGCTGCTGCCCTGGGCCGATATCTTCGACAATGTCTGGCTGCCGCTGCGGCTGAAGGGCGTGTCGCGGGCCAAGGCTGCGCCTGTCGTGATGGAGATGCTGGCGCGGGTCCACCTGACCGGATTCGAAAATGCCGTGCCGCGCGAGCTGTCCGGCGGCATGAAGATGCGCGTCTCGATCGCCCGCGCCATGGTGACCAAGCCGCGCGTGCTTTTGATGGACGAGCCGTTCGCGGCATTGGACGAGATCACCCGCTTCAAGCTCAACAATGATCTTCTTGAACTGTGGCAGGACGAGCGTTTTACCGTCGTCTTCGTGACCCACAGCGTCTTCGAAAGCGTTTTCCTCTCCAACCGCGTCGTCGTCATGGCGGCCCGACCGGGCCGGGTATTCAAAGAACTCGTCATCGAGGCGCCCTACCCACGCAACGAAGCCTTCCGCACTTCGCCCGACTATGCCGCGCTCTGCCGAAAGGCGTCCGATGTGCTGATCGGCGCCATCAACTCAACTGCCGGACCGCATCATGACGGCCATTGATCATCCTGCCGTAACCCTGGATCCCGAGGAGGCGCGTCGCGTGCGCCAGGAGCGGCTCGAGCGGATTGGCCGATGGGTGCTGCCGCTGGCGATCATGATCCTGGCGATCTGGCTGTGGGACCGCATCTGCGTCTGGAATGGCATCCCGAAATATATCCTGCCGCGCCCCGGCGTGGTGTTGCAAACGCTGTTTGACGATGCCGGGCTGCTGTTCTCCTCGCTGCTGGTGACGCTCAGGGTCACCTTCCTCAGTCTGCTTCTGGCCGTCATCGGCGGGGTCGGGCTGGCGGTGCTGTTTGCGCAATCGAAATGGGTCGAGATGTCGTTCTTCCCGTTTGCCATCGTCCTGCAGGTGACGCCGATCGTCGCGATCTTCCCGCTGATCAATATCTATGTCGACAACCAGACGGCGAAGCTCCTGCTGTGTGCCTGGATCGTCGCCTTTTTCCCGATCCTGTCCAACACCACGCTTGGCCTCAACTCCGTCGACCGCAACCTGCGCGACATGTTCAAGCTCAACGGCGCAACCCGCTGGCAGCAATTGCGCTACCTGCGCCTGCCGGCAGCGATGCCGTATTTCCTCGGCGGGCTGAAGATCGCCGGCGGCCTGTCGCTGATAGGCGCGGTGGTGGCGGAGTTCGTCGCCGGGGCCACCGGCCAGTCGTCGGGGCTTGCCTCGCGCATCATCGAGGCCGGCTACCGGCTCAACGCACCGCGACTGTTCGCGGCGCTGATCCTGATCTCGTTCACCGGCATTCTGATCTTCCTGGTGCTGTCGCTGATCTCGCACCTGATCCTGCGACGCTGGCACGAGAGCGCGCTGAAGCAGGAGCGATGAAATGTTGGAGATACCGGCCTCTGGTCCTTATCATCTCACCAACGCCTGGCTTCATGCGTCCCTGACGCCGGGACTCTCCGCTGCTTATGACAGCGATGGGTTTGCGCTCGCCGACATCGCCGTCGCCGACGGCAGGATTTCCAGCATTATCGCGCATCGCCAGTCCAATACACTGGCAGACGCCGTCGACCTCGGCGGACGCATCGTCATGCCGTGTTTCGTCGACTGCCACACGCACATCGACAAAGGCCATATCTGGCCTCGAAAACCCAATCCGGACGGCACATTCATGGGCGCGCTGAACGCCACCGGCGCCGACCGTGCTGCACGCTGGAGCGCCGAGGACGTCGCCCGCCGCATGGATTTTTCGCTGCGTTGCGCCTACGCGCACGGCACCAGGGCACTGCGCACCCATCTCGACAGCGTCGCGCCGCAGGAAGAGATCTCCTGGCCGGTGTTCGAGACGATACGGGAGAAATGGCGTGGCCGCATCGAACTGCAGGCGGCCTGCCTGCTCGGCATCGAAGGCGTGCGCGACAAGAAATGGTTCGAGAGACTGGCCAAACGCGTCGCTGCGGCCAAGGGTGTGCTCGGCGTCGTCACCTATATGCTGCCGGACCTGGAAGAGCTTCTCGACCACGTGTTCGCGCAGGCAATCAAGCATGGCCTCGACCTCGATTTCCACGCCGACGAGACCGATGATATCTCGGCGACCTCGCTGAAGAAGATCGCCGAGGCGGCCCTGTGGAACGGTTTTGAGGGAAACATCCTTGTCGGCCATTGCTGCTCGCTGGCACGCCAGCCCGATCTCGACGTGCTCGACACGCTGGACAAGGTGGCGAAGGCGGGGCTTGCCGTGGTGTCGCTGCCGATGTGCAATCTCTATCTGCAGGACCGGCGCGGCGACAAGACCACGCCGCGCTGGCGCGGGGTAACGCTGCTGCAAGAGATGAAGGCGCGCGGCATTCCTGTGGCCGTCGCCTCGGACAACACCCGAGACCCGTTCTACGCCTATGGCGATCTCGATATGCTGGAGGTCTACCGCATGGCGACGCGCATCCTGCATTTCGATCACCCGGTTGGCGACTGGCCGCAAGCGGTGACTTCGACACCAGCCCAGATGATGCGGCTCGATGGCTTCGGCACGCTCGCCGCCGGCGGTGCTGCTGACTTCGTCGTCTTTAGGGGACGGAACTGGACGGAATTGCTGTCGCGGCCCGAATCGGATCGCATCGTGGTACGCGAGGGTCGCGCCATCGAACGCCGCTTGCCCGATTATGCCGAACTCGATGATCTGATGGTGGAATGATGGACCTGGCTGCCCTGAAACGCGATCTCGACGGCCTGAAGATCGACGATCATCCGGCGATCGTCCAGCAGAAGAGCCGCGACTTCTACTGGTACAGTCCGGTGCTGAAGCAACAGCTCGATCATGTCACCGGCGACATGATCGCGACGCCGAAGACGGAAGACGAGGTGATCCGAGTGCTTGCCGCATGCCACCGGCATGGCATTCCGGTGACGCCGCGCGGCAGCGGCACCGGCAATTACGGGCAGGCGATGCCTTTGTCCGGCGGCGTCGTGCTCAATCTCGCAGAGATGAACGCAGTCAAGACGATTGCGCCCGGTCGCGTCGTCACCGGACCGGGCGCTGTTCTGGCCGACATCGACAGGGCGACGCGCGCGCATTCCGGCCAGGAGCTGCGGATGTCGCCATCGACCTACAACACGGCGAGCATAGGCGGCTTTGTTGCCGGCGGCTCGGGCGGCGTCGGCTCGATCTGCTGGGGTGGGCTACGCGACCTCGGCAATGTCATCCGGCTCAGGACCGTGACGATGGAGGCGGAGCCTCGCACCATGGAGCTTAGCGGCGAGGAGGTGCTGAAGGTGATGCATGCCTACGGCACCAATGGCGTCATCACCGAGGTCGAGATGCCGCTGACCGCTGCTTATGACTGGATCGATGTCATCGTCGGCTTCGACGATTTCATGGATGCAGCCGGCTTCGGCAACGATCTCGCCATCCATGATGGCATTCTGGCGAAACTGATCACGCCGATCGCCGCTCCGATCCCCTATGACTATTTCAAGCGGCATCAAAGGTTCTTCCGACGCGAGCAAAGCATCGTGGTCTGCATGATTGCGCCGCATGCAATGGACGCCTTTGTCGCCCTCACGGCGCGCAGCAAGGGCGAGATCGTCTTCCGCGCCGACAAGGAGGCCGATCTCAAGGGCCTGCCGCCGGCCTATGAGCTGACCTGGAACCACACGACGCTGCGCGCCATCAGAGTCGACCCGACGATTACATATCTGCAGACCCGCTACCCGTCGCCGGATCATCTCGCTCACGTCAAGGCGATGATCGACCGCTTCGGCGACGAAGTGCCGACGCATCTCGAATTCATCCGCTTCGACGGCGCGATCGGCGTCGCCGGGCTGCCGTTGGTGCGCTTCACAACGGCCGAGCGGCTCGACGAGATCATCCGCATCCATGAAGACAATGGCTGCTGGGTCTTCAATCCGCACCGCTACACGCTGGAAGAGGGCGGTATGAAGCAGACGGACGAGGTGCAGCTGGCCTTCAAGCGCGAGACCGATCCGCAAGGGTTGCTCAATCCGGGCAAGATGATCGCCTGGGAAAACCCGGACTACGACTATCGCTCGGGCAAGTCGTTCCTGTTCAAGGGGTTGCAGAAGGCGGGCTGATGAAAATCCTCGTCCTCTACGCCCATCCGGTCGAGACCAGCTTCAATGCCGATCTGCACCGGATGATCGTTGAGCGGCTGACGGCAGCCGGTCACGCCGTCGACGATTGCGATCTCTATGCCGAGAATTTCGATCCGCGGCTGACGCGGGCCGAGCGGCTCGGTTATCACGACGAACGCGGCGCCGGTGATCCGGCGGCGCTCTATGTCGAGCGCCTGCTGCGGACCGACGCGCTGGTGCTGTCGTTTCCGGTGTGGAACTTCGGCTATCCGGCCATATTGAAAGGCTTTTTCGACCGCGTCTTCCTGCCCGGCGTGTCGTTCAAACTGGCCAATGGCAAGGTGCAGCCGTCGCTGCACAACATCCGCAAGCTGGCGGCGGTCACCACCTATGGCGGCAGCCGGCTCCACGCCATGCTGATGGGCGACCCGCCGCGCAGGCTGGTTAACCGCGTGCTGCGCGCCACGGTCAAGCCAGGTGCCTCCGTGTCCTATCTCGCGCTTTATTCGATGAACCTGTCGACCGATGAAACGCGGAAGAGATTCACGGCGAAGGTCGCCGCCAGCATGGATGCCTTCTGATGCGGGTTCTGGTGGTTTACTGCCATCCTGTGCCCGAAAGCTTTTGCGCCGCGATCCGGGATAGTGCCATCGAGGTGCTGAAGGCGAGGGGCTGGGAGGTGCGGCTGCTCGACCTCTATGCGGAAAATTTCGATCCGGTCATGGGCTGCGGCGGGCGACGCTGCTACAATGAACACGCCCCGCAGGATCCGGCGCTGAAACCGCACATCGACCACCTCAATTGGGCCCAGGCAATCCTCTTCATCTATCCGACATGGTGGTATGGGCTGCCGGCAATGCTGAAGGGCTGGCTAGACCGGGTCTGGGCAACCGACGTCGCCTTCCGGCTACCGGTGGGCAAGGGGCGGATTCAGTCGCTGGTGAGGCATGTGACGAAGATCGGGGTGATCACGACCTGCGGCGCACCGACCTGGTGGAGCGTCGTCGTCGGCCAGCCGGGACGCAAGACAATCCTGCGCGCATGCGGGCGCTCTGCGCCACCCGCTGCAGGACGTTCTTCCTGGCGCACTACCTGATGGACTCATCGACACCGAAGACGAGGGCGGCGTTTCTGGAGAAAGCGCGAACGAAGCTGGATCGGTTTTGAGCCGGCGGAAATTTCCTTCTCCCCTTGTGGGAGAAGGTGGATCGGCGCGCAGCGCCGAGACGGATGAGGGGTGCTGGAAGAAACGAGGCTATGGGAAAGTCAACCGTTTCGAGGCGCTTAGCTTTTCGGCGCAGCGATCCGTCCAACACCCCTCATCCGACCTCGCTTCGCGAGGCCACCTTCTCCCACAAGGGGCTAGCGTGCGCACACATCTGATTTGGCGGGGATTAGTTTGGATTTGCAAGAGCGAAGCCCTCGGCGATGGCGTGGAAGCGTTTGAGGCCGTTGCTGAAGGTGACGGGACCTGGCGGCCGCTCCTTTGCGTAGCCGTTCCACCCTCCCAGCCGGGCGATGCACCAAGCGGCCCAGGCGAGCGTGTGTTGCGGATGCGGGTTGTTCTGCTTTTGGGTCTTGCCTTCGAGCCTGGCAATCAGCGCCTCCAGCACGGTGATCTCGGCGGGGCTGAAGAGGCGTGCAGCCTTGAAGGCCTGGCCGGCGGCATCGCGCCCGTGCACGAGTTGCATGACCCTGGTGGCGACGATCAGCGCGGTCGCGGCCAGCCGTTCGAGTGCCTCACCATCGGCAAGCAGGCTTTCCTCCAGATCGATGGCCTGCGACTTCACGGTTCGGAACAGCTGTTCGACGGTCCAGCGCAACCGGTAGAGATCGACCATGCGGCAAGCGTCGGCGAGCGTTTTGACCGCGTGAGTGGTCAACAGCCGCCAGATCACCGCTTCCTTGGGCGAAGGCGGATCGATCTCGCGCACTTCGACCATGTTGAGCGTGATCTCGCGCGGATCGCGACAGTCGGCACCAAGGCGCGGCTGGCGCAAGGCGACCGCGGCGAAGCGAACGGCCAGTTGCACCTTGCGCGCCGGTCGGCCGGGACGCGCCTGCAGTTCGAAGGCGGTCCGGCCGGCTTCCGGCGTTTTGGCGATCTCGCCGAACAGACGGCCGCCCTGCTCACCCAGAGCCCGGTCGCGCACGGCGCGGATGAGCACATGCGTGCGCTCGTCAGGCAGCCTTGCCAGCACTTCGTAGATGTCGGCCTCGCGGTCGCCGATCACGGTAGCCAGCGGCGTGTCGGTCAGCGCCTGGCGGGCCGCCTTGGCGGTGGCGATCCATTTGTAGCTTTCCTTGGCTTCGATCGGCAGGGCTTGGTAGTCGTGCGCCTTCTGCCCCCGGCGCCGCCAGATCGTGGCAGCCGCAAGCCCCAGCACCGAGCCGTCGGCGGCATCCACGGCCAGCGCCGGGTGGACGAACAGCCCGACATCCTTGCCGTTGCCGACATGCCCGAGGCCGCGCTTGCGCGAGGCCTTGGCCTCATAGTTGATCTCGCTGCTGTCCTCAATGATCAGCACATGGCGGCCGGCCGCCGCCTCGCCCGTTCGCGCCGCCGCCGTGCGCACGATCTCCGGCACCGTCACTTGGGGATTGCGAAACAGCCGCGTGAACGCAATCTGTTCCGCCCGCGTATCGGCCAGCCTGCGCAGGCCCGCGCTGACGCGCGTGCACATGCGCTCCAGCACCATGCTCCCCTTTTTTGCAGGCGCAGGTCGCCGAAGTATCCAAGCAGCAAAGCCATCGTCGAAATCTCCCGAATCAACAATGGCAGCTACAGAATCACACATGATTCCAACCCCACAAGCCAAACCTGCTACCCGACCAAACTCCCTTGACACCTCTCCGAAGCAGATGTGTGCGCACGCTAGCCCACAAGGGGAGAAGGAAAAAGGTTACATCCGCACCCGTTCCGCCTTCGGATCATACATCGGCTTCAGCGACGCCTCGGCGGCGAAGCGTTCCCCGGCGATTTCGATCTCGTAGGGCGACGACAGCACATCCGCCTCACTCTCGCCCTGGCACGGCACGTAGCCGAGCCCGATAGCGCCGCCGAGATGATGGCCGTAATTTCCCGAGGTGACCGGACCGATGATCTTGCCGTCGCGCAGGATCGCTTCATTATGGAAGAGCAATGGCTCAGGGTCTTTCAGACGGAACTGGACCAGCCGTCGGTTCAATCCGGCTTCCTTCTTCCTCAGCACGGCATCGCGGCCAAGAAAATCGCCCTTGACGGTCTTCACTGCGAAGCCGAGGCCTGCCTCCAGCACATTGTCCTCGTCGGTGATGTCGTGACCGAAATGCCGGAAGGCCCTTTCGATACGGCAGGAATCCAGCGTGTGGAGACCGCAGAGTTTTAAGCCGACATCGGCGCCGACCTCCGCGATTGCCTCGAAGACATGGGCGGCCTGGTCGGTCGAGACATAAAGCTCCCAGCCGAGCTCGCCGACATAGGTGACACGGTGGGCGCGGGCCAGGCCCATGCCGATTTCTATCTCCTGAAACGTTCCGAACGGATTGCTTTCGTTGGAGAAATCGTTCGGGCTCAGCTTTTGAATCAGCTTCCTCGAATCCGGGCCCATTAGGCAGAGCACGGCTTCGGCAGCGGTCACATCGGTGATGACGACGAATTCATCAGCGAGGTGCTTGCGCAGCCACGCGAGATCACGCTGCAGCGTCGCGCCGGGCACGACCAGGAAGTAAGCCGTTTCCGATAGCCGCGAGACGGTAAGGTCGCTCTCGATGCCGCCGCGCCGGTTGAGCATCTGGGTGTAGACGATCTTGCCCGGGGCCACGTCCATGTCGTTGGCGCAAAGCCTCTGCAGGAAGGTGCAGGCATCTCGGCCTTCGACGCGGATCTTGCCGAACGAGGTCATGTCAAACAGGCCGACGCCGTTCCTGATCGCCAGATGTTCGTCGCGCTGGTTGTCGAACCAGTTCTGCCGTTTCCATGAATAGCGGTATTCGCGCTCCTGGCCGGGCCTAGCGAACCAGTTGGCGCGCTCCCAGCCGGCGACTTCGCCGAACACCGCGCCGCGCGCCTTCAGATGTTCGTGGAGAGGGGAGCGCCTCAGGTTCCGCGAGGTCGCCATCTGGCGGTACGGGAAATGGTCGGCGTAGAGCAGGCCGAGCGTCTCGGAGACGCGCTCCTTCAGGTAACGGCGGTTCTTCTGGAACGGCTGGGCGCGGCGGATATCGACTTCCCACAGGTCGAAGGGCGCTTCGCCGTCATTGATCCATTGCGCCAGGGCCATGCCGGCGCCGCCGGAGGAGACGATGCCGATCGAGTTGTAGCCGGTCGCCATCCAGTAGCCGGAAAGCTCCGGGGCCTCGCCAAGATAGTAGCGGTCGTCAGGGGTAAAACTCTCGGGACCGTTGAAGAAAGTGTGGATGCCGGCGCTGGCCAGCATCGGCATGCGGTTGACCCCCATTTCGAGGATCGGCTCGAAATGCTCGAAATCCTCCGGCAACTGGTCGAAGCAGAAATCGCCAGGAATGCCGTCCATGCCCCAGGGCTTGGCCACCGGCTCGAAGGCGCCGAGCATCATCTTGCCGGCATCTTCCTTGTAGTAGGCGCATTCGTCCGGCACGCGCAGCACCGGCAGGCGGGTCAGGCCGGGGATCGGCTCGGTGACGAGATAAAAATGCTCGCAGGCATGCAGCGGAATGGTGACGCCGTTCTGGCGGCCGAGCTCGCGCGCCCACATGCCGGCGCAGTTGACGACGACATCGGCTTCGATCATGCCTTGCTCGTCGCCTTGCGTCCAGGAAACGCCGGTAACGCGGCTATCCCTGGTATGGACCTTGGTGACCTTCACGTTCTCGACGATCGTCGCACCGCGCTGGCGCGCACCCTTGGCCAGCGCCATGGCGATGTTGGCCGGGTCACACTGGCCGTCGAGCGGCAGGTGGACTGCGCCGACCACGTCGGAAATGTTGAGATGCGGGTACATCTCCTTGACTTCATCAGGCGAAATTTCGCGCACGTCGACGTCGAACGCGCGGGCGAGAGACGCCTGCCTATAAATCTCGTGCTTGCGCTCCTCGGTCAGCGCTACGGTGATCGAACCGACCTGCCGCATGCCGGTGCCGACATCGGTCTCGGCTTCCAGCTTGACGTAGAGATCGGCCGAATATTTCGCCAGCCGCGTCATGTTCTGCGAACCGCGCAGCTGGCCGATCAGGCCGGCGGCGTGCCATGTCGTGCCCGATGTCAGCTGCTTGCGTTCGAGCAGCACGATATCGGTCCAGCCGAGCTTGGCCAGATGGTAGGCGACCGAACAGCCTGAAACACCGCCGCCGATGATGACGGCCCTTGCCTTTGTCGGGATGGTTTTCTGGGGCAGGGCGCTCATGCAGCCTCACGGCGATAGTTGGAAGCAAAGCGGCGCAGGCGAAGGGCTGCTTCCAAAAGCACCGCCTCGGGCTGGCAGAGGCTGACGCGAATATGGCCGGCGGCGGCCTGGCCGAAGCTCGAGCCGGGCATTACGCCAACCCTTTCCTTGTCGAGGAGAGCCCAGGCGAATTTCTCGTCGTCCGGCTCGAGAGCTGATATGTCGAGCATGACATACATGCCGCCTTCGGAGCCGCGCACGGTGACGTTGTTCATGCCGCGCATGGCATCGAGGACGACGGTGCGCCTTGCGGCGTAGCGTTCGGCGATCTCCTTGACGCCGTAGCCATTTTCCAGCGCCTCGGCGCAAGCGAGGCTGATGAAGGCCGGCAGGCCGTAGGTCGTCACCAGATTGAGGCTGGTCAGCAGCGAGATCATCTCTTCGGGCCCGGTCAGCCAGCCCATGCGCCAGCCGGTCATGCCATGACTCTTTGACATGGAATTGATGACCAGCGTGCGTTCCGCCATTCCGGGCAGCGAGCGCGGCGAGATGTGTTCGCCGCCGCCCAGCGTCCAATAGACCTCGTCCGACAGCAGCCAGAGGTCATGTTCCCGGCAGATCTGCGCCAGCTCTTCCAGCCGCTGGCGCGAATAGACAGCACCCGTCGGGTTGTTCGGCGTGTTGATGAGGATGGCGCGCGTGTTCGGCCGAAGCGCGGCGCGAATGTCGGCTTCTCGCGGCTGAAAACCATCCTCGGCGGGTGTCTCGACCACGGTGAAATCGGCGCCCGCGGCACTGAACGTGTTGGGATAGGTCGCGTAATAGGGCGCGACCACGATGGCATGGTCGCCCTGGTCGAGAACGGCTTGTACCGCGGCGTAAAGCGCTGCCTGCCCGCCCGGCGTGGCGACGACCTGGTCGGGGTTGGTCGCTATGCCGGTGCAGAGGGTCGAGGCCGCCGCCATTGCCTTGCGCAGGCGTGGAATGCCGGGAAGCGGGGTGTAATGGTGGTTGCTGGCGCGAACCGCCGTGACGCAGGCTTCGATCGTCTGCGCCGGCGTATCGAAATCATGGTCGCCGATCGACAGCATGATGATGTCCTCGCCGGCCTCCCTGCGTGTCCAGGCGGCGAAATGGACCTCCCAGCCATCCTTGCCGGAAGGCACGATGCCGCAAATGCGCGATGATGGTCTGGGCATTATGCTACCCCCGAAAATTCGTAGCCGGCCTGTTCGAGCCGGTCGCGCAGGGCGGCGATATGGGGCGGTCCGACTTCGCAGCAGCCGCCAACAATGTCGGCGCCGGCCTCGACCCAGCCGACCGCCTGGCCGGCATAGGCATCCGGATCGAGGTCGTGGCGGGCGTGCAGCACTTCCACTGTGCCGCCATGCTTGAGCGCCTCAATCGAGGTGAAGCCGTTGGCATAGGCGCCGACCGGGCCGCCGAGACCGATCAGTTCGGGCAGCGCTGCAGCGATCGCTTCGGGCCGGCAGCAATTGATCAGTCTAGCTGCGACCGGCAGGCCGTCGAGAGCGCCCGACGCCGCCGCAATGGCTTCGCCGCTGCGCAGCCGTGGTGCGCCGTGATCGGCGAGCGTCCACGACACCCACACCGGCTTGCCGCTTTCCGACGCCGCGGTGACAGCCGCGCGCGCCTCCTCGGCCGAGGCCATGGTCTCGCACAGGAACAGATCGACGCCGTCAGCCTGCTCGGCAACGATGCGGCGGTAGATGTCGAGCGTATCCTGAAAGGATATCGTCAGTGCCGGCGCGTAGCTGCCGAACAGGGGCGACAGGCAGCCGGCGATCGCCGCGTCGCCGGCCTGGTCGCGAGCTTGCCTTGCCAGCTCGATGCCGCGTTTCTGCAGCGGCTTGAACAGCTCTTCCGCGCCCTCGCGCGCCAGCCGCTCGGGCGTTGCGGAATAGGTGTTGATGGTGATGACGCGGGCGCCGGCCCGGATGAACTCCGCATGCAGGTCGCGCACCAGATCCGGTTCGTCGATCAGCACCCTGGCCGACCATAGCGGGGTGGGTTCGGAGCTGCTGCGGCGCACCAGTTCCTGGCCCATGCCGCCATCGGTGAGAATGACAGTCTTCATGCGCGCAACCTCTCGTTCTTCGGATCCCACAGCGGTTCGTCCTTCTGCACGACCGCCTTGAAGCGCTCGCCGAAGATCTCGACCTCGACCGCGGTTCCCGGCTCAGTGAGGTCGGCGCGCAGCATGCCGAGCGCGATCGATTTGTCGATGCGATGACCCCAGCCGCCGGACGTCGTCTCGCCGACGATCCGGCCGTCATGCCACAGCGTCGACATGGTGGGCGCGTCGCAGTCGCCGGGGTTTTCGATGACCAGCGTGACAAAGCGCTTCTTCACGCCCTGCTGCTTCTCGTTGAGCAGAGCCGCCTTGCCGCGGAAGTCGGGCTTGTCCCATTTGACGAAACGCTCCAACCCGCCCTGCAGGATCGAATAGTCGGTCGACAGGTCGCCCTTCCAGGCGCGATAGCCCTTTTCGAGCCGCAGCGAATCCAGCGCGTACATGCCGAACGGCTTCAAGCCATGCTTCTGCCCGGCCGCCCAGACGGCGTCGAAGACGGCGGCGGCGTCGTTGACCTTGGTGTGGATTTCCCAACCGAGTTCGCCGGCGAAGGACACACGCACCAGCCTTGCCCAACGGCCGGCGATTGTCGTCTCCTGGTGCGTCAGCCAGGGCAGGGCAAGGTCGGCGGTGCAGACATCGGCGAGGATTTTTCGCGCATTGGGACCGGCGAGGATCTGCGTGGCGTATTCCTCGGTCCGGTCGACCAGCTTGAATGAAGCGTCCTTCGGCATGCGCGATTTCAGCCACTCGAAATCATGCCACTGCGCCACGGCGGCGGTGATCAGCGTCATCAAATTCTCGTCGTGGCGCGCCACCGACATTTCGGTGACGATGCGGCCCTTGTCGTCGGCAAAATAGACGAGGCCGATGCGGCCGGGTTTCGGCACCAGCCCGGTAACCTGTTGGCTCAACCATTCGGCAGCACCCGGACCGTCGAGATTGAAGCGGGAAAAACCAGGCAGGTCCAAAATGCCGGCGGCGTCGCGCACGGCGAGGCACTCTTCGCGGACGCGATGCTGCCAGGGCCCGTCGCGGCGGAAGGTCAGCGTCGCGGCTTCCGAGACGTCGTCGCCGGCTTGTGCGTACCAGGTGGCGCGCTCCCAGCCACTATAGGCGTCGAAGCAGGCGCCGATTGCCTTGATGCGATCGTGGATCGGCGACAGTTTGCGGTCGCGCCCAGCCGGCCAGGCATGGCGCGGAAACTGGATGGCGTATTCGTTGCCGTAGATCTCCATGCCCTTGGCGACGCAATAGTCCGGCGCGGCGGCGAATGAAGTGAAGCGGCGCGGATCGCAGAACCACATGTCCCATTCGGTCTGGCCCCCAGTCACCCATTCGGCCAGCACCTTGCCGGCGCCGCCACCCTGGGCGATGCCGAAGGTGAAGACGCAGGCCTCGAAGGCGTTCGGCACGCCGGGCATCGGGCCGATCAGCGGGTTGCCGTCCGGCGCGTAGGGGATCGGGCCGTTGATGACCTTGGACAGTCCGGCGGTGCCGAGAATCGGCACGCGGGCAACGGCATCGGCCAGATAGTCCTCCAGCCGGTCGAGATCGTCGGGGAACAGCTGGAACGAAAAATCATCAGGCATCGGGTCATTGTGGCCGACCCAATGCGCACGGCAATTGCGCTCATACGGGCCGAGATTCATGCCGTTCTTTTCCTGGCGCAGATAATAGGAGGTGTCGACGTCGCGCAGCAGCGGCAGTTTCTTGCCTTGCTCTTTCGACCACGCGGCCAGTTCGGGGATTTCCTCGAACAGGATATATTGATGGCTCATCACCATCATCGGCACGTCGCGGCCGAACATCTTGCCGACTTCGGCCGCACGGTAGCCGGCGGCGTTGACGACGATCTCGCAGCGAATCTCGCCCTGCGCGGTCTCGACCACCCACTCGTCCTTCTCGCGGCGCACGCCGGTGACTGGACAGAAGCGAATGATCTTCGCACCCATGTCGCGGGCGCCCTTGGCCAGCGCCTGGGTCAGCTGCGCCGGGTCGATGTCGCCGTCGCTCGGATCGTAGAGCGCGCCCTTCAGCTCATGCGTTTCGATGAACGGGTAGCGGCGCTTGATCTCGTCGAGCCCGACCACATCGATGTCCATGCCCTGATAGCGGCCCATGCCCTTGGCGCGCTGGAACTCCTGCATGCGCTCGGCCGTATGGGCCAGCCTGAGCGAGCCGGTGACGTGGTAGTTCATGGGATAGCCGACCGCGTCGGCCAGCCCGCGATAGAGCTCCGTCGAATAGCGCTGCATGTTCATCAGCGACCATGACGAGGAGAAGGTCGGCACGTTGCCGGCCGCATGCCAGGTCGAGCCGGAGGTGAGCTCGTTCTTTTCCAGGAGCAAGCAGTCGGTCCAGCCCGCCTTGGCGAGATGATAGAGCGAGGAGGCGCCGACAACACCGCCTCCGATGATCACCACACGTGCCGTGGTCGGAAAACCGGCCATATTCTTCTCCAAACCTTCAATAAACAGGTGGCGAAACCACCCAGATGACTACCGCTGGCTCCGCTCCAGGATTGCGCCAGCGGAACGGCTTGCCGTCGAAGCGAAAGGAGTCGCCTTCGCCAAGCTTGTGCCAGACGCCTGATATCTCGATGTCGAAGCTGCCGGAAGCGACATATCCGGCTTCCTCCGTCGGTCGGCGCGCTTCGGTCTTCAGTTCAGCACCCGGCGCGAAGACCGAACGCAGCATCTCGAAGCTACCGCCGAGATCGGGCGACAGAAGCTCCTCCACCAGGCCGGAATCGCTTGTGCCAAGCGTGCGGCGGCTGCCGGCGCGCACGACCACGCCGCGCTCGTTCTCGACGGGCACGTCGTGACTGAAGAACAGACTGACCGGCACGCCGAACAATTCTGCGAAGGCGCGCAGATCGCTAAGCGATGGTATCGACAGGCCGCGCTCGACCTGACTGACCCAGCCGACGGAGCGGCCGACCTTCAGTCCCGTCTCGGCAAGCGTCAGCCCGCGCGCCCTGCGCAGCGCCCTGATATCGCCGGCCAGCAGCCGTTCGCGGTTTTCCTGCTCCGATCTGATGGCGGTTGAGGGCAAAGCCATTTCTCTTGATGAAAAATTTCACTCGGTGAAAAATTCCCCTGGTGAAAAATTCGGGGCAAATTTCATGAGAGGTCAAGTTCGTGAAAAAATCAATAGAATTTTCATGAGGCCACAAGATTTGCTTGCGCCATTTTGGCGGTTCAGGCAAAGGCTCGGCCACGAACGGCGAGTGAGGGCGCCCGGTCGAGGCCTACGATAGAGTGCCACGCGTCAAATTGGACCCGCAATGGTGCTCTCTCATTTTCTGGACGGCGCATGATCCTTTCCGGAATCGATTCCGGTTTCCGGGTCACGCGCAAAGGGACGCCCATGCTGGAAAACAGGACTAAGATTACAGATGATGCGATCGTAGACGAGGCGATCACGTCGCGCCGTTCGGTGCGGGCCTTTCTGCCCGACATGGTCGACGATGAGACGATCCGCGCCATTCTCGCCGTTGCCGCGCGCGCGCCTTCGGGCACCAACATGCAGCCCTGGCGGGTCTACGTCACCAAGGGCGAGGTCAAGCAGCGGATCACCGATGCCATCCTCAATTCCGGCATCCGCGCCGAAAAGGCCGAGTGGGATGAATATCGCTACTACCCGGACCAGTTCTTCGAACCCTATCTCACCCGGCGGCGGGCGAACGGCTTCGGCCTCTACAGCGTGCTCGGCATCGGTCGGCGTGAGGTCGACAGGATGCGCGCGCAGCACGACCGCAACTTCGTCTTCTTCGACGCGCCGGTCGGCATGATCTTCACCGTCGACCGGCGGCTGAACAAGGGGTCGTGGATCGATTACGGCATGTTCCTGCAGAACATCATGGTGGCGGCACGGGGCAGGGGCCTGCACACCTGCCCGCAGGCCGCCTTTGCACCCTATCACAAGCAGATCAGGCCGGTGCTCAACATTCCCGACGAGGAGATCGTCGTCTGCGGCATGGCGCTCGGCCATGAGGACACGTCCAAGCCCGAAAACGAGTTCCGCACCGACCGCGCGCCGCTGGAAGAGTGGGTGACGTTCGCCAAATGAGGTGGCGCCAAGTGAGGTGACGACGCGCCGCCTCGGTCTACTGCACTTCGTAGCCGACTTCCTCGCTCGCGTGGCAGAGCGCCTTCCAGAATGAGCGCGCAAACGACCGGAATACATAAATGTCGAACTGGTCGGCGCCGGTGCGCTGGATCTGGGCGAAGACGTCATGATGCATGGTCGAGCGGCCGGCGCCGACCGGGAAGGCCGGCAGCGCGAAGTCGATGGCGAAGAATTTCGCCAGCACCCATTCGGCCTTCGGTCCGGCGATGCGGATCGCGGTGCGGCCGTGCGACAGGTCGGTCACCGTGCCTATCGCCGGGGTGACGATATTGGCAAAGGCCGGTGCCAGGCCCTCGGCCTCGTCGACCACGGTGAATTTTCCCGGCGCAAAACCAAACACCGACCTCACGCCATCGGTGCTGCCGGCGCCGGCGCCATCGGGCAGCGCAAGGCCGGTAACGGTGCGGATGCCTGATATCAACTTCTTCTCCTGGCCCGGCCAGGCAGCGAGCTGCAGGATCGATCTCGGCCTGGTTTCGGAGAGGATGACATCGATGCCGTGTTCGAAATCGCCATGCGAGCCGGTGCGCAGCTCCAGCTCAAGTGGTGATTGGCGCTCAACCATGCATGCGGCTCCCGTCCGGATCAAAGAAGTGGTTGGAGACGATCTCGACCGGGCCGAACCGGTTGCGCAGGGGATCGGAGATATGGGCGCGCGCGCCGCGCCGTGCCTTGCCATCCTTGACCAAAGCGAGCGCGATGTACTTGCCGAGCGCCGGCGAATAACAGCAAGCGGTGATGTGGCCGATGGAATCGTGCGGATTGGCTTCGTCAAGCGCCTCGACGATGTGCGCGCCGCCGTTGAGCGGCTGGTTGTCCAGCGAAATCAGGCCGACGAGTTCCAGACGTCCGGGCGCGATCAGCCCCTCGCGATCCATCATCGCCGAGCCGATGAAGGGCTTCTTCTTGGACAGCATCCAGTCGAGATGCAGGTCGCGCGCCGTGGTGCGGCCGTCGATCTCGGCGCCGGTGACGTGGCCTTTCTCGATGCGCATCGTGCCCAGCGCCTCAAGCCCGTAAGTCACCAGTCCGAACGGCTTGCCGGCTTCGATCAACGCTTCCCAGACATGGGTGCCGTACCCGGCGCCGGAGTAAACTTCGAAGGCCATTTCGCCGGAGAAGGAAAGCCGGCAGATCATCACCGGCACGCCCGATATCTTGCCGTGCACGATGCCCATGAAAGGCAGTGCGGCGTTGTCGACGGCAGTGCCGGTGACGCAAGCAGCAAGAATGGCTCGCGCCTTTGGCCCGCCGATCGCCGCCCCCGCCCATTCGTCGGTCACCGAAGTGACATGGACCTTCAGCTCCGGCCAGATGACGTCGAGGAAATACTCCAGATGCTGCATCACCTTGCCGGCATTGGCGGTGGTGGTGGTCATCAAGAAATCCTGTTCGCCGAGCCGCCACGTCGTGCCGTCGTCGAAGGCGAGGCCGTCCTCGCGCAGCATCAGCCCGTAGCGGGCCTTGCCGACGGCCAGCGTCGAGAACATGTTGGTGTAGACCCGGTCGAGGAATTCCGCCGCGTCCGGACCCTGCACGGCGATCTTGCCCAGCGTCGAGACATCGACGATGCCGGCGCTTTCGCGCGTCGCCCTGGCTTCGCGCACATAGGCCTGCTCGATCGTTTCGCCTGAAAGCCCGTAGATCATCGGGCGATACCAGAGGCCGGCCGAATACATGGTCGCGCCGTCGGCGACGTGCCAGTCATGCATCGGCGTCAGCCGCTCGGGTTTCAGGTCGCCGAACCGCTCGGCGGCCAACGAGCCGATCGACACCGCCGAAAAGGGTGGGCGAAAGCGTGTCGTGCCGACTTCGGGGATCGGCTTGCCCAACGCCTCGGCCATGATGGCGAGGCCGGGTATGTTGGAGCTCTTGCCCTGGTCGGTCGCCATGCCGAGCGTGGTGTAACGCTTCAGATGCTCGACCGAGATGAAGCCTTCGCGATGCGCCAGCCGCACATCCTCCGCGGTCACGTCGTGCTGGAAATCGACGAAGCTTTTTCCATCAGCCCTGATCTCGAACACCGGCGCCGGATCGGGATCGCCGGGTGCGGCTTCGACGACTGGCAGGGCCGCTGGCGTACCCGTTCCACCCGCCGCGGAAAGGCCGGCGGCGCGGCCTTCGGCGATTGCCTCAGCGGTGGAAAAGCTGCCGGTGAAGGCGCCGGCGCCAATCCATGTTGGCCATCTCGGCGTCGGCTTCGGCGGCAGGAAGGCCTGCCGGGCGGCATTCCATTCCGCCTTGGCGCCCGCCTGGCTGGCCAGATGGATGGTTGGCGACCAGCCTCCCGACATCAGCAGGCAGTCGGCTTGAATGCTGCGCGCGTCGCCGGCAAGCGCGCCGTTGATCATGTCGAAGCGCTGCACCTTGATGCCGGACAGCGCCTTGCCGCCTTCGGTGGCGACCACGGCGTGAGCGGAAAAGCTCTTGGCCTCCGCTTCATCGGCGAGCTCGCGCATCTCGCTCGAAAGCTCCGGCCGCACATCGACGATGGCGACGATCGACGCACCGGCCTTCTTCAGCGCAAGGGCGGAGCGATAGGCGCTGTCGTTGTTGGTGAAGAGCGCGATCCTGTTGCCCGGCAGCACGCCGTACTCGTTGGCGTAGCGCTCGGCGGCATGCGCCAGCATCACACCCGGCCGGTCGTTGCCTGGAAACACTAGCGGCCGCTCGAAGGAGCCGGTGGCCAGCACCACCGACTTGGCGCGAATGGTCCAATAGCGATGGCGCGGTTCGCCCTTGCCGGGCCTCTCCTTATGGTCGGTGACCCGTTCAAGCGCGGCGAGCACGTTGCCGTCGTAATAGCCCCAGACCGTGGTGCGCGGCAGCAGGCGGACATTGTCATAGCCTTCGAGCTGGCCGGCGGCTCGCGCTGCCCAGTCCGCCCCGGGCATCCTGTCGATCGTCTCGCCCGACCAGTTGGCCGAGCCGCCGAAACGCGGCTCGAGCTCGCTGAGGATGACACGCGCGCCCTGATCGGCGGCTGCCCTGGCGGCCATCAGCCCGGCCGGACCGGAGCCGACCACCAGCACATCGCAGAAAGCGTTCATGCGCTCATAACGCGCCGTGTCTGCAGCGGTCCCGGCACGGCCGAGACCGGCGGCGCGGCGGATGAAATGCTCGCAGAACATCCAGAAACGCGTGCTCTTCAGCGGGCCGATGGCGGGTCCCATGAAGGTCTTGTAATAGAAGCCGGCGGACAGAAGCTTGCCGCCGAGCTGGTTGACGGCGCTGACATCCCAGGCCAGCGATGGAAAGCGGTTCTGGCTGACAGCGGTCAGCCCGTCATAGATCTCGACCATGGTTGCGGCGATGTTGGGCTCGCGAACCTCGTCCCGCAACACCGTCACCAGGGCGTTCGGCTCCTCGACGCCTGATGTCAGAACGCCGCGCGGGCGGTGATATTTGAACGAGCGCCCGAACACGGTGACACCGTTGGCCAGCAGCGCTGAGGCAAGCGTGTCGCCGGCATGGCCGGTGTAGGGCGCGCCGTCGAAGGTGAACCGGATGGTTCGCAGCCGGTCGATCCGGCCACCGGAATCGGTGCGGCGCGGGCTCATGACTTGCCCTCCGTCTTGTGCCGCGCAACGGATTTGTGGTCGCCGCGCGCGAAGGCGACGCTGGAGATCTCGTGTGTCAGCGTGTTGCGAACGACCCTGAGATGGGCGCGGCAGCCGCCGGAATGCTGCCAGATCTCGTTGTGGTCACCCGCCGGATTCAACCGGTCGTAGACATAGGCGTTCCAGGCATCGAGGTCCTGCGAGGCAGGTTGAGGGCGCTCACGGTTGCCGTCACCCTGATAGGTGAACTCGATGACGTCGCGCGGGCCGCAATAGGGGCAGGTAATCAGCATGGAAATTCCTAATGCAGCCGCGGCGTGGCGCCCTGGCCCTTGTCGTCGATCACCAGGCCGCGATGGAAGCGATCCAGCGTGAAGGGCGCATTGATGTCGTGCGGTTCATCCTTGGCGATGGTCCAGGCAAAGCACCAGCCGGAGGCGGGCGTCGCCTTGAAGCCGCCGTAGCACCAGCCGCAGTTGAGATACATGCCCGGAAGCGGGCCGATGGTGATGATCGGCGAGCCGTCCATCGACATGTCGCAGACGCCGCCCCAGGAGCGTAGCATGCGAACGCGGGCGAGACCCGGAAACAGCGCCAGCATCTCGCTCATCACCTCATCGACAACAGGCAAACTGCCGCGCTGGGCGTAGCTGTTGTAGCCGTCGAGATCGCCGCCATAGACAAGGCCGCCCTTGTCCGACTGCGACATGTAGAAATGGCCCATGCCGAAAGTCAGGACCGTATTGATGAACGGCTTCAGCGATTCCGTCACGAAGGCCTGCAGCACATGGCTCTCGATCGGCATCGTATCGATGCCGGCGAGCCGCATGACTTGCCCTGTGCTGCCGGCCACCGCGACCGCCACCTTCCTGGCGCGGATCTCTCCGCGCGACGTCGAGACGCCTGATATGCGGTCGCCGTCGCGCAGGAAGCCGGTGACCTCGCAATTCTCGATGATGTCGACACCGCGACGGTCGGCGCCGCGCGCATAGCCCCAGGCGACGGCATCGTGGCGGGCGGTGCCGGCGCGCCGCTGCATCAGGCCGCCGACGATTGGGAAGCGCGCCGTGGCGGAGACGTCCAGCGCCGGCACCAGGCGTGCGATCTCGGCCGTGGTCATCAGTTCGGCGTCGACGCCGAGATGGCGCATGGCGTTGCCTCGGCGGGCAAAATCGTCGAGCTGGGCGGGTGTGTGCGCGAGGTTGAGGCAGCCGCGCTGCGAGAACATGACGTTGTAGTTGAGGTCGTGCGAGAGGTTCTCCCACAGCTTCATCGAATGTTCGTAGAAGCGCGTGTTGGCCGGCAGCAGATAGTTGGAGCGCACGGCCGTCGTGTTGCGGCCGACATTGCCGGAGCCGAGCCAGCCCTTTTCCAGCACCGCGACATTGGTGATGCCGTGCTCCTTGGCCAGATAATAGGCGGTCGACAGGCCATGGCCGCCGCCGCCGATGACGATCACGTCGTAGGACGCCTTCGGGTCCGGCTTGCGCCAGGCCGGTTTCCAGTCCTTGTTGCCGGTCAGCGCGTTTTTGAGAAGCGAGAAGGCCGAATATTCCGCCATTCTTTTTGTTATCCGTTCTGGCTTTTTGTCATCCGTTTTGGGCGATGCGGCACACTATAGAGCAGGCCGCTGCCGCAAAGCCAATATTGCGCCATCGCTTTTCGACTGGCCGACGCCGAGATCGACGAGCAGAGCGGGACGGCTTGCTCCCTGGTATGAGCGGCTTTATCAAGGACTAGCTTTAGAACGCCTTGCCGCCTGTGAGTCGCCAAACGATCATGCTTTTCCGACTGCTCCGCTTCGTTCTGGTCCTCGCGATCGTAGCCTCGACGCCGCTGTCGCTTGATGCGGTGGCGCAGGGGCTTGACCAGGCTGCCTCCGGGGTGGTCGCCGACCAGCAGAAAATCCTGCAGGACCTGACGACGAGGACCGACAATCTCGAAAAGAAAATCCAGGAGGACGGTGACGACGACGCCAGCCTTGTCGATATCCGCCTGCAGCTGGAGGAAATGTCGCGAGGTGCGCTGAACAGCGCGCTTGCCTTCCGCCCGCGCCTTTCGGAGATCAACGCAAGGCTCGATCAGCTTGGGGCGCCGCCGGCTGCGGGCCAGCCGCCCGAACCCGACATCGTGACCAGCGAACGCCAGGCGCTGGCGTCCGAAAAGGCCGAGATCAATGCTGTCATCGCCGCGGCGCAAAACCTGTCGATCCGCATCAGCGGCCTCATCGCCAAGATCGCCAATATGCGCAGCGAGCTGTTTCGCAATCTGCTCACCAAGCGCTACGTGCTGTCCGACGCTCTGAGCCCTGAGGTCATTTCCGATGCGAACGGTGAATTTACCGGCTTCTACAAGGCGGTGTCATCGTGGCTGACCTTCGCCTTCAAGTTCAAGTTCCAGGCCGTGCTGGCCGCGACCTTGACGGCACTTTCCCTGGCGGCGGTACTTTTTGTCGGTGGGCGGCGCCTGTTCGGGCGTGTCTTCGAAGCTGACCCGTCCGTCGAAGATCCCTCCTATCTCAGCCGGCTGTCGGTGGCGTTCTGGTCGACATTGCTGCCGACGCTGGCTGTTGGCGTCTTCCTGGTCTCGACCGTGTTCTTTTTCAACTACTACAACGTGTTGCGCGGCGACATTGGCGTTTTCCTGAATGCGCTGGTTGCGGTCATCGCGGTGGTGTTCTGCGTCAACCGGCTGACCAATGCGGCGTTGGAACCGCGGCTGCCGAACTGGCGGCTGATACCCGTTGAATCGGGTCCGGCCCGCTGGCTGGTGCGGCTGACGACCGCCATGGCGGTGGTGATCGGCGTCAACAATTTCCTGTCGGTCGTCAACGACAAGATGGGCTCGCCGCTGTCGCTGACCATCGCCAGAAGTTTTGTCGCCACCATCATCGTCGGCGTCATCCTGATCCTGATGGGGCTGCTGAAACCGTTCAAGGCCGCCGACGGAAGCTGGCGTCCCTGGCCGGCGTGGCTGCGCTACACGGCCGTCGCGCTCGGCGTTTTCACCATCGCCACGGCGCTGCTCGGCTATATCGGCCTCGCCATCTTCGTTTCGCTGCAGGTCGTGGTCACCGGAACCATTCTGGTCACCGCCTATATCGGCATCCTGTCGGCGCGGGCGATCAGCGAGGAAGGCGGCTTTGCCAACACGTCGATCGGGCGCTGGCTATCGACCAATTCCAGCTATGAGGAGTCCGCGCTCGATCAGCTCGGCCTGGTCGTCAGCGTCGCCATCAACCTGATGATCGTGCTGGTGTTCCTGCCGCTGATCCTGTTGATGTGGGGCTTCCAGCCCGGCGACATCGAGGCCTGGGGCTATAAGCTGGCGACGGGCCTCACCATCGGCTCGGTGACGATCTCTGTGACCGGCATCCTGACCGGCATCATTATCTTCATTATCGGCTATTTCCTGACGCGCTGGTTCCAGGGCTGGCTCGACGGCTCGGTGATGGCGCGCGGCAAGGTCGATACCGGCGTGCGGAACTCGATCCGGCTGGCGGTCGGCTATGCCGGCGTGGCGCTCGCAGCACTCGTCGGCGTCTCGGCGGCGGGGATCGATCTCTCCAACCTGGCGCTTGTCGCCGGCGCCCTGTCCCTCGGTATCGGCTTTGGCCTGCAGAATGTCGTCTCCAACTTCGTCTCCGGCCTGATCCTTTTGGCCGAGCGGCCGTTCAAGGTCGGCGACTGGATCGTCGCCGGTGACATCAGCGGCACGGTCAAGAAGATCAGCGTGCGCGCCACCGAGATCGAGACGTTTCAGCGCCAGTCGGTGATCCTGCCCAATTCAAACCTGATCAACAATGCCGTCGGCAATTGGACGCACCGCAACAAGCTCGGTCGCATCGACATCAAGGTCGGCATCGCCTACGGCAGCGACGTCAAGCAGGCCCATGCTGTCCTTTTGGAGATTGCGCGCAGCCATCCGCTGGTGCTGAAAAATCCGGAACCCTTCGTGCTGTTCACCAATTTCGGGCCGGCCGCTCTCGAATTCGAAATCCGCGTGTTCCTGGCCGACGTGATGAACGGCAACATCGTGCAGAACGACATCCGGTTTGCCGTCCTCGATGAGTTCGCCGATCAGCATATCGAAATTCCATCGGCGCCGCGCGCCGTCGTCGAGACTAAGAAGCATGAGGCGTGGCCGATCGATGACGACAAGATCGAAGTCGATTTCGCCGAGCAGGAGCGCGCGGCGGCTGAAGCCGCGGCCGAGACGAAACGCCTGGCTAGATCCGGGCGCAAGACCCGCAAGCCGGATCCCGATTAGGGTATATTGATATTCAGGTGATGCCGGCCTGCGAACGGCGGTTTCCTGCGCTTTCCGGTACTCACGGACCCAAATGTCCGCTCCGTTCCGGTTCTCGGAACCCACCCTTCTCGGCTCGGCCTGACCTAAATCTCAACATACCCTCAAGTCAGGCTTTCGACGCAGCGAAAGCAATTGCGGCATGAATGCGGCATTCAGTTGCCGTTCAGCTTGCATCTCATATAAGCTCACATGCAAAGGGCGAGAATGCCTTGCGAAATGCAACAGAGGCGGTGGAAACACCGATACTGCAAATGTGGAAGTCTCTCGTCGCCGCCATCGCTTTTCTCGCCGTGGGCGGTTCAGCCTTCGCCGCCAGCGCGACCAACAAGGACGCCGAGACCCGCACACTCGTCGTGACCGAAGGCGGTGGCAAGACGGAGCTGGCGCTGGCCGCCGGCGAAACCGCGGAATTCTGCCCGACCGGCTGTTTCGTTACCATGCCGAATGGCGACCTCGAGGCGCTGACGGGTTCGGAAACGATCGAAATCTCAGGCGGCGTCGCCCGTATCAAGTAACCGCGTCAAAAAACATTGACGACTTGTTTTTCGAAGGCCGGGCAAATGCCCGGCCTTTTATGGTTTCGGATCATCGAAACTTAACGATTCCCGCTCCGCCGGCGTCCTGTTTACGGCATTGGTGCTCGGGGTGCTGGCCCACGACACCCGCATCTACTTTCCCAATCTGATCCCGCCGTTCCTGCTGCTCGCCGGTCCCTTCAAGGCGCTGTGGGCGAGCATCAAAGGGCATCGCGCCGCAGTGTTGCACGTCGTTCCAAAAAATGGATCATGAGTTCCGCCTCCAGCCTGGCGCGCATCATTTTCCCTTGAAGCAGCTGATCTCTCAACACCAGTGCCACGCGTCCTTTTGGACGCGCACAGGACGCCGTAGAGATTTTTCTGCGCATGATCCCAGCGCAAATCGGTTCCGATTTTTCGGGGTCATGCGCCGGGGTCGCGCCGCACCTGCAGCGTGTCGCAAACAGGCGGTAGCACGATGGCCGTCGCCTGCATATTGTGCGCCGATCAAGCGGGCGCGGGCGCCCGCAGCAGCACTTTTGGAGTCGCGGGCAATGGCAGGGTTTCCGGAAAAGGCGAAGGTCGTCATCGTCGGGCTGGGCGGCATTGTCGGTGCATCGGTCGCCCACCACCTGATCGAGCGCGGATGGGACGACATCGTCGGCATCGACAAATCGGGCATCCCTACCGATATCGGCTCGACGGCGCACGCCTCCGACTTCTGCTACACGACCAGCCATGATTTCCTGTCCTGCTGGACGACGCTCTACTCCATCGATTTCTACGAAAAGATGGGCCATTACGCCCGCATCGGCGGCCTTGAAGTCGCCCGCGTTGGCGACGACGCCCGCATGGACGAGATCAAGCGCAAGATCGCCTCGGCAAAGGCTTTCGGCACGCGTGCCCGCCTGATCGAACCGGCCGAGATCAAGCAGAAGTTCCCGCTGATCGAAGAAGAGATGGTGCAGGGCGGCCTCTGGGATCCCGATGCCGGTCTTGTCATCCCGCGCTCGCAAACGGTCGCCGGTAAGCTGGTCGACCAGGCGGAAGGCTCCGGCAAGCTCAAATCCTTCGCGAACACGCCGGCCAAGTCGCTTATCGTCGAGAATGGTCGCATCAAGGGCGTGGTGACCGATCGCGGCACAATCGAAGCCGACTACGTGATTGTTTGCGCGGGTATCTGGGGCCGGTTGATCGCGGAAATGGTGGGCGAGGACCTGCCGGTCATGCCGATCGACCATCCGCTCACCTTCTTCGGGCCGTATACCGAGTTCGCCGGCACCGGCAAGGAGATCGGCTGGCCGCTGCTGCGCGACCAGGGCAACTCGGCTTACATGCGCGACACCGGCGATCCCAAGACCGCCGAAGGCGGGCAGATCGAGTGGGGCTACTACGAAGAGACCAATCCGCGCCTTTGCCATCCGCGCGACCTTCTGGAGAAGAACCAGGCCCGTCTTTCGCCCTCGCAGCGCGACCTCGACATGGAACAGATCCTCGCCCCGCTCGAGCGGGCCATGGAACTGACGCCGATCCTGGGCGAACTAGGCTACAATGAGAGCCATTCCTTCAACGGGCTTCTGCAGGTGACGGCAGACGGCGGCCCCTCCATGGGCGAGAGCCAGAAGGTGCGGGGCCTCTGGTATGCCGTCGCGATCTGGGTCAAGGACGGCCCCGGCATGGGCAAGCTCATTGCCGACTGGATGACGGACGGCCGGACGTCGATTGACCATCACGCCATCGACTATTCGCGCTTCTATCCGCACCAGACGCAAGAGCAGTTCATCTGGGACCGCTGCACCGAAACGGCGATGAAGGTCTACAATCCGGCGGTCCATCCGCGCGAGCCCTTCTCCAAGGCCCGCGACGTGCGCCGCTCGCCTTTCTGGGAGCGCGAGAAGGAACTCGGCGGTTATTTCATGGAGCTGGGCGGCTGGGAGCGCGCTCATGGCTATGCCGCCAACGAGCACCTGCTCGAAAAATACGGCAACCGGGTGCCGGTGCGCGAAAACGAGTGGGACAACCGCCATTTCTGGCGCGTCTCCAATGCCGAGCATCTCGCCATGAGCGAGGATTGCGGCATCGTGAACCTGTCGCATTTCGCCATGTACGATGTGGAAGGCCCGGATCATGTCGCGCTGATGGAATGGCTGTGCGCGGCCAAGATCGGCGGCGACGGCAATATCGGCAAAGGCATCTACACCCATTTCCTCGACGATCACGGCATGGTGCGCGCCGACCTGACGGTCATCCGCATGGCCGACCGCTGCCGGGTCATCGACGGCGCAGATGCCGGCCCGCGCGACTTCCACTACATGCGGCGGACGGCAGAAGACAAAGGGTTCGACGTCACCATCACGGACGTGACAGAAAAGTATGTGACCGTCGGCATCTGGGGCCCGAACGCCCGGGCAACATTGAGCAAGGTCGTGGAAGGCCCGGATGGCCTGACGCCGGAGAATTTCCCCTTTGCGGCGATCAAGCCTGTCAGGATCGCCGGCAAGGACGTGACCGCTTTCCGCATCTCCTATGTCGGCGAGCAGGGCTGGGAACTGCACATGCGATACGAAGACGGCCTGGCCGTATGGGACGCGTTGCGCTCGACCGGCGTGATGGCTTTTGGCGTCGAGACCTATGCCAACAGCCGCCGCATGGAGAAGAGCCTGCGCCTGCAGAACGCGGATCTTTTAACCGAGTACAATCTGCTGGAGGCCGATCTTGCCCGCCCGAAGGTCAAGGAGGCCGATTTCAGCGGCAAGGCAAAGCATCTGGAATATCGCGCCCGCGCGCATCAGCAGGCTATGCTTTGCACGCTTGTCATGACGGATAATGTCGATTCCAGGGGCGTTGCCCGTTATCCGGTCGGCACGATGCCGGTGATGGACCCGCAAACGGGCGAGACGCTGGTCGACGAACTCGGCCGCCGGTCTTTCACGACGTCGATCGCCTACGGCCCCACCATCGGCAAGAACATTGCCCTCGCCTATCTGCCCTGGGCGTATTGCCAGGAGGGCCGCAAGCTGACTGTCGAATATTTCGGCGAGAAATACCCGGTCGAAGTGGCCGCCGTCGGCTACCGACCGCTCTACGATCCGGAGAACCTCAATCCACGCAGCTAAGCGTTGATTGTCTACCGGTCCTCCCGCAGGAGGGTAAGGGGCGGACTCGCAAAAATGTGAACTCAAAGACTTAGCTCGGCGCTGGGCTTTTCTCTTTGCCGGCAGGCGATTCTCGCTTACCTTACGGCATGTCTGCTTTTCCCCATGCAAGACATCTCCTCTCTGCTGCCGCCGCGCTGGCGCTGGTGCCTTGGCTGACGCCGGAATCCCGCGCCGCCGAGCCTGTCGACATCGAGCTGGTTCTTGCCGTCGACGTTTCGCTTTCGATGTCGCCGGCCGAACTCGAAATCCAGCGTCGCGGCTATGTCGCGGCGCTGACGCACGACACGGTGCTGCAGGCCATCGCCGATGGCGCCTATGGCAAGATTGCCGTCACCTATGTCGAATGGGCCGGCATGACCTGGCAGCATGTCATCGTGCCGTGGACGGTAATCGCCAATCGTACTGACGCCGAGCGGGTGGTCGAACAGCTCTCCGCTCATGCGCCCAACAGCGCCCGGCGCACCTCGATTTCCGGTGCCTTGCAATTCGGCAGCGATCTCTTCGCCGAAAGCGGCTTTCAGGGCGTCAAGCGCGTCATCGACATTTCAGGCGATGGCCCCAACAATCAAGGTGCTCCCGTCGACGTCACCCGTGACGGGCTGGTCAAGCAAGGCATCACTATCAACGGCCTGCCGCTGATGACCCGGAGCGGCTTCACCAGTGTCTACGACGTCAATTATCTCGACCGCTACTACACCGACTGCGTCATCGGTGGGCCCGGCGCATTCATGATCCCGGTCAATGAGTGGACGCAGTTTCCTGAAGCGATCCGCCGCAAGCTGGTGCTCGAGCTTGCCGGGCCTGCGTCACCGCAATGGGCGGCGGACGAAGCGGCGCATCCGCCGGTGGTGCTGGCGCAAGACAAGCCGGCCACCGACTGTCAGGTCGGCGAGAAAATGTGGCGCGACCGAAGCTGGATGTTCGACAGCCGCTAGAACTGGCGAGCATTCCCCGCCGGCGCCCACACATTCAAGATGTTGCTTGTTTACGCGACCAGCAATTGCTTGCGGTCGACGCGCTCCTGCTGCGGCGAGCGCGCATAGAGCTCGCGGTAGCATTTGGAGAAATGCGAAGCGGAGACGAAGCCGCAAGCGACCGCCACTTCGACCACCGGCATCGATGATTGGATCAGCAAGTGCCGGGCCCGGTCGAGGCGGATTTCCAGATAGTAGCGGGCAGGGGATCGTCCCATCTCGGTGCGGAACAGGCGCTCGATCTGACGGCGCGACAGGTCGACGTGATCGGCGATCTCGATCAGCGACAGCGGCTCGGACAGGTTTGCTTCCATCAATTCGATGATGGTCAGCACCTTCGAGTTCTGTACGCCAAGGCGTGCGCGCAGCGGCAGGCGCTGGCGATCGGTCGGGCTGCGTACGCGGTCAGTCAAAACCTGCTCGCAGACCCGGTTGACGAGGCTCTCGTCGAAATCGTCGCCGATCAGCTTCAGCATCATGTCGAGCGCCGCGGTGCCGCCGGCGCAGGTGTAGATGTTCTGGTCGATCTCGAAGAGGTCGGCAAAGACATTGGCCTTCGGGAACGCTTCGGAAAAGCCCGGCAGGTTCTCCCAATGAATGGCGCAGCGCTTGTTGGACAACAGGCCAGCGGCGGCCAGTATATGTGCGCCAGTGCACAGGCCGCCGATGGCGACGCCGCGGTTGTATTCCTCGCGCAGCCAGGCGAAGGCCGATCTGTTCTGGTAGCGCTCGACATTGATGCCGCTGCAGACGACCGCCATGTTCGGCCGTTCGGGGCCGGACATCTTCTTGCGTTCGTCCTCCAGCGAGGTGTTGACGGCGCATTCGACGCCGTTCGAAGCGCGCACCGGCTTGCCGTCGATGCTGGCGAGCCGCCAGCGGTAGGCCTCGTAGCCGAGCATCCGGTTGGCCGAGCGCAACGGATCGAGCGCCGTCGCAAAGGCGATCATGGTGAAATCGGGGACCAGGAAGAATACAAACGATCGCCTGACCGGATGATTTACGACGTTCACTGGGTAGCCCTCACGCTGCAATGGCGCGAACAGGATGTCGCGATCAGCATAGCGACATCAGGAAAAACCTTTCCTGTCAATTGGCTAGGCGGCGACAGACAGACTTTATTTGCGACATGGGTCGCAAATGGGCAATCGCTATGCGTTGACGGTCCCAATATGCCGCCGGTTTGAGTGGTCGGCACATGACAAAACACGCCGCCTCGGCAAAACCGAAGCGGCGCTGTGATCAACTTCGAAGCAGCAGCAGGTAGCGCCGCTTGCGAGCTTGTCAGATCAGGCGACGAAGCCGAGGCGCGCGGCGGCCACGGCGCCGGTCTGGCCAGGCATAGTGTTGGCAAGGCGCTGGCGCTCGAGCGCGGTGGTCAGGTTCATTTCACGGCGAGCGAAAAGGCGAGCAAAAAGCTTCATTGTCATCTCCATTTGGTTGCTCAGACGGGTCGCCTTCGCTTGATGGAGTGGGGCAGCTCGTTTGCTGGCGCTGATATAGGCTTACGTGAGGGGAAACTAAATCGCAAAAGCGAAGCACTTGTTATGAAAAGCGACATGGAATGCGACAAATTTGGGCATCGTGCCCAAGATTTATGATCACTTACAAGGCGTTAGTTCGAAATATGGGCTGCTATGCGGCTTGTTCATATGCGCCATGCAGTGGCAACATGGCTCCAAAAAAACATTTGATTGCAAACAAAAAGGCCTGCCGGGCAGCGTCTGCGCGGCAGGCCTTCAGCTTTGAATACACACGATCTATTTTGCTCCACCAGCCCAGGATCCAACGCCATAGCGAGTGCCGGTCTTGGTGTCGGCGGCTTCAGGCCAGCCGATATCCTTCTGCAGTTCGATCGGCAAAGAGCGGATGGCGCGTTCGGTCTGGTAGCGGGCGCGGGCCGCGCTGAATTCGGTCGCGATGCGGCCGATGGATGACAGGATGGACATTTTCATTCTCCTTTACGTTGAGCCGGGAGTTTGCCGGTCGCTCCGCATACGAAGCGCTACTTCAGGTTTGTTTCAGCTTCGATTGCAGATCCGTGTCGGGGTCGTTTCAAGGCCGCTTTCGATACGTCTGCCTTCGATGGAGTTGACTATCCCACCAAAGTGATGTTCAATCAAACGAAATGGAATGATAGTTTGCATCAGAAAAATTGAAGGGTACTTTCCATGAACGCCCCACTCAATCATCCGTTGCCGCTGCTCGATCTCGACGTCTTGCGCACCTTCGTGGCGATCGCCGAGACCGGCAGTTTCACCACCGCGGCCAATGCCGTCTTTCGCACGCCGTCGGCTGTTTCCATGCAGATCAAGAAGCTGGAGGACATTCTTGGACGTTCAGTGTTCGCGCGCGACGCGCGCTCGGTGACGCTGACCACGGATGGCGAGATGCTGCTCGGCTACGCCCGCCGGCTGTTGTCGATCAACCGCGAGGTGGTGTCGAAGTTCATCATCCCCGACATTGTCGGGGTGGTGCGGCTCGGCTCGCCGGACGATTATGGGGAGCGCGTGCTGCCGCATGTCTTGAAGCGTTTTGCGCAGTCGCATCCCTCTATCGCCGTCGACGTCACCATCGACCAGAGCAGCAATCTGCGCCGGCGCATGGACGACCGGGCGCTCGATATCACGCTGCTCACCAATTCCTACAAGACCAGCGCGCTCGGCGCCGAAGTGCTGCTCACCGAACCGATCGTTTGGGCCGGCGCCAAGGGCGGCTGTGCACATCTGCGTGAGCCGCTGCCGGTCTCCTTGTGGGAAGAGGGCTGCGCCTGGCGGGCCGGGGCGCTCGAGGCGCTCGGCCGTGAGGGCCGCAACTACCGTGTCGCCTATATGAGCGCGCACACGGCCGGCCAGCGCGCCGCGATCATGTCCGACCTCGCGGTGGCGCCGCTGCCGAAATCGTTCCTTGGCAGCGACATGGTTGAGCTTTGCCCGAAGGACGGCATGCCGGATATCGGCACCTACAATCTGGCCATGGTCGTGGCGCCGGACGCCAGCGCACCGGTGAAGGCCGTCGCCGACCATATCCGCGCGACCTTCGAAGTGTTCAGGGAAACCGGCAAGTTCTGATGAGCCTTGCGGTGAGCCGCGTTTCAGTGC
Source organism: Mesorhizobium onobrychidis (assembly GCF_024707545.1). Taxonomy (NCBI): domain Bacteria; kingdom Pseudomonadati; phylum Pseudomonadota; class Alphaproteobacteria; order Hyphomicrobiales; family Phyllobacteriaceae; genus Mesorhizobium; species Mesorhizobium onobrychidis. The sequence continues at coordinate 3,624,187 of NZ_CP062229.1, forward strand.
TCAGCGATCTTATTGCGTTCGGGAAGCGATTGATCTTCTGGCTGCAATCGTGAGCGACGTGGGTTGGTCCGAGACGCCAGTAGTCATCCTAACTGCTGATCATATCTTGAGCGTGCTCCGGCGATTCCAGGCAGGAGAACTCACCGCTGCTGATGTGGAGGCATGGGCGGACCTGATCGAATGCAGGGAAGACATCGATTATCAGTCAGAACGAGACGAAGAAATATTGGAGGCGATCTATGTGCTGGCCAATCCGGTCTTGAATGGCTCGCTTGACGAAGCCTTGGCTGACCAGGTGATGGCCTCGCTCTCGACCTGATCAGAGGCTATTTCGCTGCCCAAAAACGCCACGATACTGTCTCGCGCGCGCCGCGCCTCTGGCATGTCGATCAGCGGCCAGACATGGAACATGCCTTGCTCGTAGACGACCTCCACCTCGACGCCGGCGGCACGCGCCTTGTGCGCGAAGATCAGATTGTCGGGGCTTAGCAGGTCGTGCGAGCCGGTCAGAAGCAGCGTTTTCGGCAGCACCGACAAGTCGCCGTAAAGCGGGCTGATGCGCCAGTCGCTGCGTTCGATGCCGGCGCTGTAAAGCCGGATCGCCTCCAGCCCACCCGGAATGCCCAGCCACGGATCGTTGCGTTCAGCCTCGAACACTTCAGGGTTGGCGAGTGACATGTCGAGGCCTGGCGAAATCAGCACATGGCGCGACGGCAGGGGCAGGGCGTCTTCCGCCGCCATCATGGTCAGCACCACGGCCATGTTGCCGCCGGCGGAATCGCCCATGAAGACGATGTCCTGTGCTTCCGTCTCGTCGAGCATCTGGCGGTAGACCTTGCCGACCATGCCGAACATGGCGTGGAAATCATGTTCGGGCGCAATGGGATAGATCGGCACGGTGATGGCGAAGCCCAGCCGGTTGGCCATATCGGCGATCAGTCCCCAGTGATAGGACGTGATTTGAAAGACATAGGCGCCGCCATGCAGGTAAAGGATCCGCTTTCGCTCGCCGGTCTTTGGCGCGATCTCGTAGACGGGAAAGCCGTCCACGCTGCGCGTCGTGACCTCGAAACGCGATCGCAGCGATGCGGGCGGCTGATGGTTCTCCGTCTTGCGCGCATAGGCGATCCAGCGCTGCAGGTTTTCCGGGCTGGAAAAGGCCTGCTTGCGGCTATGCCTGAGGACAAAGGACACGACGTGGCTTTTGAGGCTGGGCATGCGGACACACGGACTTCGGCTGAGCCGACTAAGAGAACCCCCGCTATCGAAGATCGTGCCTTCGCCCAGAATGTCAAGATTTGCGCGGCCTCAACACGGCGGTGTGATCCGGCTGGCAATCAAGGCCAGCATCTGGTCGTGACTCGCCGCAATGCTCAGCGCCGGGGCAGCAGTGCGGCGCGCAGCCGACGGTCGCTTGCTGCCGGAGCCGCATGACGGCTCCGGCGCTTGGCCAGCAGCTTGCATTTGTCGGCGAAGGTCATCAGCGCGCCGAACCCAGAAGCAGGGCCGAGAAGGTGACCTGCGGATCGTTGCGCGGCGACACGGGCCAGCCGATGTCCCTCTGAATTTCGGGCGGCAGGCTGTTCAGGGCCCGGACGGACTTGTTCCTTTTGTGTGCATGCTTGATGGCCATACCATAGCGGCCGAGGCTTTCGAACATCGACATCTTCATCTCCCTTGGAGTGCTGCGGCGGCTGAAAGTTATTTCCTGCCTGCCGTTCGATGCCGGTTAAATGCGCCGCGCATGTATCTGGTGGATTTCACGAAAAACAGCGCCTTGTTTCAGTCTGGGCTGATCCGGAAACATTTGCATGCAAACGAGAATGAGGGCGACGTGCAGCTTTTTGCAGCGGGAGGCTACCCTCGGCCGCGCCGTGCCGCGTGGCCTTCGCGTGAACGCCGCCGCGGGGCGGCATCGCCGGCAATGCCGTCTTCGCTGACGGTCTTGCGCGGCGGCAGTTTCACCGCCGCCGACAGTTTCGGAAACGGGTCGACCTTGTTCGGCAGCGCCATGGCATAGACGAAATGCTCCTGGAATTTCGACTCCAGCGCAGTCTCGATCTTCTCGATCCGGCTCACCGTTTCCTCGATCTCGCGGCGATAGCCGCGATTGAGCAGCGCCATGCGCGCACCGGCACCGGCGGCGTTGCCGACGGCCGAGACCTTGTCGAGGTCGCAGTCCGGGATCAGTCCCAGCACCATGGCATATTTCGGATCGATGAAGGAGCCGAAGGCGCCGGCGAAATGGATGCGGTCGACATGATCGGTGTGCTGCTTTTCCATCAACAGCTTGGTGCCGGCATAAAGCGCGGCCTTGGCGAGCTGGATGGCGCGCACGTCGGTCTGGGTAATGGTGATCCTGGGCTCGCCTTCCTTCAGCACGTAGGAGAAGGTGCGGCCATTGGCGGTGACGCGCGGCGAGCGAGCGGAGAGCCCACCGTCGACGACGCCGTCCTCGGAGATGATGCCGGCCAGATACATCTCGGCGACCACCTCGATGATGCCGGAGCCGCAGATGCCGGTGACGCCGGTCGCCTGCACGCTATCGAGGAAGCCGGGTTCGTCGGACCAGAGTTCCGAGCCGATGACGCGGTATTTCGGCTCCAGCGTGTCGGGATCGATGCGGACGCGCTCGATGGCGCCGGGCGCGGCGCGCTGGCCGCCCGAGATTTCCGCGCCCTCAAACGCCGGACCGGTGGGCGAGGAGGCCGCCACCACCCGCTGGCGATTGCCGAGCACGATCTCGGCGTTGGTGCCGACATCGACGATGAGCATCATCTCGTCCTGGCGGTGTGGGCCTTCCGACAGCGTCACCGCTGCCGCATCGGCGCCGACATGGCCGGCGATGCAAGGCAGCATATAGAGCCTGGCGCCCTGGTTGAGCTTCAGGCCAATATCCAACGCCTTGATATGCACCGCGCCCGAGACGGCGAGCGCGAAGGGCGCGCCGCCGAGTTCGGTCGGGTCGATGCCGAGGAATAGATGGTGCATGATCGGATTGCCGACAAAGACGGAATCCAGAATGTCGTTGCGCTGGACATTGCCTTCCGCGCAGACCTTGTCGACGAGACCGGAGATCGCCTCGCGCACCGCGACGGTCATGCCCTCGCGGCCATCCGGGTTCATCATCACATAGGAGACGCGGCTCATCAGATCCTCGCCGAAGCGGATCTGCGGGTTGGATGTGCCCGACGAGGCGGCGACGCGGCCGGACAGCAGTGACACCAGATGCATGGCAATGGTGGTCGAGCCGATATCGCAGGCTAGCCCGTAGGCTTCGTTCTTGAGACCGGGCCACAAAGCGATGACCCGCGCGGTCTCGCTTTCGGCATCCTTGTGGATGGCGGCGGTCGCTGTCCAGTTGCCCTTGCGCAAGATGCCTTGCACCTGCGGCAACAGATGGAAATCGAAATCGAGGCTCTTGAGGCCCCAGTCCTTCATCAGCGCGATCTTCAGGCGATCGAGATCGCCTGAAGGATTGTGCATGTCGGGCTCTTCGATCTCGACATAGCACATGTGGATTGCCGAATCGCGGGCGATGACCCTGGTGTCGGCGTCCTTGCGGATGGTCTGCGCGTTGATGACGGTGTCCTGCGGCACGTCGACGACGAGATCGCCGAGGATCTGCGCCGAGCAGGACAGGCGGCGCCGTTCGGGAAGGCCGCGCACGCGTTCGTAGCGCTCTTCCTTGGCGCCTTTGGGCGAGATGTGGTCGTTGGAAGAGACGATCTTATGCTTGGCGAAATTGCCTTCCTGCACCTCGACCTGGCAGCGCCCGCAAGTGGCGCGTCCGCCGCACACGCTCTCGACATAGACGCCGAGCTGGCGTGCGGCATCGAGCACCGGCGTGCCGACCGGAAACCGCCCGCGCTTGCCGGACGGCATGAACAGCACGAGCGGATCGGTGATGTTGGCAGGAGAGTTCACGGTTGCGCGCTTATCCTCGGGCCATACGGGCTTCACGGCCACCGCGCCGGCGGCCGCCATTGCCATTGCCTTCGCCCGGCGCATTGACTTGTGTGGGCGCCGCGATCGCCTGGCCGCCTTCGGCCGGCTTGTAGTCCTTGTAGGTCCTGATCCAGTTGGTGCAGTTCTCGTCGGTGCCGTTCAGCACATTGGCGCCGCGCACCGCTTCCATCTCCTGCGGCCGCACCGGATTCATGATCGCCGAGGTCATGCCGGCGCCGATCACCATAGGGATAAACGCGGCGTTGATGCCATGGCGGTGCGGCAGGCCGAACGAGATGTTTGACAGGCCGCAGGTGGTGTTGACCTTGAGCTCTTCACGCAGCCGGCGCAGCAGTGCGAACACCTGGCGCCCGGCGTCGCCCAGCGCGCCGATCGGCATGACCAGCGGATCGACGACCACGTCATGCGCCGGAATGCCGAAATCGGCACAGCGCTCGACGATCTTCTTGGCGACGGCGAAGCGCACGTCCGGATCCATCGAAATGCCTGTCTCGTCGTTGGAGATGGCAACCACCGGAACATTGTATTTCTTGACCAGCGGCAGGATGGCTTCGAGTTTTTCTTCCTCGCCGGTGACGGAGTTGACCAGTGGCCGGCCCTTGGCGACCTTGAGCGCCGCCTCGATCGCCGCGGTCACCGAACTGTCGATCGACAGCGGCAGGTCGACTAGGCCCTGCACGATCTCCAGCGTCTGCACCAGCAGGCCGGGTTCGGTCTCGTTCGGGTTGACCGAGGTGACGCCGGCATTGACGTCGAGCATGGTCGCGCCGCAGGCAGCCTGTTCCAGCGCGTCCCTGATGACGGTATCGAAATTGCCCGCGATCATCTCGGCGGCGAGCTTCTTGCGCCCGGTCGGATTGATGCGTTCGCCGATCACGCAGAAGGGCTGGTCGAAGCCGATGATGATTTCTCGTGTCGCCGAGGCGACGATCGTCCGGGTCATGAAATCTCTCCCTCGTGATATAAAGACTTCTTTATATCGTTTCTGATTTCTATCAAGCGAATGGTTGCCGTCCGCGCCATTAATGCGCGGTCTTGACCATGTCGACCTGCGTTTCGGTGATCTCGTCGTGCAATATGTGGTCGAGCCGGTCGGCGACGAGCTGGTCGTCGCGGCGGATTTCGCGTTTCCAGGGCTGGCGGCCCTTCAGCACGCCCGATTCATCGACGATCTCGGCGACGTATTCCTCCTGGCGATAGGCCATCACATGGACGCCGGAGACGCCGGGAATTTCCTTCACCTCGTTGATGATGTCGATGCAGAGCTGCTTGCCTTCCTTCTTCTGGTCCTGGGCGCCTTCCAGCCGTTTGACGATCGAATCGGGGATATGAATGCCCGGCACGTTGGAGCGGATCCATTTGGCCGTCTTGGCCGAGGCCAGCGGCCCGACGCCGCACAGGATGAAACATTTTTCGGTAAAACCAAGATCGCGGACCCGCTGCATGTAGGTGCGGAACATCGGCACGTCGAAACAGTACTGGCTCTGCACGAACTGCGCGCCGGCGGCGATCTTCTTGCCCAGCCGGTAGGGGCGGAAATCGATCGGCGGCGCGAAAGGGTTGATCGCCGCGCCGAGGAAAAGCTGCGGCGGCGTCGTCAGCTTGCGGCCGGACAGGAACTTGCCTTTGTCGCGCATGATGCGGCAGGTTTCCAGAAGCGACATGCAGTCGAGATCGAACACCGGCTTGGCGCCGGGCTGATCGCCGGCCTGCACGCCGTCGCCGGTCAGGCACAGCATGTTGGCGACGCCCATCGCCGCGCCGCCCAGTACGTCGCCCTGGATGGCGATGCGGTTCCTGTCGCGGCAGGCGATCTGCATGATCGGGGCATAACCCATGCGGGTCAGCAGCGCACAGATGCCGACCGACGACATGTGGCAGTTGGCGCCCGACGCGTCGACGGCGTTGATGGCGTCGACCCAGCCGTCGAAGATCTTGGCGCGGTTGTAGACATCTTCCGGATCGGCGCTGTCGGGCGGGTTGAGCTCGGTCGTCACTGCGAACTCGCCGCGTCTCAGGACGCGCTCCAGCCGGCCGCGCGAGGTGTGGCCGGGCAGGGGGTCGAGCGGCAGATGGATGCCGGCCGGGTTCTCGTCGAGCTGGCGGCCGATCATGCCGATGCCCCGGTGTTCGGAGCGTTGCGCGCGGCTTCGCGAGCGGCGGCGGCCTGTGCGGTCACCCGCAGCCATGCCGAGGTCTCGCGCAGCGACTGGTCGACCGGCTTCTGCACGTCGAGGATCTTGTCGCCATGCACCATGTTTCGCGAACCTTCCCAGGCCTTGACCCAGACGCACGGCATATCAGGCTCGACTTCGCAATTGCCGTTGGCGCGCACACCGCCGCAAGGGCCATTGCGCAATTGCTTGGGGCAATTCATCGGGCACGACATGCCGGTAGAAGAAAGGATGCACTGGCCGCACATGCGGCAGTCGAACATAAAACCCTTGACGCGTTTTTCGACGAATTTGATCGGACCTTCGACGCGGCCGTAACCGATGCCCTTCCACAGCGGATGGAGGAGCAAAAACATGTCGGAGAACCTGGCGTAGAACCATTCGAGCAGTCGCGAGTGGCGGACGGACCACAGCCTGACAGCGAAGGAGCGCTGCACGCGCCGCTGCGGCGACACGTCGGCCGGCTTGTAGTCGGATTTCGGCGCTGCCTTCTTGACCAGAGTGGCCTGGGTAATCGCCCGGGTCGTTTCAGACATCTTCTTTTCCGCCCGCCTTGACCAGAGCGACCAGCCGCTCGCGGTCGTATTTCGCGTCGATGTCCTGAAAGGCCTTTTCAGCCTCGCCTTCAAGATCGTCGCTGACCGGCTCGGGGTCGGCCTTGCGCCATTCGGCCAGGTAGTCGTCGGTGCCGCCGGCGCCGGTGCGCATCGCGCACATGTCGATCGCCTCGGTAAAGCGCAGCGGCAGTTCGCGCTTGGCGTTCTGCCGGCCTTTCTTGACGATGACCTGGGCGGGGATGTCGCGCCAGTAGACGACGATCAGATCGGCCATGAATTCCTGCTCCCGTAGAGGGCCGTGCGTCCAATCGGATGCACAAAGGACGCTCTACCACTTTGACTCAGCTGCATCGTGCTTTCCGGAGATCGATCTTCGGGCCGATGCAGTGGTTCCGAGCATTGCCGGAAGCGCTGTTGGGCTGCTTGTTATGGGACGACGCGCGCGCATTCAAAAGCGACGCAATTGGAGGCCGCAAGGGAAAGATGAAAGTTTTCGGTATTTGGCTTGGTATGGATCAGCCGGCGCGACGATCGAAGCTGCCGACAAGCTTCCTGTGGAAGCGGATATAGCCTCGCTCGGTCGTGCGCAGATGTTCGGCGACAATCTGGTGGAAACGCGGCAGGCGGTGAAAGGGAACGGCCGGATAGGAATGGTGCTCGGAGTGATAAGGCATGTTCCACGCCACGAAGCGTACCAGCCGTGTGGTAAAGGTGGTGCGGGTGTTTTCGAGCATGTTGGCGACATGCGGGCAGAGCGCGTGCTCGGCCAACAGATAGGCCCGCAAAAACGGCTGGCCGACGAGCACCGGTACAATCCAGCCCCACAGCAGCAGCGCCGACTGCACGGCCAGGGAGGCCGCCAGCAGCACCGCATAGGCGATCAGAAACCAACGTGCTTCCGAAATCACCTTGTCGCGGCCCTTGTCAGGTACGAAGCCGTCGCGGTTGCGGCCGGCCGCGTTGACGACGATCACGCGCGCCATGCCGCTCCAATAGGAGATCCCGGAGAGATAGCGCAGGTACTGGGCTATGGTCTCCGGTTTCGGAGCCATCAGTTCGGGATCATTGTCCGGATCGTGCGTGTGGCGGTGGTGCGCGAAATGGAAATAGCGGAACCATGCCGGCGGTAGCAGGATCAGGAAGCCGGTCACGGTGGCGATGGCGCGATTGAGCCACGGCGTCCTGAATGCCGTTTCGTGGATTGTCTCGTGCAACAGCGTGAAGAAAAAGACGATCAGGATCCCAGCGGCAGCATGAGAACCGGCCAGAACGGAATGCGGGCGGCGATCAGCACACCCAGCCCGACAACCAGCCCGCCATGGACGGTCAGCCGGACAATACCGGGCCTGTCCAGTTTAACGGTGAGGTCGCGACGATCCTCGGCCGAAAGGCTGGCGATGATGGTGCGGTGGTCGATTTCGCTCATGGGGCCAAGCTTATCGCCGGGGCGCTGTCCGGTAAATCGGTGCTCGTTACCAGACGCCGGTTTTTACGCCGGTCCAGAAATAGAACCAGATCGTCGGATGACCACTGTTTCGAGGGCAGGCCCGGGATATGATGTGGCAAGCTTGCCGGCTGCGCATCCCTGACCGCCTCGATGCTATCGCGTGAGAATGCCGCCTGCCGCAGCGCGTAGCTTGAAATCGTATCGCCTGCCTCAGGCTTGCCGCGCACTGCCGCAGCACGCCGCAAGCTAGGGATCGCGGGCTCAGCGCTTGAATTCAAGGATGTCGAGCTTCGATTCGTAATAGGGCGCCGGGAACTCGATGCGCCATTCGTTGGCGCTGTTGCGAAAGGTATAGCCGACCTGATCGCTTTGCGGGCCGCCGCCATAGGGTTTTGCAGGATCGTCGTTGACGGAAAGGGAGCCGAGATAGATCGAGCGCTTTTCGCCGTCGTCGAAGAAACGCCCCTTGGTGCGCTGCGAACCGGTGATTTTTTCCAGCATCCAGCCCGAACCGTCGTCGCTCACCTTGCACTTGAACCAGCCATAGATGACGAGCGGGCTCAGCCCGCCGGCCTTGATGGTACGGCACTGCCAGTTGCCGGTCAGGTCCTTGTCGGAAAACGAGACCAACGGCTTTGCCAGCAGGGCGTCGAGCTCCTCGACATCGGCGGCGTCGCCAGCCCTGGCTTCGTCAAGGGCTGCCTTGCGCGTCTCGTCATATTTGTCGAGCCGCACCTTGTCGGCGGGCGTGATCAGCTTCTGCACCTCGCCATCGGCGAGCGCGGGCAGAGCGAAGCAGACAACGCCTGCGGCAATCAGGAGGCGAGCGATCATCGGTGCGTTTCCTGGTCGAAAGCTGGAACAGCCTGTTTTCTCGTTTGGCATACAACTTACCCGTTCGCGGTGACCTGTCATCCGTGCTTAACAGCGATCAGCTTAAAAATCGTGGTTTCGCCGATGCGGATCTTGCTTACGGGATCGTCAGGCTGGCTGGGCAGCGCGCTAGCCCCGCGCCTGCGGGCTCTTGGCCATTGCGTCATCGGCCTCGATCCCGCCCCGTCGGCGCAAACGCAGGTGATCGGCTCGGTCGCCGACCGTGATCTGGTCATGCGGACGGTCAGGGAAAACCGCATCGAGGCGATCATCCACAGCGGCGCGCTGCACAAGCCTGACATCGAACACCAACGTAATGAGGATTTCATCGAGACGAATGTGCGCGGCACGCTCAACCTGCTCGACGCGGCAGTGGTATCAGGCGTTCAGCGCTTCATCTTCACGTCGACGACCTCGCTGATGATCTCGAAAGCCATACGCGCCGGCTTGACCGGCGGTGCGCGCAATGCCGCCTGGCTGACGGAAGACATGTCGCCCGAGCCGCGCAACATCTACGGCGTCACCAAGCTTTCGGCCGAACATCTTTGCCGCCTCTTTCACATCCAGTCCGGCCTGCCGGTGATCGTGCTGCGCACCGCCCGGTTCTTTCCCGAGGCAGACGACATGGCGCATGCGACCGAGCAGTCGGACGCCAACACCAAGGCCAATGAGCTGTTGTTCCGCCGGCTGACCGTGGAAGATGCCGCCGAGGCCCATGTCGCGGCGCTGGAGAAGGCGCCACAACTGGGCTTCGACATCTTCATCATCTCGGCGCCAACGCCGTTCCGGCCTGATGATTGCGAGGCATTGATCGCTGACGCGCCGCCCGTCGTCGCCCGCTATTTTCCGGAATTTCCGGCGCTCTATGCGCGAAAGAGTTGGACGATGTTTTCCTCGATCGACCGTGTCTACGACGCCTCGCGGGCGCGGGACAGGCTGGGCTTCGTCTGCAAGACGAGCTTTGCCGCTGTGCTCGCCGGACTTGCAGCGGAAGATGGCGCCGCCTGATCGAACGGTCAGCCGTGTGCCGCGGCGTTGGCCAGCTCCGTCGTCAGGTCGCCATAGCCGGTCGAGCGGCGCTCATAGGCGAGGCCGAGCATTTTCGCGGCCTTCTCGGCGACCTTGTCGAGTTCCGGGTCGTCGGTCTGGGCGATATAGACCAGCTTCTCGTAATTGCCGAAATAGTCCTTGATCAGCTCGGGATGCCTGTCGAGGCCGAGCGGCTTCATGAAGAAGGCGTCGAACTGCCGGCATAGGAAATCGGTCATGTAGAACGACATCATGTCGTCGTCGGCGACCTTCGCATAGGCGTCCATGCCCTGGTAGAAGGCAAAGCAGTGCGGACCGGCCATGCGCTCGACGCCATGCTTCTCGCAGACGCGGTCAAGCAGGCCGCCGGTGCCGCAATCGGCGTAGCCGACGAAGATGTTTCTATAGCCGTCCGCCTTGGCCTTCTCGATTGCCTTGTCCATGGCCGGCGCGATGCGGTCCGGGTAGAAATGGAACTCCGCCGGCAGGCAGGTCAGGTCGAGATGGTCGAGCCCCAGCTGCTCCTTTACGGCCAGAACTTCGCGCGCAATCATCCCGCAGGCGATGACAAGCAGCCTGTCGCCTTGATCGGGTTGTAGCTTTCGCGCAATGCTCATGGAACCAGTCTAACCGATTTTCGTTGCTGTCCCACGAATCTATCTGTTCAGGGAGATACCATTCATGAAAGCGCTACGCATTGCACCGATCGCCATTCTCGCTTGCGCCCTGGCACTTTCGGCCTGCGCCAACACCGTCCGTGGCGTCGGCAGGGACGTCAAATCGACAGCCAACGCGGTTGAGGACACGGTCGAGAACCCCTGATCCGCAGTCTCGCCAAAGCGCATTGCTCTCAAGATAGTTCAAGCGATGCGCATTAAGTCATTGTAACATCTGGGAACAAGAAAGTCGTGCTGCAAGGCGCGGATCGGTTTATGGTCCATGCCGAATTCGCCCAGATGAGGCCGAAGCGCGGACGTCGTGTCCGCCTATTGCAATTATTTTCGTTGGGGCGGGCACGAAAAGTTGACTTTTCGAGCGGGGGATATGCCGTTAATCTTTTCTGGTACCCTCAACAACGAAGCTAGGAGCCATAGGATGAAGACCGCTCTCTTAGTTGTCGCCGCTTTGGGCCTTTCGGTGTCCGGCGCCGCAGCGGAATGTGTTGGCCACAACAAAACGACGGCTTCCGTAGATCAGCAAACCAAATTGGCAGGCGTAGATCAGCAAACCAAAGTCGCGAGTGTCGCGAATACGCCGACAACTGCCGACACGCCGATCCTGAAAAAGGAAGAGGCAAAAGAGTCAGAATAGGCGCTTCAACCCGCCCGAACGCTCCGAGCGAGGCTTGCCGCGCTCAACTTCCCGTCCAAAGTTTCACCGGGTATGTTCGCTGCGGGGCGCTGTTGCTTGTCGATGTCAAGACATGCCAGCGTCGCGCGCCGCCTCGGCCTAGCATAGCATTACTTATGCTTCAGTTTCCTCCCTGGTCTGCCATCCCCCAGCCGCGCGGGCGGAATATCTAAATATCCTGCGATCGCCATCCCAACGGCTATTCCCATAAGCCCATTGCAACGCCGTGACGAGGAAGCAGCAACAGGTGGTGCTGGCGTGGTGGCTATGGCACCTAGTGTTGTGACTCTAACACTCGACGCCCTCGTGCGACCTTTTCAAGGATGTCAGCAGCCTTGGCGGCCCAGATGAAGGGTTTGGGGTCGGCATTGTGATGCTCCAGGTAGGCCTCGATCGCGATCGTCAGGTCGGTCACGCTGCGGAAGACGCCGCGGCGGATGGCGTCGTCGGTGATGAGCCCGAAGAAGCGCTCGACCTGGTTCAGCCAGGAGCCAGAGGTCGGGGTGAAGTGGAGGCGGAAGCGCTTATGCCGGGCAAGCCAGGCTTTGACCTTGGGATGCTTGTGGGTGGCGTAGTTGTCGACCACCAAATCCAGGGCGAAGTGCTTGGGCGTGTTGCGATCGATCGTGCGCAGGAAGCGCAGGAACTCCTGGTGGCGGTGTCGCGGCATGCATTCGCCGATGACCTTGCCGGTGGCCACGTCGAGGGCGGCAAACAGTGTCGTGGTGCCGTTGCGCTTGTAGTCATGGGTCATCGTGCCGGCCCGCCCCTTCTTGATGGGCAGCCCCGGCTGCGTGCGGTCGAGCGCCTGGATTTGGCTCTTCTCGTCGACGCAAAGCACCAGGGCTTTGTCCGGCGGGTTGAGATAAAGGCCGACGACGTCCTGGACCTTCTCGACGAACGCCTTGTCATTGGACAGCTTGAATTTTTTGATCAGATGCGGCTTCAGCCCGTGCGCTGCCCAGATGCGCTGCACGCTCGACGGGCTGAGCCCCACCACCTTGGCGAGCTTGCGCACCGACCAATGGGTGCTCGCCGGCGGCTTCTGATGCAGCGTCATATCCACCACACGCTTGATCACCTCGGCCGAAAGCGGCGGCTTGCGGCTCGGCCGGCTGGCATCCCGCTTCAGCCCCTCAATGCCGCACGCAACGTAACGATCACGCCAGCGATAGGCGGTTCGCTTGGTTTTGCCGGTCGCCCGTACAATCGCGGTGACGCCGTCGCCGTCCGCCCACATCAGCACGATCCGCGCCCGCCAAACCCATTTCTGTGGCGAGTTGCGGTCCGCCACCCAACCTTCCAGCGTCGCCCGATCCTCAGGAGACAACCGGATGCCCGATTCAGTTGACATGCCCTCTGACTCGCACATCAGAGAGCTAAAGGGAATCCTTTCGTTAGAGACGGAACACTAGGGTGGTGGCAAATGAACGTTTGCAGTGCGCCTAGGGAGATCCGCCTTTGAGGGCGATCAGGCCGATCAGGATTGCGCTTGCCGCAGCAATCGACGCCCACCAAGTCGCATTGCGCGAAGGTCGCCAGTGTCGGCGGTGTCTAGCGCGCTTTCGCCACTGGCCAGACCGATTATCGTAGCGCGATTTTTCCACTCCTCCCACTCCCAGAGTCAGCAATGCGTTTGTTGCCGATTGGAGTCCAGACGCGCGCCCAAGGGTCGGCTTTAGGCGGCGCGCGCCAAGCCAACGGCTATTCCCAAGGCGATCGGCCCGCGCATGGCGGGAGTGCAGGTTTTATCCTCACCGATCGAAACCGACTTCATCACAATGAACGGCGACAATCTCAAAGAGTCAGGGCATGACCGGCGCATCGGAATTCTGCTGGATCGAATAGATGTGTTGGCTGGGAAATAGCACAGTTAGGCGCTCCGCGAAGGTAATCGCTGAGGCTGAGCGCGCCGAACGCGCCGCAAAGACGGCAAGATTGAAATCCCTTCGCATGGCAACTCAGAGTGACTTGAATGTTTCGTTTCCGGAGGAGCTCGATTGCTCGCTCCTCGTCGCGGCACTGATTCAAGGCGAATCATCGGGTCAGCCTTTCAACCGTCTCAATGATGGCTTTGGCAAGGGCTTCGCCTTCATGGACAGGCTCGGAACCGAATAGCAACAAAACTGCTTCCTCGCTTGGAAGCAAGCCGGGCCGGCAGGTCTGTTCAATAGCCATGCGAACAAGTTTGAGGGCGGCCCAGGCGCTGCGGATGTTCTGTTGGACTTCCATGCTAGCCCACCATGTCACGCAGCGGCTTCCTGCGCTCCTGCGGCCGGTATTTCTCCACCCGCCTGACCTTATCCAAACCCACCGTAACCAGCGATCCAAGGTCGATCGTCACCTTGCCGGCCCCCTCGTCTATGCGCGTAATCTCGCCAGAAAGCTCAATATGCTGGCCGCGCTTGACCTTTGTAGAATCGCGGATGGAGTGCGGGAATCCGTAGGAGGGGATGGAGACGCTTGCGCGGTCCCTCGCTTACCCGCCTTCGCACTGTGGCTGTGATCGCCACCACGTCAAGAGGTTGCTGATATACGAGACAACGCGCTTCGCTCTAGCGGGAACGGCCCAGCGGCTTGGTTGCGAGGGGGACTGGCAGCTGGAGGCCGCTGGGCCTTGACCAGCTAGCTAAGAGGAGGCGCTGTGCTGGCTGACCAAAAACTTACGCTCAAGGCAACGGAATAGCATCATTCGAACGAACGCTGTTCGTCAGCATGTTCCTGATGCTGGACATCCGAAGGGCGCTCAATCTGCTCAAGGCAGGCCAGCGGACTATGAGGAGCCGCATTTTGCCCCCATGTCGAGAGGCTGGCGGAACCTATTGTTCGGTCGGCAGCGGCTCGTGGTGGGGGAGATGATGATGCAGCACCTCGGCAAGGTTCCGCTTGTCGAACGTTTGGCCACAAACGGGGCAGAACTCGAGGTAGCCTTCCTCGTCGTTGGCAGGCGTCCCGTGGCGCTTGCCCTTGACGCTGGTTGCGGGGTTGTTGATTCGATCTCGTCTCACGTTTGGTCGCTACCGTGCGTTTGATAGACGGCCCGACAGCCAATCGGGGGGGCGACAAGCTGGCCGCCGGGCCTAACCAGCGGGCAATTGGGTCCGTTCGCCGGTTGGGCCGAACTATAGGCATTTCATGCAACATTTCTAATTTAGTAAAATGGTCATGATCCGTTCCCTTAGTCATCAAACCGGATGAGCCTAGAGTCAATTTGGTGCCTAACGGGAGGAAGAATGACCGGCATCCCGCCTCCGTTTTGCGGTGCTGATCAAGCGGAACATTAGGAGTTTCTAACTGTTGTCTGGGAGCAGTGGACCTATCCCCCCGCTTAGCTCCCGCTGCAGATCGGGCCGCAGCCAGATCGGCCCGCGCTCAGAGGAGGAGCGCGGGCTTCTCCTTGTCAGTGCGATGCAGATAAGGGGTGGCCGGCGCCGCTTTGGGGGGCGTTGGGGTAGAGTGCCTTGTAGGGCGCCGGCCGGGCGGCGTTGGGGTCCGCCCCACGAATAAGCTAACACAGGTTAGGACCGTGGGTATGGCGTGATCGCGGAAGTACCGTGCTTCCAATAGCTAGCCGGCCAGTGCCATGACGACGGCAATGCCTATGCCGATCGAGAAAATTCAGTGGCGATTAGGCGCGGGGCCGACGGCACCGGGCCAGTCCCTACGGGGAATTCGTTAAAAAGCTCAGGCCGAAGCGCGGACGTTGTGTCCGCCTTTTATCGTTGTTTTTATTGCCTGAATCTCGATTATGTTGCCAGATGTTGCATTCTAGCCAAGGATCGCGGCCACGCCAGAGGCGAGTTCCTCGGCATCGTCGCCGCGCGGAAATAGATGCGCGTATGTGCCAGCCGTGATCGCAACGGACGCGTGCCCCATGCGCTCCTGGTGGATGAGCGTGGCTTGCCGGTGGAATGGATTGGAAAGGCGCCAGATATTGAGACGGCAGTTTATGCTGCCGAGTGCATGGGACCGGGCTACGTGGCAGGCACTTGGGCATACTGCGTCGCCTGACCGCCTCGCACCGCAACCTAGAAACCTCGCTTCGGCGGGGTTTTTCGTTGAGGGAAGCGTTGCGGAGAAACTGAAGGGTAATGCGCCAGTTCCTTAGAAGGACCAGCCTCGGCTGCCAGTTCTGAAGAAGACGACGGTAGGCCAACCTCACCGAGCCACTCGTCGTAGTGATGGTTTAAGGCGAACAACAACTCGTCTGGCTTGTTGATACCGCTTTGGAATAACTCGATAATTTGACGGCCAAGACGCCTCCTGGCCGGATCGCCAACTGCTATCCCGGCCTGATGGCAATAATCGTCGACCACCGCGGCAAGCATTGAAAGCTGCGCTGGATCCGTTGCGCGGTTGAAGGTCATATCGCTTCTCCCTTTGTTTGGGCGAAAGCGTGGTGATCTCTTCCAATCGACGGCTTGCCGTTAATGTGCGGGCGACTTCCGTTATATAGTGTGTCGGTTTGGTACATACGAGTCGCAGCGTCAACCTAACGCAACGTCAGGTTGCGGCAACCGCGAATGATGGTCAATGCACAGGAAACGAACCTAAACGCGTGGCGCTTGAACACTGCGCCGGTTCCCGAAGGACACAATTCGTCATTACCGCCGTGATCCCGATTCACCATAGTCTCAAGTCGGGCGCGGCGGTGAACCGTTTTCGGCAACACCGATGCCGGCGGCTCAGGCAACATCTGCCGCGTCCACCAGCCCGCCTCGCGCGGGCTTTTTGGTTTTGTGTTGCGTCTGTGTTGCATGGACTGAATTGCAACACGTTGCAAAGCGCGGAAATGCGCGGAATATGTTGCAACGTGTTGCGCTAAGCCTGGTAAACCGATCTGAGTCTAAGTATTTGAAATTGTTGCATGAAATCGTTAAAAAGCTCAGGCCGAAGCGCGGACGTTGTGCTTGCGCTTCATGAAGTCCTTGGCGGTCTCGACCGCCACCGCCGCGTCGCGGCAATAGGCGTCGGCGCCGACTGCCTTGCCGAACTCCTCGTTGAGCGGCGCGCCGCCGACCAGCACGACATAGTCGTCGCGGATGCCCTTTTCCTTCATCGTATCGATGACCACCTTCATGTAGGGCATGGTCGTCGTCAGCAGCGCCGACATGCCGATGATGTCGGGCTGGTGCTGCTCGATGGCGTCGAGATATTTTTCCACCGCATTGTTGATGCCGAGGTCGATGACGTCGAAGCCGGCGCCCTCCATCATCATGCCGACAAGGTTCTTGCCGATGTCGTGGATGTCGCCCTTGACGGTGCCGATCACCATCTTGCCCTGCTTTGGCGCGCCGGTGGCGACGAGCAGCGGACGCAGGATGAACATGCCCGCCTTCATCGCGTTGGCCGACAACAGCACTTCCGGCACGAACAGGATGCCGTCGCGAAAGTCCTCGCCGACGATGCGCATGCCTTCGACCAGCGCCTCGGTCAGCACCTTGTAAGGCGCCCAGCCGCGCTCGAGAAGGATGTTGGTGCCTTCCTCGATCTCTTCCTTCAGCCCGTCATAAAGATCGTCGTGCATCTGCTGCACGAGCTCGTCGTCGGAAAGCTCGGAAAGGATGATCTCGTCGTCGGCCATTTTTAATCCAGCTCCTTGCCGCACGGATACAGTTGCGGGGCCTCAAATATCACGTCAATACCTAACCCGCTACAGGCTTGCGTCCATAGCTGATTTGCGACTTCCCGCAAAAGGAAAGCGACTGCAAATCTATTGGAATTCTTGTCGATTTTGCGACAGGCGTTGGCGCTGGCGGGCCGTTTCGAATAGGGTGCATGACTACGATCCGGCCAGAAGCCGCGATATGCGGCCGTAACAATTGCGCCAGAACAAAGTCAGGGAAGAACGATCATGAGTGAGAACGCGCCGGTCGACCAGGAAGCGTCAAACGCGCGGCGCGGACGCGCCGCCAGCGGTGGCGCCGCTGCCCGGCGGGCGGCGCGCTCGGGTGGCGGCCCCGGCACCCAGCTCACCTACATCAAGCGCAAGATCAACGTCTATGAGGTGCTGGACGAGGAAGGGCTGGCGCTGATCGAGAAGAACACTGACACGGTGCTCGAGGAGATCGGCATCATCTTTCGCGACGACGCCGAGGCGCTGCAACTCTGGAAAGAAGCCGGCGCCGACGTCAAGGGCGAGCGCGTGCATTTCCCGAAGGGGCTCTGCCGCTCACTTTTGAAAACCGCGCCGTCCGTCTATACCCAGCATGCCCGCAATGCAGAACGTTCGGTGCAGATCGGCGGCAACGCCACGGTCTTCGCGCCGGTCTACGGCCCGCCCTTCGTGCGCGACCTCGATGGCGTCAGGCGCTATGCGACGATCGAGGATTTCCAGAATTTCGTGAAGCTCGCCTATATGGCGCCGTCGATCCACCATTCGGGCGGCACGGTGTGCGAGCCGGTCGACGTGCCGGTCAACAAGCGCCATCTCGACATGATCTACAGCCACATCAAATATTCGGACAAGCCGTTTATGGGCTCGGTCACCGCGCCGGAGCGCGCCGAAGACACGGTTGCGATGGCCAAGATCGTGTTCGGCGACGATTTCGTCGAGAACAACACGGTGCTGACCAGCCTGATCAACGCCAACTCGCCGATGGTGTTCGACGAGACCATGCTGGGCGCGCTGAAAGTCTATTCGCGCCACAACCAGGCCTGTATCGTCACGCCGTTCATTCTCGCCGGCGCAATGAGCCCGGTGACGGTCGCCGGCACGCTGACCCAGGTCCTGGCCGAAGTGCTGGCCGGCGCGTCGTTCACGCAGCTGATCCGGCCGGGCGCGCCGGTGCTGTTCGGCACCTTCGCCTCGTCGATTTCGATGCAGTCGGGCGCGCCGACCTTCGGCACGCCGGAGCCGTCGCTCGTCTCTTATGGTGCGGCGCAACTCGCCCGCCGGCTTGGCCTGCCGTTCCGCACCGGCGGCTCGCTGTGTGCTTCGAAGATACCGGACGCGCAGGCGGCTTATGAGAGCGCCAACACACTGAACTCGACGATCCTCGCCGGCACCAACTTCGTGCTGCACTCGGCCGGCTGGCTCGAGGGCGGGCTCGCCTCCTGCTACGAAAAATTCATGATGGACATCGACCAGCTCGGCATGACGCAGAAGTTCTCGGAAGGCGTCGACCTGTCGGAGAACGGCCAGGCGATGGATGCCATTCGCCAGGTCGGTCCGGGCAGCCACTATCTCGGCTGTGATCACACCCAGGCCAATTTTCAGACCGCCTTCTACCGTTCCAATATTGCCGACAACAATTCCTACGAGCAGTGGCTGGCCGAGGGCGAAAAAACCGCACCGCAGCGCGCCAACGAACTCGCTCGCCGCTGGTTGGAAAGCTACGAGGCGCCGCATCTCGATCAGGGCATCGACGATGGGCTGAAGGAGTTCATCGCCAGGAAGAAGGCATCGATGGCCGACGCCTTCACCTGAAAGGAGCCCGAGTCAGGCGGGGCTAAAGTCGCCAACATCATCCACAAGGAAGTCTGGCGGAGCGCCTTCTCCGATCCGGACAGGAAGGGATGATCCTTGAGCGCAGCATGATCGAAGATATAGCGGCAGCGCTTTCCACTCACGGCTTCATCCTGCGCGGCGGCTTCAATTTCGCAACCAGTGACCCGCCTCCGTCTGGCCCGTCCGGCGCTGCCGCCAGATCCGTGCTGCTGGTGGGGCAGGCGGGCGCTGCACCTTGGCCGCATTTCCTGCGCTGGCGGGAGAGTCAATTGCAGACCGTTGCCAATCCGCTCGATACATGGTCTCGCGAAGTGATCGGCGCGGTGGCGAACGACTTCGGCGCGCGTCCCGTGTCACCATCCGACAAGCCATATCTGCCGTTCCAGCAATGGGCGGTGCGGGCGGAGGGCTTGCGGCCGTCGCCGCTCGGCATCCTCATGCATCCGCAATTCGGGCTCTGGCACGCCTATCGCGGCGCGCTGCTGTTCGAGGACGAGATTGAGCTTCCGGAACCTCGCGACGTGATTCACCTTTGCGATGCATGTGTCGACAAACCGTGCCTGAAATCCTGTCCGGTCGACGCCTATTCTGCGGATGGTTTCGCGCATGAAACTTGTCTGGCGCATGTGCGTGGGCAAAGCGGCGCGCCGTGCCGAACCGGCGGCTGCCTCGACCGCAACGCCTGTCCCTACGGCACGGCCTATCGCTATCCGCCAGAGGTTCAGGCCTTTCACATGGCCGCGTTCGCGGGTCTGTAGCACCGCCAAATGCCGCACGAATCTTGAATGAGGCTGCCTCATTACGACTTGCCCTGTTGGCCTGCGCGGATATGTATCGCACGTCAAATCAAAGGAGTGGGTGATGGCGAAGCGGGACATTCAGATCAAAACCAGCGACGGCTTGGCAAAAGCCGGGCTGTTCCGCTCGGCGGCCCCGGCCAAGGCCGCTATCATCCTCTATATGGACGCTTTTGGCCCTCGGCCGGCGCTCGACCAAATGGCGGAACGGCTTGCAGGCGGCAATTACGCGGTATTGGTCCCGGACCTTTTCTACCGCAACAGGCCCTATGGCCCTTTCGAGGCCAAGACCGCCTTCAGCGACGAGAACCGCAAAGCTGTCATCACGGATCTCCTCAGCGGCACGACGCAGGACATGACCATCCGCGACAGCGGCGCTTTCCTCGATCCGCTCGATGCCGAAGGGCCTGACCGGACCGGTCGGCACCGTCGGCTATTGCATGGGCGGAGCGCGGGCGCTGAACGCCGCCGCGACCTATCCCGACCGCATCGTTGCCGCGGCCAGTTTCCATGGCGGCAATCTGGCGAGCGATGCCGCCGACAGCCCGCACGGGAAGCTGCGTGGATCAAGGCGCGGGTCTATGTCGGCACTGCGGGTGTTGATAGAAGTTTTCCGCGGGAGCAGGCTGCGCGCCTGGCCGAAGCGCTGCGCGCGGCTGAAGTCGACCATGTCATCGAGAACTATGCCGGCATGGCGCATGGCTGGTGCATGCAGGACCACAGCGCCTTCGATGCGGCCGATGCCGAGCGCCACTGGAAACGATTGGCGACGCTATTCGCGGAAACGCTGGGCTAGGCTCGCCGGAGCCGGCGACATAGTCTTGAAACATAGCTCCTGAATACCGGCGGCAGTCGTTTGATCAGGGGGCATGATGCGGGTTTCTCTCAGGAGCAAGATTCTAGGCTTTTGCCTGTTGACCAGCGCGATGGTCCTGCCAGCCTTTGCCGATCAAGCAAAATGTTCCTGCCGGAACCTGCGCAGCGTTCAGGAAGAACTGAAGAACGCCGAGTATGAGGCGGTGTTCTTCGCCGATATGGCGGCGAAGCTCAAGGCAGTCGAGGATCCGCTGATCGAGGCGCACAAGAACCCGATCCATCCCGATTCAGATGTTAACATCCAGGACCGATCGTCCAGGGCGCGCGCCGACATCATGCGCACGTTCAAGCTTCCTCACAACCCGGCCCACGGCTACTCGGGGCCTTTGACCGTGGACATGAAGTTTGGCAGCTGCGAGCAGAAGCCGGCCGATCTCGAGGCACTGCGCGCCGGCTCGCAGTGCAAGGAGATCGCCGACATCACGCTGGCTCACGAGGCCGCGCACCGGGAGAGATGCGCAAGGGAAACCGCTGCGGTCTATTGGGACAGGTTGCCCAGTCAGATCGCCGCCGAAGAAGCCGAACGTTATCGGGCGCAGGCCAACGCCATGCGGGCGCAACTCAAGCGCATCGTGGACGAGGGGACAGTCATCGTGGAAGCGAAGATGGAGCCCCGCGTCAAGGGCCCCCAGTTCGATGTCACCTATTCCTATGTGATGCCGTCCATCGAGATGGAGGGCAAGAGCTCGCCTGGGTCGGATAGTTGGACAGTGAACGGAAAGGGCAAACAATCAGGCAAGATCAAAAACATGAAGATTGGCGGCATGACCTGCAAATCGAGCGGGCAGCTCAACGACGACATCGACATGGCTTTGGATACGGATGGCTTCGTTATGAACCTCAAGAGCAAGTCGACAGGCCGACCCGGCGACATAAAGGTTCGCTGCAGGGGCGGTTACGGCATGTCGATGCGTCCTCAAGGCGAAGTCGGCAGCGGCGAGGTGTTTGCAGCGGAACGCTTCGAGAGCGAGGCGGACATCACGCAAGATGTCAGCACGATGCCGTTTGCCAAGATCGTGACACAGGGCGGCATGTCGGTCAGCGGCAACCACACGGTCACCGTGCGCCTGGTCTGTCCCGGAGAGTGAGGAGCACCCATGGTTGGTGTTCTCGAAGGCGGTTTGTCTTTTTCTTTCCACCACCCCAAGGAATTGCCATTAGCCTTCGTCCAACAGGCAAATGATGGCGCTGATGCTGGATGAAAGCGAAGCCTCCGACGCCGAACTGATCGGGCGGGCGAAGGGTGGAGACAGGAGGGCTTTCGGCAAATTGCTCGAAAGACACTATGATTTCGTCTATCGCGCCGCCTATCGCTGGTGCGGGAAAAAGGCCGACGCCGAGGATATCACCCAGGAAGTCTGCGTCCGGCTCGGCCGGGCGATCCGCGACTATCATGGCAGCGGCGCCTTCACCACCTGGCTCTACACCATGACGCTGAATGCGGCACGCGACATGATGCGCAAGACCGTCCGCGAGACGGTCAAGACCGAAGCCTACGGCGCTTATGAGCTGATCGCGGGAGAAAGCCCGAACGAACCCGAAGATCCGGCCGAGGCGCTTTGGGCGGCGGTGCGTATGCTGCCGGGCAAGCAGCGCGACGCAGTGCTGCTCGTCTATGGCGAAGGGCTGAGCCACGCAGCCACCGCCGAGGCGATGGGCATCTCGGAGACGACGGTTTCTTGGCACATCCATGAAGCGAAGAAACGGCTGGAGACGCTCATGCGTTCAGCCGGGGAAGTGTGATCATGGTCGACGACCACGAACTCAACAGGCTGCGCGACATCGCAGCACCGGCACCGGGCACCGAGGCGAAGGCGCGTGCTTTCGAGGCCGCTATGCGGGCTTACGACCTGGACGAAAAAACTTCACCTGCCGCCCAAGGATCGGCGAAAGGGCTTCGTCTCACAGAGCGAGCACAAAAGCTCTGGAGCGAAATCATGCAAAAGAAACTCTTCGCCACCCCGGCCATTGCCGGGCTCGTCGCCCTGCCGATCGCCGGATACGCTACGATCTACATGCTGCAGGAGCAGCCGTTCCCTTCCGGTGGAGACGAGAAGATCACCGAAACGCTGGCCGATAAACCAGCGGCTAAAGCGCCGGCAACGGCGAGGCCGCTCACCGTAGCCGAGGCCGACAAGCGGAAGAAAGCCGATGCCGACGCCGAAAGCCGCGACGCAGCCGAGGCGCTTGCGCCGGCATCGCCGCCGAAGCCAGAATCGGCTGCTGCCGGCGGCCTGGCGCAGCAGGACGCTCTGGCCCGCAATGTGGCGCCCGAGCCGGCACCTGCGCCGAAAGGTGAGTTCGCACAGGATGGTGGAGCTGCGCCGTCTGGCAGAGTGATGATGTCTATATCTCCTCCGAAAGTCGACGGAGCCACGCAGGCTGGCCGCATGCAGGGCGCTGAATCCAAGTTGATGGCTCAGCCTTCGACCGCACCGGCTGACCAGATGCCGCTGCCGGAGCAAAACCGCGACCGCATCGAGGATTTCAAGAGCAATCCGGTGCGTGCCGCGCTCGAAGACCCGGTCTCGACCTTCTCGATCGATGTCGATACTGCCTCCTATTCCTTCGTGCGGCGTTCGCTCAGGGAAGGTGTTGTGCCGCAGGCCGACACGGTCCGCGTCGAGGAGATGATCAACTACTTCCCCTATGACTGGAAAGGTCCGGACGTTGCCTCGACGCCGTTCAACTCGACCGTCAGCGTCATGCCGACGCCGTGGAACGAGCACACCAGGCTGATGCATGTCGCCATCAAAGGTTTCGACGCGAAGCCGGCCGAGCAGCCCAAGGCCAATCTGGTCTTCCTGATCGACGTGTCGGGCTCGATGAACGAGCAGGATAAATTGCCGCTCTTGCAGTCCGCCTTCCGGCTTCTGGTCAACAAATTGAAGCCCGACGACACGGTTTCGATCGTCACCTATGCGGGCGATGCCGGCACTGTCCTGGAGCCGACGAAGGTTTCGGAGAAGGACAAGATTCTCAATGCCATCGACACGTTGGCGCCCGGCGGCAGCACGGCCGGCGAGGCGGGTATCAGGCAAGCCTACAGGCTGGCGCAGAAATCCTTTGTCAACGACGGGATCAATCGCGTGATGCTCGCCACGGACGGCGACTTCAATGTCGGCCAGACCGACGACGACGATCTGAAGCGATTGATCGAGAAGGAGCGTAAGACCGGCGTGTTCCTGTCGGTGTTCGGTTTCGGTCGCGGCAATCTGAACGATCAGATGATGCAGACCATCGCCCAGAACGGCAACGGCACCGCTGCCTATATCGACACTTTGGCCGAGGCGGAGAAGGTGCTGGTCGAGGATGCGTCCTCGACGCTGTTCACCATCGCCAAGGACGTGAAGATCCAGGTCGAGTTCAATCCGCAAAAAGTCTCGGAATACCGGCTGATCGGCTACGAGACCCGCGCCTTGAACCGCGAGGATTTCAACAACGACCGCGTCGATGCCGGCGAGATCGGCTCCGGCCATTCGGTCACTGCGATCTACGAGATCACGCCGAAAGGCAACGGCGGCGAGCAAATCGATCCGCTGCGCTACGGCCAGGCTGCAGTGAACAATGGCGGCGTCGCCAATGCCGACGAATATGCGTTCGTGAAGATCCGCTACAAGTTGCCGAATGAGGATGCCTCGAAGCTGATCACCACGCCGGTGACATCGGCCAATGAAGTGGCTGATTTCGACCAGGCCAGCACCGACCAGCGTTTCTCCGTTGCCGTCGCGGCCTTCGGCCAGAAGCTGCGCGACGAGGATGCGACCGCGAAGTTCGGCTACGACAAGATCATGGAGATTGCCACTGCCGCCCGGGGAGCCGACCCGTTTGGCTACCGGTCCGAGTTCCTCTCGCTGGTGCGCCTTGCCTCGGCGCTCGGCGGTAACCGGTAATGGTGATGACGGCCGGTTTTCTTCAGATGGGATCGTTCTGAGTAGGGAAACCGACGCACGACGGGTGAGGGTAGGCCGGCGAGGAAAACCTTGCCGGCCTTTTTCAACATTGTCAGGCGCGGCTGCGCCGGCGCTCGCGGCGGGCTTCGCTGGTCTCGGCGGTGTTGACTGTCGCCTGCTTGTTGCGCATCGGCCCGATGCGCTCGACGATTTTCTCAACGGTCGGGCGATTCGACCTGGTGTGCGCGTCGAGTGCCTTGCGCATGGCGGCGAGGTGGGCGAACGAGGTGCCGCAGCAACCGCCGACGATTTTGGCGCCGGCATCGACGGCCAGCCTGACATAGTCGGCCATCAGTTCGGGCGTGCCGGAATAATGGATTTCTGCGCCGCGAAATTCCGGAATGCCGCAATTGCCCTTGACGATCACCGTCGCCTCCGGCTTCGCCTCGGTCATGTCGAGCAGCGAGGCGAGGATGTCGGAGGCGCCGACACCGCAATTGGCGCCGACCCCGAGCGGCGCCTGCGGCAGCCCATCGGCGACGCCGTGGATGTCCTTCGGCAACAGCCCCATCATGGTGCGGCCGGCGGTGTCGAAGGAGCCGGTATAGGTATAGGGCAGGCCGACGCGGATCGCGGCTTCGGCTGCGGCGCGGATTTCGTCCGGCGCCGACATGGTCTCGATCCAGGCGACTTCGGCGCCGCCGGCCTTCAGGCCCTCGATCTGTTCGGCAAAGGCCTCGACCGCCTCGTCATAGGTCATGGCGCCGAGCGGCACCAGCAACTCGCCGGTCGGGCCGACCGAGCCCGCCACGATGACCTTGCGGCCTGCTTTATCGGCGACAGCGCGGGCGATCTCGGCGGCGCGCTTGTTCAGCGCATGCACGCGGTCCTGCGCATGGTGCAGCTTCAGCCGGTGGCGGGTGCCGCCGAAGGAGTTGGTGAGAATGATGTCGGCGCCGGCATCGACGAAGTTCTGGTGCAGGCTGGTGATGGTGTCGGGAGCCGTCTCGTTCAGCAACTCTGGAGCCTCGCCGGCCTCGAGTCCCATGGCGAATAGATTGGTACCGGTGGCGCCATCGGCAAGCAGAACGCCCTTTTCGGCAAGCAGCGCGTCAATTGGATTGGTCATTGGAAATACGCCTTCCGGGAATTCTTTGTCGAGATAAGGATATAAAGAAATCTTTATATGGCGTCAATGTCGGCGCGGTAAACAAGCCGTCAAAATCGCATCTCCGCCAGCCTTTGCGTAAAGCTGGCCGCCTCATGCGCGTTGATGTCGGCGGCGCGGATCAGATTGTCGAAATGGCTGGTCAGCGTGCGGACCGGCTGGGTCGCGTTCAGCACCAGATACATGTCGCCGACATAGATGGCGGCACGATAGGGACCGAATATGGTGTAGGGGATC
The DNA here is from genome assembly GCF_024707545.1 of Mesorhizobium onobrychidis. Lineage (NCBI taxonomy): Bacteria > Pseudomonadati > Pseudomonadota > Alphaproteobacteria > Hyphomicrobiales > Phyllobacteriaceae > Mesorhizobium > Mesorhizobium onobrychidis. The sequence continues at coordinate 3,650,007 of NZ_CP062229.1, forward strand.
GAATAGCGCATGCGCCCGTCATAGAGAAACAGGCGGAAGGTGGGATAAAGGTCGTCGAGCAGCGTCGCCATGTGAAGAAGCTGCTGGTGGCGGTCGGCCTCAGGGAAACGGTCCCAGACGCCCAGTCCGCGCGCAAAGATCTCCAGCGTGTGGCGCGGCATGCAGACTTCCATGTCGGTTTCCGGCCGCCGGTTGTAGTCGATGCGGTACTGCGTCTCACCGGCCTGCGCCTCGCGGCTCTTGTTGGCAATACCAGCCTCGTAGTCGACAAGCGCCTCGGTGCGCAGAAGGTCGGGAATGCCGGCCGGCACGTAACGGATTTTCGTGCCCGCAGCCTCGGCATGCCATTTGGCCAGCAGCGTGCGGTCGAAGCCGTCGGCCGCTTCCTCGATCTCCAGGCTTTCGCGGATTTCACCGGTGACGCCTTCGTCCTGGCTGAGGCCAAGCAGCCAGTCGAGCGACACCTTGAATTCGGCGGCGATGTTGAGCAGCGTTTCGGCGCGGGGGAGGCGTGTCGAGGCGCCGGACAGCAACTGCGAAAGCGCCGAGCGGTCGATGCCCACTGCCGTCGCGAAGGCGGACTGGTTCAAGTCGGATCGTGTCAGGAGCATTTTCAGGCGCTCCCGAAAGATCGTCGACAGGTCGCGTTTGTCCATATCGTCATTCCGGCCATTGGAAGGAAAAAATTTCGCCGAATTCGCCAAACCGGCACATCGGGCGTAAATGAATCCGCCAGCTCGTTTACAATTAATAACATATGCGGCTGAAAATGCGCAATCGCAACATTTTGTGCGCTTTGTCTCGTTGCAGCATCTCAATGCTCCTGACACAATGTTGTCAGGAATCAAAACGGTTCCGGCGACTGGAAGGGCAGTGGTCGATCCATGACGAGCATGAATAACAGACGACGCAATGCACCGGCCATCGAATGGCCGACCGTGTTTCTCGCGTTCTTCTGTTACGGCACCTGGCTCGCAGCCGGCCTGTTCCTGTGGCCGTCCTATCCGCTGCTGGCGCTCGTCGTTCTGGCCTTGATGGCTGCGCTGCAATCCTCGCTGGCGCACGAAGTCCTGCACGGCCATCCGACCCGCAATGCGCAGCTCAACGAAGCTTTCGTCTTCCTGCCGATCGGTCTCGTCTGGCCGTTCCGTCGGTTCAAGACCATCCATCTGCGCCACCATGCCGACGAACGGCTGACCGATCCGCTTGACGATCCTGAAAGCTACTACAAGGCGCTGTGGCACCATGACGAATTGCCGCCGGCGATGAAGTTCCTGCTGAAAATCAACAACACCATGATCGGCCGCCTTATTCTCGGCCCGTGGCTGTCGTGCACCGGCTTCTTCATCGACGATGCCAAGCAGATGCATGCCGGCGACAAGGTGATCCGCAAAGCATGGCTGCTGCACGCCATTGGTCTCGCCGTGGTGCTGCCAGTCGTGCAGTTCGGCTTCGGCATCCCGCTGTGGCTCTACGTGCTGGTGCCGGTGTGGCTCGGCCAGTCGCTGATCTCGATCCGTACCTTCGCCGAGCATCAGTGGTCGGAGCATCCGGAAGGCCGCACGGTGATCGTCGAGCGTTCGCCGCTGTCGTTGCTGTTCCTCAACAACAATCTGCATTTCGTCCATCACAAGAGCCCGTCGGTGGCTTGGTACCGGCTGCCGAAGTTGTTTCGCGAGCGCCGTGACGAGTGGCTACGGATGAACAATGGCTACGCCTATCCAAACTATTTCGCGCTGCTCAAAGCTTATGCGTTCAAGGCGAAGGAGCCGATCGTACACCCGGTGCTGCGGCGCACGCCGGAACCGGGCCGGGCGTTCAAGCCGCGCGTCAGGGCACGCAGCCTCAATGGGCTTGGCAGTGCGCCGGTGCCCGCGGAGCCGCCGAAAGAATGAATTTTGCGGCATCGCCGGCGGCGATGCCCAGGTGCGCGTCAATGGTCTCGTCAGTTTCTCAGCGTAACGATCAAAATCCCGGCATGAGCGATTTCGTTGCCGCCTTGCCGATGTATGACTGGCCCGAAATGCGGATCGAGGTCGATGCCCAATGGGCACGGCTGCGTGATGCCTTCCGGCAAAAAGGCATCGACGCGCCGCAGACCATCGCTCGCGTCAATGCCGATCTGTGGCCTGTAGACGGCGGCATCCGTGACGCCGCCGGAAAGGTCATCGCGCCCGATCCGGCGACGCTGCCGCCGGACGAACTGGATTTTCACGGGCTCTGGCTGCATCCGGCGCTGCTGTTCGCACAGACCTGCTGGGGGCCGATGGAAGCCGGCCTGTCGGAGCATGTCCAGGTGATCGGCCAGCCCAATTACGATGCCTACGAGGGCGGGCAGGGCGAACTCTATTCGAGCGCCATCGTGATGCGCGCGGACGGCTCGCCGTCTGTTCGAGCACCTGATGACGGCAGCCCTCTTGTTCCTCTCGACCTGCTGCGCAGCATGCGCTTCACCTTCAACCACTCCGATTCGATGTCGGGCTTCGTCGCGCTGACGCGTGACCTGGACGCGCTGGGTGAAAGCCTGGACATCTTCTCTGAGCGCAGCGAAAGCGGTGGCCACCGCGCCTCGATCGTCGCGATTGCCGAGGGCAAGGCCGATGTCGCGGCCATCGACTGCCAGAGCTGGGCGCTGGCGCGGCGCTTCGAGCCCGCAGCGCAAAAGATGGTGGTCGTCGGTTGGACAAGGCGGCGCAAGGGCCTGCCGTTCATCACCGCCAGGACGACACCGAAAAAGATTGTGCTGGCGGCGCGCGAGGCTGTCGCGGCGCTCGCATAAAAACAATCAGCCGCCGAGCAGCCGCTCGTCGAGCGGATAGGTCGAAAGCTGCTCGTTGCCGGTTTCGGTGATCAGGATCTGCTCTTCGATCTTGACACCCTCGTGACCGCCAAGCCGGCCGACATAGCTTTCGACGCAAAGCACCATGCCTGACACGAGCACGCCGTCGGGCGTGTCTTCAGTCCAGTCGATCGCATGCGGCAGCGTCGGGTATTCGTCGGCCAGGCCGACGCCGTGATAGAGCACGCCGTAGCGCGTCGGGAAACAATCTCCGGGCGGCACCGCCGAGCGTTCGACAAGGTCGCGGAAGGACATGCCCGGCTGCATCAGGCGGGTGTTGTGGGCGATCTGGTCGGCGGCGATGCGAAACAGGTCGCGTTGCTCGTTGGACGGCTCGGTGTCGCCGCAGAGCCAGGTGCGCGACAGGTCGGCGCAGAAACCATAAGGGCCGATCAGGTCGGTATCGAAAGCGACGAGATCGCCGGCTTCGATCGTTCTCGACGAGCATTCCTGGAACCACGGATTGGTGCGCGGGCCTGACGTCAAGAGCCGGGTTTCGACCCATTCGCCGCCACGCGCAATGTTGCCGCGGTGGAGTTCGGCCCACAATTCGTTTTCGGAAATGCCTGGCCGCAATGCTGCTTCCATCTCGCCCATCGCCGCCTGGCAAGCGACGATCGACCGGCGCATGGCCAGGATTTCGTCGGGCGATTTGATCAGACGTGCATTTTCCATCAGCGCTTCGCCATTGCCGATCGAGATGCCGAGGCGGGCGAGTTCTTCGACGCCTTCGGGATTGATGTGATCGACGGCGATGCGGCTGATACCGCCGCCATGCTCCCTCACCAGATCGGCGATGCCGGCCGCCCAGCGGCGGACTTTTTGCTCGGTCAGTTCGCCGCTGTAGAGATACATCCACGACACTGCCGGCCGCACCTCGTCGACGACGCCAGAGTGGTCGGAAAGGTGCTCGCAGGAAAAATAGTCGAACAGCACCACCGGGCCTTCGGTGGCAACGAAACAATGTCTTGTCGGATTGTGCGCGACCCAGAGCTGCATGTTGGTCGAGTCGGTCGCATAGCGGATGTTGATCGGATCGTAGAGCAGGGCTCCCGCATAGCCGCGGCGCTTCAGCTCGGCGCGAATGCGGTCGAGCCGGTACTGACGCATGGCGGGCAGGTCGGGAGCAGCAATGCCGGCGGCGTGCCACTCGGCTTCCGCCAGTGCGCCATAGCCAAGCACATGCTGGTTGAGCTCAGCGGCCTTCTGCCGCGACTTCAGGCGCAACGCATCGATGGAGCCCGCTTCGTCCGGCTCGAACGGCATGATCCTGCGGTGACGAGGGGGCCGATCAGTCGGGTTCCTGTCCACCCTCGGCTCCTTTGCTAACGCCTTCCTCGGGCGCTGTGGCTTTTTCCGCAGCCATTCTCTTCAATTTCATATATGCGCCGGGCCGGGCAGACTTGTCGATGCTAGGCAATAGCGGAACCATGATTTGCCTTGGTTGGCCGTCCGGCTCATAGCCGGCCTTTTTGAGCTGCTCCAAAATGACCGGCCGCGGATCGTCGCGGTCAAGCCAGACGAGTACGGCCGGCTCTTGCACCAGCCTGTCGAAATTCGGCACTTCCTGGTCAAGCGCCACCAATTTTTCGTCGACCAACCGCAGATTTCCGACCCATGCACCGTCGGATATTGCGGTTTTCACCGGCCCGTCGGCACTCAGCTGGCGATAGAGGGCCGGGTAATCCACCCGGATCATCCGCGAGAGACCACTGGTCCCGTTTATCTGGAAGTACCAAGTGGCGGGCGCGAGCAGAACGGCGATGATCGCTCCGGCCGCGATCACCAGGAGCTGTGCGTCCCTGCCGCGTGGTGAGAGCCGTTCCATATAGGCGGCCATCGCCAGCGGCAAGATGACCAGGACCGGCACCAGCCAACGGGCCTTGACCTCGGTCACGCTGGTGGCCAGCACAAATATCGCCAGCATGGCCAAGCCGAGCGCCAAGGTACGCCACAAGAGAACTTCCCTGGCCGGAGCTTTGGGGCGACGCTCGGAGAAACGAAACCCCGTCAGCGCGAAAGCCAGCGCGCAAACGAGCACCGGCAAGACAGCGAAATTGAAGGTCCCCATGATAAACTTGCCGGCGCCGGTGGCCGCGGCCGTCATGCGCCCCTGCTGTAGGTCTATTCCGAACTTCTCGCCTCTCGCCAGCAAATCGGCAGGATGCATAAGGCTCCAATATGTGGTTGGCGCCAGCACCAATATCGCGACGGCAACGCTGATTGCGAATTTCGGATCGAGGATCGCGCCGCGCAACTCGCGCAGCGACAGCACCGCCGCAACAAGGGCTAACACCAGGAATACGTCGTTGTATTTGGCAAGAATTGCCGCAGCCGTTGCCAAGCCAAACACCGCATAGGCGATCACGCTTCGCCGCTCGATCAGATTAGCCATCGCGAGCAGGAGCAGCGCGCAGAACCCGACAACGGCGACCGAATGCGACAAGGCCCGCTGCGATTCCCAGGCGATTTGCGGGATTGTGAAAAGTCCGAGCATGGCCGCCGCTGCCGTCGCTTTCGTGTAGCCGAACCGCCGCATGGCGGCGAACACACTACAGGCGGCGAGGAACAGCACGGAGTATTTGACGAGCTTTAGCGTGAAAATATTGGTGCCGAAAATTTGCGCGGCCAGCCAGTTGATCCATGTGTAGAGAGGCGGTTGCGAGCCGCCATATCCAGCCCAAAGATATGGAAGATAAATCAGCTGCTCCGCGTCATCGACGCCGACGCCAGTTCCTGCCCAAGTGGCCAGCACGGACAATATGACGGTTTGCAAGGCCAAGTAAGCGGCGACCGTGACGATCGCCGTCGGGAAGGGGCCGATCCTGCTCTCGGCAAGCCATTCGTCCCATTTTATCGAATACTTCAACGAGATCTCATCGCCCGTGCCAGTTGCCGCCGGCTCCGCTAGCATGAAGACCATGCCCCGCACAATGTGGCAGCCCTGATCGCTGCCGGAGCGGCGGGCAGGCAGGTCGAATCGCACCGTCGCTCTCTCTTTTTGTTCTAGCATCGGATTCCCCCAAAATCGGTCCCACCCCCGGGTCAGGCCCGAGGCCAGGCCTTTGGGTCCGCTGCTCTAGGTCCGCATCTTCTCGCCGCTCGGGTCGAAAGGCGGCTCGACATTGATGCGGGCCGGGCGCCGGCTTCCGAGGATTTCGATCTCGAACAGTCCGGCGCTCTCGTTCCCGGCCAAGGCCGCCGGCACATAGCCTTGCGCCATCGATTTCCGGACGTAATGGGCATAGCCGCCGGAGGTGACCCAGCCGACCACGCGCCAGTCGCCGTCGACGATGCCGCGCACGGCCGAGGCGCCTTCCGCGGCCCTGGAGCCGCGCACTTCCTTGCCTGATGTGTCGAAGCGCTGCGCGCCATAGCCGTGCGGCTTTTCCACCGTGCCAAAATCCTTGCCGCCGACCTTGGCCCAGATCGGCTCGTCGCCCATCACGTCGGCATCCGCGGCATCTACGATGAAAGAGACACGGCGCAGTTTCGGTTCTGCTGCCTGTTCCTTGGCCGCCGCTTCGCGCCCGATGAAGTCGTTCTTCTCCAGCTTGATGAAGCGATCCATAGCCCCTTCGAACGGCCCGTAGATCGGGCGCAACTCGCGGAACCAGGTCGGAAAATTCTTTTCCAGGCGCATCGAGAGCAAGGCGCGCATGCCGAAATCGACGAGGCCAAACTCTTCACCGGCATCCTTGATCGCCTTGTAGACCAGCCGTTGGTAGGCCGGCGCCATCCAGATTTCGTAGCCGAGGTCACCGGTATAGGTAATGCGATTGACCATGCAGGGCGCGCCGCCAACCGCCATCTCGCGGAAATCCATGAAGCGGAAAGCCTTGGTCGAAATATCCACGTCAACAAGCTTCTGCAGCAGATCGCGCGATCTCGGCCCGGCGATCGAGAGGCCGACAAGCGTCTGGTCGAAGCGGTGGATGCGGACGCTACCATCTCTCGGCAGGTGCTTCTCGAACCAGCGCATATGATACTTCTGCGCCGCCGACGAGCTCCAGATCATGAAGCGCTCTTCACCAGCCTTGGCGATGGTGAAGTCGCCGATCAGCCTGCCGAACTCGTTCAGCATCGGGGTCAGCACGATGCGGCCGGTCTTCGGCATGCGGTTGGTCATGAGCCGGTTGAGGAAATCCTCGGCTGCCGGCCCGGAGACTTCGTATTTGGCGAAGTTGGCGATCTCGGTGACGCCGACCTTCTCGCGGGTCGCACGCACTTCCTCGCCGATCGGGCCGAAATCGTTGGAGCGATGGAAGGAAACGATGTCCTTCGGCTCCGTGTCTTCAGGTGCGAACCAGAGCGGGGTTTCGAGCCCCCAACTATCGCCCATGACGGCGTTGTTGGCCAGCATCGTGTCATAGAGTGGCGTCGTTTGCGCCGGGCGCGCGGCCGGCAGTTCCTCGTTGGGAAAGCGGATGGAAAAGCGGCGCGAATAGTTTTCGCGCACCTTGGCATTGGTGTAGCGCAGCGTCGCCCATTCGCCGAAGCGCGCCACGTCCATGCCCCAGACGTCGAAGCCGGGATCGCCATGGACCATCCAGTTCGACAATGCCAGGCCGACGCCGCCGCCCTGCGAGAAACCGGCCATGACGGCGCAGGCGCACCAGAAATTGGTCAGGCCCTGCACCGGACCAACCAGCGGATTGCCATCCAGTGCGAAGGTGAAGGGACCGTTGATGATCTGCTTGATGCCGGCCTTCTCGATGCCGGGAAAATGCTTGAAGCCGATTTCGAGCGACGGCGCGATGCGGTCGATGTCGGGCTGCAGCAGCTCATGGCCGAAATCCCACGGCGTGTTGATCGGCGACCACGGCTTGCAGGCCTTTTCATAGGTGCCGAGCAGGATGCCGTTGCGTTCCTGGCGGGTGTAGATTTCGCCCTTGAAGTCCATCACGCCGATCATCTCGCGGCCGGTCGACTTGTTGAATTCCTCAACCTCCGGCATTGGCTCGGTCAAGAGGTACATATGCTCCATAGCCAGCAGCGGCAGCTCGACACCGACCATGCGGCCGATTTCGCGCGCCCACAGGCCGCCGCAGTTGACGACATGCTCGGCCTTCACCGTGCCTTGCTCGGTAACGACGTTCCAGGTGCCGTCGACTTCCTGCGTCAGCTCGACGACGCGGTTGCGCAGCACGATCTCGGCGCCGAGCTTCCTGGCCGCCTTGGCGTAGGCGTGGGTGGTGCCGGAAGGGTCGAGATGGCCTTCGACCGGATCCCACATGGCGCCGACGAAATTCGTCTCGTCCATCAGCGGGAACATCGCCTTGGCCTCGGACGGCGTGATCAGCTCGGTGTCCATGCCGAGATAGCGGCCCTTGGCGTGGGCAAGGCGCAGGAAGTCCATGCGCTCGGGCGTGTCGGCCATCATCACGCCGCCGGTCAGGTGCAGCGAACAAGACTGGCCGGAAAGTTCTTCGATCTCCTTGTAGAGCTGCACCGTATAGGCCTGCAGCTTGGCGACGTTGGGATCGCCGTTGAGCGTATGGAAACCGCCCGCCGCATGCCAGGACGAGCCGGAGGTGAGCTCCGAGCGCTCGATCAGCATGATGTCGGTCCAGCCGGCCTTGGCCAGATGGTAGAGCACCGAGCAGCCGACAACGCCGCCGCCGATGACAACCGCTTTTGCATGAGATTTCATGAAGATAGTTCCGTTTTTGAAGAGATTGAATCGAGTGAGCGGGGCGTGAACACAAAGTGGAGAAGGGCGCCGGCTGGAATGATCTCACGCCCTCCCTCTACCCTGTCGACCGGGGGAGAGGTGTCGAGCGACGCTCGACGGAGTGGCGGTCGACTGTTCATCAAACCAATACAGATATTCAAAAATCGGTCGGCGCGCCGCCTTCGGACCGGCGTTTGTCGACGAAGGCGTTGAGCTCCTCGCGGATAGCCGGGTCCATATACGGCTCTTCATAGGAGGCCAACCGCTCCTTCCAGACCCGATTGGCCTTTTCGAAAGCCGTCGGCGATCCGGCTTCCGCCCAGGTCTCGAAATTGCGCCAGTCGGAGATGATAGGCGAATAGAAAGCGGTCTTGTAGCGGTCCTGGGTATGCTGGGTGCCGAAGAAATGGCCGCCCGGACCGACGGACTGGATGGCGTCGAAGCCGAGGGCCTCCTCGGAGAGGTCGAGCGGGGTCAGGAACTCGGCCACCATCTGCAGCAGATCGATGTCCAGAATGGTCTTCTCGTAGGAGCAGCGCAGGCCTCCTTCCAGCCAGCCGGCCGCATGCATCATCAGATTGCCGCCGCCCTGGATGGCGCCCCACAGCGAGAACACGCTTTCATAGGCCGCCTGCGCGTCGACCGTGTTGGCGGCGCAGGTGTTGGAGGTGCGGTAGGGGATGTTGTAGCGGCGGGCGAGCTGGCCGCCGACCAATTGCGCCTTCATGTATTCCGGCGTGCCGAAGGCCGGCGCGCCGGACTTCATGTCGACGTTAGAGGTGAAACCGCCATAGCCGACGGGCGCGCCCTTGCGCACCATCTGGGCGAAGGCAATGCCGGACAGCGCTTCGGCATTCTGCTGCACCAGCGCGCCGGCGATGGTCACCGGCGCCATGGCGCCCGACAGGGTGAACGGCGTCACGATGACGACCTGGCCCTTGCTCGACATCTGGATAATACCTTCCATCATCGGCACGTCGAGCTTGAGCGGCGAATTGGTGTTGATGATGGTGAACACCGATGGCTCCTCGAGAAGCTGTTCGTCGCTGATGCCGCGCGCGATCCTGGTGATCTCGATGCCGTCGACATTGCGCTCCTTGCCGAGCGAATAGATGTGGAACACCTTGTCGGTGAGCACGCTCAGATCGCGGATGCATTCGAGGTGCCGGACGGAAGGATGGATGTCGATCGGCTCGACCGGATAACCGCCCGTGCAGTTCAGGATGTTGTGCATTTGCGCGAGCTTGAGGAAGTTGCGGTAGTCCTGCTGGTTGCCCGGCCGGCGGCCGCGATCGATGTCGGAACAATTGGGTGCCGACGCCATCATCGAGATGATCAGATTGTCGCCGCCGAAGCGGACATTGTGCGCTGGATTACGGGCATGGATGGTGAATTCCGACGGGCAGTGCGAAACCAGCTCGAGGATCATGTCGCTGTCGAAGCGCACCCGCTCGCTGCCTTCGCGGACATCCGCGCCATGCGCCTTCATGATGCGCCTTGCCTCGTCGTGCAGCACGTCGACGCCAATTTCCCTGAGAACACGTAGCGAGGCGAGGTGGATCGATTCCAACTCGTCTTCGGAGACAAGCCTGGTCGGCGTCAGCGGGATTTTCAGCTGACGGAAAGGCGGCTGCTCGAACGCCGCCGATCCGCCGGCGCGCTTTCCCGCGCGGCCGCCGCGACGGGCGCGCTCGTTTGCCGATGCCGGTTCGGCGGGATGAAGGGCGGCGGTCATGATAGTCCTCGTACGCTGCGACAGTGCGGCGGCATAATGGACCGCCGGCCGTCCCGCCATTGCGGAGGCGGCGACCACTAGGACGAGGGAAGCGACATGGACGTTCGCCAGCCGGACGCACCAGGGCGAAACCAGGTCTGTGCCCGAACTGTGAAACATGTCACGTTGCGATCACGTCATATTGAGTAAGTACATTGAATAAAACCGCCCTGAGGGAGACTATTTCTGTGTCGGATGTTGTCAGCGTGCGTGCAGCGACCAACAACGAAGTCGCCTTCATTGCCTGGGATATTGACGGAATGATCGACGGCTGTCTCGGCTTCGAAATCGTCCGCATCTATCCCGGCACCGGCGAGGAACGCTGTCTGGCGTCCTGGGTGCCTTTCAAAGGGCAACGGAACAAGGACTGGATTCCGCAGGATACCGGCGTCTGGCCGGTGCAGAAGACATTCTGGCGCGATCTTACGGTGCGGCGGCGCCGCGACAGCCTCGAAATCAGGCCGGATGGCGAAATGGTCGCCTACCGAGTGCGTCCGATCGGCGACATGCGGCCCGGCCTCGATCCGGTGCCGGTGCGCCCCGAGAAAGCCTATACCGGCGCGGCGCGGCCGCTCGGCTATCTCGGACAAGGTGCCGTCAGCCCGACCATCTTTCTGGGATCGATGTTCGGCAAGGCGCGGCTCGCCTTCACCAACGGCGTGCTCTCGACGCAATGGTTGTCGCGCGCCCTGGAAGACGCCGGCATCAAGGTCGGGCAGCGCGATAAGATCAGGGCCGAGCTTCAGCGTCCCGGCAGCAAGATACGCGCCTATCTTCACGGCGAGGTACCGGATCTGCTCACCAGCCTGATGAAACGGGCCAAGGCCGAGGGCGGCACTGTCAGGCTTGCCCTCTATGAACTTGGCGATGACGAGCTGTGCGACGCGATCATCGACGCCAAGGATGTCGTCGACGTCATTCTTTCGAATTCGGGCAGGGATGAACAAACGAAGGCCTGGGACGCGGGCAACGCGCCCTTCAGAAAGCGGCTGCGCGAGGCGGGCGTCGTGCTGACCGACCGTCTGTTCAACAACAACCATATCGGCCATAACAAATTTGCCGTCTACCGCGATGCCCAGGGCAATCCGCAAGCGGTCATGACCGGCAGCACCAACTGGACGTCGACGGGCATTTGCGGACAGTCCAACAACGCCTTTATCCGCGACGACCCTGCCATGGCCGAAGTGTTCGATGCCTATTGGGAGCGGATGAAGGCCGACGTGTTCCCGCCGCCCGCGAGCGAAAGTGCTCCCGGACGTGTGGCGCAGAAGCAAGGCAAGCCGTTTCGCCTGAAGAATCGCACACCGAACCATGTCAATGGGACCACCATCTGGTTCTCGCCAAACGATCCCGACCGCAGCAACAAGGACATCTCGGTGCGGCCTGTCGATCTCGAAGACGTTTTCGCACGGATCAAGGCGGCGAAGGAGGCGGTGCTCTTTCTCGTGTTCAATCCTTCGCGGCTTGGCAACAATTCGGTCATCGATCAGGCGGTCGCGGCGGCGACGGCGAACCCAAAGCTGATCGTGCAAGGCGCAATCAGCGATCACACCGCCATGCCCAACTACGTTGCCCCGACCAGGGACCCAGTCACCCGCAAATCGAACAAGGACGGCAAATCGCCATTTGTCTTTCCGGAGAAGGTCTGGGAGGCGCCGAACGTCTCAATCGTCAGGGCGGCCAACCTCACGGGGGCCTCCGTTGCGCGGGATTTCCAGGCGGAAGTGCTGACCGTCGGCCATGCGATCGTGCACGACAAGATCGTCATCATCGATCCGATGGCCGACAACGCGACTGTTATCGCCGGCAGCCACAACCTTGGCTACAAGGCGTCCTATGAAAACGACGAGAACATGGTGATTGTGGAAGGCGACAAGACGTTTGCTGCGGCCTTTGCGGTGCATATGCTCGACGTGTTCGACCACTACAAGTTCCGCGCCTGGCGCAGAACGATTGGAGAAGGACCGTCGGACAATGACGGGCTCTCCATCGACGACAAGTGGCTGAAGCCTTACGCGGAGGGCAGGAAGGGGGCGATTGCCCGGTATTTTCCGTAGTGGTCTGAATGGCGCCAAACGCGCGGACCGCGCCGCGCCAACCAGGGTCGACGTGCTGCTGGTGGCGTTCGCCTTGTACCGGTCCTTCAAGCGCCGGGGCTCTTGAACACTTCATCCTCTGGCTGGCGCAAGCGGTTCTTGCCGCCGGTGCTTCCCGGCACGCCGCCGAAACGCTAATCGTGCAGGTTCCCTATTGGTGCGGATCATGGACCTGGCGGAAGAGAACAGCGGCGAGACAATGCAGTGGGCGGCGATCACCGGCGTGATCGCCACCGTTTCGGTGTTCGCCATCGCGCAAGGGCTGAGCTATCCGCTGTTGAGCTTCATCCTGCAGCGCCAGGGCGTCTCGCCGGCCATGATCGGCCTCTCGGCGGCAATGACGCCGGTCGGCTTTATCGTCTCGTCGCCGCTGATCCCGGCGCTGGCGCGCCGGTTCGGGGCGGGGCGCACGGCGCTCACCTGCGCAGCTCTTTCCGCGATCATGCTGGCGCTGATCGGCTGGACGCAAAACGTCTATCTGTGGTTTCCTCTGCGCTTCCTGATCGGCGTGGTGACCAATCCACTCTATGTGCTGAGCGAGATCTGGGTGATCGCGTTGGCGCCGCCGTTGCGCCGCGGCCGCGTGATGGGGGTCTATTCCACAGTCATTTCGGCTGGTTTCGCCGCCGGCCCGCTGTGCCTGCTTGCCGTCGGCACCGAAGGCTGGCCGCCGTTTCTCGTCGGCATCGCCGCATTCGTTTTTTGCGGCGCCTGCCTGGCGCTGGTGCTGCGACGGCTTCCAAAGGTCGATGAGGCCGGGCACCGGGTTTCGGTTATGGGGTTCATGCCGATGGCATGGCTGCTATTGTCGGCGGTTGTCGTGGCCGCTGGTTTCGAACAGGCGGTTCTGGCATTGTTTCCGGTCTACGGAACCTATTACAACATCACCGAAGCCCGCATGTCGGCGCTGCTGTCGATGATGATTGCCGGCAACATCGCCATGCAGGTGCCGCTCGGCCTGCTGGCGGAACGGCTGACGGCGCGTCTGGTGCGGTTTATCTGTGTGTCCCTAACGCTGCTCGGATGCGTGCTGTTGCCGGCTCTCATCGAGACGCCGCTGATCTGGCCATGCGTCTTTGTCTGGGGTGCGGTTTCCTACGGTATCTATACGATGTCGATCATCGAGCTCGGCGAGCGGTTCACCGGCTCGGCGCTGGTCGCCGGCAATGCCGCCTTCTCGCTGATGTGGGGAGTCGGCGGCATCGCCGTGCCGCCGCTGGCGGGCGGCGCCATGGATATTCTCGGTGCTGCCGGCCTGCCGATCACGCTTGGCGCCATTTGTCTGGCGCTGGCGGTCACAACCGTATTGCGGGGGCGAGCAGTCTAATACAATTGCGGGGTGCCTTCATTTCCTTGCCATCTGGAAATCGCCCATAAATCACAATTGGCGTGGTATTCAGAGGGATGCATCCCGCGTAGATGGTCTCGAATTTCAACGGCACGATCAAAGTCGGGTATCAATCCAACGCCAGACAGTTCCTTGTTCGCAAACACGTCAGGAAATCCTCCGCAGTTGGTCAAAGCGCTTATGGAGACGTCTTGATCCAACAAGTCGTAGCCCAGGAAGGTAAATCCGTTCCAGTCGAGTGAACGCACGTCAACCGACGGTCTTCGGATCACATTGAGGACATTCAAGTCGCCCGGATCCGCCAACTCCGAAAGGAGGAAGTCCAGGTCCACAAAGAAATCGAGCATGTAGTCCTCGTTCACAATATGAGGCCAGTAGCTGTCCTTCGTTTCTCCCAGTGCGACCGGGCAAAGCACCCCGTCGAGCGTGACGACCTCGGTCAACTGGGTGAGGCCCGACCACTGGATGTACTCCTTCCATCCTGTGCCGTTGACCGGATCAAACTTCTCATTCGCAATGTAGAGACGTTGCATGAAGTTTCCTTGCACCCCACGCATGGTGATTGCGGAGGCCGTTCGTTTTACGTGTTTCAATTGAATCTCGATAGCGCCATGCCGATGTGTGGCACCGAGCTTGACGAATTTTCGGAGACCACATGACCAAACCGAACACAAAGACGCAGCCGAAATCATCGGCCGAAGATCCCTTTCTCTGGCTGGAGGACAGGACAGGCAAGGAAGCGCTCGACTGGGTTCACCGTCAGAACGAGGTTACAACAGGTGAATTGCAGGGCGATCCGTCCTACCAGGCCTACTTCCAAACCGCGCTCGACCTGATGACGGCCGAAGACAACATTGCGGTCGGCTCTGCGCTCAACGGCCACGTCTACAATTTCTGGCAGGACAAGACCAACGTGCTCGGCCTCTGGCGGCGCACGACGGTCGCTTCCTACAAGACCGAGAAGCCGGATTGGGAGACGATCATCGACTTCGACAGTCTTTCGGCCAAAGAGGGCGTGAAATGGGTGTTCAGCGGCGCCAGCCGGCTTTACCCCGATTTCAGCCGCTGCCTGCTCAGCCTGTCGCCGGATGGCGGCGACGCCAGTGAGATGCGCGAATTCGACATCGAAACCAAGTCCTTTGTCGAGGACGGCTTTCGTGCTCCTGCCTCGAAGTCAGGCTTCATCTGGCTGGACAAGGACACGGTCATCGTCTCGGCTGCCTTCGAAGAGGACGAAAAAACCCAGTCCGGTTATCCGCGCGTGGTCAAGCTTTGGCAGCGCGGCACCAGGCTGGAGGATGCGACGCCGATCTTCGAGGCGCAGAAGCAGGATCTCGCCGCCGGCGGTTCCCTCGAGTTCGACGGCGACAAGCGGTATCTGTTCCTGACCCGGACGCTCGACTTCTTTGCCTCGCACAGCTTCCTGCGGCTGCCTTCCGGCGAAAACAGGCGCATCCCGCTGCCGGACGACGTCACCGACACGGCGCTGTTCAGGGATCAGCTCGTCTTCGGGGTGCGCAGCCCGTGGACAGCGCCGGACGGCACGCTGTGCCGACCCGACGGCCTCTATTCGCTGGATTTCGCGCGCTGGATCGAGACCAATGCGCTGGGACCTGTCGAAACCGTGCTCAAGCCGGCGGGTCGTGTTTCGATCGCCGGCATCGCCCGCACGCTAGACCGGTTGTTCATCAACCTGATGGACAATGTGCGCGGCAAGGTCGTCGCCTGCGATCGCAGCGGCAGCGGCTGGTCACTGGAGCCGGTAGCCTTACCTGAAAACGGCAATGTCGGCATCAGCCACGCCGAGCGTTTCGGCTCCAGCGTCTCCTTCTCCTTCACCGACTTCCTGACGCCGAGCTCGATCATCTGGTCGGACGACAATGCTGCGACGCTGGCAACGGTGAAATCGCAGCCGGCGCGCTTCGACGCGTCATCCCTTGTCTCGGAACAGTTCGAGGCGCGCTCGAAAGACGGCACCATGGTCCCTTACTTCGTCGTCAGGCGGCGCGATCAGAACGGGCCGGTGCCGACGCTGCTTTACGGTTATGGCGGCTTCGAAGTGCCGCTGCTGCCAGGCTATGCCGGCGTGCGCGGTCGGCTGTGGCTGGAAAAAGGCAATGCCTATGTGCAGGCCAATATCCGCGGCGGCGGCGAGTTCGGCCCGAACTGGCACCAGGCCGCGCTCAAGGCCAATCGCCAGAATGCCTTCGACGATTTTATAGCGGCCGCGCAAGACCTGGTGAAACGCGGCATCGCCACGCCGGCCACGCTCGGCATCCAGGGCGGCTCGAATGGCGGCCTGCTGACCGGCGTTTCGCTGACCCAGCATCCGGAGCTTTTCGGGGCGGTGATCATCGATGTGCCGCTGCTCGACATGCTGCGCTATACCGAGCTGCCGCCTGGCGCATCCTGGATGGCCGAGTATGGCGATCCAGCGAAGCCTGAAGAGGCCGCGTGGCTTGCCGCTTACTCGCCTTATCAGCATGTCGAGACCGATGCCGCCTATCCGCCGGTGTTGCTGACCACATCGACGGCCGACGACCGCGTCCATCCCGGCCATGCGCGCAAGATGGCCGGGCGGCTGCAGGCTGCCGGCCACACG
The DNA here is from genome assembly GCF_024707545.1 of Mesorhizobium onobrychidis. Lineage (NCBI taxonomy): Bacteria > Pseudomonadati > Pseudomonadota > Alphaproteobacteria > Hyphomicrobiales > Phyllobacteriaceae > Mesorhizobium > Mesorhizobium onobrychidis. Next base: position 3,666,340 of record NZ_CP062229.1, read on the forward strand.
AAGACGCTATTCTTCGAGGAAACCGAGGGCGGCCATGGCGGGCGCGGTGATCGCCGGCCGCAAGCGGCGCAGGCGGCGATGAAGTATGTCTTCCTGCAACGGGCGCTGAACGGAACGGCTTGAACTGTACGGCTTGAACTGATCGCGTCAGACGGCCTAAGGTGCAGCCCATGGCTCGGATGAGGACATGTTGCGCATTTGGGGTGGCGGTGACGCCGTCGCCGCGCACGCTTCGCGCCGAGCTTTTGCGGCTTTGCGCACGCATCGGCTATTCGCCGCCCGCCTTCCTCTGACGAATCCGCCCCGGCTGCCATTGCCGAATTGGTTCAAGAGGGAAGATCAGACATGACCTATCAGAATTATTCGCTGAAGCAGCTTCAGCAGATCGATGCTGCGCATCACCTTCATCCGTTCACCGACCACAAGGAGATACGCGAGGCCGGTTCGCGCATCATCACCCACGCCAACGGGCCGTTCATCTACGATTCCGAAGGGACGGAAATCCTCGACGGCATGGCCGGGCTGTGGTGCGTCAACATCGGTTACGGCCGCGATGAGCTGGCCGACGCGGCTTACGCCCAGATGAAGGAACTGCCTTACTACAACTCCTTCTTCAAATGCTCGACCCCGACGCCGGTGCTGCTGGCCAAAAAGCTGGCGGAACTGGCGCCGAAGCACGTCAACCAGGTGTTCTTCGGCTCGTCTGGTTCGGAAGCCAATGACACGGCGCTGCGCCTCGTCCGCCACTATTGGGCATTGGAAGGCAAGCCGGAGAAGAACCGCATCATCTCGCGCAGGACGGCCTATCACGGCTCGACCATCGCCGGCGCGTCGCTGGGTGGCATGGAGCCGATGCACAAGCAGCTCAACGGCGCGGTTCCCAACATCGTCCATGTGATGATGCCTTATGCTTATGAGCTGGCTCTGCCAGGCGAAAGCGATCATGATTTCGGCCTGCGCGCGGCCAAGGCCGTCGAGGATGCCATCCTAGACGCCGGCGCCGACAAGGTCGCCGCCTTCATCGGCGAGCCGGTGATGGGTGCAGGCGGCGTGAAAATACCGCCGATGAGCTATTGGCCGGAAGTGCAGCGCATCTGCCGCAAATACGATATCCTCCTGATGCTGGACGAAGTCATCACCGGCTATGGTCGAACGGGCGAGTGGTTCGCGGCTCAGACCTTCGGCATCGAGCCCGATACCATCACAACCGCCAAGGCGCTGACCTCCGGTTATCAGCCGCTGTCGGCGCTGCTGGTCGGTGACCGCATCGCCGCGACGCTGGTCGAGAAGGGCGGCGAGTTCAATCATGGCTATACTTATGCCGGCCACCCCGTGGCCTGCGCCGTGGCGCTGAAGAACCTCGAGATCATCGAGCGGGAGGGTTTGGTCGACCGGGTCAAGAACGACACCGGACCCTATTTCGCCAAGGCGCTGCAGGAGCACATTGGCGGTCACGATCTGGTCGGCGAAGTGCGCTCGATCGGGCTGATGGGGGCAATCGAAATCGTTAGGGACAAGGCGACCAAGGAGCGCTTCCTGCCGGCCGGAAGCGCGGCCGTGCTTGTCCGCGACCACGCAATTGCCCAGGGCATGATGCTGCGCGCCACCGGCGACACGATGATCCTGTCGCCGCCGCTGATCTGGACCAGTGAGACGATCGACATGGCCTGCGAGCGCATCGCCAAGGCGCTTGATCTGGCCCAGGCGGATTTGCGCAAGCTGTAAGATAGAACGATGGCCGGGCGTCCTGCAACCGGACGCCCGGTGTTTGAATACCGCATTCTGCCGAAGATCTCGCCAGGGCGAGGATCGGTCGTGAGCGCGGCAGGTCTCCTACACCTTGGAGGAGCCGCTCACCGGCTGCTAGGAGGCGATCGCTTCGTCCATCGCCGCGATACCTTGTCCGTCCGGACCTGTGTTTACCTGCCCTGGTTGTCGGCCGTTGCGTCGGTGCTGCTACGCTGGGCATTAGCGCCGTCGCTCTGTTGCTCGGCCCACCCACCCGGACCGGTCGGAAAGCTCGGCTCTCCTTCCGCCTCCAGGCTCTCGTGGAACTCAGTGGCAGGTCTTCCTGGGTATTCGCGGCCGCTCGACAGGTGCCCTGGATGAGCGGGATGGAGGCTTTGCGTCATCGTTGCGGGCATGGTCCGGCGGTTCGGCATAGGCTGACGTGGCAAACAGCGATCCGGCGCCGATGAAGAGTGCAGTGCGAGAACATGCTTCATTATGCTGTCCTCCAGTATTTGGATTCAAGATGCAGATAGCGGCCATCCAGGCTGTGTGAAGGGCAGCTTGGAATGAAGTTGATTAAGGGGAGCACCTGCACATCCCCGGCCGTACGGCAATATCGACGATCCGAGCCTCGAGCCGATGATGCCTTCGGCGAACCGCATCGGCCGTCAGCGCAAGGCGACAGGCTGGCGTTTCGATTAGGCGTCGCTTTCGAACACCAGCCTCTCGCGCGCCGCCAGAGTACAGCGTCACGGGATGTGCGGAGTGCTTTTCATCCGCAGTACGGCTCCAAGAACAGTTGACGTTGGAACTGCCATTCATCTGGGGAATTGTAAGGTTGGCGAGGCTAAGCAGAAATTGCTTGGCAAACGAACTTGTCAGAGCAATCGAAGCGTCAACCGTAAGCTTTGCAAGATCGCCTGCGCAATTTGCGGTTGCGTTTTACATAATAGGTCAAAAAAACAACATAGGGAGGCTATCATGATCAGGATTCAGTCAGTTCTATTTTCTATTCTACTACTAGGAGTGGCAGGGTCACCCGCGACAGCGGAGGAGGTCTGGTCGCTTGACGGCTTAAAGGCCCCCGAGAGCGTACTTTTCGACACCAAGCGGAACGTCTTCTACGTTTCCAACATTGTTGGCGAGCCCGCCGGCAAGGATGGGGTCGGATACCTTTCGAAAGTTTCGGCTGACGGAAAGTTGCAGGCAGCCGAATGGGTGACCGGGTTTAATGCGCCCAAGGGATTGGTGATGCAAGGCGATACGCTTTTCGTCACGACATCGATCGGCTTATGGCCGTCAACGTCGAGAGCGGTCAGATCACCGGAACGTGGCCCGCAGAAGGCGCTCAGTTCCTCAATGACCCCGCCGTCGACGAGGCGGGTCGCGTCTTTGCTTCCGACATGCTGGCGAACAGGATTTATGTTCTGGACAATGATGCTCTCACCGTCTGGCTGGAGAGCGAGGATCTCCTGCATCCGAACGGTCTGCGCGTCGAAGATGGTCGCCTCCTCGTCGCCGGCTGGGGTCGCGATATCCAGTCGGATTTTTCGTCCAAGACACCCGGCCATCTGATCGCGATCGACCTGAACACGAAGGCTATCTCTGACATCGGGTCCGGCGAGCCTGTTGGAAATCTAGATGGTCTAGAACCGGACGGAGCAGGAAATTGGCTTGTTACGGATTGGGTCGCAGGGGCGCTCTTTCGCATTCATCCGGATGGAAAAGTCGAGCAGCTGATGGACCTCAATCAAGGCAGCGCCGATCTGGAATTCCTGGAAGAAAAGAAGCTGGCAATCATCCCGATGATGATGGACGGCAAACTGGTCGCAACTCGATTGGGTGGAGCAACTTGAGAAGAGGCTCGCATAGTCCTCTCCCCAATTGGCCGTACAGGGTCATGACTTGCACTATCGAAGGGCCGGATCAGCGGCCCTTTCCACATCTGTGCCAGCTCTTGCGCGGTGCCGTTCCGAAACGCAAAAACCGCGCTCCATCGGGAACGCGGCTTTGCCAGATACGCATGGCGCTTCGCTAACAGAACACTTGCGAAACTTACGGGCTCCGGTACGCGAGACCTGATCCGGAGCGCCGGGCGGATGCGATATGCCGCCTCGCACTCCGTTCTACAGGGACATCGTTACCGGGTGGTTATCGATAGATTAAGCAAATCTAAATTTCCGATGTTTCTCTTTGCCGGGAACGGAAAAGCCCGTCGAGTTCGAGGCTTAAGCGCGTCGCGTCTGAAGGGACGGTCAAGCCCGAGCGCAAGCTTTTGGGCGACATGCATTACGCAAGGGTACCGCGCAGGAAATTTATGATGCCGGAAAAATCGGCAGCGGCATGTCCCTGGGCGTTGAACAACGCATAAAGCTGGGCTGCCTCGGCGCCGAGCGGCGTCACCGCACCGGTGCTTTGCGCGGCTTCCTGCGACAGTTTCAGGTCCTTCAGCATCAGTGCTGCGGCAAATCCCGGCCTGTAGCCATTGTTGGCCGGCGATGTCGGCACCGGACCGGGCACCGGGCAATAGGTGGTCAGCGACCAGCACTGGCCCGACGAGCTCGAGGCGACGTCGAACAGCGCCTGATGCGACAGGCCGAGCTTTTCCGCCAGAACGAAGGCTTCGGCGACGCCGATCATCGAAATGCCGAGGATCATGTTGTTGCAGATCTTTGCCGCCTGTCCGGCGCCGTCATCGCCGCAATGGACGATGCGGCCGGCCATCGGCTTCAGGATGGGTTCGGCCTTGGCGAATGCGTCCTTCGAGCCACCGGCCATGAAGGTCAGTGTGCCGGCTGCGGCGCCGCCGGTGCCGCCGGAAACCGGCGCGTCGATCGACAGCAGCTTATGTTTGGCGGCAATGGCGTGGGCTTTTCGTGCCGATTCGACGTCGATGGTCGAGGAATCGATGAACAGCGCGCCTTTTTTCGCCTTGGGCGCGATGTCTTCGTAGACCGACAGGACGTGCTTGCCTGCCGGCAGCATGGTGATGACCACATCGGCCGCCTTCACCGCAGCAACGGCATTGGCCATGATGACGACGCCATGGTCCCTGGCGATGACGAGGTTCTCCGGCAACAGGTCGAAGCCGTGGACGGCATATCCAGCCTTGACGAGATTGGCGGCCATCGGGTTGCCCATATTGCCGAGGCCGATGAAGGCGATGGTGGTCATCGTTTTCTCCCGGTTTTGCCGTCAGCGGCCGATCAGGGCGCGTGCGATGATGACGCGCATGATCTCGTTGGTGCCTTCGAGAATCTGGTGAACGCGCAAATCGCGGACCAGCTTCTCGATGCCGTAGTCGTGCAAATAGCCGTAGCCGCCATGCAGTTGCAGCGCGTCGTTGGCGACATTGAAGCCGATGTCGGTGACGAAACGCTTGGCCATCGCCGACCATTTCGAGGCATCGGGAGCTTTGCGGTCGAGCTTCGAGGCGGCGGCGTAGAGGAAGATCCGTGCCGCCTGCAGCTCGGTCTCCATGTCGGCGAGCTTGAACTGCAGCGCCTGGAACTGGTTGATCTTGGAGCCGAAAGCCTTACGCTCCGCGGTGTAGGCCAGTGCCTTGTCGAGCGCCGATTGCGCGCCGCCCAGCGAACAGGCGGCGATGTTGAGGCGGCCGCCGTCGAGTCCGGCCATGGCGATGCCGAAGCCGGCGCCTTCGACTGAGAGCAGGTTTTGCGCCGGCACCTTGCAGTCCTCGAAGATGACCTGGCGCGTCGACTGCATGTGCCAGCCCATCTTGTGCTCGTTGGCGCCAAAAGACAGGCCGGGCGCATCCTTCGGCACGACGAAGGTGGAAATGCCCTTCGGCCCGTCGGCGCCGGTGCGCGCCATGACGATATAGAGGTCGCTGTCGCCGGCGCCTGAGATGAACTGCTTGGCGCCATTCAGCACATAATCGCCGCCGCTTTTCACCGCGCGCGTCTTCAGCGCTGCAGCATCCGATCCCGAGCCTGGCTCGGTCAGACAATAGCTGGCCAGCCATTCCATCGAAGTCAGCTTCGGCAGGAAGCGTTGGCGCTGCTCGTCACTGCCGAAGCGGTCGATCATCGACGCCACCATGTTGTGGATCGAGATGAAGGAGGAAAAAGCCGGATCGGCGCGCGAAAGCGCCTCGAAAATCAGCACGGCGTCGAGCCGACCGAGCGCCGAGCCGCCGACATCGTCGCTGATATAGATGCCGCCGAGGCCGAGCGGGCCTGTCTCGCGGATCACGTCTGCCGGAAAATGCTTGTTGCGGTCCCAGTCGAGCGCGTTCGGCGCGACGCGGTCGGCGGCGAAGGCCTCGGCCATCTCCTGGATGGCGCGCTGGTCCTCGTTGAGTTCGAACTGGCTGGTGCCCGCATCGACAGCGGCGTCCATGGCGTGCTCCCTGATGTTGTCGGCCGGCTGGCCTGTCGTTTTTGGCTTTGCGCGCGGTTCAATCTAGACCAATGATGCCGCCGCGCAAGCCGACCGTCTGCATCCAACCATCTGGGAGCGGCCGTGCGCGAATGCGTGTGTGGAGCAAGGCGTGACGACAGATTTCGATGAACTGCTCGAGTGTTTCCATGCCTATCTCGAAAGGTTCGATGATGCGCTGGTGCGCGATGCCGTGGCCCGGATCGGCTGGGCCATGCCGGCGCGTCGGCTCGAGCCGCATCCGCTCGCCTGCCTGCGCCAGCTCGACCGTATCGCCGAGCTCGCTCCGGCAAACGCCAAGCCGCTGGCGCGGCTGCTTGCGGAGCGTCGCGGCGAACTGCGCTGGGGGCAGACCTACAGCGAGGCGGATTTCGGCAAGACTTTCATCGACAATTACGGCTGGCTGGAGGTATTCGGCACGCGCGGCCATTTCGTCAACGACGAGGTCGCGGCCGGTCTGCTGATCCTTGGACCTGATATCGTCTATCCCGACCATCATCATGTCGCCGAGGAGATCTACATTCCGTTGACCGGCGGCACCGAATGGCGCATGGGCGAAGGCGGTTTTCGCACGCGCGAGGCGGGTGAGGTGATCCACCACGCCTCTGATGTCAGCCACGCCATGCGCACCGGCAAGGAGCCGCTGCTGGCGCTCTACATCTGGCGTGGCGGGCCGCTGGCGGCAAAATCCACGATCACCGGAACGACGGTGCAGGGCAAGGACTGATGGCCAAGGCGATCATGCTGCAAGGCACGGGCTCCGATGTCGGCAAAACAGTGCTGGTCGCGGGCCTCTGCCGCGCGGCCAGGAAACGCGGGCTGCAGGTGCGGCCGTTCAAACCGCAGAACATGTCGAACAACGCCGCCGTTGCCGATATTCCGGGCGACAGACTCGGCGGTGAGATCGGCCGCGCCCAATGGCTGCAGGCGATCGCCTGTGGTGTTGCGCCCTCCATCCACATGAACCCGGTGCTGCTCAAGCCGCAGACCGATATCGGTGCGCAGGTAGTGGTGCAGGGCAAGGTGTTTGGGGAGGCGAGGGCACGCGACTACCAGGCGCTGAAGGGCCGGCTGATGGATGCCGTGCTGGACTCCTGGGCAAAGGTCGGCGAGGGCGCCGATCTGGTCATCGTCGAGGGCGCCGGCTCGCCGGCCGAGATCAATCTCAGGAGCCGAGACATTGCCAATATGGGCTTTGCGACGCGCGCCAATGTGCCGGTGATTCTGGTCGGCGACATCGATCGCGGCGGCGTCATCGCCTCGGTCGTCGGCACTCATCTGATCCTGCCGGAAGAGGACCGGCGCATGATCGTCGGCTATCTCATCAACAAGTTCCGCGGCGATGTCTCGCTGTTCGATGACGGCATCAAGGCGATCGAGAGCTTTACCGGCTGGCGCTGTTTTGGCGTCGCGCCGTGGCTGAAGGCGGCGGCGCGGTTGCCATCTGAAGATTCCGTGGTGCTCGAACGCCTGGCGTCCGGCGAGAAACGCGCGCTGAAGGTCGCCGTGCCGATGCTTTCGCGTATCGCCAATTTCGATGATCTCGACCCGCTCAAGGCCGAGCCTCAGGTCGAGGTTGTGTTCGTGCCGCCCGGTCAACACCTCCCCGAAGATGCCGGGCTGGTGATCATTCCCGGCTCGAAGTCGACGATCGGCGATCTCCTAAGATTCCGCGAGAATGGCTGGGACCGCGACCTGCTTGCCCACCGCAAGAGCGGCGGCCACGTCGTCGGCATTTGCGGCGGCTTCCAGATGCTCGGCCGTGTCGTGCGCGATCCCGACGGCATCGAGGGCAGCGTTACCGAGACGGAAGGGCTCGGCCTGCTCGACGTCGAAACGGTGATGGAGCCTGAAAAGACGGTGCGCAATGTCAGCGCGCGCTCGCTGCAGTTCGACCTGCCGCTCGAAGGCTATGAGATCCATCTCGGCCGCACCACCGGTCCGGACACGCTGCGGCCGTCCGCCGTCATCAACGGCGCCGCTGACGGCGCTTTCTCAGTCGACGGCAAGGTATCGGGCACCTATCTACACGGGCTGTTTTCCGCCGACGCTTTTCGGGCGAAATTCCTGGAAAACCTTGGCGTGAAAGGCGGCGGCATCGATTATCGCGCCGAGGTCGAACGGGCGCTGGACGAGGTCGCAGCCGAGCTGGAAACTCATCTCGACTGCGACGCCATCTTTGGCCTGGCGCGTTAGCTGGCGGGTTCGGTGGCCTTGGGCCAATAGGTGCCAAACGACCAGACATTGCCTTCCGGATCGCGGCAGATGAATTCGCGGCTGCCGTAATCGCGGTCCGTCAGTTCTTCCAGTATTTCGGCGCCGGCCTTTTTGGCTCTGGCATAAGCGGCATCGGCATCGTCGACGGCAACATAGATCGATCTGCCGCCACCCGGGCCCGGTGCACCGATCATCTGGCCAAACTTGTCGTCGCGTGCAGTGCCCAGCATGATCATCGAGGAGCCAAAAGTCAGTTCGGCGTGATGGACAATGTCGCCTTCGCCGTAGCGGGCATGAACGGCAAAGCCGAAGGCTTCGCCCAGCCAGTCGATCATCTTGGCTGCATTGCGGTAGCGCAACGTGGGATAGAGCCTGGGCGGTTCGACATTTATTGTCATGGCGATCTCCTTCAATGGATTGTCGATAACCCAGTCTGGGCGAACGCCGTTCGCAGGTCTTGAAGAAATGTTACCACGGGCGCGCGCCATTGGGCGTCGCAAACGGCTTCAGAACCTATGCCCTGGCGGCAAGTGTCGTCGGCGTTTCGCCGGCAAGGTCGCGGAATTCGCGAACAAGATGCGCCTGGTCGGCATAGCCGCAATCGGCGGCGATATCAGCCCAATCGGATTTGTCCTGCCTTGAAAGACCGAGCGCCCGGTTGAAGCGGACGATGCGCGACAGCGTCTTAGGGCCGACGCCGATCGCATTGGAGAATTTTTCTGCGAGATGTTTGCGGCTCCAGCCCAGCCTGTCGGCAAGCGACGACACGCGAACGCGGCCGCCCGAGACGATGATCCGTTCATAGGCCCAGGCGATTTCGGCCTGCGTTTCCCGGGCTTCGGCCAGCCGTGCTGCGACGAATGTCTCGACGATGGCAAAGCATGCGCTCCAGTCACGCGCATTGCCAAGCCTTTCGCGCAGCGCGATGCCTTCAAGTCCGAGCACATCGTCGAGGCCGACCATGCGGTCGGTTAGTTCGCTCATCGCAAGGCCGAAGAACCGGCGGGCGCCGAGCGGCGTGAAATTGACCTGGACGCAGCAGGCGCCACCGAAGGATTCGATCACCACCGGACCGGCATAGAGGCCGGCGGCGAAACTGGCGAAGCGGTCATTGTCGCCCGGCTCCTTGCCCAGCCCGATGGCGAAGGGTTCGCCAAAGCTGATGACCAGCGGCACGGTCAGCGATGCGTATTCGACGTTGCGGAGGCGGCCCGGTGCCGTTTCGCGATAGAAGCATAGATCGGTGACAGAACCGCGGAGCCGAGAGCCGGGCGCACGCCGCACCATCTCGAACCGGTCGAGGCCGGGAATTTCATGACGGCTTCCGTCTTCGCTCTCGGCTGGCATGAGCTTTCCTTCCGCCCAAGGAGTCTAACAGACCAGTCCTCAGAATCAAAAGCGCCCGGCTTGTGGCCGGGCGCTCCAAGTTGCCTGAGGTCTGAATGCTTAAGCGCCGCGAACCAGGCAGCCGCCAGCAAGCACGATATAAGCGATGAGGACGATCCACACCGCGGCCAGGGGAATGAATGCAAGAACGCCGAGAGCGGCGAGCAGGCCGATGAGGGCGATAACAAGGGATATGATAAAAATAAGCTGCGTAGGCGCACTGAGATTCATGTGTGGCTCCTCCGACATGATTCGTACAACCGCATAGTATCAGGCGCCCCGTCACACACCAATCAGCGTGCGCAGCGGGTTCGCTGGATCGGCCAGCAGCTTGATGGCCAGCGCCAGGCAAACGATCACCAGCAGCGGCTTGATCAGTTTTGCGCCATTGCGGATGGCGAGGCTGGCGCCGACACGGGCGCCGAGAAACTGGGCGACACCCATCATCAGGCCGATCTTCCAGTAGACGACCCCGGCAGCAGCGAAGACGATGAAGCCGCCGATGTTGGAGGCGAAGTTGAGCAGCTTGGTGTGCGCCGTCGCCTTGAGCACGCCGTAGCCGGCTAGGGTGACGAAGGCCAGCATGTAGAAGGAACCGGCCCCCGGCCCGAACAGGCCGTCATAGAAGCCGACAATCGGCACCAGGATCAGCCCAAACAGGAACGGCGACAGGCGCTGGGCGCGGTCGACGTCACCCATGTTGGGCTTCAGGGCGAAGTAAAGGGCGATGGCGATCAGCAGGACCGGCAGAAGAGCGCGCAACAGGTCGCCCGGCACGAATGTCGCCAGCAAGGCGCCGAGAGCACTGCCGGCAAGCGCCAACAGGGCCGAAGGCAATTGCCGGCGCAAATCGACATGGCCCTTCGCGGCGTAGTGGATGGTCGCCGAGCCTGAGCCGAACATGCTCTGCAGCTTGTTGGTTCCCAGCGCCTCGACCGGCGAAAAGCCGGCGAGCAGCAGTGCTGGAATGGTGATCAAGCCGCCGCCGCCGGCAATCGAATCGACGAAGCCGGCAGCGAAGGCGGCGGCGCCGAGAATGACGACGGTCTGGGTGAAAAAATCGAACATCGGATGGTTGCGGGAGGGGGTTCCGGCCAGCGGGAAAATATGGCGCGTTCGAACCACAGCCGACCCGTTTGCGCAAGACCGATTCCGCGCTACCTATGCCAAGCGCGCCGCGACGCGCTTGGCTCTTTTGTTTTATGCATGTCGTTATCTCAAAACCGCTGCGCACTTTTGAGCGACATGCATTTGACGAATCGGAAAGGGACGCAGATGGCATTCGCTTTGCTGGACCAGATACGCTCGATCTTCGAAGGCGACCCCGGCGTGCGCAAGGTTGCGGACGATCCTGTGCTGTCGGCGGAACTGCTTATGCTGTTTCGCATGATCCTCGCCGACGGCACGGTCAGCGAGAGTGAAATGGCCGCCTTCAGGCGCATCTGCCGGGAAGCCTTCGGCATTCCGGAAGCCAGCATCGACAGCGTCATCGAATATCTCAACGACTTCGGCTACGAGACCAACAGCTCGCAAGCCATCGCGCAGTTCCGTGACCTCGACGTCGAGCGGCGCAAGCTGCTTGCCCGCCACATGGCTGAGATCGCCAAGGCCGATTCGCAACTTGCCGGGACCGAGATGCAGCTCTTGCGGCGCACGCTCGACTTGCTCGATATCAGCCCAGCCGATGTGGTGAAGACCGAAGAGTAAGCCTTTCTGAACGGTCGGCGGCTCACCCCTGTTCCTGTAACCGCCGAGCAATCGCGCGGTGCAGGTCTGGGGCCGCAGCGACCAGCGCCTTGGCGGCTTCGGACTGCGGATGGTCGAGAACCTCGCTCGTCCTGCCGCGCTCGACGATCCTGCCGTCATACATGACCATCACCTGATCGGTGATGGCGCGAGCGACGGTCAGATCGTGAGTGATGAATAGATAGGCAACGCCGAGCTTCTGGTTGAGCTCGGCGAACAGATCGAGAATCTGGGCACGGATCGAGACGTCGAGCGCCGAGACCGGCTCGTCGGCGACGACCAGTTTGGGGCGGGTGATGATGGCGCGGGCGATCGACAGGCGCTGGCGCTGGCCGCCTGAAAATTCGTGCGGATATTTGTGCATGTCGCGTGGGCTGAGACTGACCTCGTGCAGGGCCATTGCCACCATCTCGCGCCGCTCCGTATCCGTCGGCTTCTTCTCCAGGACATGCAGCGGCTCGGCGACCAGTTTTTCGACTTTCTGGCGCGGGTCGAAAGAGCCGTAAGGGTCCTGGAACACCACCTGCATGTCGCGGCGCGCCGGCTTGAGCTCCGCCTCGCTCTTGCCGGTGATGACCTCGCCGCGAAACCGGATCGTTCCCGATGTCGGCCCGTCCAGCGCCAGGATCATGCGGGCAAGCGTGGACTTACCGCAGCCGGAACGCCCGACCAGCGCCACCGACTGGCCGGGATCAATCGAGAACGAGACATCGTCGACGGCGCGGATCGGAGCCGCCCGCTTCAGCAGCGACGGGCGACGTCCCGGATAGTCCCGCGTCACGCTGTCCACCTGAAGAAGAGGTTTGGCAACCTGGAGCAGGGGGTTGTCTTGGCCGACCTCGTGTGTCCTGGTCCGCGCCGGCACATGCATCGAGGCCTGCGCCAGTTGTCGCGTGTAGGGATGAAGCTGTTCTGACAAGGTGCGCGCCGTGTCGCCGGCCTCCATCACCTCGCCGTGGCGCAGGATGGTGATGCGATCCGCCATCTCGGTCACCACCGCGAGGTCGTGCGAGATCAAGAGCAGGCCCATGCGATTTTCCGCGACCAGATCGCGCAACAGGTCGAGGATCTGCGCCTGCAGCACGACGTCGAGCGCCGTCGTCGGCTCGTCGGCGATCAGCAACTTGGGTTTCAGCGCGCAGGCAATGGCGATGACGACGCGCTGGCGCTGGCCGCCGGAAAGCTCGTGCGGATAGCGCGACATCGGGAATTTGGCTGAGGGCAGGCCGACCCGATCGAGCATCTTTCGCGCGCGGTCCTCGGCGTCGGCGCGGCTTGCCCTGGTGTGCCAGCGGATGCCTTCGGCGACCTGCTCGCCAATGGTCTTGACCGGGTTCAGCGCCGTCATCGGCTCCTGGAACACCATGCCGATGTCGTCGCCGCGGAGCGCGCACATCTGGTCTTCGCTGGCCGCCAGGATGTCGATGCCGTCGAAGACGACGCGCCCGGTGGCGCGCGCCGCCCAGGGCAGAAGCCGCATCACCGTCAGCGCCGTTATCGACTTGCCCGAGCCGGATTCGCCGACCAGCCCCATCACCTCGCCGGGCGCGACGGAGAGCTCGACATCCCTCAGGATCGACGTGTCGCCGCTGCTCAGCGACAATCGCTCGATTTCGAGCAGGCTCATCGCTGTCGCCGCGATTTTGGGTCGAGGATGTCGGCAATCCCGTCGCCGAGCAGGTTCAGGCCAAGCACGGTGACGACGATCGCCATGCCTGGAAAGATCGCCATCCACGGCGCCGCCACCATGCGGGTCTGCGCGTCGAACAGCATCCGGCCCCAGCTCGGCATCGGTGGCTGTGTGCCGAGCCCGACGTAGGAAAGCCCGGCTTCGGCCAGGATGCCGAGCGCGAACTGGATGGTGCCTTGCACCAGGAGCAAGGTGACGATGTTGGGCAGCACATGTTCCAGTGTGATCAGTGTTTTGCCTTTGCCGGCGGCGCGCGCGGCGAGAATGAAGTCGCGCGGCCAGATAGCCAGCGCGCCGGCCCGGGCGACGCGGGCGAAGACCGGAATGTTGAAAATGCCGATGGCGATGATGGCGTTGAGCGCGCCCGGCCCGAAGATGGCGGTGATCATGATCGCCGACAGCAGGGCAGGGAAGGCGAAGACGAGATCGTTCAGCCGCATCACCGCTTCGTCGACGATGCCGCCGCGGGCCGCAGCGAAGGCACCGAGCGGCACGCCGATGCCCATGCCGATGCCGACCGCCACCAGCGCCACGGCGATCGAATTGCGGGCGCCGACCATTATCATCGAAAGAATGTCGCGGCCGAAATGGTCGGTGCCGAACCAGTGCGCCGGCGAGGGTGCTTGGGTCTTGTCGGCGACGATCAGCCTGGTGACGTCAAAAGGCGTCCAGAAGAACGAGACGATGGCGACCGCTGCCACCAGCGCGGTAATGACGAAGCCAGCGAGGAACGAGCGGTTGGTGAAGGCCTTGACGAGGATGTCGGCAAAATTTTCCTCTGGAATGTCGAAGCGCAGCGTCATTGGCGGCTTCTCAGGCGCGGATCGACGACCGCATAGGAGAGATCGACAAGCAGGTTGACCGCGATGACGGCGGCCACCAGCAGCATGACGACGCTTTCGACGACGATCAGGTCGCGCTGGGTGATCGCCTGGAACACCAGCCGGCCAAGGCCGGGCAGGTAAAAGACGTTCTCGATGATGATGGTGCCGGCGAGCAGGAAGGCGAACTGCAGGCCGAGAATGGTGAGCACCGGGATCATGGCGTTGCGCAGCGCGTGCCGCCACAGCACCGCGCGATAAGGCAGGCCCTTGGCGCGGGCGGTGCGGATATAGTCCTCGTTCAGCACTTCGATCAGCGCCGAGCGGGTGACGCGGGCGAGGATCGCCGCTTGCGGCAGAGCGAGCGCGATCGCCGGCAGGACCAGCGATTTCAGCGCCGGCCAGACGCCAGCGCTCCAACCCGGAAAACCGCCGGCCGGCACCAGCCGCAGCCAAACCGCAAACAGGTAGATCAGCATCAGCGCAAACCAGAAGTTCGGCACGGCGACGCCAAGCTGGGCGGCGCCCATCGCAATCGTGTCGCCGGCCCGTCCGTGCCTGCCGGCGGAAAACAGCCCGACCGGAATGGCAATGATGGTGGACAGCGCCAGCGCGATCAGGGCCAGCGGCAGCGAGACGACGGCGCGCTCGCGGACCAGGTCGATGACCGGCACCGAATAGGTGTAGGAGCGGCCGAAATCGAGGCTCAGCAAGCCGCCGGCCCAGTGCAGATAGCGCAGAGCGAGGGGCGCGTTGAGGCCCATCTGGTTGCGCAGCAACTCGACCTGGTCGGCGCTGGCGTTCATGCCCAGCATCAGCCGCGCCGGGTCGCCGGGAATGATCTCCAGCACGGCAAAGACAACCATCGAGGCCAGAACCAGCGTGATGAGCGCGATGGCAAGACGCTTGAGGAGATAGGCGGTCATGGGGGAGGACCGCTGCGCTGCCTCACTCCGTCCACTTCACCTTGGTCAGGTCGTTGGCCTGGATCGGAGCGTTTTCCCAAAAACCCTCGAGCTTGGCGTCCCAGACGCCGGCTTTCGGCAATTCGTAGAGGAAGCCGACCACGGCATCGTCGGCCAGTATCTTCTGCGCCTCGCCAAGCAGCGTCATGCGCTTGGCCTCATCGGAGGTGAGGCTCAGATCGGCGATGATCTTGTCGAAGGTCGGGTTGTCGTAGTTGAAGTAATAATCCTTGCGCGAATAGATATCGATGTCGTTGGGCTCGGTGTGGGAGACGATGGTCAGGTCGTAGTCCTTCTTGGTGAAGACCTGGTCCAGCCACTGCGCCCATTCCACGGGCACGATTTCCAGCTGGATGCCGACATCGCGAAGCTGCGACGCTACGATCTCGCCGCCAAGCCGCGCATAGGGAGGCGGCGGCAGTTTCAGCGTCGCCTTGAAGCCGTTTTCCAGGCCGGCTTCCTTCAAGAGTTCCTTGGCTTTCTCGACATTGTGCGGATAGAGGCCGGTGAGGTCGACATAGGCCTTGTTTGCGGGCGACATGTGCGAGCCGATCGGCACACCCAAACCGGCCGAGGCGCCGTCGATGATCGCCTTGCGGTCGAGCGCAAACGAAATCGCCTGCCTGACCTGCAGCTTGTCGAAAGGCGGCTTCTTGTTGTTGATCGAGAGAATGGTTTCGCCCTCGGTCGCGCCGATCACCACCTTGAAGCGTGGGTCGTCCTTGATCTGGGCGACACTGTCGGGATCGGGGAAGAAGGGAAAGGCCTGGATGTCGCCGGAAAGCAATGCCGGCACAGCGGCAGCGGCATCGGGAACAATGCGGAACTCTGCCTTGTCGAGGGACACCGGGGCGCCCCAGTAAGTGTCGGACTTGATTAGCGTGATCGACGAGCCCTTGGCCCAGTTTTGGAACTTGAACGGGCCGGTGCCGACAGGCTTTTCCTTGTTGGTGTCGGCTGTCTCCGGTGCGACGATGACCGCGTCGCCCCAGCCCATATTGTAGAGGAAGGAACTTTGCGGGTTCTTCAGCGTGATCCTGACCTTCGCCGGATCGACAACCTCGACCGTATCGATGGCGGCGAACAGGCCCTTTTGTGCGTTGACGGAGTTGTCGGCACGGGCGCGGTCGAGCGAGAATTTCACGTCGTCGGCATTGAAGTCGGTGCCGTCATGGAATTTGACGCCGGTATGCAGCTTGAAGGTGTAGACCTTGCCGTCGTCGGAAATGGCCCAGCTTTCGGCGAGATCCGGCAGCACCTCGCCGTTCGGACCGATGCGGGTCAGCCCCTCGAACACATTGGCGTAAAGCACTTCGTCGATCGCCGCTGCAGCACCCGCGGTCGGATCGAGATGCGGAGGTTCGAGCGTAATCCCGATGACCAGATCGGTCCGCGCGGCAAATGCCGATGTTCCGGCAGACAGCACCAGGGCCGCGGCGGTGAGAATGGTTTTCCACAATTTCATCGTGCAACTCCCGATATGCTCAAAAACATGCTCAAAACCCGGTGGATAGAAGCGTGATTTCACCAACGAGTAAATTGCGTTTCGTGTTTTCCGGCAGCGCCGGCAGGAATGCTTTTTCGCCCATCACGACTACCGAGCGCCCGCGCCCCTAAGCAGCACGTTGAGCCCGATCGCCATCACCTTGGCCGATTCGACCATGTCTGATATCCCCACCCATTCGTCGGGCCTGTGGGCGAGGTCGAGAATGCCCGGGCCATAGGCGATGCAATCGTAGATGTGACCGATGCGGGCAATGTGCTTCTGGTCGTAGGTGCCGGGCGAAATCACATAGTCGGGCTCGCGGTCGAATATCTCCATGATGCCTTGCGCCACTGCCTTGACCACCGGCGCATCGCGCTCGGTCATCAGCGGCAGCACCTCCATGAGATCGCGGATCTCGTAGTCGAATTTCTTGCGCTCGCGCTTCAGCCGGTCGAGGATATCGGTCACCTCGCTTTTGACCGTGCCGAGGTCCTCTTCGAGCAGGAAGCGGCGGTCGATGGTCAGCCGGCAGGAATCGGGGACGTTGGGCGAGGGCAGGCCGGGCCGGAAATCCTCGGTCTGGCCGCCGTGGATCGAGTTGATGTTCATGGTCGAGCGCTTGGCCCCGTCGGGCACGACCGGCATGCGCGTGACCTTGCGGTCGAGCGCCGGAAACAGCTCGTCCTCGAAGGCCTTTAGCACGGCACCCATATGGCGCACCGCGTTGTCGCCGAGGAACGGCATCGAGCCATGCGCGATCTCGCCCTTGGTCTCGATCTCCGCCCACCAGACGCCGCGATGGCCAAGGCAGATGCGGTCCTTGTTCAACGGCTCGGGGATGATGACATGGTCGACCTTCGGTTTAGAGAAATAGCCGAGCTCGGCCAGATGGGCGACACCGCCGAAGCCGCCGGACTCCTCGTCGACGGTGCCCGATATTTCGATGGCGCCCGGAAAGTCGGGGAAGACCTCCATGAAGGCCTCGGCGGCGATGATCGAGGAGGCCAAGCCGCCCTTCATGTCGCAGGCGCCGCGGCCATAGACCTTGCCATCCCTGACGATGCCGGCGAAGGGATCGAGGCTCCAGCCGTCGCCGGCTTCGACCACGTCGATATGCGAGTTGAAATGCACGCAGGCGCCGGGCGAGCGGCCATCGAAGCGGGCGACGACATTGACGCGCGGGTAGCGGTCGGTGTCGCCGGGCGTGCCTTCGGCGCGGATGAATTCGACTTCGAAACCGCACTTCTTCAGCCGCGCCCCGACGTATTCGGCGCATGGCCGGTAAGCTTCGCCGGGCGGATTGATGGTCGGGAAGCGGATCAGGTCGGCGGTCAGCGCGACCAGCTCGTCGACCCGATCATCGACCGCTTTCAGCAGGAGTTCGTTCATTCGGCGAATTGAGCAGCCAAGGACCCGCTTTGGCAAGCCTGTTTGCGGGTCGCGCCCTAGTTACGTGGGTACGTGTCGTCACGGCAACCATCGCGGGAAATCGTTCAAATTCGCTGCTTTGGATTGGTGAATTCGTCAGAGGTGTGTGGTTACCTCATTCACTTGCGATTAAAAAGATGAAGAATTGCGTGAAGGCAAGCGGGCAAGGGCAGTCAAAGGGGTTTGATCGCATGAAAAAAACCGTTCTCATAGCAGCGGCACTGGCAACGATGCTGCTCGGTTCTTCGGTCGAGGGCTGGGCAGCCAAGCTGGTTGCAAGGATCGACGTGTCATCGCAGACGATGACTGTAAGATACGGTCAGGCGGTTTACCGATGGCGCGTGTCCACGGCGCGCAAAGGTTACATCACGCCGCGCGGCACCTACCGGCCGCAACGAACGGCACGGATGTGGTATTCGCGCAAATACGACATGTCGCCGATGCCTCATTCGGTATTCTACCGCGGCGGCTACGCCATCCATGGCACCGGCGCGGTAAAATCTCTCGGGCGCCCGGCGTCGCATGGCTGCGTGCGGCTGCACCCGGCCAATGCCGCCGCCTTCTATTCGATGGTGCGGCAAGCCGGCTTCCGCAACACGCGGATCGTCGTGACCAACTAGAGCGCGGAAAACACGCCGATCGCCCCGACCAGAACTAGGCTTAGCGCCCAGATCACATCTAGATCAAACCAGCTTTTCGAAAGAAACCTTAATCCCAGCCACCGATAGACGCCGAAGGCCAAAGCGCCGCCCGCAGTGATCATCGCGCCGGTGTGGACCGCTGCCACGCCGATCGAGAGCGCTGCAGTTCGTGCAATGAGGGCGGTCGCGGCACGGTGCCCAGCATCCGTTTCAACGACGCCGCACAGGCCGAGGTAGATCGGCACCAGCATCAGGCCGGCGCCATGCGCGACGGCGACCAGAAAGGACCAGAGCGCCAGTCGCGACGGCGGCACGCGCGCCAGAAATCTAGGATGCCGCCGGTTGAAGAGCAGCCAGACTCCGAGCGCGACGACAATTAGACCTGCGCCAACGCGGATCTCGGTTTGCCAATCAACCAGCACGGTCATCAGCGCGAAGGGCAAGAGGACCACCGTCATGGCGACAAGATGCCCGAACGCCAGCGCCAGGAGTGCGCCCGGCAGCGCATAGGCTCGCCGTTCCATCAGGGCGGCCGAAACAGCAAGCGGCCAGCCCATACCCGGGTTTACGCCATGGTAAATCCCGCTGGCGACCACAGCAAACCAGAGGCCGGCTGTGGTCGAAAGGAGTTCGGGCGACACCTAGACCGATGGGTAGCAGAAACTGTCGGTAGAGCAGTCGCCGCCTTCAAGTCGGATCTGGTGCGTTCGATAGCCTTTGGGGAACTCGACGAAGAAGTTGGTGTCGAGCGTCAGGCCACCATTGGCGCCAACATCGGCCTTCACCATAGCCCCGCCGCGCTCGCCGGGATAGAACTGATCGTCCCAGGTCGAATAGAGCGAATTGGTCCAATAGACACGCTTGCCGTCGCGGCTAATCTCGACCATCTGTGGCCCATAGCCGAAGACCTTGCCACAGGGGTGCTTGGTCTTCTTGACGATCCCACCCAGTTCGACCTTGCCCGCCAGAACCGGCTTCATCGGGTCGCTGACATCGTATTGATGCATTTCACCCGTACCCCAACAAGCCACGTAGAGATATTTGTCGTCGAGGCTGAGGTCGATGTCGGTGACCAGCGGGGGCACCGCCGAGAAACCCTTCAGAAGATCCGGCAGATCGTCGGCATTGGCCGGTTGAGGCGGGATGATCGCCGTCTTCTTGGCCTGGAACTTGCCATCTGCGTCGCGCCACCAAGTCCAGATCGAGCCTTCGAGATTGGTGGTATCGACCACAACGCCGCAGAAGCCGTATTGCTGGACTGGATCATGCGCCGGGCGAATTTCGAGCGCCATTTGGTGATTGGCGCCCAGATCGATCGTCTGAATGTTCTTACGCGCACGCAGATCCCAGAAATGCATGCGGTGGCCGTACTTGTTGGACAGTAGATCCTCCGGGACGATGCCGTTTTCGAACTGCGGCGGCAGGGCCCATTCGGAACTGACCATGTAGTCGCGCGGCAGGTTCCACCAGAAATCGTAGTGCTTGTCCTGGGCGCCACGATCTATCTCATAGCGGCCAATGACATCGAAGGTCTGGCAATCCATGATGAAAATGCCCGGAGGACCGTCGGTACCGTCCTTGCCGCCGCCGCCCAGGGTCGAGACATAGATGCCCTCGGGTCCGCAGTGGATCGTATGCGGGCGGGAATAGCCCGTCTTGGCAAAGACTTCTGCGGGTTCGATGATCTTGTGAATCTTGGCGGCTGTCGGCCCGCCCTTCACATCAATTATGTAGATGCGCGACGAACGCATGCCCGGAATGATCAGATAACGACGCTCCAAAAAGGCGTGGCCAGTCAGTGGTGATAGCGCCGAAGAACACGCATTCCAGCCGAAGTGATGAAACTCATCGCCCTTGTTTGGCATGATCACAGTGTGGACGATCTTGCCGAAATCCGGCGAATTTGGATCGACATTCACCACAGCCAGGCCGTCGGGTTGCGAGAAGTCCGGGCTAAGCATCAACGTGTAGGCCAGAGTTTCCGGCGGCCCTTCCATAGCCAGCTTCGGTGACGCATAGAATGTGGGGTCTGGTCGCAGATTCATCGCGGTATCCTCCCTACGCGTTTGTGAAACTTTATTTTTGGTGCTCTCTGTGTCGCTCCCTTTTGAAATGCGGCCCAGGTAGGGATCATAATACACCAAGTCTCCTCGTCTGTCTGACACCGCGTCGCTCTAGCACTATTTACGTGGGCAGGCTTTGGGCAGAATATAGGGGGTGGGAGGAAGCATTCGGAATCCTGAATAAATGCGCCCGAACGGCTTCCGACCGTTGGTTGCAAGGGAGGAAAATCATGAAACGTATTTTCTCGCTCGCGGCGTGTGCCGCGGCGTTATCGCTCGGCGTATCGAACGCCTACGCACAATCGGGCGGCGTCGACAAGGCGGTCGGCGGCTACAGCTTCGAAGAAGCCGCAAAGGAGGCCCCCGCTACCAAGGACTTCCATTCGGCCGATGGTCACCTCACTTTCGCTATCGTGACACACACTGCCGGCAATGGGTTCTTCGATCCGGTCTACGTCGGCGCGACCGTCGCCGGCAACCTGATCGGCGCCAAGGTCCTGCTGCTCGGCTCGGAATCGCCGACCGACGACCCTGCCCGCGAGATCGAAATCCTGAACCAGATCGTGCAGGATCCGACGATCGACGGGCTGATCATGACAACGCCCCAGGTCGGCGCCTACAACGACATCGTCAAGGCCGCCGAGGCGAAGGGCATACCGGTCGCTACGACCAATTCCTTTGACGGCACGATCCTCAACCGCAGCGGCATCGGCCACACCGGCCAGGACGCGTCCGCTGCCGCAATCGCCGGCGAGGCGCTCGTCAAGTGCCTCGCGGACAAGGGTATCGAGAAGGGTTCGATCGTCCTGCCGTCGTCGACCGCAATGGGCAACATCGAGGTGAACAATCGCGTCACTTCGGCTTTCAACGCCATCGTCAAGGGCTTGAAGGATGCCGGCAAGCTTGATGCCTTCAAGGTCGACGCGGGTCCGGAGAACACCGGTATAGACACCAATCCGAATGATCCGGTGAACGGCATCGTGACGCTGTTCGAATCGCGCGGCGACGTCGTTGGCGCGTTCGCCGGCAACAACGTGTTCACGCCGGCGCTTGCCAAGGCCGTCGCTCAGACCGGACTGACCGGCAAGATCTGCGCCTACGGTTTCGACCTGGGCCCGGCCCAGCAGGATGCGATGAAGAGCGGCGATCTGACCGGCGCGCTCGGGCAGCAGCCCTTCTTGCAGGGCTTCTGGCCGGTCATGCAACTCTATCTGGAGATCGATCGCGGCATCGCGGCGGCCAACCTCGACACACGCGCCCAACTGGTGACGAAGGAGACCGTCGAGGACGTCGGCAAGCGCTTCGAGAACTGAGTCCACTCGGAACGTCTGAAATCATTGCGGGAGGGCGCAGGCTCTCCCGCAATGCGGCAGCAGGAAATCGACCAGAAGAGACCATGGCGCTTACCGCGACCACATCGCTCGGCCGTGCGCCGTCCCAGATTGTCGGCGGCTGGGAGGTGGGGCTCGTTGCCTTACTTTTGCTGCTCTATCTCGGCGGCGCTCTCGTCAATCCCGCGTTCTTCGGGTCAACAGGAGCGTTTCACTCGCTGCTCCGCGACACCTCGCGGGTTGCCATCATCGCGGTCGGAGTGACCTTCGTCATCGTCAACAAGGACCTCGATCTTTCAGTCGGTTCAACTTACGGCCTAGTCGCCGTCGTCTTTGCCAGGCTGTTCGCGCCGAACTTCCTTGACCTCGGCGTCGTCACGTCGGCGATCCTCTGCCTGCTGCTCGGCACGCTGATCGGGCTGATCAACGGCGTGCTCGTCACCATCCTGAAGGTGCCGGCGTTCATCGCCACGCTGACCGTCCTCTTCATCGGCCGCGGCTTCGTGCTGGCGCTCACTCACGGCCAGGCGATCTACTACCCTGCCAAGGCGACCAGCTATCCGGGTTTTTTTCATCTCGGCGAGACCAACCTCCTCGGCTTCAACAACCAGATCGTGATCTTCCTCGTTGTCGCCGTGATCGGCGCCTATGTGCTTGCCAAGACGCGCTGGGGCTACGAGACCTTCGCCACCGGCGGCAACGAGCAGGCGGCGTCCTATGCCGGCATCCCGACCAACTGGGTGCGCATCCGAGCCTTCCTGATCTCCTCGCTCTGCGCGGCGCTGGCCGGCTTGATGTCAGCTGCCCAGGACAAGGGCGTGACGCCCCTCTACGGCGTCAGCGGTGAGCTGACCGTCATTGCCGCCGTGATCATCGGCGGCGCCTCGATCCTCGGCGGCCGCGGCCGGGTCGCCGGATCCTGCCTTGGCGCCCTGCTGGTGGTGCTGCTCGACAAGGTATTGCGCGAGGGCTGGCCGATCACGCGCATCATCAAGATCGGCGACGAGGAGATCACGGTCAATGCCGTTTTCTCGCTACCGGTCGGCGCGGTGCCTGTGTTCCTCGGGCTGCTGCTCGTCGTCGCGGTGCTCATCGAGCCCTATCTCATCCGCCGCCAGCTGGCAGGGCGCCTCTGGGCCTGGCTCCGCGACCGGCCGCCGCCACCGGCCTACGAGATCGGCGGCATCGCGATCGAGGGGGTGCAGACCAAAGGCGCGATGGCGACCGACATGGCGTTGTCGGCCACCGGGTTCGGCAAGTTCCTCGCCCGGCGCGACGCGCTCGCCATCATCCTGACCGCGCTCCTGTGGCTGACCGGCCTCGCGCTCCGGCCGGACTACTGGTGGAACCTGTCCAACAGCTTCGCGATCTTGCTCAACTACACCGAGCTTGCGCTGATCACCATCGGACTCACCTACGTCATCGCCGCCGGCGATATCGATCTCTCCGTCGGGGCGGTGCTCGCTCTCGCCGGCAGCACAGCCGCCTATTTCCTCAAGGTCCTTGGCGCCGACCCCGTGACCGCCGTGGCGATGGGCCTGCTCGCGGGCATGTGCGCCGGCCTCGTCAACGCGATCGTCACCGTCGGCTTCAAGCTGCCGGCCTTCATCGCCACGCTCGGCATGTTCTACATCGCCCGCGGCCTCGCCGCCTGGTTCGTCGCCGGGCAGCAGCTCACCGGCTGGCCCGAGGGCTACAACCTGCTTGGCCGCAAGGTGAACGACATCCTGCTGCACTACCGCATCTCGCTGCCGGACGGGCTGCTGCGCTCGATCGCCGAGGTGGTGAGCGTCCAGACCATCTGGATGCTGTTGGTCGCCCTCATTGCCGGCGTCGTGCTCGCCTACATGCCGTTCGGGCAGAAGGTCTACGCGACCGGCGGCAACATTCGCGCCGCCGCTTATGCCGGGATCAACACCAACCGGGTGCGGTTCTTCGCGCTCATGCTGGCGGCGCTCTGCGCGACAATGGCCGGGATCATCAACGTCGCCTACTTCCGCAGCTTCAACCCGGTGGCCGGCCAGTTCCGCGAGCTCGACGCCATCGCTTCGGTGATCATCGGCGGCGGTTCGATCTTCGGCGGCTACGGCACGGTGATCGGGGCGCTCGCCGGGGCGGCGGTGATCACCCTGATCCGGGCGCTGCTGCAGCTCAACGTCCAGGGCTTTACCATGCCGCAGCACTGGATCAACGTCTTCATCGGTGGCATCCTGATCGTGGCGGTGCTGATCGACATCTGGGTGCGCCAGGCCAACATCTTCGGCCGCCTGCGCGCGCGCCTCGCGCGGCGCACAAGAACGGCGGAAACCACCCATGCGTGACGCGACCAGGCCTGCACCGATCGTAGAAATGCGGGGCATCGAAAAAGCCTTCGGTGCGGTGCAGGCGCTCCGCAACGTCGACCTCGTGCTCTATCCCGGCGAGATCCTGGGCCTCGTCGGCGACAACTCGGCCGGCAAGTCGACGCTGATGAAGATCCTGACCGGCGCCTACCAGCGCGACGCAGGCGGCGAGATCTTCGTCGCCGGGCAGCCGGTGCACTTCAAGAGCCCGCACGAAAGCCGCGACGCCGGCATCGAGATGATCTACCAGGATTTCGCTCTTTGCGGGAATATGGATGTCGGTCAGAATATCTTTCTTGGCCGTTGGCCGCTCAGGGGCCTTTTCGTCAATCGGCGGAAAATGTACGCGGAAGCCGACAGTGTGCTGAAGCGGCTCAAGGTCGACGTGAACTCCGTCTATCAAAAGGTCGAGAGCCTTTCGGGCGGCCGCCAGCAATCGGTGGCGATTGCCCGCGCTATCTCCTTCCAGCCGCGCGTGGTGATACTCGACGAGCCGACCGCCAATCTCTCGGTGATGGCGACCGAGCGGCTGCTCGAAACCATGCTGGAACTGAAGAAGCAGGGCGTTGCCCAGATCATCATCTCCCACCGCCTCGTTGACATCTTCGCTGTGGGCGACCGCGTGATGGTGCTGAAGCGCGGCGAGAACGTCGGCGATCGCTACATCAAAAACACCGACGAGCATGAGGTCCTGGAGATCATCGTCTCCGGCACGCGAGAGCACGCACTCACGGCCGATGGGGCAAGGTTTTGACCGATCAGGATCGCTTTTCTCCAGGCGTGGCTGTCAACAGCCCTTTCATGAAACTTGCGGCGCCGAAAAGACCGAAACTTGGGTAGTGTGTCAGTTTGAATTTCGGCTGTGGGGTGGGAGATCGCCATTCGGCGGGGATTGGCCGAACGGCTTAGGAGCGCCAGAAGCCGTCATTCCCGTCGCTTCTCAAAAGCGGTCGTTCGCTCTATGGCTTGAGTCGACCCATTGCTGTCATTGGCATCCGGGCGATGATCGGCTCGATTGAGCCCGATGCGGACCTTCCAGGCGGATTGGCACGTCCAAGGCACGGATTTCCGCGCTTTACCTACCCGGCCGCGCCGTCACAAGCGGCAGAGTGGAGAGCCGTTCTTACGGCCTGGTGAAGGCCTGCGAGAGGAACCATCTTGGGTACGCTCCATTTACGACGAGGGTACATGGCTTGCTGGTAAGCTCCGTATGGCGTCAATAGTCTGAAGGGAGCGACCCGGTGCCAAAATTTGTGACGATCGGATATGGAGACCGCGAGGGGTACGACCGCACCCCAGTGGCCGTTCGAGATGCAGCTCACGCACACGACGCGCAGCTGCAGAAAAACGGCGTCTTGATGGGGATCGCGGGCGCCCCCGTGCAAATCCGCAACCCCGACGCTGCTCAAGTTGAAACAGCAAATGGTCCGTTTATGACGTCGTCGTTGCCGGTGGCTGGCTTTGCCATAATCGAAGCCGCCGATTTGGCTGAGGCCATAGATATGGTGTCACGGACTCCCTGCGCAGTTGCACACGGTGTCGTCGAGGTCTGGCCGCTAGAGCAACCGTCGTAGAGGACGCACCGCAACGACAGCAAAGGCTCTAGCCGCCATACCGTCAACGACTGCTTCGTCCACACGCCGGTCCTTCGCAAGGCGTTTTGCGGGCGGCAGTTCCCCACCCTTCGGGTCGTTGGCGAACGCGAACGATCGACACTTTGCAGAATTTTTCAAAGGCCAGCTCTTGGGCAAGTTCTGACCGATAGTGTTGAAAAAATCCTACGCACTCGGCAACAAGCGCCGAGTGCAGAAATACAGTTCTCAGAGCAGACTTCTCGGGAACCACGATTCATTATTTGCAGTTTTGCGGAAAAATATTCTAACATATTAGGTAGAATAGCTTGGTTGCGGCCTTTTTCAACACTATCGACCCGTTCCAGACCTTCGCCGTTGGTACCGAGAAGGGCCCTAATGGGTGTGTAAGCGGACGTAGAACTTCGTCGGCTGCAGCAGCGCTGGCAGCCGTCATTGACCCGCCGGCATCTGAAAATCTCACAACTGACTCGACTGTGGATGTGCATTCGTTCCAATGGAACAAGAAAGCGTGCGGAACGTTGTTTGAGGCTGGAGTGCGATGACCCGGCAACTCACCGTATAGTAAAAAAGAGCGGCGAGATGTCTAAGAGCACTCCCAGGAGACTCACATGGATACCACCACGCTTCTCATTATACTTATCGTCCTTGTCCTGCTAGCCGGCGGCGGCTGGTTCGGCCGCGGTCGCTGGTACTGAGCAACGCCTCAATACCGAGATCATTCGGCTGGATACCCACTCACGGGAAGGCATAGCTTCTTGTCCACTGGCGGAAGAATATTGAGCGGCTTATAAATGTCGCTTACTGGCTGCGGCCTG
This sequence comes from Mesorhizobium onobrychidis, assembly GCF_024707545.1. Taxonomy (NCBI): domain Bacteria; kingdom Pseudomonadati; phylum Pseudomonadota; class Alphaproteobacteria; order Hyphomicrobiales; family Phyllobacteriaceae; genus Mesorhizobium; species Mesorhizobium onobrychidis. The sequence goes on from NZ_CP062229.1 coordinate 3,692,998, forward strand.
CCGCCAACCGGACAAAGCTGAGGCATGCCTGAACCAATATTCAAATCCGAAAGCCAAAAAGTCGCCGAAGCTGACGTCGAAAGCTTTCGGCAGGATCTCGGCCCGTTTGTCGTCGCCGCTGAAACGACACGAATGGCGATGGTGTTCACGGACGCGAAGGAACCCGCCAATCCGATAATTTTTGTCAATGACGCTTTTCTCGAGTTAACCGGATACAGCCGGGAAGAGGTGCTCGCCCAGAGCTTCAACTTCCTGATGGCGCGGGGCACTGATTCCGATGCGCTGGCGCGCATCGAAACCGCATTTGCCGGCAATACCACCGGCGGTTCGGAAATCTGCTACCGTCGCAAGGATGGCAGCGAGTTCTGGTCGGCACTCCTCATCAGTCCAGTTCGGGATGAAAGCGGTAACGTCGTGCAGCATTTCGCCTCCTTCGTCGATCTTACCGATCATAAGCAGGAACAAGCCCGGTCCAGGATGCTCATCGACGAGCTGAACCATCGCGTGAAAAACACCCTTGCCACGGTGCAGTCGATCGTCTGGCAGGCGTTGCGAAATACCTCTGATCCGGAAGCAATCAAGGAATCCATTGAGTCCCGCCTCTTCGCCCTCTCCCGCTCGCACGACCTGTTGACCCGCGAGAATTGGGAAGGTGCCGGGCTGCTCGATCTGATCAAGGCAGCCCTGGAGCCGTTCGGGGTTGCAAATGGGCGATCGGAGCACTTTGTCATTACGGGCAGCAATATCCGCGTCTCGCCGAAGGTTGCACTTGCTCTCGGCATCGCCTTCCACGAACTCGCGACCAACGCCGTGAAGTACGGCGCGTTTTCCAACAAGGCCGGGTCGGTCCTGATCTCATGGACGATTGAGCCGTCGCCGGAGGGCAGTCGGCTAATCCTGCGCTGGCAGGAGAAGGACGGCCCGCCTGTGGTGCCACCGTCCCGGAAAGGCTTCGGCTCGCGAGTGATCGAGCGCGGTCTGGCTCATGAACTCGAGGGCGCGGTTGATCTCGACTACCCGGCAGGCGGCGTCGTCTGCACGATCAGCTTTCCTGTCCCGAAAAGTGGTCGTGATGAATAAATTGCTTTCCGGTCGCCGCGTCCTCGTTGTCGAAGATGAAATGCTGGTCCTCATCATGATCGAAGACATGCTGGCCGACCTCGGATGCGAGTCGGTGACAGCAGCCGCGAATGTCAATCAGGCCCTCGCGGCGATTGACAGTCAAATCTTCGATATCGCCATGCTGGATATGAACCTGAATGGCAACAACAGCTATGCGGTGGCCGAAGTGCTCGGCGCCCGTGGCGTGCCGTTCGTCTTTTCCACGGGCTACAGCGGTCACGATGTGAGGGATGGCTACCGCGACCAACCCGTTCTGAAGAAGCCGTTCACGGATAAGGAACTGGTCGAGATACTTACGCGCCTACTTTCTCGCTGATCGAATAGCCCCATCCTCCATTGATCAATATCGACCCAAGGACGCGTGATTGGCCGGACTCAGCCGTCCCCGCCCGCAGGCCATGGCTTGGAGGCGGGCCGCACATAGTTCGACACAGAGCAGTTTCCGATTTTCCACAGGAGCTGGAACTGGGCTCGGACCCATATCACTCAAGCGGCATCCGGCGGCTCCGACTTGGAATGCCTGCGGTCCTTGACCTCGGCCGCGTGCCACTCGAGGAAGAGGCTGTAGCCGACCGCCAGGAGCGTTGGGCCTAGGAACACGCCGATGAAGCCGAAGGCGAGAATGCCGCCGAGGAAACCGAAGAGCCCGAGTACCACGGGCAGGCTGTTGGACTTAGTGAGGAGATAGGGCCTGAGGACATTGTCAATGCTGCTGACGAGGAGCAAGCCCCAAGCCGCGACGAAGATGCCCCACCAAACGGCTCCCTGGGCAAATAGCCACAGCGCCACCGAGCCCCACACAAGCGGGGGACCCGCCGGTACGAACGACAGGACAAATGTAAGGAAGCCGAGCAATAGCGCCTGAGGCACACCGGCGATCCAGAAACCAATGCCGGCCAACAGCGCTTGGACGAGTGCCGTGCCGATCAAGCCGTAAACAACGCCCTGCACGGTCACGCCCACGACCGTGAGCAGGCGCCGAGCGCGGGGCCCGGCGATTCGTTCGGCGCTCCCGCGCACGTACGCTGCCATCTGCCGGCCGTGGCGGTAGAAGAAGTACGCGATGAATACACTTAGACCGAGTTCGAGAAGGCCGACGCCGAGCACAGCCCCGCTGGCGACGGCGATGTCGGTGGCGGGGCCGATCAGCTTCTTGAGCTCAATCATGAAGGCGGGCGCGTTGTGGGCCAACCTTTCCCAATAGGCAGCGAGGCTCTCGCCAACCACCGGGAGCCCTGCAACCCAATGCGGTGGCGCCGGCGGGCCTTGATCGAGGACGCGGGTCGCCGCTGTGATCAGGCTGCTTATACTGTCCGCCAGTGTCGCCACCATGATGGCGAACGGTGCGACCAGAACAAGGGCAACCGACAATGTCATCAGGGCGGCCGCCAGCCCTCTGTGGCCGCCCAGGGTCCGCTCGAACCACGTGTAGATGGGCCATGTGGAGTAGCATATGACCGCCGCCCACAACAGGGCCGACAGGAAGGGCCAGAGCACGATGGCGCAACCAATCGACAACAGCAGGAGGGCTCCGATCCCAAGGATCTGCTCAATTGGCTTGCCGAGGGGTATCATGACCAATCAGCCTCGAGGCGGCCTGGGTCTCTGCCCGCGCATGGTCATGGCGGTTCCAGTTCACTTGGCCCGTGGCTCACAACTAGGCAACAACGAAGCTGCCGACAAGGTGTTCAAGGGTATGCCGCTTCGCACACAGTCGAGGGAAGACCACAGCGTTGCCGAGCGCCATTTCGCCGAGGCGGACCGCATTGTACGCGGCTACTGATCGTCGCGATGACATGGAGCCTGTTATCCGCGAGGAACTTACCGGGCATATAGGCGAGGACCTCGTGACTCGCCATCGACGTCAGTCGCCGGACGAGTTTGTTCTTGGCCTATGTACCCGGCGCGCTCAACGTTTCACTTGGCGACTTCGACATACGCATATCTGAGCTCGACGTGGTCGCACGGCGCTGTCGTGTATTCAGCGCGAGACGACTTGAAGACGGGAGTGCAAGGCAGTCGGACTGGCTGTCGAGATAGCTGCCTAGCGAGGAAGGTCCGCTTCTGTCACGAGGATGCCGGTTAAAATGCGGCGGGATGTAACGTCTGGATATGGCGCGCCTTGCTCGTTCCGAGGGGCGAAATGAACAGCGGCTTCCACCCGACCCAGTCCTTTGACGATCGTGCAGTCATGCCGAGAAGCTGAAGCGGGCGTCGCCTCGATAGCGCCAGTAGCGGTCTGCTTCCTGGCCGACAGCAGTTTGGGTAACGCGTCGTCGGCGAACCACGGAATTCCCACTTGGGGCCCATCCCCAGGCTTTATCCCCGACGCCTTAGGCCTATTGCGGATCGGGAACCACCTCATAGGTCCAAACTCGAAACGCCTTCAGGACATGCGGGCCGAAGGAATTGATGAGCGGTATGTCGGCCGCATCACGGCCGCGGGCGACTACTATCCTGCCGATCCGCGGGGTGTTGTTGCGCGGATCGAACGTGTGCCATGCACCGTCCAGGAAGACCTCGATCCATGCGCTGAAATCCATCGGATCGACGACCGGAACGCCGATGTCGCCGAGATGGCCATTGACGTAGCGTGCGGGAATGTTGAGGCAGCGGCACAAGGTGAGTGCGAGATGCGCGAAGTCGCGACAGACGCCCACCCGCTCGTTGAATGCCTCAAAGGCGGTTCGTGTCGACCGGGCCTGCATGTAGTCGAAGCGGATGTGGCCATGGACGAAGTCGCAGATCGCCTGCGCCCGATCCCAACCGGGTGCGATACCGCCGAATTTATCCCACGCAATCTGGCTGAGCAGGTCGGTTTCGCAATAGCGGCTGCCCATGAGGTAGACGAGGCAATCGTCCGGCAATTCCGGCACCGCGAGTTCCCGCGCGCCAGGAACTGCCCTGTCCGGTTGCCCGTCATCTTCGATCGTGGCATCGCTCCAAATCGTCAGATCGCCCGCCGGCGCGACAAGCCGCCGGCATCGGTTGCCGAAGAGATCCCGATAGGTCGCTATGGGAACATCAGGAGTGGTGAACAGCGTTTCGGGAACGCGAATGTCGGCCGCGCGGTCCTCGTGGACTGACAGCAGACATACCAATGCAGTCGGCTGTTGGCAGGTCAGCGTGATTTCATAACCATGGCGGATCAGCATGGAGGATACTCGCTCCTTATCCGACTACCCGAAATCGGCGGCCGTCAAAGTATAGGATTCGCGACGGCGGTGAGAATAGGCTTTTCGCGCTGCGTCGTAGATCGACGTGCGCATTGAATCGAATGCCGCGAGGCACTTCGCCTCCGACGGCGCTGTCCCGCGCAACTCCGCGCCCGATTTCTCTAGCGCACCGGTCTCTACCAGGAATCGCACTTGGGACATGCCGTCATGGCCGATGAAGCGGACAGCGTTATGCTCATCATCGAAGCTGCGGCTCGGGTTCGGAAAGGACAGTGTCATGATTGGCACGCCACCGTTGCACCCGACGCATCTTGGGCAAGTGCCAGTAGGCTGATGCGCTGTTAACGGCGTTCGGCGGTGCGACGATTGAGAGACATCATGCTACTTGTGGCCTGTGACCTGTTTAGGCCAATCAAGTCATCATTGCCGACACGCGCCGCAACGCCCGTGAAGACATGATAGACCGTCCAGGACCTATCGGCTTCGACGCGGCGACCGTAAAGCTGCTCCGTGAGATCAGGGCCCGGTGCGCCGCCCTCATTTTCCCAGATAGCGATCGCCGCAGTATTCCGTCGCAGCCCGGTTTCGTTGTCTTGACGGTTCATGGTTGTCGCCTTTCTTCATTGGCCGCGTCCGCATCGATGACGCCCGAAAAGAGCGTTGCTCCGTTCGCGTCGGTGATCGTCATGGCGTCCGGTCGCTGCGGCATGTCGAGGGTTTGCGAAAGCTGCCTCGCAACCTCGATCGCGTCACCGGTATTCACCGCTTCCTTTGTTTCGCGGCCGACGATGGCATGAGCGTCGTCCGCGTTCCGGGTGCGGTAGAATTCGATCACGATCTTCATTGCATGAGCGTCCTGCTGTCAGCTCCTGCCCTTGCCGCGTGGGCGTTGGCCTCGGCGAGCTTGATCTGCGCGCCGAATGGGCCTTCAGGTTTTGGCGGTGCTTTCACCTGCTTCGGCTTTCTGATCTCGCGACTGCTGCGTTTCTGTCCGTTGGCCATTGCCGAACGTCCTTTCCATGAGTGTTGTGCCCTCATCAGGCCGCTCCGGGCCTACTGGCTCCAGACAGTCTTGTGTCGTAACCCGCTCATGACGCTCGTCGTCATGGCGAACACGGTATTGAAACAAATTATCCCTCGCAGGCAGCGTGCCGGTAATCCGATAGATCTCCCCAAACTTGGGCGACGTTCCGAACCCGCCCTTCAGCCGGACGGACTGCCCAATAGAAAAAAGATGCTTTGCAGCGTCGTGCGGGGTTGCGCGGCTGCGTTGCCCGCGGGATAGGACGGTCATGACTGTTCAAGGTCCTTTGCGAGGGCGGCCTTGAGGTCCGCTGGGTTGATCGGCACCATCTGTTGCGTCGAAGCCTGGATGGCGATGGCCGGCAGGTGGATGAAAGCGCCGACACGTCGCCAGGCAAGTCGGGAGGTGCCTTCTATGAGTTCCTCGTCGTGGTCGACGCGGTAGTCTCCCGCTGGTTGGGGAGCGTCAAAGCCCGGCAGCCGGAACGCCGATGAAAAGTGGACGACAGTTTGCGTGGTGCGGCTGGCCATGGTGCAGGTCTCCGCAGGAGCCCGCGGAGGCGTCTCCTGCATCATTCCCGTTCGAGCGGACGACCCCCATGCTGCCAGTACATCCGTGGTAAGCGCCAGGTCCAATCCAGATCGAACAAAGCGATATGCGCGCCGGATCGGCGCTAATGCATTCGCTGTCGAGATTCGGGGTGTATGGCGGGTCTGGTCTCTGACACCGCGAAAGCCAATCGGCCAAAATCAACGAGCTTTATATATGCTCCTTGATTGAGCTTCAAACAAGGCACGGGCGCGTATTATTCAAACTGCTAGCTTCGCTGCATCCTCCACGGTTAGGGGGAGGTGATGTCTTCCCACGCGGAGAGGAACGCGACGTATACACATGCATTCCTAAGTTCCGGGTCATTCCGGGTCGCTGCTAGAAATTCCATCCGACGCTCGCGCTCACCTGCATCGGGCATTTCGTTGATAATTCTCATGATTGCTGAACGAACCAGTTGTTCCGCTTCAACACACTCTCGCGGATAGGCTTCTTCGTTGCGAGACATTTTCTCATGCCTCCATTGGGCTGTCCCGGATGATACCGCAAATCCTGCCGCTGGCATATGCGGGTGATGCGTCCATAGCGTCCAGCACCCTTGCTCAATCCGCAATTTCACAAATATAGCATGAAGTTCCATTAAAAAGGCGGTCCGCCAACAACTGCTTTCGGGCATGTGAGAACGAAACTTTTTGTTTCGGCCGCTACCGGCCTCCTGTTCGCACTGTCAGGTGCAGCCTTTGCTCAAACGGCGGTCACCGCAACGACCGACCTTAATGTTCGCGCCGGACCGGGTCCGCAGCATCCGGTCGTTGGCGTAGTCGGCGCTGGCGCGTCCGCCATGCTCAACGGATGCGTTGAGGGCAGTAAATGGTGCGTCGTCTCGCATGGCGGTGGTGAAGGCTGGGTCTATTCCGACTATCTGGTTGGCGATTTCGGCGGACAGCAGGTTGTTCTGACCGAACGTCCGGCCGATTCCGTCAAGGTGATTACTCCGCCATCAGGTGACGGCGGTGCCACGGGTGCGGTTGTCGGGGGCACAACCGGTGCGGTCGCCGGAGCGATTATCGGCGGCCCCATCGGTGCTGCGATTGGCGGCGTTGCCGGGGTAGCCGTCGGCGGAACTGCCGGGGCTGCGGCAGAACCCCCGGCTGAAGTGCGCACCTACGTCACTTCCAACAAGGTCGACCCGATCTATCTCGAAGGTGAAGTCGTGGTCGGTGCTGGACTTCCAGAAACGGTGGAACTTCGCGAGATTCCCGACTACGAATACCGCTATGTCTATGTAAATGGACAGCCGGTTCTGGTTGAGCCGGCTTCCCGCAAGATCGTCTACGTCCTACGCTAAAGACTAAGTTCCAGGCAACAGACCGTTGGGCCACTTGCCCAGCGGTTTTTTTGTTGGAGCCGCCGAAAGGACCTTTCGAGGTGATTTAGCTCAGGGCATCTCGGCGTACGGCACAAGTTGGTGATCGCGGCGTCCACCCGTCGGTCACGAGGGTCAGTCTTCCCACGAAGCAAGGTCGATTTCATCGAGCAGCTTCAAAGTCCGTTTTCGAGTGGAGTGACGGTTCTCGCCGTTGGCCATTTGATGGGTTGAAGAAAGCAGCTCGGCCAGTTGTCGGTGCAAACGCTTTTTCTCCATCGGATCGCGAACGAGAGATGTGGCTCGTAGCGCCAGATGCTGGCCGTCAGCAACATTTGTTGGCGCGCGAACCCGATCATGCGTACCGCCAACTCAACCATGCGTCCTCCCGCGCCCAAATCCCACTGGGGGCATTCCGATTTAGCATACGCGCCAACAGGTCAGGGCGATAGCAATGCCGCACCATGCGGAGCACGATCATGTGGCTTGGTCGGAAGCGATTCCGCTAGGACATCCTCGGCGGCGGCCTATGGTGAATTGCAACGGCTCCAATAGCCCACGATCTCCGATCGGATGTCCTCGCTTCAAATGCTCGACTTTCAAAAAACTTGAACATGCGCAGACGCTTGCGCAAGCGATCGTCAATACGATTCCCGAGCCGTTTGTCGTGCTGGATGACCGCTATCATGTGTTGGCCGCAAGCCGCTCATTCTATTCGACCTTCAACGTCAAGCCCGACGCGCGGTCGTCTGCTTTACTCGCTTGGCGATGGCCAGTGGGACATTCCCGATTTGCGTGTTCTGCTGGAGACGATCATTCCCGAGCAGACCGCAATGGATAACTTCGAAGTCCAGCATGACTTTCCCGATGTCGGGCATCGGACGATGCTGCTGAATGCACGCCAGGTAGTCTACGAGGACAGCTCCACCCGGACGATCCTTCTCGCCTTCACCGATGTTACGGCCCGGCGGGCGATCGAGCGGGAAAAGGAAGAGCTCCTCAGCCAGACCGAGGAGTTGCTGCGCCAGAAGGATATTCTGCTCCAGGAAATGCAGCATCGCGTCGCCAACAGCCTTCAGATCATCGCCAGTATTCTGTTGTTGAAGGCTCGGGCTGTGACTTCCGAAGAAACCCGCCAGCACCTGCGGGATGCGCATCAGCGCGTCATGTCGGTAGCTGAGGTTCAGCGTCATCTCCACGCGCTTGAAGGCATCGACCAGATCGACGTGGCGTCCTATCTGTCCAAGCTTTGCGACAGTCTGATCTCGTCGATGGTTGGCGAAGGCCGGATCGCGATCAAGGTGATGGCGGACGCCGGAACCGTTGGATCTGACAAAGCCGTGAGCTTGGGCCTGATCGTTACCGAACTTGTGATCAATGCGATCAAATATGCGTTTCCTGCTGACCGAAGCGGTGCACTGATCCCCGTCACCTATGAAACGGCTGGCCCGGATTGGAAATTGATCGTTTCAGATAATGGTGTCGGGAAAAGTGCCAGTGACAGCAATGGCAAGAAAGCCGGCCTGGGAACCGCAATCGTACAAGCGCTGGTAAAGCAGATGGACGCCCAGCTCGAAACCACCAGCTCCGCGGTCGGCATGAGTGTGGCGATTACTCAAGCGACGTTCACATCGCATATGCCACTGGCGAGCTGATATGCTGGTTTTAACGGTCAAGGCGACTAAATGAGAAAACAAGTACCCCGTGCCTTTGGCACCAGAGGGACTTCAAATAAACCCGCCAAGGCAGTCGCAGTGGGCCGTTCCGCCCCCTGGAGCGCTCCGATCAAAGAGTATCTGTCGTCGTCGGACCGCACCGCGGTAATTGGCCTGCTGATCAAGGGCGGTGTGGTGTTATGGGTTCTGGCTATTATCCTCGTCGTGTTCTTCGGATGAACTTCCGGCAACCCTGCCCTCTGAAGTTGATTTCGCCCAAACCTCGGCCCCACCCGTTCGAAAGCTAGAGCGACCCACAGGAAACAACTCATGTGGGACGCCATCTTTTCACAACAGAAGATGCCCAAGCTGGTCGTCGTCATGGCGTTCGACTCCGATGACGACGGCGTGCTTCAGGTTGTATTCGGCCCAGCCGAGCAGGAGAGCGAGGAGCGTGCAATCCGGACAGCGAATGCGCTGGCACCCAAGCATGCCGGCGTCATCGCCTGGTCGCGAGAAGCCAATCCGGCGCTCGGAGAGTATGGCGAGCCTTCGACCTTGTTAGTCAGCGGAGATGTGCTTGCCATGGAATGAGCGGGATGCCATCTGGTGGCAGCGCCGTCCCAGGCTGTTTGGGCGATCGGTGCAGAGGTGCGGCGACGCCACCGAGCCTAAGATTTTGCGATGACAATCGGAAACAAACTCGCTGTCATGGGAGGGCACATTCTCGAACAATCAGCGGCCAGGCATTGTGGCTTGATGGATTATGGGGTTAGGCGGGCATGAGACGAACGATATACGCAATCATCTGCGTGGCCTTCATCGCTGCAGGCTCGGCGTCGCTCTTTTCGATGTCTCTCGAACCACCGGATGAACCGTTTGCGTCCCGCAGGACTGGCTAGAATCCCGAGACAAGATAACCGCAGCCGCTCCCCAGCGACCCGCACTAGCCAACGAAACGGACGCGATCATTACACCACAAGGCATGGCGAGTAGTTTTCTCAGGAGAACGGACTCGCCTGCTTCCAACGTCGTAAACTAACAAAGCTGACCTTCGACATGGCGCACAAACGTCTGCTCGGGGTCATGAACGTTGGTGCACCCAACGTCAGCTATCGGGGAAGGAAATCGGCGAATAAAGGTCCGGATCGGGTCAACTTATTCCGTAGCGCGAGCGAATCTGGACGACTGGAACGGGTCGCGAGCCGAAATTCAAACTGAGACACTACCGAAACTTGAGACGAGGCGTCAGGCGGCAATCGAGCGGCCGATGGCCAAACAAAAACCCGCCTCGGCGGGCGGGTCGTTGGCGCAAATCAGCACCATGCCCAAATCAATAGCATAACTGCCGTCACAAAGCAATGTTGCGTCTTCTGCTCAGGCGGCTTCGCCGCGCTGTCTCGCCTGGCGATGCTTTCCGCGCGGGCCGCTGATTTCCCACCTTTTGTGGAACCACATCCACTGGCCGGGGTCCTCGCGCACCCAGCGCTCGACCACGTCGTTGAGCAACTGGGTGGTGCCATGGACATCGACACTGCCGCCGGCGGTGCGCGGCAAGGTCAGTTTGTCCTCGATCTCGAGCCGGAAGCGGTTGCCCGGCAAGCGCACGCAGCGCGCCGGATAGACATCGCAATCATAGTGGCGCGCCAGGGTGCCCAGAACCCGGTTGCTCTCGCATGGGCGGCCGAAGAATGTCGTTTCGAGCCCGCTCGAGAATTTCTGGTCGACGAGCACGCCGATATTGCCGCCTTTCTCCAGAATGGCCGCCAGCGCGAACGAAGCGCCGGTCGAAGAGGGCAGAAGCGAACCCATGGTCGAGCGGCGCGTCGAGAGGATGTAGTCGGCAAGGTAAGGGTTGTTGGGCGGACGAAACAGCGCCGTGATGTTCATGCCGAAAGTGGCTGCCGCCACCGGAAGCAGTTCGAAATTGCCGAGATGCGCGGTGAAGATGATATGCGGCTTCGGTTCCTCGGCGATATGCACGAAGTGCTCGATCCCCTTGACCTCGATGCGGCCCGGTTTCGTCGCGGCGGGATCATAGTCGAACAGGGCGTCGAGAAAGATGTATTCCGCGGCGAGCCGAGCCATGTTGCCCCACATGTCGGACGCGATGGCCTGGATCTCGCGGTCGCTCTTTTCCGGGTAGGCGTTGCGCAGATTGGCGATGGCGACGTTGTGGCGCCCCACCCACGGGCCAATGCGGCGGGCGGCGCGGTCGGCGAAATTGAGCGCGCTGTCGACCGGCAGCAGACGCAGCAGCCAAATGATCGTCATCGCGACGCGCGCAAGCAGCCAGTAGTTGAACTGGCGCAGCCGCCTGCCGTGGCGGAACGCCAAGTCCCGGCGGAGCTTCTTGAAGGCGTTGCCGACCATTCCTAGACCATGATGTTTTTAGACAGCAACATCATGATCAGCCGATGCGCAGGATGATCTTGCCGAACACGTCACGGCCTTCCATGCGCTTCAGCGCGGCGTCGATGCCGTCGAAGCCGACTTCGGTGTCGATGACCGGAGAAACCAGCCCCGCCGCCATTTTCTGCATGGCGTCGGCCATGTTTTGCATGCGGCAGCCGAAGGAGCCGAGCAGCTTCAATTGCTGCTGGAACAATTGCATCAGATTGATCTGTGTCGACACGCCCGAGGTCGAGCCGCAGGTCACCAGGCGGCCGCCGCGTTTCAGGCACAGCATCGAGGCGGCAAAGGTGTCGGCGCCGACATGCTCGAAAACGACATCGACGCCCTTCTTCTTCGTCAGTTTGCGCACGATGCCTTCGAAACGGTCCTCGCGGTAGTTGATGACGTGGTCGGCGCCAAGCGCCTTCGCCTTGTCGATCTTGTCGTTCGAGCCGACCGTGGTGATCACGGTGCAGCCCATTTTCTTCGCCAGCTGGATCGCGGCGGAGCCGATACCCGAGCCGCCGGCATGGATCAGGATGGTTTCGCCGGGCTGCAACCTGGCATTGTCGAACAGCATGTGCTCGACCGTGCCGAAGGTGACGGGCGCGACGGCCGCCCCAATGTCCGTCACGCCGGGCGGGGCAGGGACCAGCAGGCGCGCCGGAAGGTTTATCTTCTCTTGCGCAAAGCCGTCGAGATGGAAGCCGTGGACGCCCGAGACATGCTCGCAGAGGTTGTCGCGGCCTTCCCGGCAGGCGCGGCAAAGCCCGCAGGTGCGCGCGCCGTAGATCGACACAAGCTGCCCGGGCACAAGGCTGGAGACGCCGGGGCCGACCGCCTCGACCTCGCCTGAAGCTTCGGCGCCGACGACCAGCGGCAGCTTGCGCTTGGCGAAGGCCATGCCGCGCCAGCCCCAGACGTCGATATGATTGAGCGCCACGGCCTTGATGCGCAGCGTCACTTCGCCCAGCGCAGGCTGCGGCGGAAGCGGCAGGTCCACCGTTTCAAGGCGGCGGTCCTCGATAAGTTGCAATGCGCGCATGGAGCCTGTCGGTTCTGTTGAGCGGGAAAAGGCTCGCTTAGACTGGTTCCCGCGCCATGACAAGACAGGTGTTCTGGCCGCCGAAGCCGAAGGAGTTCGACAGCACCGTGCCGACCTCGGCGTTGCGCTTCTGGTTCGGCACCACGTCGAGCACGATCGCCGGATCGGGATTGTCGTAATTGATGGTCGGCGGGATGACGCTTTCGCGCATGGTCATCAGCGAAAACGCGGCCTCGACGGCGCCGGCGGCCGACAGGGTGTGGCCGATCATCGACTTGTTCGACGAGATCGGCATCGAGCCGATCCGCTCGCCGAACACGGTCGACAGCGACAGATGCTCCATCTTGTCGTTTTCCGGCGTCGAGGTGCCGTGGGCGTTGACATAATCGATCTCGTCCTCGCGCAAGCCGGCATCGGCGAGCGCGGCGCGAACCGCGGCGATCGCCGGCGAACCGTCCGGCTTCGAGCGGGTGCGGTGGAAATCGTCGGCCTTCTCGCCGCAGCCGCGCAGGATGCCGAGGATGTTTGCACCACGGGCGAGTGCCGCCTCCAGCGATTCCAATACCAGCGCGCCAGAACCCTCAGCGAGGACAAAACCGTCGCGATCCTTGGAGAAGGGTTTTGACGCTTTTTCGGGGATGTCGTTGTGCGTGGAGAGTGCCGAAAGCAGCGAGAAACGGATCAGCGCCTCGGCGGTCGCCGAGCCGTCGGCGCCGATCGACAGCGCCCTATCGCATTCGCCGCGGCGGATCGCCTCGACGCCGAGCTGGATCGAGGTGGCGCCCGAGGCGCAGGCCGTCGACAGCGTGATCGGCAGGCCGCGTGTCCCAAAACGGTCGGCGAGCCGGTCGGCGATCGAACCAAACTGGGTGGTTTCGAAGACATCGAGTTCCTTCAGGCCGCGCGCCACGCGAAGCAGCCGTTCGGCGCCGATGTCGTGCTTGTCGGAGTTGTACAGCGAAAAGCGCTCGCTCCAGTCGAGTTCGACCGGCGGCGAGGCAAGGAAAAGCGGTCCGCCGAATTCGCCCGAATCAAGGCCGGCTTCGGCCACGGCTTCCTGCGCGGCTATCTCGGCGAGGTCGTAGGTCAGAAGGCTGGCGCCCCTGGAGCTCGACGGCAGGAAATCGACCATGCCGGAGATGCGGGTGTTCAGATGATCGACCGGAAAGCGGGTGATCGGATGGATGCCGGACTTGCCCGCGGTGAGCGCTGCCCAATTGTCGGCCTTGCCGACGCCCAACGACGTCACCACGCCGATGCCGGTGACGGCGACGATCGGCCTGCCCATGTGATCGTTCAGATTGGTCATGTTGTTGTCCCGAAACCCTCGACCGTTTCTTTGAGTTGGAGCTTCGGTCTCGTCCGAAACCGCTTCGCCCCGACGTTTTAGGCGGCGTTGACCAACGCCATGCCCTCGAATTGGTGATAGCCGATCGCCGTTGCAAGGACGGTCCTGGGAACGCCGTTGAACGGCTTCTCGGTGGCGGCGTCAAAAGCCGGGTAGGCGGCCTTGCGCTCGACAGCCAGTGCCGCCAGCGCCACGGCGAAGGGAAACTGCGCTTCCTTCATGTGGCCGGTCAGTGTCGAAAAGCCGCGTGCGGCAATCGCTGGATTGGCGTCGAGCGCCGATTTCTCGGCAGCAGTAGCGGTATGGGCACCCGAAGCGCCTGAAATCGTCAGCAACTCGCCGTTCGGCAATGCCGCCTGCCTGAGCAGCGCGGCAATTTCGCCATCGAGCTCGCCCTGCCGGCGTTTTGCGCGTCCGGATATGACCGGGCCGAGTTCGGCATAGATCTTTCGCCCGCGGCTGATCGCATGTTCGCGCTGTTCCAGGACGAGGAACGCGCCGCCGGATCCGGTCACCACGCCGCCGCCGTCCAGGCCCTGTCTTTGCCAGACCGGTCTCCAGGGGCCGCGATGCAGGTAGCCGGCCAATTCATAACCAAGCAGCATGTCGGAATGTTCGGTCTGGAAGGCGCCGCCGACCAGTATATGCGTCGACTGGCCGGAGCGGATGCGCGCGGCGGCCGTCTCGACGGCGGCGACGCCCGCGCCTTCCTCGCCCATGAAGGTGCGCGACGAGCCGGTCACCTTGTGGACGATCGAGATGTTGCCGGCGAGCAGGTTGGAAAGCTGCGCCAGAAACAGCGTCGGCCGCAATTCGGTTGTCAGTTTCTCGTTGAGCAGCACGTCGCGGTCGTTGCGGCTTTCCGAGGCGGCGAGAATGTCGGCGTCGACCGCCTCGTCGCGCTCGCCGCCGCCGGCAGCCACCACCATGTCCATGGTCGTGCAGAGTTCGTCATTGCCCTTGATGCCGGCATCGTCCAGCGCCATGCCGGCGGCGTAGGTGCCGAGCCTTTGCCAGGTTTCCATCTGCCGCTGGTCGCCGCGCTTGGCGATCTGCAGGTTCCAGTCGATCTCCGGCAGCGGGTGGACGGTGTAGGGCGAGAAGCGCGCAGCGTCGAGCACCGGTTCCAGGCCGGGCTGGACGAGTTTGCGCCAATGCGCATCGGGACCTTCTCCCAGCGAAGAGACAAGGCCGATGCCTGATATGACGACGTGGTGGGGGCTCATGGGCGGCTGTTGTGGGTCAGGCTTGAAGACGAACCATTTCAGGCGTTCTTGGCCGCGACCAGAGCGTCGATCTTGGCGCACAGGTTCTTCATGACGAAGTAATCGTCGGTCGAGGCCTTGCCGTCATTGACCTCTTGCGTCCACTTTTCCAGCGGCACCTTGATGCCGAATTCCTTGTCGATGGCAAAGACGATGTCGAGGAAGTCGAGGCTGTCGATGCCGAGATCGTCGATGGTGTGGCTTTCAGGGGCGATCGTGTCGATATCGATCTCACTGGTGTCGGCGATGATCTTGGCGACTTTGGCGAACGTGTTGGACAACGGCTTTTCCTTCGGTTGCGGGCGGAATCTGTCCGCATGTGTTTGCGCGCTGTCTAATCGGTTTTTCCGGGCAGGAAAAGGCCTGAACGCCGGGCGCAGATGGGATACCCACTTCGTAAACGCAAGAAAGAGCCGTTGGCGACCCTCCCGGCGATATGCCGCAACCACCCCATCTCTGGTCATTGCATGTACCAATGTACCATGGTACATAAATCTATGACCATAGAACGTGTGCAGACCGGGGTGCGCCTGGAAAAACGATTGGTGAAGGTGCTCAAGGCCTTGGCCGAGCATCGCGACATGAGCCTGGGTGACCTCATCGAGGGCATCGTGCTGCATGCCTTCGAAGGCCAGACGCCGTTTTCCCCGACGACCCTGGAAACAATCGGCCAATTGAAGCGCATCTACGGGCTGGAGCTCAGTGCGGCAGACAGCCACCGTTTGGCGGAAACGAGCGGGGAGGACGAGTGACGAACCATCTTGAGCGCACTCATAGCATCGTGCTTTCGGGGCCGGTCGACCGCGTCTTTCCGCTGTTCACGCCGACTGGGGAGACCCTGTGGGTGGACGGCTGGGATCCGGAATTTCTGCATCCACACGGGGAGACGCGCCAGGGCATGGTCTTCAGGACCGCTCACGGTGATGAGACCACGCTCTGGGCCTGCACGGACTGGGACCCCGTGGCGCATCGCATCCGCTATGTCCGGGTGACGCCGGATTCGCGTTTCGGATTTGTCGAGGTGGCCTGCCGCCCGACCGCTGACGGAGGCACGGAGGCGTCGATTGCCT
This sequence comes from Mesorhizobium onobrychidis, assembly GCF_024707545.1. Lineage (NCBI taxonomy): Bacteria > Pseudomonadati > Pseudomonadota > Alphaproteobacteria > Hyphomicrobiales > Phyllobacteriaceae > Mesorhizobium > Mesorhizobium onobrychidis. Next base: position 3,709,012 of record NZ_CP062229.1, read on the forward strand.
ACACGTTCACTGCCTTGAGCACGGCAGGAAGATCGTATCTGTCCGAGCTGACGGAGGACGCGTTCGCGCACATGATCGAGGCATGGAAGCTCCGTATCGATGCGTGGCTGCAAGTGCGAAATCTAACGCTAGGTAGCGGGTAGTTAGCCGTCATCCGCATTGGTTGCTGGAACGAGCCAGGTGCGCCAGGACCGGACAATCCGCTATAGAATGCTTTCCCGTGTAGCGAACGCGAACGTCCGTTCAGGGCAGCGGGCGGCGCGACCGAATTTGCCACAGCTGCGCACCTTGCCGATGTCGATCCCGGCAGCGACGCGCAATATTTACCTTAACGTGGGAGAAGTAGAGAGACCGTGGCACGAGGTGCGAAAAAGCAGCGCCAATACAGCTGATTAGTTACGACATAGCTATTCTCGCAGATATGGTATTGGCCGTCTGGGGATTCCTGCACACGGTCCCGTGGGATGTTGAAATTATGCGGCAAGTAAGTGTAACCACCGTCGATCCTGGACCGCACCGAAGACCGAGGTATGGCACGGCAATCAGAACCACCGCAACACCGGAATTTCGTCTGCGGGTCAACCTTGTCTTCGTACCAATCATGGGCGTTAGCGGCTGTTGCGGCGGCGATACACATTGCCGTGAAGATGAATCTTCGCATGGCATTCCTCAAGTTTGGCAGGCCGCCGCCCGTTCGAGCATCCATGTATATTAGCGTTCCATTAAAAATACCATTGGCCTCCGACTGACTAACGCAGCTCCACCAAGCGACGCTCGCACGGAAAGCCGTTCGCGAGTGGTGAAAATCTAGCGCTGGTACCCTAAGCGGAATACCGGGTTCGACCCTTCTCCGCCTTCCTTCGGAGAAAATTGAAGGGGAAGCCGTGACCCAATGCGCAGATTAAAAGGTGACGCGGCCGAGCACGCGCAGGCCGTCGCCTTGCGGCTCGACGATCACGGCTTCGCCTTCGCGCGGCGAGATGCCGGTGAGCGCCATTATGTTTTCCAGATGGGTGACCATGACCACATTGTCGGAGCCGGAATAGGCGCGGATCTCGTTCATGACCGCCTCGAGCTGGGCGGCTTTCTCGCTGGCGTCGGTCTTCAGCAGGTCAAGCGGGGCGAAGGGTTCGGGCTCTTCTCTGAAAGCCGTGCGGGCCGTGTCGAGGCTGCGGCAATAGCGGCTGGACAGCACGCGCTCGACCGGTGCGGCGCGGGCGTCGAAAAGCGCGCCGATCTTGCGCGCCTGCTGCTTGCCGCGCACCGAGAGATTGACCTGGGTGGCGCATTTCTCGATGTCGAAATTCGCCGGATCGGTGGTGCCTGTGACCATGGCATGGCGAAGCAGCACGACATGTCCGCCGTCGCGCAACAGCGCCCAGCCGGCTTCGGTCGCATGGGCCGCGGCGGGAATGACGAGCAGCAATAGAGCCAGCACAGATCGAAGCATCAGGCGTCCTTTTCCGGTCACCGGAGGTGGGTTCCGGTGACCGCATATAGGGACGGCAAAGCCGGCTGAAAAACAAGGCACGACCAATCCCGGCTGTTTGCGAGAACGGACCGCTTCGCAAGGCGGGACGATTGCGCTGCAATCCCGGCTCGCCTATCAGGAGAAAAATGTCTCCACTCATCGAAACCGTCCTTTTTGTCTTCGGCCTTGTCGCGCTCGGCTATCTGGCCGGGCTCACCGGCTATCTGAAGGCCGAGGCGGGCGAGGCCATCGCCGAATTCGCCGTCGGGGTGGCGATGCCACTGCTTCTGTTCCGCACCATGGTCAACGCCGATTTCCATGGCACCGCACCCTGGTTGTTCTGGGGAGCCTATTTCGCGGCTGCCGCAGTGACGTGGGCCGCAGGCCACCTGGTCATCACGCGGGTGTTCGGGCGCGACGCGCGTGCCGGGGTCGTTGGCGGCGTGTCGTCGGCTTTTTCCAACCTCGTCCTGCTCGGCATCCCGTTCGTCCTCGGCACATTCGGGCCAAGTGGATTCGAAGTGCTGTCGCTGCTGATTTCCGTGCATCTTCCGACGATGATCATGGCGTCGATCATCCTGTTTGAAATCTTTGGCCGCGGTGACGAGCATGTGCATCCGCTGCGCATCATCCGGCGCTTCTTTCGAAAGCTGCTCTCCAATCCGCTGATCCTCGGCATCCTGGCTGGATGGGTATGGCGTATCACCGGCCTGCCACTGCCGGCGCTGGCCGTGCGGCTGGTCGACGCGCTGGCCAACATCGCCGGACCGGTCGCGTTGTTTGCCATGGGGCTTGGCCTGTGCCGTTTCGGCATCTCCGGCAATGTGCGTCCGGCGCTGGCGCTGTCGGCGCTGAAGCTGATGCTGATGCCGGCCGTCGCGCTCGGCCTGGTCTGGCTGTTCGGCCTGCCGCCGCTGTCGGCGAAGGTCGCGGTCGTGGCCGCCGCGCTGCCATCCGGGGTCAATTCCTACCTGATTGCGACGCAGTTCAACACCGGCCAGGCACTGGCATCGAACCAGATGACCATCGCCACCGCCTGTGCGGTCGTCACCACGGCTTTTTGGCTGACGGTGGTGGTCCACGTGTTTGGATAGGCATGTCGATATCTAGGTAATGCCGGCGAACGGCCTGGTACTTCCGGCACTCATTTACCCAAACGTTACGCTCCGTTCCGATTCTCGGAACGCACCTTCTCGGCGCGGCCTGACCAGAACCTCAACACACCCTCAAGCAACATAGAAGCGCAAATTGGCCTCGCCTTGCGCTGGCCTAAACCCTATATGCCATCTTGCGATTGATTGCGGGGCTTGCCCTAGGTAAAGAGCAGTGGCTCCAGGCGTGCCGGCATCGATGCCGTTGCGCACGCCCACCAAAGAAATCCAGATAGCGGCCCGTCAGCGCGCCGAACGGAGGCTAGACCATGCTTCAGAAAACCAGCCATTTCATGCGCCAGGCCAATCTCATCAACGGCGAATGGGTGCAGGCCGACAGCGGCCAGACGGTCGACGTCAACAATCCGGCCACCGGCCTCAAGATCGGCACTGTGCCGAAGTCGGGCAAGGTCGAGACGCGCCGCGCCATCGAAGCCGCCGACGCCGCCTTCAAGACATGGCGCAAGACCACCGCGCTCGAGCGTTCGAAGCTGTTGCGCAAGCTGCATGACGCAATGATGGACAATCAGGATGCGCTGGCCGAACTGCTCACCATCGAGCAGGGCAAGTCGCTATTCGAATCAAAGGGCGAGATCGGTTCGGCCGCGTCCTACATCCTGTGGTTCGCCGAAGAAGGCCGCCGCACCTATGGCGATGTCGTGCCGTCGCCCTGGGCGGACCGCCGCATCTTGGTGACCAAGGAGCCGGTCGGCGTCATCGCCGCCATCACGCCGTGGAATTTCCCGTCCTCGATGCTGGCCCGCAAGCTCGGCCCAGCACTTGCCGCCGGCTGCACCGCGGTCGTCAAACCGGCGTCGCAGACGCCTTATTCCGGCCTCGCCTGGGGGGCGCTTGCCGAGGAAGTCGGCTTCCCCAAAGGCGTTATCAACATCCTGACCGGTGCCGCCGGCGAGATCGGCGACGAGATCTGCGCCAACCCGCTGGTCAAGAAGATCACCTTCACCGGCTCGACCGAGGTCGGCAAGATCCTGATCCAGAAGTCGTCCGTCACCGTCAAGAAGGTATCGATGGAACTCGGCGGCAACGCGCCGTTCCTCGTCTTCGACGATGCCGACATCGAGCGTGCCGTCGCCGGCGCAATCACCGCCAAATACCGCAATTCCGGCCAGACCTGCGTCTGCACCAACCGCTTCCTGGTTCAGGCTGGTGTCTACGACAAGTTCGTCGAACAGCTCGCCGCTGCCAGCAACGAGCTGAAGGTCGGTTCCGGCCTCGACGACGGCGTGCAGCAGGGGCCGCTGATCGACGAGAAGGCGGTGGAAAAGGTCGAGGAACTGATCGCCGACGCTACCGCCAAGGGCGGCAAGGTCGTCGCCGGCGGCAAGCGCCATGCACTGGGCGGCTCGTTCTTCCAGCCGACGGTGATCGCCGACGCGACGCCGAAGATGCGCTTCATGAAGGAAGAGATCTTTGGCCCGGTCGCGCCGGTGTTCAAGTTCGAAACCGAAGAGGAAGCCGTGGCACTCGCCAACGACACCGAATTCGGCCTCGCCTGCTATTTCTACACCGGCGATCTCGGTCGCGCCTTCCGGGTCATGGAAGGGCTGAAATACGGCATGGTCGGCGTCAACGAAGGCCTCATCACCACGCCTGAGGCACCGTTCGGCGGCGTCAAGGAATCGGGCCTCGGCAAGGAAGGCGGACATCAGGGCATCGAGGATTATCTCGACACCAAATATGTCTGCATCGGCGGCCTCGGCCTCTGATCGGGGCAGGGTCTGTTGATCGTCAACGGACCCAAACCGGCCCGAGAGGCCAGGCGGGAATCGATCAATCAACTGGCGTTTCGGACATGGCGATGAAGGACGGCGAGGTCTTCGGCACGACGCAAGCGGGCGAGGCTATCCGCCGCTTCAGCATCCGCGGCGGCGGCCTCACCGCCAACATCATCGGGCTGGGCGCCATCATCCAGGATCTGCGCCTGGCCGGCCACGATGCGCCGCTGGTGCTCGGCTATGACCGTTTCGCACCCTATGAGACGGACACGGCCTTCTTCGGCGCCGTCGTCGGACGCTACGCCAACCGCATCCGCGATGGCCGCTTCACCATCGCCGGCCAGCGCTACCAGACCGAGCGCAACTTCCTCGACAAGCACACGCTGCATGGCGGCTCGCAAGGTTTTTCCCGCCGGTCATGGGAGGTTTCGCTGCATGGCAGGGATTTTGTCACGCTGACGCTGCATGATCCCGACGGCACGATGGGCTTTCCCGGCGCGCTCGACGTGACCTGCACCTACAGGTTGAAAATCCCCGGCACGCTCAGCGTCGAGATGACCGCCACCTGCGAGGAGCCGACGCTGTGCAACCTCACCCAGCATTCCTATTTCAACCTGGATGACGGCGGCGCTGGCGACATCCTCGACCACCGGCTGATGCTGAACGCCGGCGCCTATCTTCCAGTCGATGGCGACCTGATCCCGACCGGCGTGGTGAAGCCGGTCGACGGCACGCCGTTCGATTTCCGCCAAGCGCGGCCGCTGCGCATGGAGAGTGAGGGCAGCCAGCTCCCCTACGACCAGAATTTCTGCCTTGCCCCGACGCGCGGGCCGCTCAGGCTGGCGTCGTGGGCGCAGGGTGCGAATTCCGGCGTCGAGATGGAGCTCTGGACCACGGAACCGGGCGTCCAGCTTTATACCGGCCAGTATCTGGCGCCGCCTTCGCCGGGGCTCGAGGGATGTCATTACAAGGCTTTTTCGGGCTTTTGCCTGGAGCCGCAGGTCTGGCCGGACGCGCCGAACCGGCCGTATTTCCCGCAGGCCACGCTATGGCCGGGCCAGATCTACCATCATGTGACGGAATACCGGTTCCGATTGCCTGGCGCCTGACGCCGGAAGCCGGTACCGGTCCTTTGCGCGTCCTTTGAACGCGCGACGCTCTCGGATCGCAACCCAATCACTGTCAGCGATCGAATTCGGACGCTCCTCGGACATTTGAAGCCGATAGTGGTATGCGAGCGTCCGCCAAGTTGTCGGCGAAGCGGCGGGGAACGGGGTACGTCTGACCCGACTTGGACGACCAGTGGACACTGGCTTCGCCGGCTCTAGCTTTCGCACGAAGCGGACTTCGTTTGGAGGAAATCAACCACTCGTCCCGAACCTCCTGCTCGAAGCGATGTCGCGGCGGCCCTCAGCGCGCTTCCCGTCGGTTCAAGGTTGCCAAGGATGATAGACCAGTGACGACGACATTTATCGCAAGACTGTTTCTCGCTGCGGCGGTGCTTTCTCACGGCGCAGTTGCGCATGCTGGAGAAGCCGAATTTCTGGAATCCATGGACGGCAATTGGGGCGGAAGGGGTACGATCAAGGTCCGCGCCAATTCTTCTCCTGCAGATTTATCTCCGACACTACCGCCACTTCGCTTTCACTCGACGGAAGATGTGCTGGTCCGATGGGCCTCTCCCGTGCAATCGGGGCAGTCATAAGAACAAGTGGTGCCACATATAGGGGCTCTTACCGTGGCGCGGGCACGGGCGTCGCCGGCCTGAACGGAAAGCGCTCGGGCAACATGATCAGGCTCGCCATTCGTTGGGCCAAGGAAGTCAATGGCGACCGCAGCGCCAGAATGACGATCGAGAAAATTGGCAGCAACGGCATGCGTCTTACGACGATCGATACTGATCCGAAGACCGGCAAGAGCGTTGTCACCAGCCAGATAACTTTGCGCCGCCTTTAGCGTCGGCCCAAAATCCCGGCCCGAACGTCGAAGTCTTCGCATGACTGGCACACTGCGCCCACGATTCTACGCTACCGGTCACAAAGAAGTCCGGGGCTCGGGCTCACCTCTCGGCAACGCGGCCATCGGAACGGGGATCTAAAGGCATCGCCAACTAGGATACCCGTCTGAACACGCCACTGGGGCGCAACCGCGACCGTCAGCGTGATCGCGGGACGACGGCTTTCAGGAGCGGCAGCGCTGATCTCAACGTCCGAGATTAGGCGAGGCGCAAAGCGGATATCCCTGCTGATATCCAGGGGCTGTCAACGCTGCGTCAACGCAAGCGCCGGCCCCGAAGCCGTCGCCCGACAAGGTTGCGCTCGGCCACCTGATCCAGAATGACCGCTCGACGCCGCTTGCTGGTCGACGGCTATCGGTTCATCCTTGGTGAATACCCTGGCCGTGAGGGATGATTAGCCAGATCGCACCCTCACGGCCCATAGCGAGGTCTTGTTCGATGGACGGTCCGGATCACCGCAAGCGCCGCGGTGGTTGCAACGATTCCGGCTCTCTTTAACGGCCGCGATGCAATGAGGCCCAAAGTCGCTCTTGCTGGTAGTTCTGGACGATTGGTAGAGCCATCTCATCGCCCTACCTTCGGGGAGGCTGTTGCCGGGGCATCATTCTTACGACAGAATGCCTCTCCCGACCATCAACCGACAGTTAAACTGTCTAGGTGTGTCTTTCATGCACTAGCTGCGGTGTAATCCCCCGTTAGGGTTTGCGTGTTATACGTTGAACCGATTCGCCCGAGGGGAATATGTGATGAGCAGAATTCTAATCGCAGTGGTCGCGGCGCTCGCCGTCAGCAGCCTGAGCGGCTGCGCAAATATGGACATCGGCAAAGGGAAGGGGAAGGCTCCGCCGCCTGTCGTCGTCGAAGAGCCGGCACCGGCGCCTGTGTACAAGTAATATCGGCTTCGGCCGGCTTGGGGGAAAGGACCGCTGGCCCTTTCTCCATCCATCAGCAATCCAGATCGGGCGACTCTACGGCTCGGTCGTGAGGTCCGCAGTGGCGGGGCAGGACCCGCTTTTGATCTGCGCTCCTCGGAGTTTGGGAATGACGCTTGTAAGTGGCCGTTCACTGTTTGTGGCCCTGCTCGCGCTCGCGGCGGCGTCATGCCAATCGCAATCGTAGGATAAACCTCAACTGAATTTCACGTCCGATGAACGGACCCTGGCGGCTGCCGGGGCGCCGACGAGCACAGTGAATTCAGCAGAAGGCCGGTACTGAAGCGATCATGGGTGCGCTCGATCATCGTGCGCGCCGCACCGACCTCTGCCTGTCTGATGGCGCGGCTTGCCTCGACATCGACAATGATCGCGTGATCGCGGTCGATCAGATAGTTCGTGGCATAGGCGAAGAAAGCATGGCCCTTGAGCGCTCCCGTCCACTGCGCCGCCGGGTCCGACTTCGATACGAACTTTGGCTTCACCTCGCTGGCCGCGCCCCCAGGCCGCGTCATCAAGCGTGTCTAGGTACTCTCTGACCGAGCGGCGTGTCGCCGCCATCGTTTCCCAGTCGACCTCTTCCGAGCCCTCCGCCGAGCGCTGCTTGTTTGCATGCGCCTTGATCAGGCTCGCGTCGGTCGCGAAGGCGTGCCTGCGCTGCGTCGATCGCGAGGCGCCTGACTACAAGACGTGAAACAAGCGGTGCCGAAGGTCGTCCTTCATCTTGTGGTCGGCAGTGACAAGCCGCGTACAAAGTGCGACGTTGCAAACCTCCGGCATGAGGCACCGACGCGGGGGTTGCCCTTCGGATGATGTCGAGTTTTCATCGGTTCCCTGACGAGAACCGCCTCGACATCAGCGGCTGACCTCCGTTCCTGCCTGTGATATGGTTAGTTACTTTCCCTGCCGAAGGGAAATGCGCCAAACCTCGGTCCCTCGGCAGTGACACGTCCCACTGGACGCCAGGGAGGAGCGCCTGCAATGACAAGCAAGTCACGAAACCTATTAATGCCTTTTCAGGTGTCCGCCGCAGCGCTGGTCCTGGCAACTGGATTGGGAGGGTCCGCCAGAGCCGATGACGCGGAGGCCAGGCACCTGCTCAAGGCGATGTCGGACTACCTCGCAGCGCAGAAGGCTATATCGTTCGGATACGACACCAACCTCGAGGTCGTCACCAAGGATGACCAGAAGCTTCTGCTGGCGAGTTCCGGCGCGGTCGATCTCGCCCGGCCCGACAAGTTCCGCGGCAGCCGCCACGGCGGGTTTGCCAATGTCGAAATGGTCTTTGACGGCAAGACGCTGACGCTGCTGGGCAAGGACGCCAATCTCTACACGCAGGTCGATGTGCCCGGCACGCTCGATCACCTGGTCAACGAATTGCGGGACAAGTACCATCGGCCGGTTCCCGGCGCCGACCTTCTGCTGTCGAACGTCTACGACGAGCTGATGCGCGACGTCACTGATGTCAAGGATCTCGGCAGCGGCGTGATCGGCGGCACGGAATGCGATCATCTGGCGTTTCGAACCAAGGAAGTCGATTGGCAGATCTGGATCGCGCAGGGCGAGCATCCCTATCCCTGCCGCTATGTCATCACGTCCAACGCAGTCGACCAGGGTCCGCAATACAGCATTCAGATCAGCGACTGGAAAACCGGCGCTGATGTTGCCGCGGACGATTTCGCCTTCAAGGCGCCGGACGGTGCCAAGAAGGTCGATCTGAAGGAACTTGTCGACTTCGATGAACTGCCCACACATCTTTCGCCAGGAGCCGCCAAATGACCGTGTCGAGAAAACTGAGAATCGTCGTGCTCGCCGGAGCCGTTGGACTGTTCGGGCTTGAAGCCTCGCAGCAGCTAGCGCTTCCCGGCTTTAGCAGCCTTGTCTCCAGCGCCGAGGCCAGGGTCGGGCGTCCCCTGACGCCGGTCAGTGTCGCCGGGGTGGCGCGGCGGTCGGTGCGGCGTTGCGCGGCCGGAGTGACCTGCTGAAGACCTGAACGAAAAAGTGCGGTCGGCGTCCTGATCGGACTTCGGAGAACGGGTTGCTGTCACGGTCGAAAGCAACCACGATCCTCGCGAAGCCTGGCGCGGCGCGCCATCTCATCCACACTTGCCTCATCCTTCGTTTACGCAATTTCCAGCTTGTAGCCGATGTAGGCCTTGGAAAATTGCCACAAAAGATCCGCTACTAGACTAGCAGAACCACGACGCCGTGCAGGAGGCCCTCCACCAACCGCGACCATGGTTGACTGGACCGCCCGACGAAAACCAGCCAGCCTACGGCCGCCGCTATCACGAGCGCCGGAGCTCCCCGGACGATCAGTACCTTAGAAGCGTGCTGGCGAGCGTGACCGATCCGCATTTGCTGGCGAGAGTTTGCGCTGCGCGACCCTACCCCGGTGACAATTTTCGGTAGCAGGAGGGCGTAGATGCCGATCCACAGCAGGCCCCGCACCTCTCCGACCCAAAGAAGCCAGAGCACGACCAGATAGATAGTCAGCAGCCATGGTCGGACGTCATAGGGCCCCGACCGTCATGTCGGGCTTTCGCCAGACGATTTCGATTGCCATCGCGAGCAGCCCGAGCCCAAGCCGGTATGCTGCCCGCCGCGTGACGTCGGCCGAAAATGCCAGCAATGGCATCAGGCTGACCGTCGCCCAGCCGAAGAGCTTTCAGCCGCCGAACCCAGAAATTCGCATCGTCGTCGCTGAGCCGTATCAAGCCAAGCGTCCGCTCTTCAGTAGGCGGATCCGGATCCGCACCGGCCGCAAGCAGCAATCCGCCGCGTTTCGTCAGGACACGAAACACGATGAGGACCAGAAGGTGGTATGCAAACGATCACGACAGTTATCCATCTGATTTTCTTTTGGTGTTGAACAGCGAACACGGTAGCGGTTCACACATCGCTTGTCGCAGCACCAGTGGGCGGCATTCGAACAAGCGCCTCAGCCAAGCCCGCGTCCGGGCCAATGGCGCGGCTGCGGCTCATACCAAAGCGATGGCCGCGCGCCCGATGGCGTCGTTGCCATCAATCCGCAGCGCGAATAGATAGCGAAGGTAAGAATTTCAACGGCGCCCCCAGCGGGCCGTGGCCCCCTGACAATGAGGGTGTACGATAGTTTCAACGGCGCGTACAGCAGGGAGCTTCTGTCTGTCGCGCTAAAAATCGACTTACATGTCCCACACGGGCGCTCAGGGACAACGCGAGGCCATACCCATGAAGGGCGATTCTCTCTCGCAAGAAGTCCGCGGCCCACGCGTGGACGCTTTGCATGCCAGCGACCTTGTCCAAGCCTGCCAGTCGACCTCTGCGTCCCTCACGCAGTAAGGGATCTTACACCGCGCCAGGAAACGGCCCGATACGGCAGGGGCGGTATGCAGCTAGTAAGATATTACTGTCGAGATCGGTGATCCACCGCTTACCTTTTGTTGACGCCGGACAATTGGCCTACGCGCGGGTTGACTGCGCGGCGATCCATTTGGCGGTGACCTGCTGGACAGCGGAGATGAAGAGGGCCGTGGTGATCCCGAACATCATCAGACCATTGGCAGCCTGAAGCGGCCCAAGCAGCCGCATCCGACCATCTAGCACGATGTCACCATAACCGAGCGAGGTGAAGGTCACGCCCGAAAAATACATCGCCGTTTCAAAGTCCTCAAATGCACCGAGCAGTTTGTAGAGCAAGGCCCAAAACGCAACCTGGACGATGTTGCCGATCATGAGCACCACCATCAGAATCGAGAATTGCAGGAAAATCCCGCGCAACGGCTTTGGGCCGAGCGGTTGCTTCGAGGCCTGGGCGAAGTAACGCGCGGCGAACACCGATGCCAGCACCTGAAGTGCGAGGCATGCCAACATCGCCAGCAGGCCGAGTGTAATAACCGCGATCATGGCGACGGATCGTCAGTCTGCGGCCCGCCCGGGCCATGCCGCAGCCACTCCATGAGCAGGACGTAGCCAACGGCGAGGAGAACAGGGCCTACAAACAGGCCGAGAAGGCCGTCTGCGACCATGCCGCCAATCACACCAATGAGAATGACCGGCATTGGAACTTCAAGTCCGCGTCCGAGCATCAATGGTTTGAGGAGGTTGTCGCTGAGCCCGGCAATGACGGTCCAGATCGAAAAGATGATCGCCGGCGTGGTCGCTTCGGTCGCAAGAACATAGGCTATGACAGGCAGTGTTACCAGCACTGCCGGCACCTGCACGATGGCAAACAATAGCACCACGAGCGTCAAAACACCGGCCGATGAAAGACCTATGGCAAAAAAGCCTGCCCCAATCAGCAGCGACTGGATGACCGCTACGCCCACGACGCCGACCGCCACACCGCGGATCGTAGCGGCGGTCATCTCAACCAGCCGCGGGCCTTGTGCCTTGCTGCCAGTGATACGTTTCAACAGGCGACTGGCGAATTCGGTAGCGCCGTCGCTATAGGCGATGAGCACGGCAGCGACTGCGAACGAAAGTACGAAAGACAATTGACCGGCGGCTAAACCGCCCGCGAACGACGCCAGCCATGCTGCAATCCCGCTTAGCTGCTGGCCGTACTTGGCAAGCGCCGCAGGCATGTTTGTTGCCACGAGTGACCATGTCTCTGTTAGCTTTTGGCCGACCAGTGGCAGGTCTGCGAGCCGCGGAGGCGGTGGCGGCACGGTCAGGCTGCCGTCTTGCAAGCCCGAGACGAACGCAAGAATGGACGATCCAAGCGACGTCACCACCATTACCAACGGCACCAGCATCAGCGCAACGCTGACCAACCCGATCAACATCGCTGACCAGCGATTGCCGACCCGGAGGACCAAGCGTTGGTGCAGCGGATAAAGCATCACCGCGAGGATCACCGACCAGAGCAGGATGCCAGTAAAGGGCAATATGATGCGGCTACAGGCAAAGATCAGTAAGGCCACAAGTGCGATCTGAAGCACCGCGTCGAGCATTCTCAAGAGCGACGGTGGGCGCTCAGGGATTGTCACGTTCGGGTCCATGTAGCTGCCCCCCTTCCCAGCCATCTGGATTTCCCAGGTAGCTCCGTGCTCCGCCTGACTATTTACCTGTTTCGGCCTTCCTGCAAGACAGCCGCAAAAATGCTCGCTGGCGCCTTGGACAGGCCATTGAACCGATGAGCCTCAGCCTGGCGCGGTTATGTGGACGGATTCCTTGAATTAGGCATCGCATCGGTGCCCGTTGCGATGGCGACAGCTGAGGACTAAATTGCCATTCCAACACAGGTGCCGGCGCAAGCAAAGCCGCGGCGCGACGGCCGTGATCTTAGAGGGGAAACGTCATGGCGTCGGATGCAACTGGAGCCTCTCATGATCATTCTCCAAATGCAGTGGGCGCGCCTCTGAAAGAGAGGAACCCGCAGCGCACGGTCGCAATTACCGTATTGCTTGTGGCTTTCCTTTTGTTCGTCGTGACGGTTTTCATGGAGCGGCGCACTCCTTCATCCTCGCAGGCGACCGTCAGTGCATATGTCGTCGGCGTAGCGCCGGAGGTTACCGGGCGGGTCATTGAAGTGGGCGTGACTGACAACAGCGCCGTGACGCCCGGCCAGATGCTGTTTCGCCTGGACCCGGAACAGTACCGGCTTGCCGTTGCGGAGGCGGAAGCACGCCTTGCAGGGGTAGGTCAGTCGATCGGCGCTTCGACTGCGGCCGTCGATGTCGCCCAGGCTCGGGTGGTGGAGGCAAAGGCAGTCCGCGTCAACGTCCAGGATCAAGCCACCCGCGCGATGGAACTTGTCAGGCGCGGTGTCTATGCCCAGGCGAAGTATGATGAGGCCGCGGCCGCGCTGGATCAGGCAGATGCAGGCGTGGATGCAGCCGAAGCCGACCTCGCCCGGGCTCAGGAGGAGCTTGGACCCGCAGGAAAGGACAATCCGCAGTTGAAGGAGGCGCTCGCGGCGCTTGAAAGCGCTCAGCTTGATCTGCTGCGCACGACGGTTTCAGCGCCGGCGGAAGGCGTGGTCACCAATCTTCAGCTTTCCGTCGGAGGCATGGTCAGCGCTGGCGAGAGTGCAATGACCTTCATCGATACCGGCACGATTTGGATCACGGCCGCGTTCAAGGAAAACAGCCTCGAGATGGTTGCCGCAGGCGACCGTGCGGAGGTGTTGTTCGATATCCTCCCCGGTCAGATTTTTGCCGCCACCGTTGAGGGCATCGGGATGGGGGTGGCTCAGGGAAGCGTCGACCCAGCGACGGGCCTGCCGAAGATTTCCACAGACACTGGATGGGTGAGAACACCGCAGAGCTTTCCCATCCGCCTGGTTCTCGACGAAGGGCGGCCCAAGGGCGTGCGGTACGGTTCGCAGGCGAATGTGGTGATCTATACCGGGGACCATCCGGTCACCAATGCGCTCGGCAGCATCTGGATCCGAGTTCTGTCGATCCTTACCTATGTCAGTTGACACGCATCTTTTGCACGAGGCGGACCGCGTTAATGTAAGGCGCAAGGGTCTGCGCATAGCGCTTGCCGTTGCGGTCGGCTTTTCCTGGTTGGTCTATTCGGGGGCTATCATCCCCTTCCTTGGGCCGTTGTTTGCGGCACAGTTTCTAATCTCCAGTTCCCGCCCTATGCCGTTGCAAAAGGCGTTGGCAGTCACGGTGCTCATTCTTGTTGTCGGAGCACTTTTGCAATTCGTAGCGGTGCTGACTGGCGACCGGCCGCCGGTGCTGCTGCTGCTGCTCGGGCTGATTTACTTTGGATGTTTCTACCAGCAGGCGAACGGCAAGGGCGGCCCCACAATCTTTCTTGTCCTGGTCATAGCGGTTATGGTGCCGCTCCTCACAATTCTGAACGAGGATCTCGGCGACACCATTCTTATGATCCTGGTTCAGAGTGTGGTGACCGGAATGCTTTTGATGTGGCTGGGCCATGTACTAATCCCGGACAGAGGTACCCCCGCCCTTAAGGCCGCGACGGCGACGACATATCCGCATGCGGCACGCTACGCTGCCGCCAACACCGCCATACTCCTGATCGCGGTGGTTGCCTGTCTGACACGCGAAGGGCTGGCAACGGCGATTGTCATTCCGATAACAGTCGTGTCACTGCTGTCCCAATTCGACGTCGCAGCCAGCACGCGCGCGGCCTTGGGGATCGTGATAACCAATATTACTGGAGGCTTGGCCGGGTCCGTCGCATTCGGATTGCTTCAGGTATGGCCGTCCCACATTTTCCTCTTTCTATTGGTACTGCTGGCCGGGTTGGTATTTGGCGGTCGTGCTGCCATGCGTGCGCCGGCCGCCAAACTTTACGCTGGCGCCTTGACGATCTTCCTCCTCGTATTCGGAACAGGCGTGTCACCGCTTCCGGGGTCTGCCGCCGAGTCCTTTTCCACCCGGGTCACTTACATACTGGTGGCCATCGCCTATGCGATCTTCATGACAACGTTGCTTTGGCCTAGGCAGGAAGGCAGCCGCGATTGAACGCTTGTCGGCGGCCGACGCGCGCCGATTGATCGGCCTCCCGCGAGCAGCCGCCGTATACGAAACGGCGGGCCTCCTGGAGTTGTCAGTCGAGCGATCGACAATGCGGACAATAACGAAATCGCCCACTCCTGTAGGCGAACGGCCCATGGCCCGAAGTTCGATTTTGCGGGCAAACTCGGTAGAGTCCGCAATTGGCGGATATCGTTGAAAAAGTCGCCAGCTATGCCACCGGCGACGCTCTTCGACGACCGTGGCGGCACTCCGGTGCCGATCCTGATGATGAGCAAGACGCTCTGAGCTAGGGCTCAAAGGGCAATCCGCTCGCTGCTGGTAGTTGCTCTCGTCCAGGTCAGGAGGATGTTGGAGATTCAACCAAGTCATCTCGAACTATAACAGTGCTCCAAAGTTCGCCTGAACTTTCGCTCCCGGTCGAGTCGGACCTTCGTGTCGGTGTTCGCGAGTGTCCGGAGATGGCGCGACCGCGTCCATTGACCAAGCTGCTGCCTGCGTCTGACAATCCTACAACCCCTTCGAGCGAACGTGCGCGAGGCTCTATGTTCGTTCTAGGATTGTCTGCTCGCGTCGAGCGCTGTGGCTGCGGAGGGCGGCATGGGAGAAGAACCATATCTAGCTGGAATAGAGGCCATCTTGTTGGTCAGAAGCCACCCCTCAAGCCGCGCGAAGTCTGGAGCATCCGAACACGACTGCAGGTGTCAGGCGCAGAACGGGATCTGGCACTATTCAATCTCGCCATCGACAGCAAGCTTCGAGGTTGCGACCTGGTCACCGTGACGGTCGGCGATGTCGCGCGCTCCGGTGCTGTCCGCGATCGCGCGGGGATCGTCATTGGAATACGGGGCGCCCGGTGCAGTTCGAGATCACAGAGCAGACCCGCGCCGCCGTCAACGCTTGGATAGCCCGTCGTGGCCTTGGCGAAAGGGACTATCTATTCCCCCAGTCGCGTACGGGCGAAACCACACATGTCGACGAGGCAGTATGGGAGGATTGTCGACAAATGGGTTTCGAGCATAGGGCTCGATCCGAAGCGCTATGGCACTCATTCGATGAGACGCACGAAGGCTGCTCAGATTTACAAGAAGAGCGGCAACATCCGCGCTGTGCAACTGCTGCTTGGGCACACCAAGCTTGAAAGCACCGTCCGCTATCTCGGCATCGAAGTGGACGATGCATTGGCAATTTCCGAACAAGTCGAATTGTAGAGGAATGCAGAGCGCCGTTATCTCGAAGCGGCGCTCCATGACCCATCGGAGACCTTCATTCTGCTCGTTGCGAATGGCAGCAATGCGCCCACTGTCAGCCGTAAAAGATCAGTTTGCGACTTCCTGAAAGCAGACGTTCGGCTGAGGCGGCATGATGTCCGGGTTTGACCCATTCCAGACCTTCCGGTGCATGCACAGCAAAGGGCCTTGCGGCGATACAATGCCTCCGACTTCTGCTATGGTGCATTCCTCGGGCATAGGTGGTCTTAAAGAACGCCGTCGTGGATCGCAAGCTTGCTGCCATTCTTGCTGCCGATGTGGTGGGCTACTCCGCGCTGATGGAGCGTGACGGCCAAGCAGGCGGCCGACGCGCGCATGTGGGCCGGGGTCCATTTTCGCTCCGATGTGGTTGCGGGCCAAAAGATCGGTGAGGGTGTGGCCGAGCAGGTCATAGCGTTCGCGGTTCCACCGCCCCAGCGGTGGGCGACGCTCGCCTTCGATTGCCGCGCCGCCGGCGCGTTGTCAGTTCTAAACAAAGCCGTGCCCGAATAAGGATAGCTTAGATGGACGTACTCGAGGCTAAACAGTCTTTAAGCGCACGTTATCTTCCGCTGGGTTTTCGGAGCAAGGTTGTTGCACGTGTTCAAACGATGAGTGTGGATGAGGCGGTGGCCGGAGCTCGCCTCAATGTCCACGCAGTCGGTATAGGGCACAAGTTTGTGAACGGGCAGGCTACGACAGACGATATGGTTGTGCGTGTTCACGTTGTTCAGAAAATCGCGCCGAGCCTGTTGTCCCCCAGGGATCGGATTCCCGAAACAATTGATGGTATCCCCACCGACATTATTGAATCCGCTCCTGCATTTGCATTAGCGCGCAGACCCAGAACGGCGACGGGGCAGGCTGCTCCAGCGGCGGCGGTTCCGACGTGTTCTGACTCACGGAAAGGGAAACAGAGGCCTCTTGTTGCCGGCATAAGCGTGGCCCACCGTGATATCACTGCAGGGACACTCGGCTACTTTTGTCGCTCGCGTCGACAGGGCGACAATCCACAGCAAGTTCATATTCTTAGCAACAATCACGTCTTAGCCAACGTGAACAAAGGCTATCCGGGCGACGATATATATCAGCCTGGCCCAGCGGATGGGGGCGATAGCCAGGCCTATGTGGCTGACTTAGTGCGGTTTACTCCCATCGACCTGTCGGGCGCGCCGAACAGAGTGGACGGAGCAATCGCAAAGTTTGCGCCCGATATCCAATGGCGGCCCGAGATATGTACAATCGGAAGCATCAAGGGAACAGCGGCTGCAACTGTTGGGATGAGCGTTTGCAAACATGGGCGAACGACGGGCTATACCGAAGGCATCGTGACGGACATCGCCTACGATGCCTTGATCGGGATGAATCACAGTGATGCAAGCATCGTAGGATTGTTCCAGAATCAAATTCGTGTTGAATCCATCTTTGGCGCGCTGGCATTCGGGCTCGGCGGCGACAGCGGCTCATTGGTGGTCGAATTGGGCAAGAAGCGGGGTGTTGGACTGTATTTTGCCGGTCCTCCATCTGGAAATTATGGCGTCGCAAACCAAATAAGTGATGTGCTTTCTGAACTTGAGATAGAGTTGGTCGACGGAGCGGATATTGCCGCAATCACTTGAAGATGCCAAATCAAAGCTGAGTGCCAAGTACCTCGGCAAGTGCGGCGTCCATGGTGTTGGAATAGTGCGCGACCAGCAAGCCGTCCGGTTCGACGTCGATGAGCGGGTGACGGAAGTGGAGCGGGAGTTGCTCGGGAAGCTGCTCGATGAAGCGCGGCAGGAAGCCCACCCTTTCAAGGTGATTGCCAACATCGAACCACGAGCCAACACGTACCAATAGTTTCTTTCGGTGGCATGTCGAATTGGCGTGAGGGCGACCTGAAGGGTAGTCGGCCGAACATTACTATCGATCCGGCACCACTGAGACCCACGGCGGCCGATCAAAACATACGTGGCAATCCCGCGAGATAGATCCCTAGACTAGAACCGTTAGCGCGCCGCCCTTACTCCCAGCCGGCATTGCGACGATCACAGGCCGAGATAGGGTGTTGCTCAATATCACTCCGCTATCTGGGTTCGGGCGGCTGATGCCGAACGTCTGCAACTCGCCCGTTTTCAGTCATTGAGGTTGGCCGAATGGAAAGGTCCGTTACGGCTAGATCCGTTCAACGCATTCCTCTCTGCAATCTTATGCGACCTTCTGCGAACAAACAACGAACAGCGCCATAACGGCTTTGCTCATATCCCGCTCATCCGCCGTCCGCGATAGCCTCGTCGCGACAATCCTAGGCTGAGTGACCGTCCAAGCCGGGGCCGGGCGCTGTTTGATTGCTAGCCGAAAGATTTTCGCGAATTCTTCAAAAAAATCCTCCCTGCGCTTTTTCCAACTCAGCAGAATGCCGGCTTGAGGGGGATCGACACCAGATGCACTCATGCTTCGCCCCGTGCCACTAACCTCGGTAGAGACGGCCGTCCGTACACGCGATTTGCCGACGTCGAAGAGGAAATCGCCAAGGTCCTCCAGTCTGACAGGTCGGGCGCCATGCTGCTTGAGGCGCCCTCGAGATGGAAAACCCAGACGCTCGTCTACTTCGCCGAACAGTGCAAGGGGCGGCAGACGGTCTCTCGCCAGCAACCGAAAATGCGGCCCAGATGGGCTCACCGGCCGAACCCCAAGCATCTTGATCGCGCGCGTTTTACGCGGAACGCGCGTGGCTTCGGAGACCGGCGTTTCTCCTTCGGCTAGAGCGGGATGAATTGAGTCTGAATCGAAAGGGGATTCCCGAAGGCGAGCAAATCTGATTCAACCTGCTGGCTGGGTCAGGAGGCCAGCATGGATGGGCAAGCCTTACTCGATGGATCTTCGCACGCGGGTGGTAGCGTCGGTTGAGCAGGAGGGCCTGTCGCGACGTCAGGCGGCAGAGCGCTACGGGGTTGGAATCAGCACGGTCATCCGATGGGTGCGCCGCTTGCGCGAGACGAACAAGCTGACACCCGGCAAGATGGGTGGGCACAGACCGAAGAAGATTGCCGGAGAGCATCGGGAGTGGCTGCTGCGGCGCTGCCGGGCGGCGGAGTTCACACTGCGCGGTCTTGTGGCCGAGCTTGGCGATCACGGCCTGAAGGTCGATTACCGCTCGGTGTGGGAGTTCGTTCACGCCGAGAAGCTCAGTCACAAAAAAAGACGCTGATCGCCAGTGAGCAGGATCGCCCGGATGTGGCGCGCCGGCGGGCACAGTGGGTAAAGTATCAGGACCGCATCGATCCTTCCCGCCTGGTGTTCATCGACGAGACCTGGACCAAGACCAATATGGCGCCGCTCAGAGGATGGGCGCCGCGCGGCGAGAGGATCAAGGCCAAGGTGCCGCACGGTCATTGGAAGACCATGACCTTCTTGGCGGCACTGCGCCACGACCGTGTCGATGCACCATGGCTGATCGACGGACCGATCAACGGCGAGCGTTTCCAGCTCTATGTCGATGCGGTTCTCGTCCCAACCCTCAAGCCCGGTGACATCGTCATCATGGACAATCTCGGTTCGCACAAGGGCAAGGCCGTGCGCCGTGCCATCCGCTCGGCCGGCGCCAGGCTGTTCTTGCTGCCGAAATACTCCCCCGACCTCAACCCTATTGAGAAATTCTTCGCCAAGCTCAAGCATTGGCTGCGCAAGGCTGCCAAGCGAACGGTCGAGACCGTCTGTGACGCCATCGGCCAAATCCTCGGCACTGTCACTTCAACCGAATGCAGAAATTACTTCATCGAGGCCGGCTATGCGCCAACCTAAATTCATCCCGCTCTAGCTCGATGATCGCAACCGGTTCCTCCGAACTCGTTCCGGAATTCCGGGACCGGTCGTCCTCCGCCTCCTATGCTGCCACAGGCGCCGCCAGGAGCTGTTCGACGAACCGGAATGCAGCCGGACGGTTCTCCTCCCAGGTCGCCAGGATCTGGTCTGGCGGCAGGATGAACCCGCCTTCTTCGAAGGTGCGCGGCCTGAGTTCGACCGTGAACGACGGTATGCCGTAGGTCCCGTAGGTCCAATCCGTTGTATCGCCCGCGGTTGGGTAGAGCTCGGAAGACTGCTGCGGGACATAGATCTTGCCATGCACCCCCTTAATCAGGGTTTGCATCTCCTGGGCCATCCCCACCATCTGCTCCCGATGCTGAACGTCCGGTATGGGCTTCTCCGTGTAGCCCCAGGGGTAGAGTATGAGCTGAGAGTAGCTGTGATAGGTGATCACGCCGGCGAAGCGTTCGCAGCCTATGAGATCGCGGACCGCCTGGGTCTCCGGCTCGGAGAAAGCGCGCGGGCCGACATAGGTCTCGTCGCTCGGCACGTGGCTGGAAGTGGGCACGTCAAGAATGCCCCACATGTAGCCATAGTTGCGGTTCGGGTCCACACCGAACGAGCCGTCGTCGTTCCTGCGGCGGTTCTTGCGCCAAAGCCGCTCTTGTGCCCGGCTGTGTTCATGGCCGTCCGGGTTGACCAGCGGGGCGACCCAGACTTCTCCGCTCGTAAGCCAACCTGCGATCGGCGCCTCGTCAGCCCGCTCGACGAGTTCCTTGGCGAGCAGGAAGGGCACTTCCACGGCGATCCACTCGCGCGCGTGGTGGCAGCCCATGAAGAGAACCTTGGGAACACCGCCGCGACGGTCCCCGATCCGCAAGGCAAGGATGGGCCGGCCCTCGATACTTCGGCCGATCTCGATCAATTGGGCGATGTCCGGCTTCGCTTCCGCAAGCTGCCGCAGCTCCTCCTCCAGGCTGGCTGCCGAATGATACTGCTCCGCCGCCTCGGCGCTGGCGAAGGTGGACAGGTGCCGCGCCACATCCTCGAGTTGCTCGACGAGGTAGCCCATGCTGGACAGGCGGTCCAGCTGAGCCTCGGTTGCACGAAGGATCAGGTGATCCGGCTTGACCTCCCAAACGTCGATGCCCAGCGGCACTCGAAGAACGTCCCCAAGCGGCTTCTGCAGTCCCGAAGACGTGACCTTGGCGATCAGGTTCATGCGACCATCTCCTTCCTTCGATAAAGCGAGCCTGATCAAGGACCCTCGGATTGCCCGTCGAGGTGATCGGAGCTGGGTGCTCCACTTTCCAGGTCGGCGATCGTGCGGAGGCGCTCGACGCCAGCTATTCGTCGGCGCTCGAGCTCGGCAATCGTCTGCTCTGAGGCAACCGCCACGACGGCGTCAGCTTCCCGTTCCCAGACATCAAGGCTCAGTGGAACCTTCAGGAGATCGTCGACTTTGCGACCCGCAACTGGCGTGAGACGAACCAGCCAGCGGACCGTCGCGCCCTCCGCCATATCAGGTGCTCCTCGGCATATTATGCAGCCTGTCTCGACTTTAGCCTCTCCCGAAGTGAGCTGCAACGCCGCCCCCGAAGCCGGTCAGCCCATGCCATGCTGTGCAGACCTCCACACGGAGCCGATCGGGGCGAGGCGGCGCGGGGAAGCTTGCCGATGCCCCACGGCGGGAGGGCACTGGCATGAATGACGGGAAAGACGCTCGAAAGCCGCCGCTCGGTGGACCATGATGAAAGTCCCAAAAGGGGGTCGACTCCTGCCCTTGCCCGCCGTGGCAGACAATGACCGCTACTGTGATGGGTTTCGGATGCCGGCCATCCACGTGTTGGCCTGCGCCGGGGCCGGCGCCCGAAAGCCTCCAGGGAACGAACCCGCCGGATGGAGGCTCGGTTTCCGCCAGACGCTTGCGCTTTCGACGGCCTATCAGGCGGGCGTGGTGGCATGGGTTGCGTTCTGGGCGTTCTATGGCAGGGGCTTCACCGCCGAGAACGCAATGGCCATCACCACCTTTGGCGGCGCCTATATGCTTGTCGTTATCGTCGAGCCTCTGACCGACCTTGCGGTCCTGGCAATCGCCAAGGCACTGCATTCGCTGAAGGGCAGCGGCCTGGTCGAGCGGCGGCTCTACAGCGCGGCTTAATCACCAAGGCAGCAAAAGGGTGGCGGACAGATCCTCATAGGCCCTGCCCGCCGCCTCTCATGTTTGAGAGATTTCAGCCTTTCGTGTCTTTGCAAAATGATCAAGTCCAACCGTGCCGACCAGCTTTGGCAGCTGCCATACAGCTGTGGCAGCGCATTCCGGCTTGATTGGTAGTAATGTCTACTTTTGGCGCAAAGCAGTCCACGCTATGCTGGACGCGAAGGTCGGCTTTTTAGCCCAATCATCCCGAAAGCGGATCTTCCGCTTCCGGCCCAGAACGCGACGTTAGAGTATCTGCTCGGCAATGACGGCTTCTGGCGCACGTGGTCGGTTGGTGCGTTCAGCCTTCAGATTGCCCGATGTGGCTCGGAAAGGTCCCGCCGGGTGGGACGAAGGTCGTCGTCGCCGAAGTTCTGACCAACGACCGGACTGCACTACCTTTCCGGGCCTTCCGTGACAGTGTCTGAGCGAACCGAGGCTCTCGACAGCCACCTCGTGATCCTCCAATTTGGGGAAGCGTTACGCTCGCTCCATTCTGCTAACGTGCGTTGACACTCGAGGAAAAAGCAATGCCCAACCCGTCGCAACAGATCATGAGGCTAGGATTCGGGTTCGCCGTGTCACAGGCGCTGCGCGTCGTGATCGAACTTGGTGTCCCCGATCTCCTGGCCGCCGGCGAGCAGTCGGTGGATGAACTGGCGGTTGCCACTCGGTCAGATGCTGACGCGCTTTATCGTGTCATTCGACTTCTCGCGGCTGAAGGTGTCTTCAGGGAAGTATTGCCCCGGCATTTCGAGTTGACCGAGGTTGGCGCAGTGCTGCGCTCCGATCGGCCGGGTCCCCGTGACTTCGTGCGTATGATCAACAGCGAGGCTTATCTTGCCTTCGAGCAACTCCTGTATTCTGTCCGCACAGGAATGCCAGCTTTCGACAAGGTGTTCGGGAGCCCAAGATTTGACTGGCTGTCGGAACACCCCGAGCAGGCTGCCGTGTTTCAGCGTGCCATGGTCGCCTTGAGCCAAGGCAGCAACGAGGCCGTTGCCGAAGCTTATGACTTCAGGCCGTTCACGCGGATCATCGACGTTGGCGGCGGACATGGTCAGCTTCTCTCGGCGATCCTGGCCCGCAACCCCCATTTGGGCGGCGTGCTTTTCGATCTGCCTTCGGGCGTCGCGGCGGCACATGAGGGTGCCGGAGGCGACCTGCCGCGCACCGAATTTATCGCCGGTGATTTCTTTGAGAGCCTTCCCAGTGGTGACGTCTACGTCATTAAGAAGGTCGTTCACGATTGGGACGATGGGCGTGCTGCGGCGATCCTGCGAAATTGCCGCAAGGCTATGCTGCCGAACGGGAGGGTGCTCGTGGCCGAGACGCTCGTGCCGCCTGGTGACGAACCGGACCTGATTAAAGAAATCGACGTGGTCATGCTCGCCGTCACCGGCGGCCTGGAGAGGACGGAGGCACAGTATGCCAGCCTGTTCGACGCCGCCGGGCTACGGCTTGAACAAGTGATTCAGACCCAAGGTCCCATTTCCATCCTTGAGGCGTCTCCGGCCTAAGACTGAATTGCGGTCGAGCATCCCTTTGGGAAAGGCGAAGTTGAGCCAAAGTCCGGACGTTCCAATTTCCTTTCGAGAAGGACTGTGTTGGGTCGACACCGGTCGGAACGCGAAGGGCGGCTCTGGAGAAGCGCCCGGAAGGTCGGCAATTGGCGCTCGTTGCTCGTTCCAATGATCGAGACGAACGGCAGAAAATCCACACCCTTTGCGGAAGTTCGTTCGACCGCAGTCGAATTCACGCCCGTGACCGTTGACGACCTTCGATCGGGGTAATGCGAGTGGCAGCTGTCGCGGACAAACCGGTCGTCGCTCTATGAGCGCCGACCACCCTTACTCCCCTTGCTCGACCTCCCGCTTTGAGCCTTTCTTCGCCTTGAAGGCAACTCGCTGGCGAGCACCGGCCGAACCCCATGTATCATGATCGCGCGCTTTTACGCGAGACGCGCGATGGCATCGGAGACCGGCATCTCTCCTTCGGTTAGCTCGATGATCGTCCTGGTAACGCCCGGCCGGTCTACGAGCTCGGCCAGAACGGCGGCAACGTCGTCCCGCGGCACCTCGCCGTAGGGAATGGCGAGGTCGGCGCGCACGCGTCCGCGGCCTGTCTCTTCGGTCAGCGTGCCGGGCCGCACTATGACGTAATCGAGGCCGCTGGCGACAAGATAAGCGTCCGCCAACTTCTTGACCTTGATATAGTTCTCGAAGCCCTCTTTGCGCTCTTGGTCGCGCAGTGCGTCGGGGAAAACCGAGACCAGCAGGAATCGCTGGATTCCTGCGACCTTCGCGGCTTCCACCGCCTTTTCGAGCCCGGCCCCGTCGATGGCGTTGGTGACTTCCATCCCCGCGCCGCCGGCTCCGGCGCTGAAGACGGCAGTGCCACAGCCCTTCATCATGTCCGCCAAATCCTCGACGGACAGACTGATGAGATCGCCGTCAATCGGCGTGGCTCCGAGCGCGGTCAGTTCGTCACGCTGTTCAGGTTTGCGGTAAAGGGAGAGCGGCTCGTGACCACGCTCAGAAAGTTGCTGAGCAAGACGACGGCCCACTTTTCCGGCGCCGCCGACGATGAAGATTTTGGACATCGTCATGTTCCTTCTGTAACTACGCGGGAGTCTCGATGATCGAAACAGTGCGGCCGGCGCTGATGAGAACCGAAGCTCTCGTCGCATGCGCCGGCGTTCGATCAGTTGCTATCGTGCGCGTGGTAGATCTTGTTGACCACCGTCCACTGACCGTCGACCTTCACCAGATTGAAAAAATCCGTGAAGCGAAACCCCGAGATATTGTCTGTATCGACGCGGGCGTTCGCTACGGTACCAACGATATCGATGCGCACGATAGCGGCCTTCGCCTCCGGCGATGGCCGGAACGCGGTGTCGATCGTTTTGAAAAGCCCTTCGATTGGCCCCCCTTCCAGTTTGCTGTTCTCGATGCGGAACATAGTCGCATGTTCGCTGAAGGCCGGGCGCATGATCGAGCTGTCCGCTTTTGCTCCACCTTCGTTGTACTTGTTCAGCACTTCGACGATTGCCTCGTATTCCTGAACGTATGTCGGATTGGTCATTCTGTTGTCCTTTCAGTTGATTGAACGTGATATTGGTAAGGCTGGTGCTACACGTGACGAACTTGAATGGATGGCGCAACTCTCGGTCTCGCGGCTTCACTTCGCGAATAGTTGGCCGATATCCTTGAAAGCCTTCATCTCGATGGCGTTGCCAGCCGGATCGTTGAAGAACATCGTTGCCTGCTCGCCGAGCTGGCCTTTGAAGCGGATGTAGGGAGCGATCACGAAGTTCATTCCAGCTTCCGTCAGACGATCAGCGGTCTTCTGCCATTCCTCCATCGAGAGAACGATTCCAAAATGACGGACCGGCACGCCGTGGCCATCGACGGCATTCGTCCGGGCTTTGCCGGTTTCTTCGGGCGCCAGGTGCGCGACGATCTGATGGCCGTGAAAGTCGAAATCGATCCAGTCGGGTGAGCTGCGGCCTTCCCCGCAACCAAGAAGATCTTTGTAGAAGCTGCGCGCGGCTTCGAGGTCGTCGACCGGAAAGGCGAGATGGAAGGGGCGGATGGTCTGGTCGGTCATCGTTGAAACTCCATTCTGAGGATGACCGACAGATAGAGGATTCCGAGTAAAACAAAAAACTGTATATAATTGCCGTCAGCCCAACCAAAAGTTATCAATGCTGCATGATCACTGAACTGAGAACGCTGTCGGCGGTCGCCCGATATGGCACTTTCGCGGCTGCTGGCGCTCGGATTGGTCTGACGCAGGCCGCCGTTAGCGGGCAGATGAAGCGTCTCGAAGAAAAGCTCGGGGTGCGGCTCTTCGACCGGACCGGCCGCTCGGCCACCCTGAACCAGACTGGGCGCACTGTGTTGGCGCGAGCGCAGGAGGTTCTTGCTGGTGTTGAGACGCTGACCAAGCCCTTGGATTGGTCAGCCCGAACCGGGCGCCTCCGGATTGGTGCAATCTCGTCCGTGCAACCGACGATCCTTCGGCGCGCTTTGAAGGCTTTCCATCCCGCGTTCCCCGGTTTTTACATCGAGATCGTGCCGGGAACTTCACTAGAGCTGCTGGATCGCCTGGACGCAGGCGGATTGGACGTTGCCGTCATTATCCGGCCAGGCTTCGGATTGCCGCCGACCGTACGGTGGGAGTCGTTGGTGCAGGAGCGTTTCGTCTTGGTGGCGCCGCCAGGAACTGACGACATGGATTGGAAAGCCGCGATGAAGAGACACGCCTTCCTGAGATACAACCGTCATTCGTTCGGCGGGCGGCTGGTAGAGCGTTTGATCGAACAACAAGGCGTTCTGGTCGACGAATGGGTCGAGATAGACGACATTCCTGCCCTGTTGAGCATGGTTGCCGACGGCATGGGCGTCGCAATCGTGCCGAGAGCGGAAGCCTACGCGGATCATTTCCGGGGCGTGCGCGTCATAGAGCTAGGCGAGGCGGAAACCTTCAGGGAGATCGGTATTTTGACGCCGCCAACGTGTGATGAGCCAGCCGCTCGGTTCATATCCGAGTGCAGGCAGGCGATGTCTGCGGATAAGCACGAGTAGGTGGCGCTCGAGCCTCTGGACTTCGGCAGTGTTGAATCGAAAAGGTCAGCAAAAGGACTCGATCGAGGCTTCCATCTTGCCGGGCACAAATGACCGCAAATGGCGCAAAGCAGTCCACGCTATGCTGGACGCGAAGGTCGGCTTTTTAGCCCAATCATCCCGAAAGCGGATCTTCCGCTTCCGGCCCAACTGCGGTCATTCGAGAACTGGCGGTGGATGACCGCTTTTGGCGCTGGTTGCTCGTTTCCAGTCGGCAATCGAACGGCACGAAATCACCCATTTCCGCTTTTTACAAACAGTACCAAGCGTCAGGATTTCACCACTAGAGCGTCCTTTGGCTGAACGCTCTGTCGCGTTTACTTGACAATTCATAATGCCGCGAGTTCTCGATTGGACATCGAGGCGGGATAAGCGGCTCGTATTGAAAGCTTGTTTTCGAGGGAGATGATCACGCTCTCGGCAAAATTTGTTTGGTACATTTCCGACATGCTCGAAAGCCCGCCAGGAGTGAACACATTGATCTCCAGGAGCTTGTCTCCGACAATATCGAGCCCAACGAGGAACATCCCGTCCTGAACGAGTTTCGGTCGCACCATCTCGGCGACGGAAAGCATGGTGTTCGTTACCTCCACCCTCTCGGCGGTGCCCGCGACGTGGATGTTGGAGCGAACCTCGCCCTTTGCAGGCACGCGGCGAAAGGCGGCATATTTGCCGTCGCGTTCCAGCGCCTTTCCATTCATCACGAAGAGACGGACATCGCCGGCCTTGGCTTCGGGCAGGTAGCCCTGCGCAATCAGATAGCCTTCCCCGCTGACCGCTTCGAAGATCTGGTTGAGGTTGGCGTCCTTTGGCGAGTCGATCTTGAAGACGTTCCTGCCGCCGGATCCCTGCAGTGGCTTGACGATAGCGCCTTTGGGCTGCTGCTTGATGAAGGCGCGGATCTCTTCGATGCTCTTGGAAATCAGCGTGACCGGTCGCACGGCTTTGGGAAAGTCCTGGAAGTAGAGCTTGTTTTGGGCGAGGGCCAGCCCACCCGGATCGTTGACGACGAGCGCGCCGCGCTCGGCCGCAAGGCGCCCGAACATCGCGCCGACATTCACTGCCCACGGGCGATCGGCGGCGTCCAGCGAGGGGTCGTTCCGCAGAAAGATGATGTCGATCTCGCGAACGTCGATCGTCTTGATCTCGGTCCTGTCGCTCTGCAAATCCTTGTACAGCGTCTCCGGCTTCTTGTAAGTCGAGCTCGGCAAAGTGATAGCGCGGACCATGAGGCTGTCGTCGGGACGCAGCACGAAATCGTCGGGCGTCAGATAGGAGATTTCGTGACCGCGGCTGAGCGCCCCCAGTGCGAGCAAGGTGGTTGTATAGTGAGGCGTTTCGCGTTCGATCGAATTGACGAAGAATGCAATGCGCATCAAGAGCCCCTAGGTTGCGATCATTTCGACTGGCGAGAGCCCCGATCGTGCCTTTTCGAGACGCCGCTCTGCCTGCGGATCGAACAAAAAGGCAGGCGTTATCTCTGGCGCCCTGAGCAGGCCGCGCAGGTTCAATTCCTGCATGACACCAAAATGCGACGCCGAAATCTTCCCCATCCAGAACGGATCGAGCGCTCCGCCCTTTCCGAGATGGTCGAGCACCTCGAGGAGGCCGCGCAGGTAGATCGCGTCCTTCGCGAGGCCACCACCACGAAATAGCCTAAGGGTCAGATTGAAAGCGCCAATTTCGGTGAAACCGTAGTCGCGAACCAGAACCAGGAAGGTTTCCTGGAACGATGCACCCTCGAGCATGGCCGCGCAAGCAACCACGCGAGCGGCGATGAGACGCACACGCCCTCTTGTCATGCCGCCTGCCAGATACTCGGCGAAGACCGCGAGCCCTTCCTGCACGCCCTCATATCCGGCAAGGCCCGATCGGAAGAGGCGCAGCCCTTGAGCCGACCCATTGAAGTAGGTCAGCAGATGGACACCGATCTCATGGCTGAGCAGCGCCTCGACCCTGTGGCGCGCCATGTTTGTACTGCGTGAGATTAGAAGGCGGGAACCCGAAACCATCAGGCCAGCCGGCAGATCGTCGCGCAATTCGATCATCGGTTCGAAACCGGAATGCTGCCTGCGATAGATTTCGATCATCGAACGCGCCTGGCGCTCTACGAAAAAGCAATCGGCGCTTTCGCCGTGCTCGCCATCCCCCACCTGGTTGCCTCCTGCATTCGCCGTTTTCGCCAGAATGTCTTTCGCAGCATCAAACAATGCAGGCTCGACACGACCGTAGAGCGCGCGGCCCAACTCGACGAAACGTGTCGTCTCCCGGGCGGACAGCATCGAAAGTTGCAGATCGAGTTCCTGCTGCTTTTCGCGATATAGGTTGAAAAGCACGGGATCCTCAAAGCGATCGAAGTCGATCGAGAAGAGCTTGCTCTTCTCGACATCCACCTGAACGGCCAGCGGCCGATAGAGGAACCTTGGCGCATGCTGGAATCTGCTGGCCTCGAATTCCCGCCACGCCGCGTCGGCGTTGATCGGTGTTACAGCCAGAAGAAAGTCGAAGGTCGCCACGATGTCGTCGATGCTCCGATCGGCGCGGCTGACTGAGTCGACGAAGGCCTGCCTTCCGAGCGCGCGGTGCGTTGGCAGGCTCAGAATGCCGGTGGCTTTGACGAAGGCGGCAATGGCCTGCAGTCCGGCATCGAAGATATTGGCGATCAGCCTTGCCCGCAGATCGGGATAGATCTCGTCGGAGTCGGGCTGTCGATAGATCGGCGCGAAACGCACGGTGAGACAGGGAAGGCCAATGAGACGCGCAGCAAGGCGCGCGTGCGGGTCGTCCGCTGAACGACGTTTATCGAGACGCGGAGAACGGAACTTGACCTCCACGCTCTCGACCGCCGAAGCAAAGCTGTCGAGGGCAGTGCGGATCGCTCGTTGATCGGTGGCGGAAAGCGTGATCTCGAAAGGTGGAAGAAACGGGGCGTCATCACTGAGTAGCCTATCCCGTTCCAACTCGCCGACGTCCAGCAGCACGAAGGCGCCGAAGCGTTTCGCCATGGCGGAGCCTATGGCTTCGATTACCAGAACGGCGGCATCCAGATCGGGAGTGATAAGGTAAGACGCGTTGGACGATGCCACATCCCGCGCCGCATCGTCTTCACGCCCGTCGATCAAATGAACGCAAAGGAAGGGAAGCGCGCGATCGATGTGGAGGCGCCCGCCACCTTCAAGATCTCGCCGAACCGGTTTCCCAGCGTCGATATCGGCGAGAACATCTTCTACAAGCGCCATATCGAGCGCTTTCGCCGGCCTGTCGCTTACTCGCGCTTTGCTCATCTCGTCGCTTGCAGTCTATCCTCCAGGATCGGCAGCGTTGAACGGATCATAGCACGCATCGCGACCAGCGCGGCCTGATCGGGCAATCCGGTCCATTCGTCCATGAAGAATTTTTTTAACTCGACGGCGACAGCACAGCCGGTCTCCGGGAAGGCTTCGTGAATGAACCGCGTTTGCTCGCCCCTGCCTTCAAAAGCGACATTCTCGCGCACGTCCATCCGGCGCCCGCGGAACTCGAACATGCGCAACGCGGCTATGAACTGTTCAACGACATGTGCCCATCGTTCACGGTCCATAGAGAAGGTGCCGATGTTGATATCGGGCGCGGTTTCCGGATCGGATGGCGCCGCGTCTGGCCCGCCACGACGGTGATTGTAGCTGTGAATGTCGAGCACGACGAAACGTCCATGGCGCTCTTCAAGCCCGCGTAAAACCTGTCTTAGCATCGAATAATAGTCGTCGTGCACACGGAGCGAATCCTCGACCGTTTCGGGCGCGGGTTTCTCGCTCCAGATGTCCATGCCCCAGGCCTGTTCGGGCGAGAGGTAGACCGCCGCCTCGCGAGCGCGGTTGAGGTCGACCTCGAAACGCGACCGGTGGAATACGATACGGTTGGGTACATCTCGAATGACGAACTCGGTGAAAGGATCTTCCTCCCGCAACCGGTCGTCGTCGGAGATCGCCAGCAACGCCTCGACGGCACCGCGGACCTCATGACCGTTGTGAATGGCCGTACCCAGGATAGGCGACAAGCCGCGATGAACCGTCCACCAATCGGCTCCCCCGATTTCCAGTTTAAGGGGGTCGTGGCCAGCCAGAATTTTGTCGATCGGCGAAGCCATTTCGGAGCTTCGTGTTCGGCCGGACAATCTGGTGTTCGGGGTGGGACCGAGGACGCTGGCGATCAAACTGCGTTTCCGTCGAGTTGCGAATTGCGTTTGGCAAACGTCCTGAGTTTGCCGGTGGTTCGTTCCTTTAAGTGCTCAGCCGTGTCCGCCGCTGTGGCCAGTGTGTTACTCGTGACGGTATCCCCGACCTCAAGTAACGTCCCGTACCGCTTTCTTGTTCCGATGGAACTATCTGAAATGCCGATGTCTTTTCGTGCGGAGGGTTTCAGATGCCGGCCGGTCAAGACGGCATCGGAATACCGCCACACTTGTTACTCCCACTGTTCGCTTTCCGGTGCCAAACTAGCTCATGCCCAACAACCAGTGGTGAGCAGCGAATGGAACCGCGTGTCAGCCATGAGGCGCGGGAATTCGCCCAGATCAGGAGGTATCAACGCCATGACTTCATCAGCCAAGAGCGGACGGAAAAGCGGACAGACTGCCATGCACACACCACCGGTCGTGTCGCCGCAGGCGTGGGAGGCGGCCCGCGAGCAGCTGCTCGTGAAGGAAAAGGCCCAGACCCGCGCCCGTGACGCGCTGGCCGCCGAGCGCCGGCGGATGCCGTGGATGGCGGTGGAGAAGACCTATGCGTTCGAAGGGCCTCACGGAAAGGCCAGCCTGCTCGACCTGTTCGATGGTCGGCGTCAGCTGATCGTCTACCGCGCCTTCTTCGAGCCGGGAGTGTTCGGCTGGCCCGACCATGCCTGCCGCGGCTGCTCCCTGGTGGCCGACCAGGTCGCCCACGTCGCCCACCTGAACGCCCGTGACACCACTCTCGTCTTCGTCTCGCGTGCGCCGCAGGCTGATATCGCGCGGCTGAAGGCGCGCATGGGCTGGGAGATGCCGTGGTTCACTATCACCGACAGCTTCGACGCCGATTTCGGCGTGGACGAGTGGCACGGCCACAACGTGTTCATCCGCGACGGCGACCGCGTGTTCCGTACCTACTTCATCAACAACCGCGGCGACGAGCAGATGGGAGGCACCTGGAACTACCTCGACATCACCCCGCTGGGCCGGCAGGAGGTCTGGGAGGACTCGCCCGAGGGCTATCCCCAGACCCCGACCTACAAGTGGTGGAACTGGCACGACAGCTACGCCGCGGATCCAGCGGCCGACAAGAAGTGGGCCGAGGTGTCGGACGCCGGAGAGGCGGCGTTCCGGGAGGCGAACACGAAGCAATGAGCCAGACCTGGTCCGGTGGGTCTGACGGGCGGCGACGGTCGGCCTGAGGGCCGGATTGACCGTGGCGCGAAGCGCCGCTGTGAAGAGCGGTCGCGAATGTCCGGAACCGGCGCTCTGTGCTCGCTGATCGGATTCAAACGACAAGGGGCAGCTTACGGTTGGGCTCACATTTGATCGTGTCCAGCCGCTATCTCGCAAATCTCGACGCCCAACTTCGTCTCGCCGGCTTCACGTCGGACCAGTTGCAGAATATCTACTGGCGCAATGCCGTTCGGTATCTAGGCTTGGGTCGCGGAGAAAAGACACGCGGCCGCTTGCAGCGCTATTGCGCCAAACGGCAACTCCCTGACGCGTGGCTGATGGCCTTCGTAGTTTGAGTGGTTCTACGCCTTGATCTCGACCCTTGAACGAGTGTGACAAATACCGCGCGGAGGACACGGCGCTTCTGGAGGACGTAGTCCTCGCAATCCACCCGCCTTCCCGGGGTAGGTCCAGAGTTCCCCCTTGCCGAACAGTTCGACGTCGAGCATCGGCTCGACGGACCGATTCACATCGCGGTTGATCTCGGAGATCCGCTGCCGGAACTCCTCCGACATCTGCACCGGAGACAGGTCGCGAGTGCGTATGGCACATTCCTTAGGATTGGCTTTGCAGAACTCGTAATGCCCGATCGGCTGGGTGGTAGGATCGCCCGTCAGCATTGCTCCCGAATGCGCCTGGCGGGCTGAAAGCCTTGCCCCGTCGCCGCCAATCCGAGCAGAACGGCGGCCAGAATCCGCCCTCGCGCTTCTTCAAATCCCATAAGTCCATGCCCGTGCTTCTTCTCGTTAATTAAGCGTTAAAATGCGATCCGGGCAGGGTGTCAACCGCACGGAAGCGTGAGCATGCCCGCTCACGTCTCCGCTATTTGCCGTAACCGATCTCCGCGCCCGCAGTTCACAGGCGACAATCCGGCAGGAGCGACCGGACAAACTATCGCCGCGGCAGATCAGACTTTGACGAGCATAGCGGTCACATACATGAACGAAACGCCTGCGGCCAATCCCGCCATCGTGGCTGGCGCTGTAAGCGCCGCAGGGCCTCTCCCGTCCGACCTCATCAGGTACGCAGTGACCTCGACGATGACCTGCAGAATGGCTCCCGCTCCGACCGCGAGAGCCAGCGCCGACCACTGCGGCGCATAGGCCAGGCTTCCGATCCAAAGTCCGATGACGGCGGGACCGCCCGCCAGAAGCGCCAAGCCGACGAAGGTCCACAGAGGCGGGCGCTTCTTCAGCATCGGCGCGGAAATGCCGATGCCTTCGGTGATGTTGTGCAGCATGAAGCCCAACACCAGGAAAGTGCCCAATCCGGCCGCGCCTGCCGCGAACGCAGCGCCGATGGCCAGCCCCTCGCCAAGATTGTGCAGGCCGATTCCAAGCGCGATGAAGGTGGCGAGCGCAAGTCCGGTCGGCACTCCGTCCCGGCGGCCGGCCGCCATCAGCAGGAGGAAACTCGCAGCGGCTGCGAGGACGACCATCGCCTGTCCCTGGAATATTGCGGCGGACTCGGCCGCCAGTTCGAAAGCTTCAGCCGTGGCGTCGACTAACAGGAACGCCAGCAGGCCGACAGTCAGGGCGAGCAGGAAATTCATGCCGTTGCGGCCGACCCCGCGCAGCACCGGATAAAACATCATTCCGATGGCGACCGGAACGAGGCCGACTAAGACACCGAGCAGCGCCTGGGAAGCAAGGTTCCCTGCGTCCCGTGTCGGGGTCGACACAGCGACTGCGATCTCGTGTTCGAACGTCGCCCCGGTTTTGGTGACAATGTTTATGGCATGCGCCTCCCCCAGCACCCAGGGGAAGGGCAGGTGGATCCATGCCGTAGCGCCGCGGCCGAGCGGTCCTGCGGGTTCCTGCGTGAACTGCCAGTATGCGTCGTCAACCTGGACCTGGGCGATCGTCATCGGCTCCGAGCCGCCGGCGCGGACGAGGACGCGGATGCCGTCGGACGAAAGGATCGTCCGCTCGAAAGTCAGGTTCTCCACAGGCGGAGCGCCGTTCCCGAAGTTTCTGAGCGGGTCAGAGACCAGCAGCCAGGTGATCGCCAGGCCGAGGGCGACCAGCGGCAGGATCATCCACAGCAAAGCGGCGCGCGATTTTCCGGAGCCGACGGGAGCGGTCGGGTCGGCGGCGGCGATGTGCGAGACCTCGTTCATGCGACCGCCTCCACCACGTCGAACATGCCCGTCCAGCCGAGTTCGGTGAACTCCGACTGATGCGGGTGGAACATGTAGAGACCGGTCTCGTGATCCTTGTAGGTAAACTCGAGGATTCCGCGCTGCGCCTGCACCTGAGTGATCAAGTCGACCGTCCTCAAGGTCGGCGTGAGCGTCGTCCCCTGTTCGAAATAGTCGAAGAAGTTGGCGTGCAAGTGGAACGAGTTGATGGGATCGAACTCGACGACATTGGCCAGATAGATGCGGACTGGGCGGTTGCGGACGATCCTGATCGGCCGCTTCATGTACGCGTGTGCGACGGTATTCACCGCATAGACTTCGTTCCCGTTGTCGAAGTTGGTGTCGAAGCCGTTCATCACCATGGCGAATTCCTGCCATTCGGCGTTCTCGGGCGTGCCGAGCAAGCGGGAACGGGCGACATCGGCAAGCCCCGGATGGCGGGCCGGATCCGGGTCGATCACGAAAAGGCCGTACATGCCCTTGTGGATATGCCGCTTCAGGGGCAGCGCATGACAGTGATAGAGATGGCAGCCGAAGGGCCTGGCATCGAACTCGTAGACGAATTCTTCTCCCGGATCGATCAAGCCTGCACCGGGGACGCCGTCCATCCTTGCGGCATGGATGCCGTGGAAGTGCATGGAGTGGGGATGCGAGCCGGAGTTGCGGAATACCATCCGCAGGTGCTCGCCTTCGGTCGCCCTGAGCGCGGGCCCGGGCACCCGCCCGTTGTAGGTCCAGGCCGGGAACATGATCCCCGGCGCGATTTCGATTTCCTTGTCAACCGCCTCGATCTCGAAAGTCCGAAGGATTCGTCCGTCGGGAAGCTTCGACACCGAGCCCGTTTCCCAGTCCGTCACGATCCGGGAAGGATCGAAACCGTTGCGCTCGTTGTCCACGTCTCCGACGGTGATCATCGATCCGTGGGCGGCCAAATGCGCTGGAGGCGGTGCAGCGTCCGCGGCCGACGCCGCCCCATGGCCGGAATGGACCGATTGGCCAGCCGCCGTTCCCGCTATCGCCGAGCCTCCGGCCGCCGCCAGGCCGCCCCACAGCAGCCCACGCCTGCTGATCTTTTCGCGGAACCAAGCGCTGACTTCGGACACAATCGCCACCACAAATGCAAATGAGAATGATTTGCATTAGCATTAAACGGATTGTTTCGCAATCGACTCGCAACCGCATCTATTCGGGGAGGGGCCGTCGGCAAATTGATGTGGTGCGAATTTGCTCCTTACAGGCAACCAACGGGAACAACCACTTCGCATCGGGACTCACATTCATGCTCTTGTTGGCGAAGTCGACCGCTGGCCACGTTGAGCAAAGCACTAAGACGGACCTGGAACGACGGCTTCCCCACGAACTGCCGACATTGAATGGAAGGGTCAGCAACGACCGCTAATGGCGCCCTGTGCTCGTTCCCGCCGGCCGATTTCAAACGGCAAGGTTCTCGGCCAGCCGCTGGATCATCTGCAGAGGGAGCGCGGGGCGACGGCTTGCAGGAGCGCAGATCGCTCCGCCGCTATTCATGCGGACTTAACGACCGAAAATGGGCGTTTGTAGATGACCGGTCTCGCCCGGAAACTCGCGGCGGGAGCAGGACGGCCGACGTGGAAGCCTTGGATTTTATCTATGTCAAATTCGCGTACAATGGCCATCTGCTCGTCGGTTTCGACCCCTTCGACCAGGATTTTATGGCCGCGATTTCGGACCAAGGCAATAATGTCTTGCAGCATCGCCTTGCCCCTCGGGGTACCGCAGTCATGGAGAAACGAGCGGTCGACCTTCACCGTATCGAAATCGATTAGACGAAGCCATGACAGGCCCGCGAAGCCGGTCCCGAAGTCATCAAGCCATATCCTGATCCCTAGCAGCTTCAGGTCGCTGATGCAGCGGAGAATGCCGGAGTGCATCTCCATCTCCAGCCCTTCGGTGATTTCGAGGGCCAGCCTGCTGCCGGCTACGCCAGTCTCGCTCAAAATGGTCGCAACAGAAGCCGCGAAGCCGGGCGTCTTGAGCTGAATCGGAGAGACGTTGACGCTGACGACACCGACGTGATCGTCCGCCAGAAGCTCAGTGCACACTGTCCTTATTGCCCAGCGCCCGAGCGCCAGGACCGCACCAGTTCGTTCCGCGACGGGAATGAATAGGCTCGGCGGAACCGATGTACCGTCCAGCATTTTGAGGCGCATCAGAGCCTCGACGGCTTCAACTCGGCCCGACGCGACATTCTGGATGGGCTGATAGACGAGTGAAACGAGATCCTGGCCGATCGCGATCTTCAGCAAAGCCGCAATATTCTCGCTCTCGTCGCTGCTCTGGGGATCGTTTGGATCGAACAGCCAGGTACAATTTCGACCGCCTGCTTTTGCCAGATAGAGGGCGCGATCGGCCTCGTGGATGATTTTTTCCAGCTTGGCGCCAATCTGCGGCCTGGTGAATGCAGCGCCAACGCTCACCGTCACAACCGAGATACCGTCTCTGCGCTGCTCGTGGGGAAGCGCGAGGTTCTCCACCGTGCTTCGAATGGCTTCCGCAATATCCACGACCTGTTCTCTTTTTTCCATCCGAGCCAGGACAATGAATTCCTCACCGCCGTAGCGGCCGATTGAGCCATTGTACTGCTTAATCATATCGGCCAGGGCGTTGGCGACAAGAATCAGGCAGCGGTCGCCCTCTTGATGTCCGTAATAGTCATTGAACCTTTTGAAGAAGTCCACGTCGATGAGGATCGCCACAAAGCTGCTGCCAGACCTTTGCCAGTCGCTCCAGTAGTCCCGCAGCTTCTCGTCAATCGCCCGCCGATTCTCCAGACCCGTAAGCGGATCGGTTCTCGACAGATTCAACAGCGCCTGTCCGCGCTCGGTGGCCTCCTTGTGCTGGATTTTAGCTTCCAAGGCGTTCAGGAAGACGTTGTAACGTTCCTCGTTCAACCGCCAGTTTACATACGACGTGAATATGAAACACGAAATGTAAAAAATTCCTAATACTATTTTGTATGTTAGCGTAGAAGGTACGAAATAGTTCACGGTGTATAATACACACAAGATTATAGCAGAAGTTACAATGGATAGATTAAACCTGAATGTGAAGAAAAGATTGGCGCCCATCATGAAGATAGTACCGAAGACCATATAATAAGAGACGCTTTCCTTGTCCGCGCCCATAACCGCCGGGCACAACCAACCAACATAGCCAAAGATGATGGCTGCGGCGCAAGTCACGTCAATCCATTCCGTTCCGACCCCCCGGCGAAGTTGTGCTTCCAGGATCAAGAGTGCAGTCACTCCGACCGCGAAGCGCGTCGTGATCGTATAGATTGCCACATCCGGAATCAGCAGCAGATCCGTTGCCGAAAACAGCAGATAGATGGCGACGGCGATCCAAAGCCCTGGCCTGGCGTCCATCCTTCGCTTCGCTTGGCCTTCCTCCCAGTAGAGGCTGCGGAGCTCGTCGGACCGCGGCTCGTACCGCAGCTCAAGCGGTTCCGCATGGACCATATCGGCCAATGCGGATGACGCGCATTCGTTCGTCACGCTAAACCCCATTTGAACGGGGCTTTGTATTCCGAACTCATTTCTAGCTTCTGCCCCCAACGCCGGCCGACTCCTCGGGCGCGACAGCGATTGCGGCGCCTCGCAAACAATATGCAGTCGCGCAAATAGGTTTTCGTTAACTCGTATCCGGATTCCGCACCGCGAAGCGTCCAAAGACCTAGCATGGTTGGCGGGAAATTAACGACACCGCTAAAATGCCGGAGATGTGGCTTGGCAAAGATAAAATTTTACGCAATATCTAGCTAATATCTAGTTAAGTGTAACTATGGAGTCATGCGGTGGCAACCATCCTCGATGGCAAAAGTCTGATTACTGCCGAGATGATCGCCGCCAGTCTCCCTCGAAAAAAGCTCGAGCCTCATAGCGAAGCGTTCGAAACCGCTCGCGTAGAGCTTGCGCTCATTCTCCACACGACACACCAGCAAATCGAGCAACGAAAGGACCCCGCCGAGATCATTCGTCGTGTGACGTCGTACCTCAGCGCGACGCGTTCCAAGGTTCATCCCGACGTTTGGCAGGCATTGATACCGGTAGTGCAGAACCACCCGGTCCTGGAGTACTTTCTTGAGGATCCGCTCACGCGGTGGTCCCATAACAAGCCCAGAGGTTATTCCGGCGACGCGCAGTTGCTCGACTACATCTATTGCGATCCGCACGTGGCCGAGAGCGTGGCAAACGCCTCGGAGACCGGCAAGGCGCTCTATAGCCATACCAAGGATGTGCCGTCGTCCATCGCGGCACGGGAACGGCGTGATCTTCTGACCCGCTATGTCGATAAGATTGCGACCGAAAATGGCCCGCAAGCCGAGGTCCTGGCGATTGCGGCCGGCCATTTAAGGGAGGCCAATCGCTCGACCGCCTTACAGGAGGGCCGTCTCAAGCGCTGGGTTGCGCTCGATCAGGATCCTCAGAGCGTTGGATTGATCACGCGCGACTTCCAGGGCACCGCGGTAGAGGCCATCGACGGCTCGGTGCGAACCGTGCTCACGCGGGGCCACAAGCTCGGCAAGTTCGACTTCATCTACGCCTCTGGCCTTTACGACTACCTTGCGCACAACGTCGCCGTGAAACTCACGAAAACCTGCCTGCAGATGTTGAAGCCGAACGGGACATTCCTCTTCGCGAACTACGCGGAGGGCAATCCTGACGCCGGGTATTGGGAGACGTTCATGGACTGGGTGTTGCTGCTGCGATCGGAGGCCGATATGTGGAACATCATCAATGCCAGCGTCGACCGCAACACCGTCGAGGCGCAGGTGTTCTTTGGCGAGAACCGCAACGTTCTGTACGGCGTCATCGAAAAGCGCGGATAGTGACCGCCTTTGGCTGCAAGCTTGTCAGCCGTTGGCGGCAGCCAGTCTGATTTCGTTTTGATCCTAAAGCGCGTCGCGTTTGAATGGATTCATGCAACGCGCTTTAAGTTCTTGTTTTTATGCATGTCGTTATCGCAAAACCGCTGCGCACCCTCGGGTCGGGCCCGAGGGCATGCTTTTGGGCGACATGCATTAATCTTCGAACGCCGCCCTTAACGTCTCGAATGGCGCCAGCGCGCCGCGCACCTGGACGACAGCCGCGGCGACGCGATGCGCGCGCAGCACCGCCTCGGTCGGGAGATGGCCGGCAAGCCGGGCGGCGAGATAGGCGCCATTGAAGGAATCGCCGGCGCCGGTCGTGTCGACGGGGGCGGCGACATGCACGGCCGGAACGGGTTGCGGGGTCCGGTTTGCGGCGATCAGCGCCGGCTCCTCGCCGTTCTTGACGACGACTTCGCCGACCAGCTTCCCCAGCCGTTCCGCGGTTGCTTGCGGCGCTGCGTCGCCGAACAGCATCTGCTCGTCGGGAAAGGTCGGCAGCGCGATGTCGGTGGCTGCGAGGGCATCGAGGATCGCGGCCTGCGCTTCCTCGCGCCGGTGCCACAGCCGCGGCCGGTAGTTGGGATCGAAGGCGACAAGCGAACCGGCGGCGCGCGCCTTGGCCACCGCCGCCAGCAGCGTGTTGCGCGCGGCGTAATCCAGAATTGCCAAAGTGATTCCGGAAAAGTAAACAAGCGCCTGATTTTCAAGGCTTTTCGCCAACGCAGCCGCGTCGGAGGCAAGCTGCCTTGCGGCCGCATCGCCGCGCCAGTAGGTGAAGGAGCGTTCGGCGCCGGTCAGTGTGATCGCATAGAGACCGGGCCGTGCGCCTGTTATGATCGGGCTGGCGCCGATACCGATGCCGTTTTGCGCAAAGAAACCGATCTGGTCGCGCGAGAACGGGTCGTCGCCGAAGGCCGACACATAGGTCACGGGCCGGTCGCCGCTCAGCGCATGCAGCGCCCACAGCGTATTGAACGTGTCGCCGGCAAAACCCATGCGCCAGTTCGGCCCCGCCTGGCCTGAAAGTTCGAGCATGCATTCACCGATCGAGGCGACGCCGTTTCCTGTCATGAATCTCTCTCCTGGTGCATGTCGCCCAAAGCTTGCGCAGCGGTTTTGGGATAACGACATGCACAAAACCAAGACCCGGTGCTGTAGCTTTTTGCGAGCGGCAGCGCCATGCTTGGCCATGGCGGATTTTTGCGCCAGCGGCGTTTTCTCACGCGGACGGCGGGACGCAAGCTGCGCAGCGAGACGTTATCTCCGGAAGAGGAAACGGTTTGGCATCGTTATGGCGTTATGTTCTGGCAGGTGTTGGTCTGGCTGCCTTGCTGGCCGGCATTCTCGCCGCCGTCTATCTGACTGCGCCGCACGCGCCTCGGCTTGCCGGCTCCGAAGTCGCCCGCTCGAAGAAGACGACGAACGGGCTGTTTGTGGCCAGTTTCGAGCCGGAGCGGGGTGTCATCAGGCAAGGCGAGCTGCAATCCTGGCTGCTGACCCTGAAGACAGGTGCGGGAACCCCGGTGGAGGGCGCCGCGATCACCATTTCCGGGGGCATGCCGCAGCACAGGCACGGTCTGCCGACCAGCCCGCAGGCGACCGACTATCTGGGCGACGGATGCTATCGCATCGACGGGGTGAAATTCACGATGAGCGGATTGTGGCAATTGCATTTCGCCATTTCCGCGGCGGCCGGATCCGACACGGTCGTCTTCAATGTGCTGCTGTGAGCTGGGGATGAACCGCGTTTCGCGTCTTCTCGCGCTGCTGGTGATGGCCGTGCTTGCCGGCTGCGGCAAGCCAGAGTTTTCCGATGCCGAAAAGAAGACAATCGCCTCGCTGGCGCTGTCGGCGCTGCCGCCGCTGAAAGCCGACACCACAAACCGCTTCGCCGACGTGCCGGCCGCGGCCGCCCTCGGCGCGACGCTGTTTTTCGACGTCGGGATGAGCGGCGAGGGCAAGGTTTCCTGCTCGACCTGTCACAAGATCGACCGGCAGTTCCAGGACGACCTGCCGCAAGCGGTCGGTGTCGGCCGCACCAACCGGCGCACCATGCCGCTGGCCGGCGTCGCGCATGATGCATGGTTGTTCTGGGACGGGCGGCGCGACAGTCTTTGGGCGCAGGCGCTGGCGCCGCTGGAAAATCCGCTGGAGCAGGCCGGCAACCGCGCCGCCTACGCGCACTATATCAAGGCGCGATTCGGCGAGCGCTACGAGCGCATCTTCGGGCCGCTGCCCGACCTTTCGACTGTGCCGGCCAATGCCAGCCCGCTCGGCAGCGATGCCGAGAAGGCTGCCTGGAATGCCATGTCCGATGCACAGGCCCAGGGCGTCAACCGCGTCTTCGCCAATATCGGCAAGGCGATCGCCGCCTTCGAGCGATCGATTGCGCCGCCGCACACGCGCTTCGACCGGTTCGCCGCCGCCTTGGATACCGGTATACAGACTCCGCAAGGCGACGATGCCTTTTCGCCCGAGGAGATCCTCGGGCTAAAACTGTTCATCGGCAAGGCCAATTGCGTGACGTGCCATACCGGGCCGCGTTTCACCGACGGCAGCTTTCACAACACCGGCGTGCCGCCGGTTACAAATCTGCCGCCGGATCGCGGCCGCATGGATGCGGTGGCGCAGGTCGAGGCCGATCCGTTCAACTGCTTCGGCGCCTTTCGCGATGGCGACGCCAGCGCCTGCGGCGAGCTGCGCTTCATGGTCAAGGCCGGACCGGAACTCGTCCGCGCCTACAAGACGCCGTCGCTGCGCGGCGCCGCCACCCGTGCGCCCTACATGCATGCCGGGCAATTTTCTTCGCTCGACGAGGTGGTGGCGCATTATTCGAAAGCGCCGGCCA
This sequence comes from Mesorhizobium onobrychidis, assembly GCF_024707545.1. Taxonomy (NCBI): domain Bacteria; kingdom Pseudomonadati; phylum Pseudomonadota; class Alphaproteobacteria; order Hyphomicrobiales; family Phyllobacteriaceae; genus Mesorhizobium; species Mesorhizobium onobrychidis. Next base: position 3,750,962 of record NZ_CP062229.1, read on the forward strand.
GTGTCGAGGGTGTATCCGAGGTCCACCCGCTGCAGCTTTCGAACCGCGAGCGCGCGGCGCTGGTGGCGTTTTTGAAGACGCTGGCGGAGTGAGGACTCGGAATAAAGGCCGCTCGGTAGCAATCCTTCGCGCGCCCCGCTGTCCCGCCAGCATCAAAGGTTCGTCACCGCAACAGCGCGCCTACCGATCCTTCACCGTCTCCATCGCCACGAAGGTCGAGGTCTGGGCGACGTGGGGCAGGGCGGAGATGCGCTCGCCGAGCACGCGGCGGTAGGCGGCGATGTCGGTGGTGCGGACTTTCAGGAGATAATCGAAGCTCGACGCCATCATATGGCATTGCTCGATCTCCGGCACCGCCTGCACGGCGCGGTTGAAGGCGTCGAGCGCGGCCGAGCGGGTGTCGGACAATTTCACCTGGACGAAGGCGACATGGCCTTCGCCCATGCGCTCGCGATCGATGATCGCCTGGTAGCCGCGGATGATGCCGTCTTTTTCCAGCCGCTTGACCCGCGCCTGCACCGGCGTCTTCGACAGGCCGACCTTTGCCGCGAGTTCCGACATGGAAAGCCGGCCGTCGCTGCCCAGCGCCGACAGGATGTTCCTGTCGATGCGGTCCAATTGGTCTTCTGTCATCGAATTTTTGGTCAATTTGGAGGAAATCACGCCGAACGATAGATCAATCGACCTGTCCTGTCGATTTCTTTGGACCGATCGAAACCAAGCTTTGTGCTAGCTTGCGCCATTCGGTCCGGTGACCGCCGGACCGCTCCCTGATGCTTGCTCTACAGGACCGTCATGCCAGCGCTCGAAGCCATCCGCCAGCAGATCCGTGCCAATTACTTGCCTGACGAAGACGAGGCCGTGAAGCGGCTGGCCGAGGCGACAGGGCTTTCGACGAAAGAGCGAAAGGCGATCTCGGCCCGCGCCGCCGACCTGGTGCGGGCGGTGCGCGGCTCGTCCGATCCGCGGTTGATGGAGGTCTTCCTGTCCGCCTACGGCCTCTCCACCAAGGAGGGCGTGGCGCTGATGTGTCTGGCCGAAGCGCTGCTTCGGGTGCCCGACACCGAGACGATGGACGACCTCATCGCCGACAAGATCGCGCCGCATGACTGGTCGGCGCATTCGGGCGGCTCGAGCTCGATCTTCGTCAATGCGTCGACCTGGGCGCTGATGCTGACCGGTCGAGTGCTCGACGAAGGCGAGGACGGCATCGAAGGCACGCTGCGCGCCATGGTGCGCCGGCTGGGCGAGCCGGTCATCCGCAGGGCGGTAGCCGCCGCCATGCGCGAAATGGGCGAGCAGTTCGTGCTCGGCCGCACGATTGCCGAGGCCGTCAAGCGCGGCCGGCCGATGACCCAGAAAGGCTATCTCTATTCCTTCGATATGCTGGGCGAAGCGGCTCGCACCGAGGCCGACGCCTTGCGCTATCTCAAGGCCTATGCCGACGCCATCTCGTCGCTCGACGCCGGCGCCAATGGTCCCGACATCCGACAGAACCACGGCATCTCGGTCAAGCTCTCGGCGCTGCACCCGCGCTATGAAGTGACGCAGAAGGAAAAGATGCTGCCTGTGATGGCCGAGCGGCTTTTGTCGCTGGCACTGGCGGCGCGCCATTCGCGCATGGGCCTCAACGTCGACGCCGAGGAAGCCGACCGCCTCGACCTGTCGCTCGAAATCATCGAACGGGTGCTGGCCGAGCCGGAACTCGCCGGCTGGGACGGTTTTGGCGTCGTCGTCCAGGCCTATGGTCCGCGCGCCGCTTTCGTCATCGACTGGCTCTATGCGCTGGCGAAGAAGTACGACCGCACCATCATGGTGCGGCTGGTCAAGGGCGCCTATTGGGATACCGAGATCAAGCGGGCGCAGACGCTCGGGCTCGACGGCTATCCGGTCTTCACCCGCAAGGCCAACACCGACGTGTCCTACCTCGCCTGCGCGAAAAAGCTGCTGTCGATGACCGACCGCATCTATCCGCAATTCGCCACCCACAACGCCCACACCGTCGCCGCCATCCTGTCGATGGCCGGGGATCGTGACTCCTTCGAGTTCCAGCGCCTGCATGGCATGGGCGAGGCGCTGCATGAGACGGTGCGGCGGGCCGAGGGCACGCGCTGCCGCATCTATGCGCCGGTCGGCGCGCATTCCGACCTGCTTGCCTATCTGGTCCGCCGGCTGCTCGAAAACGGCGCCAACTCTTCCTTCGTCCACCAGCTCACCGACGAGGAGGTCGAGCCGGAGGATATTGCGCGCGACCCGCTCGAGACGGTCGAGAAACAGGGTCCGGCCGCCAATCCGGCAATCGCTTGGCCGTCGGCGATCTTCGGCGCCGGCCGCCGCAATTCGAAGGGGTTCGACATCACCGACACCGTCACGCTGACTGCGATCGAGACGGCCAGGGCAGAGTTTGCCGGCCCGGAGCGCTGGCACGCCAAGCCGATCACGCGCGCCGCCGGCTATGGCAAGCAGCGTCCGGTGCTCAATCCGGCAAAACCTGACGAGGTGGTCGGCACGGTCAGTGAGGCCACCGCCAAGCAGGTCGCGACCGCCGTGCGCCTCGCGGTGGAGGCGCAGCCGGTATGGGCGAAGCGTGCCGTTGCCGAGCGCGCCGCCATCCTCAACCGCGCCGCCGATCTCTATGAGGCCAACGCCGTCGAATTCTTTGCGCTCGCTACCCGCGAGGCCGGAAAATCGCTAGCCGACGGTGTTGCCGAAGTGCGCGAGGCCGTCGATTTCCTGCGCTATTACGCAGCCGAAGCTGCCAATGCCGAACCGGGAACCGAGGCGCGCGGCGTGATCGCCTGCATCTCGCCCTGGAATTTTCCGCTCGCCATCTTCACCGGCCAGATTGCGGCCGCGCTGGTCACCGGCAATTCGGTCATCGCCAAGCCGGCCGAGCAGACTCCGCTGATCGCCTTTCGCGCCGTCGAATTGCTGCGCCAGGCCGGCGTGCCGGAAGACGTCATCCAGCTTCTGCCCGGCGACGGTCCCTCGGTCGGTGGCCCGCTGACCGCCGATCCGCGCATCGCCGGCGTCTGCTTCACCGGCTCGACCGAGGTTGCCAAGCTGATCGAGAAGCAGTTGGCCGAGACCGCGGCGCCCGACGCCATGCTGATCGCCGAGACCGGCGGGTTGAACGCCATGATCGTCGATTCTACCGCGCTTCCCGAGCAGGCGGTGCGCGACATCCTGGCGTCGGCCTTCCAGAGCGCCGGCCAGCGCTGCTCGGCGCTGCGCGTGCTCTACGTGCAGAAGGACGTCGAGAAGAAAATGCTGGAGATGCTGAAGGGCGCGATGGAGGCGCTCAGCCTCGGCGACCCTTGGCAGATTTCGACCGATGTCGGCCCGGTAATCGACGACGAGGCACAAAAATCGATCCGCGACTATTGCACTGACATGGGCCTGCAGGGCCGGTTGATCGCCAAGCTCGAAGCACCGAAGAACGGCCGCTTCGTTGCGCCGCACGTCTTTCGGGTCAAAGGCATCGAGGACATGGAGCGCGAGGTGTTCGGGCCGGTGCTGCACGTCGCCAGCTTCGACGCCGACGATATCGACGGGGTCATCGCCGCGATCAACCGCAAGGGTTATGGCCTGACCTTCGGCCTGCACACCCGCATCGAAGGCCGCGCCCAGCATTTCGTCGACGGCATCCATGCCGGCAACATCTATGTCAACCGCAACCAGATCGGCGCCGTCGTCGGCTCGCAGCCGTTCGGCGGCGAAGGGCTTTCCGGCACCGGGCCGAAGGCCGGCGGGCCGCACTATCTCAGGCGGTTCCGCAAGGGGCCGCAGGCGGGCACGCCTATTCTTGACGGCCGCAAGGTGACGGCGACCGAACTCGCCGACAATCTGCCGGACCCGGCGCTCGGCGGCTGGTCGACGCGGTCGGACCGCATTGCGGTGCTGAGGAAACATTTGCGCGGCAAAGGTGCCGCGGCCATCGGCGCCGCCGCGAGCATCGATTTCGGCCAGGTCGATCTGCCCGGACCGACCGGCGAAGCCAACACGCTGTCGCTGTCGCCGCGCGGGCGCGTGCTCTGCCTGGGACCGGACGCCGACACGCTGCTTGCCCAGACCATCCAGGCGCTCGCGGCCGGCAATGCGGTGCTGGCCGTCGCGCCCGGTGCGCCGGCGGCACTGTCGTCACTGACCGGCAAGGGCCTGCCGCTGGCGGCCATCGACGGCCGGCCCGACCCGGTCGAGGCACGCGCGCTGCGTGTCGACGTCGTCGCCTTTTCCGGCACGCCCGAGGCCGCGCGTATCGTGCGCAAGGTGATCGCCGACCGCGCCGGCCCGATCGTGCCGCTGGTCAGCGAAGTGCTCAACCCGGCCGCCTATGCGCATGAGCGCGCCGTCTGCGTCGACACCACGGCTGCGGGCGGCAATGCCAGCCTGCTGGCCGCGGCGTAGGATTCCGCCAGGCTCGCTCATCGCGGGCAGGAGATTTGCGAATGCCGAGGTGACAGCCAATCTCCCCCCTCGTGGGGGAGATGTCCGGCAGGACAGAGGGGGGCGTGAAGGATCGCCGGCTTTGCTTTTTTCAAATTGATCGAGTTGTGCGCGTCAAGTTCTGCGAAAGAGTCATGGTGGGAGCAGGCATGCCTTTGATCAGCAGGCCGGCGGGACAGCGCCCCCCTCTGCCCTGCCGGGCATCTCCCCCACAAGGGGGGAGATTGGCAGCTTCGCCGACGGCGCCTATTTCGTCAGGGCGCTGCGGCGATCGTTCGGCAAAGGCCCAAGGGAACCATGGGTCGCCTGAGACTACTCACGCGCCCTCGACGACCGAAAAGCCTTCGAACTGCGGATGGCCGAGATAGTGCACCTTGGTGGAGCCGGCGTTGCGGTGCGCCGCGCGAAAGTTCTCGGATTTGGTCCAGGCGACGAAATCCTCATGGCTTGCCCACACGGTGTGCGAGGCGAACAGCGTGTAGCCTTCGGCCTCGTTGACCGGACCGCGCAGCAGATGAAACTCCTTGAAACCCTGCATCTCCGAAAGGCTCGAATCGCGGTTTTTCCAGACGTCCTCGAAGGCTTCCTCTGAGCCGTTCTGGACCTTGAAGCGGTTCATCGCGATGTACATTGGCTGTCCTTTCGGGATTGCGGATTATGATGCTTGGTGGATTGCCTGAAACGATGAGGCGCAGGCTGTTAAAATGGACCGATCCGCGCTTTAAACACCCAACTTGACTTGCCAGTTTCGCTTGGAATGGGAGGGAACGGTGCTTGCTTGCGCACCAGTGTTAAAGCGAACTGATCAAGCTCCGCAGAACCTGAGCTTTCGGCAAGCTGTATATCGCTGATGCTGCCGTCGGCCATGACAACGAAAACGACCCTGGCATTGTTGCGGGCGCTCGCTTGTATCGATTTCGAGACACGACGGTTGGCGCGGGCAAGCTTCTTCTGAACTTCACCGCTGTAGCGGGATTCCATCGCATTACCTGCCGCTGCCTGCTTCTTGCCCTTGCTGGACGTCACCGCGTGGCGTTCCTCGCCATCCGCCGCGCCGCGGGCATCGTTCGTTTCGCCGGCTCCGCCAAGACCTGGTGTCGCGCTCGGCCTTGGGGTTGGGATCGGCGGCTGTCCGATATCGGCAGGAGGCGCCTCGGTGCTCTCGGCCGGAGCAGCCGGCTCTGCCGGCGTTTCAATCTTCGGAGCCACGCTCTGCTCGTCGAGGCGCGGGGTGTCGGCCATCAGTATGTCTGGCGCGGCGGTGGGTTGTTTGACAATCTGCGGCAAGGGCGCGGGGGGCTGCTCGGCCATTTCCCCGGTGGGCCGGTCGGCAGGCGGCTCGGGCTTGACCTCAGGCTTGGCCGGCTGCGGGTCGGGCACCAAGGTAACGTTCATCGCGCCCGGGGCCTGACCTTCCAAGTCGCTGCCGACCACGTTGGCGCCGGTTTGATCGGTGCCTTCCATCTGGATTGCATCCTTGGAATCGGACATGCCGCCAGGTGCGATGAGAAAAGCGGCCGCCACCGCGACATGAAACAGGCAGGAGGCGATGATCGCTGCCGTCCATTTGCGGCTCATGGCTGACGGTCGGACCGGCGCAAGCGGTTCGGTCGGCGCAATCGCCAGTTCGCCATTGGCGTCGGGGAGAGGACTGATCATCTGCATGGCTCGCGACGAGACCTGCCGCGACCGGCGCGGACTTGTCAAATCAAGATCGTTGGTGTCTAGCGGCCACAGAGCGGAAGTGGCCAAAGGCCCTGCCACCATGTTCCTTGCGGGTGCGGGCTCAGTCCCACCGTCTTTTCAGACCCCGAAGGCGATGCCGGTCTTGGTCTCGGTCTTCAGTCCACGCATGCAAGCGTCCGGCTGGATGCCGGTGCCGGCGCATTCGGTCGCGCTGTTGATCAGCACGCGGCTGACCTTGGCGCAGTCGGCGCCGGCAAGATCGAAACGCGTCACCTTGGTCTTGCCCGCCGGCAGGTCCTTGAAGTCGAGCACGGTCAGCCGGTCGACGACGCCGGCCTCGTTGAACAGCGCGATCTCGAACGCCGCCTTCGAGAGATCGGCGCCGAGCGTGTTGTTGACCACGAAGGTCAGACGGCAGCCCTTGTCGGAGGGTTGTGCGCCATTGAGTTCAAGCGTGAGAGCAGGGGCCGGGGCAGACTGTTGCGCCCACGCCGGACCTATCGCAAGCGGCATGGCCAGCACCGAGGTCAGCAGGCGAAGCGATACCGTCAAGCTTGTCATTGTCATCAGCCTCCAAATCGCATTGTCGCCGCCAGCTTGAGCGTGACGCCAGGCTCGTAAATTACACTCGTGGCCGGTGCATTCAACGGGTTGGTGTATTTGACGTCGAACAAATTGTCGGCGCGGAAGTCGACCTTGAGATTGTCGGTTGCCTGGTAGCTGGCGAAGGCGTTGACCAGCGTGTAGTCCTTGGCCACTGGGTTGCCCTTCGGCTTGCCATTGTACTGCACCTCGCCGCCGACGGTCAGCTTGTCCTCCAGAAAGCGGAAGCCGAGTTGCCCGGTGACCTGGGAAGAGGGGACGGTAACAAGGTCTGCCCGCTCGCCGTCATAGGAGATGGTGTGGCCATCGATGATCGAGGCCGAAAGCCCGGCGAAACCCAGCCGGCGCCATAGATGCCTTCCATTTCGAAGCCGCGGATCTTGGCTTTTGCAAAATTCTGGTACTGGAAGCAGATCGGGATGCCGGGGCCGAACGGGCAGCCGCTGGTCGGATCGAAGGCCGACAGGGTGACGCCGTCGATGTAGTCTTCGACGTCGTTGTTGAAGTAGGCCGCCTTGAAACGAAACGCGTCGCCGGCTTCGACGATGTCGTCCTGCTTGTAGTTGATACCGAATTCGACGGTCTTGCCGGTTTCAGGCTTCAGATCGGGATTGGGGAGAAACGGAAAGCTGACGCCTGCCGGATGGTTGCCACTGATCAGGGTTTCCGACAGCGACGGGGAGCGATATCCCTCCGCATAGGTGCCGTAGAGTTGCAGTCCCGAAAGGCTGGTGGTTTCGAACGGCGAGACGCCGACGGTGATGCGCGGCGACAGCCGGTCGCCGGAAGTTTCGCCGACATCGCTTTCGAGCTTGTAGCTGTCATAGCGCAGGCCGGCGATAATTTCGAGCCAATCCCAGGTGAGCTTGTCCTGGATGTAGGCGCCGGAAATGTCTCGCTTGCCCGAAGGGGTATAAAAACTGTCGCCGCCTGCGGCGCCACCCGTCTCGACGTCGTCGCCAACCCAGTCGCCACCATAGGTCAGCTCATGCGCAAGGCCGGCGGTCTCGAACCGCGATGTGTTCCAGATGTCGATCCCCGAAGTGCCGACATCGAAAGTCGACATCGAACCCGCCGGCAGGACGATGGGAAGACCGGTGACTGGATCAAACCGGTTTTGCGGAACGAGGCTTGTCATCTCCAGCTTGGTCTTGTTGTAGGAGGCGTTGACGTGGAGATCGAGCCAGCTCTTGTCTTCATCGGTGATGTTGTAGCGCGCCGTGAAGGTATTCGCCTCCAGGTCGACATCATTCACCGGCGTGCCGCCGCTGACCTCGTTCCAGCCGCTCGTGCCATTCCAGCCAGCTTTAGTTCGCTGTTTTCACTAGGGCGTATGGTTGTCTTGAGAAGGCCGCTTAAAACGTCGAAGCTGGTGCCGTTCACCGTATCGCCGCCGCCATCCTTGTAGTCATCATAGTCGCGATAGACGATGTTGCCGAGGACATCCCAGTTCTCGTTGAAACAGTAGGCGCCGGCGGCGCTGGTCGTCCAGCCTTCGCCATGCTCTCGTAGCGCCCGGTCGCGGACGCCGCCCATGTCTCGCCGTCGCGAAGATAGTCTTCCGCGTCCTTGGTCTCGAACAGGACGACGCCGCCGATGGCGCCCGAGCCGTAGGTGTTGGCGACCGGGCCGCGGATGACGTCGACGGATTTGATGAGCTCCGGGTCGATATAGAAGGTGGATTGCGGGCCGTGGTCGGAGCGCTGGAAATTTTGCCGCGCACCGTCGACGATCACTGCGACGCGCCCGAAATCCTGCAAGCCACGGATATTGATGCTGGAGCTGACGCGCCTTGCGTCTGCCTGGACCGCTACACCCGGCACACCCAACAGCATTTCGTTGGGCGTCGTCGCCATACGGCGTTCCAATTGCTCCTGATCGACATGGCTGGCCGAAGCCAGGGAATCGATCGCCGTCTCGCCGGTGCGGCTGATGACCAGGATCTGGTCGAGCAGCGTTGCGCCTGCCGGGGCAACCTCTTCAGGCGTCTGCGCTTGCTCGGTCTGCTGCTGGTCTGTTGCAGGTTGGGCGGCCTGTTGAGCATTGGCCGACTGAGCACTGGCCGACGGGGTGAGCAGCGCGATCGCCGCAGCAACCGCCAGCAGTGCGGCCATGCCCTTTGCCATTGATCGATGCGCCGGACTTGGGCTGCTATTCGCCAGCCCCAGCCGTCCCCAATTCGCCAACCCCATGCCCCAACTCCAAAGTCCAGGTTCGATGCTGGCTGGCTTGGCGCTTGCTGGCATTTTTCGTCGTGTCCGGCGTCTTAAATCTTGACTCACTTACTCCTGTATTGCACTGACTAATAAACATGATATTTCAAGTCAAGAAATGAATCGGCATTTCACGCAAGCGTCGAGCCAGCCGACCAAGCCCGGCCAAGGAAAGGGATCGAACCAGATGAACACGCACAATCCCAGTGACTTTCGCCCCAATGACTTTCGCGATCGCGTCCGCCGTTCCGACGACAATTCGGCTCGTTTCGATCGGGTCCCGTTAACGGTGAGGACCCTGTCCAGCAACACGCTGTTCCAGGGCGAACACGAGATCGGCATCGAGCATCACGGAGCGCTCTACCGGCTGAAGATCACCCGCCAGGGCAAGCTCATCCTCAACAAGTAGGTAGTAAGATATGGACCAGCGCGTAAAGCCCGCGCCGCACGAGATCCGGCGGGCGCGGGCAGACAATCCGAAGACGCGCGAGCGCGATCTCGCCGCCCAGCTCGGCATTTCGGAGGCCGAGCTGGTCGCCGCGCATTGCGGCGACGGCGTCGTCTGCGTCGAACCGCGCGTCAACGATCTTCTGACCGGCCTCGAAGCCGTCGGCGAGGTGATGGCGCTGACGCGCAACGAAAGCGCTGTGCACGAGAAGATCGGCGTCTACGACAAGGTCGTCACCGGCAACCACAATGCCATGGTGCTTGGCGAGAACATCGACCTGCGCATTTTCCCGAAAGTCTGGGCGCACGGCTTTGCCGTCGAAAAGCGTGACGGCGGCGATATCAGGCGCAGCCTGCAGTTCTTCGATGCGGCAGGCGAGGCGGTGCACAAGGTGCATCTGCGGCCGGCGTCGAACCTCTATGCCTATCAGAAGCTGGTCGCCGAGCTCGAATCGCCGAACCAGGAGTCGACTGTTGCGATTTCAGAGGAGGGGGCGATTTCAGAAGGCGGGCCTGAAAACGAGGCCGAGGCTTCCGACGCTCCCGCTGATGTCGACGATCTGCGCGACCGCTGGAGCCGGCTGACCGACGTGCATCAGTTCTTCGGCATGCTGAAGACGCTGAAGCTCGACCGCCGCCAGGCGATGCGCATGGTCGGCCAGGATTACGCCTGGCTGCTCGACAATGATGCGGTCAGCGCCATGTTACATCATGCCGCCGAGGGCGAGATGCCGATCATGTGCTTTGTCGGCAGTCGCGGCTGCATCCAGATCCATTCGGGCCCGATCAAGTCGATCAAGCCGATGGGGCCATGGATCAACGTGCTGGACGAGACTTTCCACCTGCATCTGCGAACCGACCACATCCAAGAGGTCTGGGCCGTGCGCAAACCGACCAAGGACGGCCATGTCACGTCTCTCGAAGCCTATGGCGCCGACGGCAAGATGATCATCCAGTTCTTCGGCAAGCGCCATGAAGGCGAAAGCGAGCGCGAGGACTGGCGGTTTCTGGCAGAGAACCTGCCGCGCATTCCAAGTCCGACCGCAGCGTGAGGACAACGACAATGGCTCCTTTGCTTAAACGGGCGCGTGCTTTCAGAATGGCGCTTGGGGCCGCGATCGGCCTTTCCCTGGCCTTTGCCGCATTGCTGCCGGCCAGCGCCACCGAAGGCACGCAGGTTTTTGCGGACCCGTCGAAGATAGCGGCCATCGGCGGTTCGATCACCGAGATCGTCTTTGCGCTCGGCGAGCAGGATCGGCTGGTCGCTCGCGATTCGACCAGCCGTTATCCCGAGGCGGCGCTCAAGCTGCCTGACGTCGGCTACATGCGCCAGCTGTCGCCGGAAGGCGTCCTGTCGGTCAATCCGTCGGGCATCCTGGCGCTGCACGGCAGCGGGCCGAAGCAAGCCATCGACGTGCTGAAGAAGACGAGCATCCCGTTCATCGAGGTGCCCGAGCGCTACGACCATGAAGGCATTCTCGAAAAGATCCACATCGTCGGCAAGGCGATTGGCGCCGACGCCAAGGCCGATGCGCTGGCAGCCGAGATCGATGCCAAGCTGAAGGCCGCCGAAAAGCAGACCGCTTCGATCAAGGACCGCAAGCGCGTCCTGTTCGTGCTGTCGATACAGGGCGGCAAGATCCTCGCTTCCGGCAGCGAGACTGCCGCCGACGGCATCATCAAGCTTTCGGGCGGTGTCAACGCGGTTGACGGCTTCTCCGGCTACAAGCAATTGTCCGACGAGGCTGTTATCACCGCCAGGCCCGACGTGATCCTGATGATGAACAATGCCGGTCCTGCCGCATCGGATGAGGAACTGTTCGCGAACCCGTCCATATTGTCGACACCGGCGGGTGCGGCGCGCAAGGTGATCCGCATGGATGGCGGCTATCTGCTCGGCTTCGGGCCGCGCACCGCCGACGTCATCCACGACCTTGCCGCCTCGCTTTATGGCGGGCAGGTCGCGGACTGAGCGGCCACCCAATGGTGGATCAATCGATCGCTGGTGCGGGCACTATGGCGACAGCATCCGACGGCGACCGTTCGGGGCGCGCGCGCATCGTCATCCTGCTTTTGTGCCTGGGGCTCGCCGTTGCCGTCCTGTTGTCGCTGACCTCAGGCGCATCCGATGCCTCGGCCGTCAGCGTCGTCGGCGACTGGCTGTTGGGTGCAGCACCCGGCAATGAGGCGCTGAGCGCGCGCGACCGCCTGATCGTCTACGACATCCGCCTGCCGCGCGCCACTCTCGGCGTGCTGATCGGCGCAGCACTTGCCGTCTCCGGCGCGGTCATGCAAGGGCTGTTCCGCAACCCGCTGGCAGATCCCGGTCTCATCGGCGTTTCGGCTGGATCGAGCCTCGGCGCGGTGGCCGTCATCGTGCTTGGCGCCACGGTGCTGGCGCCGGTAACTTCGATGCTGGGCACGCTCGCTCTGCCGTTGGCGGCGTTCTGCGGCGGGCTGGCGACGACGTTGGTGCTGTATCAGGTCGCCACCCGGCACGGCCGAACCTCGGTCGCCACCATGCTGCTTGCCGGCATTGCGCTGGCGGCCCTTGCCATGGCGCTGACCGGCATCCTGATCTTCATGGCCGACGACCGGCAGTTGCGCGACCTGACCTTCTGGCAACTCGGCTCGCTCGCCGGTGCGACCTGGCAAAAGATCGGTTCCGTCGGGCCTGTGATCGTGCTGGCGCTGGCGGCGATGCCGTTCCTGGCGCGCGGCCTCAACGCTCTGGCGCTGGGCGAAGCCACCGCCGGCCATCTCGGCATTCCGGTACAGCGGCTAAAATACACGGCCATTATCGGCGTTTCGGCGGCGGTCGGGGCATCCGTCGCCGTCAGCGGCGGCATCGGCTTTGTCGGCATCGTCGTGCCGCATTTGCTGCGTCTGGCTATCGGCCCGGACAATCGTTATTTGCTGCCGGCCTCGGCCCTGCTCGGCGCTTGCTTGCTGCTGCTGGCCGATGCCGTCGCCCGCACCATCGTGGCGCCGGCCGAGTTGCCGATCGGCATCGTCACCGCGATCGCCGGCGCTCCGTTCTTCCTCTGGATCCTGCTGCGTAAGCGTGGCGTCGTCGACCTGTGAGAGACCATTTGGAAACTCTACTCTGGCGGCCATCTGATGGCGTTTTCTGCGCTTCCGGTGCTCACGGACCAGCGCATGACCCGGAAACCGATTTCGGTTTCCCGGAAAGGATCATGCGCAAATGCAAAGTGTTAGAGCGTCCTTTGCGCGTCCAATTGGACGCGCAGCGCTCTAATGTCCGCTGCGCGCCGGTTCTCGAAACCACCACCATTTGACTCGCCAGAGCGAATTTCGAAACGGTCTGTGAGAGGGGTTTGCATGATCGAAGCGCGGGATGTCTCGGTGGCGATCGGCGGCAAGGGCATCGTCGCCAATGTCGATTTCGACGTCCGGCCCGGCGAAATCGCGGCCATCGTCGGCCCCAATGGTTCGGGCAAGACGACTTTCCTGAGGGCGTTGTCCGGCGATCTTGCCTATTCGGGCGCGGTCACCATCAACGGCCGTGACCTGTCGGTGATGAAACCGGTCGAGGCCGCGACGACGCGCGCCGTGCTGCCGCAGGCGATGACGCTGTCCTTTCCGTTCACGGTGCGCGAGATCGTCAGGCTCGGCCTGCTCGGCGGGCGCTCGGGCGCGCTGCCCGGCGAGGACGAGCGCCTGCCCGAACGGGCGCTGGCGCGGGTCGATCTCGACGGCTTTGCCGGCCGTTTCTACCAGGAGCTTTCGGGCGGCGAGCAGCAGCGCGTGCAGTTGGCCCGTGTGCTCTGCCAGGTCTGGGCGCCGGTCCTCGACGGCAAACCGCGCTATCTCTTCCTCGACGAGCCGGTTTCCAGCCTCGACATCAAGCACCAATTGATCATCATGGACATCGCCCGCGATTTCGCCAGAAGGGGCGGCGGCGTGGTCGCCATCCTGCACGACCTCAATTTGACGGCTATGTATGCCGACCGGATTTTCGTCATGCACCGCGGCAGGCTTGCTGCCACCGGCTCGCCGCAGGACGTGCTGAGCGACGATCTGATCGAAAAAGTGTTCGATTGCCGGCTAAGGGTCGGCGTGCTGCCGGCTGGAGACATGCCGTTCGTCCTGCCGCAGTCAGCGGCTTAGGTCTGTTGATATTCACCCGGCCTGCAAATGACGCCCCTGCGCTTCCGGCATTGACGCGTCAATTGTCGAAGTCGGCGCCGCCCTTTTTCCTTCTCCCCTTGTGGGAGAAGGTGGATTGGCGCGTAGCGCCAAGACGGTTGAGGGGTGCTGGAAGGATCGCTGTTGGTGCCAAGCTGGAACACCCCTCATCCGACCGAGCTTCGCTCGGCCACCTTCTCCCACAAGGGGGAGAAGGGAGAGCTGGCAGCGCAAGCGCGCCGTTCGACTCGGCCCGACCGGAATCAGGCGGCCGGCGCCCTTTGCACCAGCATGTCGATGCCGAGCAGGTGCCGCACGTTCGGGCGCGCCGCCACCATGTCGGCGATCGTATAGCGCTCGAGCACGGCGAAGAACGCATTGAGCGCCTCGCGCAGCGCCGAATTCAGTGCGCAACTGTCGATCAGCGGACATTCGGCGGCGTCGTTCTCGAAGCATTCGGCCATGGCGAAGCTCTCTTCGGTCACGCGCACGACGTCGAACAGTGTGATCGATTCGGCCGGGCGGCCGAGCCTGACACCGCCGTTCCTGCCGCGCACCGTCTCGACCAGACCATGCTCGACCAAAGGCTGCAGGATCTTGAAGAGAAAAAGTTCCGACACCGAGTAGGCGGCCGCGATCTCCGGGATTCGGCTCAGCCGGTCGGTATTAGCGGCGCAATACATCAGGATGCGCATGGCGTAGTTGGTCTGGCGTGTCAGCCGCATTTTGTCCTCACGAGGCAATAGCTTGAGCTCAATATGGCCTATACCTTGGAATAATTCCAGACTGGTAGCGCATAATAGCTGAATATTCTTATCAGGTTTGTGTGGGCGGTCGTGCAAACCATAATCCTAATATGGCGCGCATTCGGGTGGGCGGATTACTAAATTAAGTCCGCGAGACCGACCAGGAGCAGTTCATCCATGTCACAATCAGCACCGACTTTGGCATCCGCCCGGTTCGATGCCGACGCGGACGCCAAGCTTTCGGCGCTTCGGCGCACCAAGTTCGTCGCCACCGCAGCGCTCGCGCTCTGCGTCCTCGTCTTTGCGGTGGCCAAGTCGTTCGAGGGCCACTATGCGTGGCTGGCGTTCGTCGCCGCTTTCGCCGAGGCGGCAACCATCGGTGGGCTGGCCGACTGGTATGCGGTGGTCGCGCTGTTCAGACGGCCGCTCGGCCTGCCGATCCCGCACACCGCCATCATCCCGGAGAACCAGAACCGCATCGCCGACAATCTCGGCCGCTTCATCGAGGTCAATTTCCTGGCGCCCGAGCCGGTGCGCGAAAAGCTTGCCGAGGTCGATTTTTCCGCGCTCGTCGCGGACTGGCTGGCCGACCCCAACCGCGCCGCCGATCTGTCGCATTTCGTCGGCCGGCTGGTGCCGCAGACACTGGCGGCCGTGGAGCAGTCGGGCCTGCGCGGCTTCGTCACCAGCCGCATGCTGGAGCAGATCGAAAAGGTGCCGCTGGCGCCGCTCGCCGCCGAGTTGCTGTCGGCCCTGACCGACGACCGCCGCCACCAAAGACTGTTCGACGAATTCACCAAGGTCGTCGGCCGGTTCCTGAGCGACGAGCAGGCGCTGGCGACGATGCGCGAGAAGATCCGCGAGGAACTGCCGTCGCTGTTCAACCTGTTTCGCGCCGATGCCTATCTGCTGAAGAAGATCGTCGCCTCCGCCGGTTCGCTGCTCGACGAGGTGAGGGCCGATCCCGATCACCCGATGCGCGCCGAATTCGACCGTTTTGTCCTGACCTTCGTCGAGCGGCTGAGGACATCCAAGCAATACGCCAAGCGCGCCGAGAAACTGAAGCGCGATTTCCTCGCCCGGCCGGAGCTGAAGGCGCTGGCCGGCGACATGTGGGAAAGCCTCAGTGTGTTCATCGAGCAGGACGCCAAGGCGCCGAATTCGATGATCCGCGCCCATCTCGCCAACATGTTCGTCGAGGTCGGCCGCCATCTTGCCGGCGACGCGCAGATCAGGGCCGACATGAACCAGGGTTTCGTCGTGGCGCTGTCTTCCTTCGTCGAAAGCCAGAAGAGCGGCGTCTCGAAATTCATCGCCGATCAGGTCAAGCGCTGGGACCTTGCCCAGCTCACCAGGCTGATCGAGATGAACATCGGCAGGGACCTGCAATATATCCGGTTCAACGGCATGGTCATCGGCGGCCTTGCCGGCGTGGTGCTCCATACGGTGGAACGGCTGTTCCTCGTCGGCTGAGGCGCGATGTGTTGCGCGGCCGAATGGACCGTGAGGCTCCAGTGCCCTATTGTTCTCTTCAGGTGCCGCATTCGCAGCAACAGGGGAGACGCCACCATGGCAAAGCGACCGGAATCCGACACCTTCATGGACATGTTCGGCAGGTTCGGCCGCGACCTGAAGCTGCCGAACGTCGATGTCGAGGCGATCCTCAACCATCATCGCAAGAACCTCGAAGCACTGGAAAAGTCGGCCAGGGCAAGTGCTGCCGGAGCGTCGTCGCTGCTCTCCAGACAACGCGAGATGCTGCAGGACACGCTGCACGAGATCGCCGACATGGCGCAGAGCTACAGGGCTCCGGGCGATCCTCGGGAGTTGATGGCCAAGCAAACGGCGTTCGCCAGGAAATCCTTCGAAACCGCATTGAAGAATGCCGGCGAGGTGGCCGAGCTGGCCAGGAAATCCGGCACCGAATCGGTCGAGATCCTGCGCGAGCGCATCAAGGAGGCGATGGCGGAAATCCGCACCGGCTACGATAAGAAGTAAGCTGTTCCCAAGCCAAAGCAGGCGGACTTTTCTCCCGTCTATCCGCCTCCTGAAAGCCGTATTGTTGAACCTTGGCGCTGGCGAGGCGCACAAGTGTCCTCTTGCCCGGATGAACCTGTTTCCGGCGCTGGACACCGGCACCGACGCGATCCGGTCTGGGATGCCGTAGCGGAAGGTGCGGAGCGAATTGACAGAGGCAGCCGGTTCGTGGTCCGGAGGCAGGGCAAGCGATCGGGAAAGCAGGAATGACGCAAACACGGCCGAGGACGCCGCCGACCTACGAGCAGCTCAGGACGATGACAGGGCAGGAGCTTGGCGCGTCGGACTGGACGACGGTCGACCAGAGCCGCATCGACCAGTTCGCCGAATGCACGGGCGACCGCCAATGGATCCATGTCGATCCAGAGCGGGCGAAGCGGCAGAGCCCGTTCCGCGCCACCATCGCGCATGGCTATCTGACGCTGTCGATCATCGGTGCGCTGGCGCTCGACATGGGCATCGTGCCCGAAAACACGCAAGCCGTCTTCAACTACGGCTTCGACAAGGTGCGGTTCCTGGCGCCGGTCAGGGCCGGCGCGCGCATCAGGCTGCGCATCACGCTTTTGTCCATGGAGGACAAAGGCCCCGGCCAGTATCTGATGAAGGCCGCCAATATCGTCGAGATCGAAGGTGAGAAGAAGCCGGCGCTGACCGCCGAAACGCTGGTTATGCTCTATGAGCGGCGCCGCAGGCGGGCAGGGGCGTGACGGGCAAAGCGCCAAGGCCTGCATTTCCGTGACAGCGAAAATCAACGCGACATCGCCTCTTCGAGCGTCCTGAAAATTCTCTCGTCTGCCGACTGCGCGACGTTGAAGCGCAGGAAACGGCTGGCAGTTTGGGACAGGCTGAACGCGTTGCCGGGCGCCAGCACGACATTGGCCGACAAGGCGCGGCGGGCTATTTCAGCTGCATCCACGCCTTCCGGCAGGCTGCACCACAAGAACATGCCGGTCGGCTGGTCGATCCACGGCATGATGCCGATCGCCCTCAGGCGGGTGCTTGTCTCAGCCATGGCGCGTGAAAGCCGCGTGCGCAGCAAATCTACGTGCTTGCGATAGCTGCCGTCCTTCAGCAGCGCCAGCACCAGTTCGGAGGCAAGCCTGCCGCTGCCGAAGGACGTGGCAATCTTGAGGTCGGTCAGTCCTTCCATCCAGTCGCGCGGAGCCGCGATGAAGCCGCAGCGCACCGACGCCGAAAGCGTTTTGGAGAAGCTGCCGATATGGACGACGCGACCAAGACCGTCGAACGCCGCCAGCCTGGGTGCGGGCGCGTGTTCGAAGTCGGCAAAGATATCGTCTTCGATGATCGTCAGATCCGATTGGTCGGCGAGCTTGAGCAATCGATGGGCGACGACCGGCGACAGAATTGCCCCCGTTGGATTGTGAAGTGCGGAATTGGTGATGTAGAGGCGCGGCCGGTGCTCGATCAGCGCCTGCGCAAACAGCTCGATATCCGGTCCCGACGGCGTATAGGGAACGCCGACCACCTTGGCCCGGTGGGCGCGCAACAGGGCATGAAAGTTGAAATAGCAGGGGTCGTCGACCAGCACCGTGTCGCCTGGCTCGAGCAGGAACCGGCAGAGGAGGTCGATGGCCTGGGTGCCCGATTCCGTCAGCATGATCTGGTCGGGAGATGCCTCGATGCCGTGCTCTGCCATGCGCCGTGCGAGCAGATGACGCAGCGGCGGCAGCCCGAGCGGAGTGCCGTAATCCGTCAGCGTGACATCATCGCCGCGTGCCATTGTCCGCAGGGCCCGGCGCAACCCAGCCTCCGGCATCCAGGAGGCAGGCAGCCATCCGCAGCCGGGTTTGAGCACGCCGTCGCCGGCTTCCAGCGATTGGCGCGAAACCCAGAGCGGATCGACAGCTCGATCAAGCCTGGGGCCGATCTCGGCCAGTGACAAGGGAGCCAGCGGTCCGGCGGCATAGAAACCCGAACCTGGACGCGAGCGGATGATGCCTTCTGCGGCAAGACGTTCATAGGCCTCGACCACGGTGGATTTCGAAACCTGCATGGTTTTCGCAAAAGCCCGGATCGAAGGCAGTCGTGTCCCCGGTGTCAGGCTGCGCGCGGCGATCCTGTGCCTGATCGTCGCCATGACGCTTTCGACAAGCGTCCCGTTGCCCTGACTTGCCGTCGCCTGCTCGTCCATCCGTACTGCTCAATCTACCATGACAGTTTTATCGAACTGTACCTCATTGTCTCTGGTGGTGCCATATGTCCGGCCCGATAGAGGGCGAGACATCAGGAGCGTGCGATGGACAAGACGGCGGGTGGCTGGATCAACGGATTCGTAGGCGTGCTGATTTTCAGCGGATCGCTTCCGGCAACGCGCGTCGCGGTCATGGATTTCGATCCGGCGTTCCTAACCGTCGCCCGTGCTGCCACGGCAGGCATTCTCGGCCTCGCGCTCCTGCTCATTTTTCGCCAGAAGCGCCCGGAGCGGCGCGATCTGCTGTCGCTGGCCATCGTGGCGCTCGGCGTCGTGGTCGGCTTTCCGCTGCTGACCGCGCTGGCGCTCAAGCACATCACCTCGGCCCATTCCATCATCTTCGTCGGCCTGTTGCCGCTGGCGACCGCAATCTTCGGCGTCATTCGCGGCGGCGATCGCCCCAAACCGGCTTTCTGGCTGTTTTCATGCCTTGGCAGCGCCCTTGTTGCCGGTTTTGCAGTGACGCAAGGTGTGGCGGCCGCGCCGCTTGGCGACATGCTGATGCTGGCCGCCATTATCCTGTGCGGACTGGGCTATGCGGAAGGCGCCACGCTGTCCCGCAAACTCGGCGGCTGGCAGGTGATCTCATGGGCGCTGGTGTTGTCGCTGCCGGTCATGCTGGCCCTGACGCTCATCACCATGCCACCGTCGCTCGAACCCGTCGGCAAGGCCGCCTGGATCGGCCTGGCCTATGTCTCGCTGTTCAGCATGCTGATCGGTTTTGTGTTCTGGTATCGCGGATTGGCACAAGGCGGCATCGCTGCGGTCGGGCAACTGCAGCTTCTCCAGCCTTTCTTCGGCCTTGGGCTGGCGGCAACGCTGCTGCACGAGCCGGTCAGCCCCGCCATGATCGCCGTCACTGCTGCCGTCGTGCTTTGCGTGGTCGGTGCGAAGCAATATGCGAGATAGGCGCCGGCCCTTCTTCCTTCTCCCCTTGTGGGAGAAGGTGGATTGGCGCGCAGCGCCAAGACGGTTGAGGGGTGCTGTCCGGAACGCCCTCGTGCCAAGCTGGAACACCCCTCATCCGACCGCTTCGCGGCCACCTTCTCCCAACGGGGGAGAAGGGAGAGCCGACTTGGCTAGAACCTGGTCACAACGCCGATGCCGATGCCTTCGAAGCCGCCCATCGCCATCAGCGCGGCCGGCGCCTCTTCGAGGCTGATTTTCTTGCCGACCAGCAGTTCGGGTTTCAGCTTGCCGGTGCGGATCATCTCCATCATCGCCTGATAGCGGTGGGCCTGCATGCCGTGGCTGCCGCGGATTTCGAGCTCGAAGGCGATCACCTTGTCCATCGGGATCTGCGGCCTGGCGTGATCGCCGAGCATCAGCCCGACCTGCACATGGCGGCCGCGCCGGCGCAGGTTCGCGATCGAGTTGAACGAGGTCGTTGAGTGGCCGAGGGCATCCATCGACATATGCGCGCCGCCATTGGTGATCTGCTTGACCGCCTTGACCACATTCGGCGTCTTGGCGGCGTTGATCGTCGCTACCGCGCCGATCTTGCTGGCGAAGTCCAGCTTCTCGTCGGTCAGGTCGATGGCAATCACATTGGCGCCCATGGCGCTGGCGATCATGATCGCCGACAGGCCGACGCCGCCGCAGCCATGCACGGCCACCCATTCGCCGGGCGTCACCCGGCCCTGGTCGACAATGGCGCGGAACGAGGTGACGAAGCGGCAGCCGAGGCTGGCGGCGGTGGCGAATTCCATCTCGTCCGGCAAACGGACCAGATTGGTGTCGGCATGGTCGATGGCGACAAATTCGGCGAACGAGCCCCAGGCGGTGAAGCCGGGCTGGGTCTGGTGTTCGCAGACCTGATGGTTGCCCGAGCTGCATTCGAAGCAACGGCCGCAGCCGACGGCGAATGGCACCGTGACGCGCTCGCCGGTCTTCCATCGGGTCACCTGCCTGCCGGCCGCCACCACGACGCCGGCAAGCTCGTGGCCAGGCACATGCGGCAGGCGGATGCCGTCGTCATGGCCCATCCAGCCATGCCAATCGCTGCGGCAGAGACCGGTCGCCTCGACCTTGATGACAACGCCGCCCAGTGCCGGCTCCGGATCGGGAACGGTCTGGATCGTTGGCGTTTCACCGAACTTTTCGAAGACAACGGCTTTCATCGGCAATTCCTCATGCTTTAATCCAACTCGCTCTATTCGACATCGATCTGGTTCTCGGGTGCGGCCTTTTGGAAGGCCGGCAGCGCCATGCAGGCGGCGTGGATGCGTTTGATCGTCGGGTAAGGCGTCATGTCGACGCCGAAACGGGCATTGCTGGTGACCTGAGCGACCAGGCAGATGTCGGCCAGCCCCGGTGTGTCGCCATGGCAGAATGTCCCGGTTTCGGCCGAGGAAGCCAGAATCTTTTCAAGCGGCTGGAACCCTTCGTTCACCCAGTGCCGGAACCAGTTGGCGACATCCTCGTCGCCGGCGCCGAACAGCGTGCGCAGCGAGGTCAGCACGCGCAGATTGTTCACCGGATGAATGTCGCAGGCGATCATCTGCGCCAGCATCCTGACTCGAGCCCGGCCACGCGCGTCCTGCGGTAAAAGTGGCGGTTCGGGCCTGGTCTCGTCGAGAAATTCGATGATCGCCAGCGATTGGGTCAGTAGCGTGCCGTCGCCCAGGATCAGTGCCGGCACCAGTCCTTGCGGATTGACCGAGAGATAGGCGGGCTCCAGATGCTCGCCGTGGCGCAGATGATGCGGCACGTATTGGTAGGTCATGCCCTTCATCTCCAGCGCGATCCGCACCCGGTGGGAGGTGGAGGAGCGGTAGTAGTTATGAAGGACGAGGTCGCTCATTGCGGCACATTCGGCCGATTTGGACGACCGGGCAAGGCATGGATGTACTATTTGCCAATAATCTGGCCATGGTTGCTGGGCTATTCTATCCTGCCCTGAACTGAAACGAACGCCAATGACCGCAGTCAACGATAGCGCCCGGTTTCTGATCATCGACGATCACCCGCTGTTTCGCGAGGCGCTGCACAGCGCTGTGCAAATGGCCTATCCGGACGTCGATACTGTCGAGGCGCGTTCGATCACCGAGGCGTTTGAGCTTCTGGCAGATGCGAAGCCATTCGATCTCGCGCTGCTCGACCTCAGCATGCCTGATGTGCATGGCTTCGACGGGCTGCTGCAACTTCGGACCCGCTATCCGCGCCTGCCGGTGGTCATCGTTTCGGGGCATGAGGAGCCGAAGATCATTTCTGAGGCGCTGTCCTATGGTGCGGCCGGCTTCATCCCGAAATCGGCGCGCAAGAGCGATCTGGCCGCCGCCATCCGCTCGGTGATGGAAGGTGCGATCTACGTGCCCGAAACCTATGAAGGGCAGCCGCCGGACGCCGACAGCACCGACCGCGCCGAGATGGTGCAGCGCCTTGCCAAACTGACGCCGCAGCAACTACGGGTGCTGCAGATGCTGCGCCAGGGCTTGCTCAACAAGCAGATCGCCTACGAGCTGCAGGTCGGCGAAACCACTGTCAAGGCGCATGTCTCCGAGATCCTGCGCAAGCTCAACGTCTACAGCCGGACGCAAGCCGTCATCGAGGTTTCGAAGCTCGACAGTGCCGAGCTGTTTCGCGGCCAGGCGGGGTTTTAGGCGCGCCGGCTGCGGAATTACGGTGACAGTGCACCATTTTCTTAGCGCTCGCGGTCTTCTGCCCGTGTCCTTGGTGGATCAAGCCAGGAGATGCGCCAGCAGGGCGCGCAGTTGCGCCGGTTTCAGCGGCTTGCGCATCAACTCGATGCCGGCCGCGCGGGCGACTTTGGCAACGGTCTCCGAACCGTCGGCGGTGACGATCAGAGCCGGCACGGCGCGGCTGAGATAATCGCGGACCTCGGCGATCGTCGTGGTGCCGAGGTCGCCGCCGTCGAGATGCTGGTCGGCTATGACGATGTCCGGCACCCAGTCCGTATCGCCAAGCATGTCGAGCGCAGCATCGGTCGAGGTGGCGGGGCGCACCAGGCATTGCCAGCGCTCGAGCAGCGATGTCATCGCCTGCAGCACCTCGACGTCGTTCTCGACCAGCAGCACCTTTGTGCCGAACAGACCGTAGCCGCGCGGCCGCTCCATGTCGGCGGTGCTGGCAATGGCATCGACGCTGGCGCCGATCCCGACCGGAACGTCGATATGGAAAATCGTGCCGTGTCCGACCTTCGACGAGAACGTCACGGGATGGCCGAGCGCGGCGGCGATGCGGCGCACGATGGCCAGGCCCAATCCCAGCCCGCCGCCGGCAAGCCCGGCATCGGTCGGGATCGTGCCGCGGTGGAATTCCTCGAACACCGCCTCGCGCTGGTCGTCGGGGATACCGCAGCCGGTATCGGCGACATCGATACGGATCGTGTCGCCGCGATGCCTCGTGCCGACCAGCACGCCGCCGGAGCGGGTGTAGCGCAGCGCGTTGGAAAGTATGTTTTGCAGGATGCGGCGCAGCAAGGTGCGGTCCGAACGCACGACGGCGTTGACCGGCCGGAATTTTAGCGTCAGGCCCTTCATTTCGGCGACCGGCAGGAAATCCGAGCGCAGCGACGAAAACAGCATCTCCAGGCTGACGTCGCCGATATCGGGCTGCACGACGCCGGCGTCGAGCTTGGAAATGTCGAGCAGGGTGCGGAGCAGATCCTCCATCGTCTCCAGCGACCGTTCGACCTGCCGGACCAGTTTTTTGCCTTCGTCGCTGGTCTGCACTTCGGCCAGCGCCGAGACGGAGAGATGCGCGGCGTTCAGCGGCTGCAGCACGTCGTGGCTGGCGGCGGCCAGGAATCTCGTCTTGGACAGGTTCGCCAGCTCGGCGTTTTCCTTGGCCGCGCTGAGATCGATGTTGGATTGTTCCAATCTACGCAGTGTCGAGTGCAGTTCCTCAGTGCGCGTACGCACTCGATTCTCGAGCGAAATCGCGGTCTGGAACAGCGAGAACGCGTTGGCCTGCTGGTCCATCGAGCGCTCGACGCGGCTGACAAGGGCTGCGTTGATCTTCTTCAGCTTCTCCAGGTCGTTGATGTTCCTGAGCGGCATAACAATCTCCTACTCCGCCGCCTGCCGCTCTCCGAAGGCGATGCCGGTGAACGTCTGGTTCAGATGCATCGACCGGTATTGTTCGCCATAGGTGCCGAAGCCGATGACGTTGTTGACCTTGTAGAGTTCCGAAATCTCCCGAAAGACCTGGCGGTTGAGCGCATCGAGCCTGCGCAGCACGCAGTCGAAAGCGAGGATCATGTCGATGCCGCCAAGCCTTTCCTCGACATCCCTAAAGGCGGCACGCGTCGATTCAACCATGTTCTTGGGTCGGGCGATGGAAAGGACGACGCCATCGTCGATGGCGCAGAAGAACGACAGCGAGCCGTCCGCGTGCATCTTCTGGATCGAGCGGCAGTAAAATTCGCCGCCCACTTTCACCACCACCGGATGCGAAGCGAAACTCAGTGGCGTCAGCATCTGCGGGATGACGCCGACCGAGGCGGCATATTCCTCTGCGGCATTGGTGGCGTTGAATTCGCGCACGGTGCGGTGATCGGGATCGGACGCGGTCACCACCAGCTTCTCGTCGGTGGGGATGAAATTGTCGGTCTTGAACACGTGGAAAGGAATTTCCGTGGTGATCAGCACGATGATGGCACTGTCGGAGGCAACCTTGCCGTTCGAGATCAGCCGCGTCGTCTCGAATTTCAGATCATCGCCGGCCGAACCGCCGATCAAAGGAATGTCGTCGAGCCCCCAATGGATGGCGGAAGTTACCGCCTCTTCGGCATAGGACAGTCCGTCGATGAAGCAAAGCGCGAAGGTGGAGTTGGTCCGTTCGTACCCGACGCGGCCCTGCAGCGAGCGCCGCAGCGCCCCGACTTCACCGGTGATCCTGTCCATGCCCGACGAAGAGAGACTGTCGACCATGGTGCTTGCGACCGAAAACGATGCTGACGGAAGCAGCAAGGCGAGGATCTGGCCTTCCTCCAGACCGCGCGGCGTGATTTCGCCGGCGGTGGAGCAGCCGGCATAGGCAAGTGCCGGCGCGTTGATCTTCAGCGCATCCGACACGGCCGCCGCATCCACGAGGCTCTGGGAGAAAAACAGCAGGGCGAACCCGGCATCGATGGCTGCGGCTTCGGCCGCGACCGCCCGGGTGAACGCATCGGCGTCGGGCTCATCCGTGGTGAGCACCGATAGGCCGCATGCATAACGCGTCCGTGAACTGGCCAGCGGTTTCCTCCTAACCTTCCTCCGACGCTCTTTTTGTGCGCGGCTCTTTTTTTGTGCTCCTGGCGCGCCGGCGTCGAAGTCATTGTTGTCTTCAAGTGCTACTTTGGCAATGAGCCAACATAATGGATTTGAAGTTTCTGCTATTTTGACGGCATCAGCGCTGAGAAACTTCAAATCCAAAACCACACCGGAAGGGAGCGTGATCCATGGAAGCGCAGGTCGGTAAGCTATTCGAAAGGTACGAGCGGCTTTTCCAGAAATCCCTCGCCGGCGATGCCGACATGGACGAAGTCACATCCGTCTATGCCTCCGCCTTCATTGCGGCGTCGCCTGCCGGCGTCATGGTCGGGAGAATGACGATCAGCTCAAGCAGGTTATGGAACAAGGCTATGCTCACTATCGAGCGATCGGCACGAAGGAGATGCGAATACGGGATGTTCGCATTTCGCCGATTGACGAGCATCATTGCGTTGCCCACGTCGCCTGGACGTCGATTTATGCGCGCAAAGGCCAACCGGACGTCACGATCGATTTCGACGTCCACTACCTCGTGCAGAAACTGGGCGGCGAGCCCAAAATATTTGGCTGGGTGTCGGGCGACGAGCAGGAGGTTCTCAGAAAATACGGAATCGGCTGAAATCGGCTTGGCCAGCACCATTGCCGCTCATGGCCGGAAGGCGGCGTCGCACGGCGATCGTGGTTCGCTTCGTTGCGCCGTTTGCCTGTCTTTGCGTGACCGAAAGTACAATAGGCGGTTTCTGGGACGAACTGCATTCTCGCAATCTCGGCATTCCATGGCACTTTTTCCCCGTGCTTTATGCGGTATAAGAATAGCGGACAGATGGAGGGCTCGGGCAGCACCGACGCCAAAACGACCAAGGTAGCACCCAGGGAGGTTTCATGTCGGACATATCGTTGACGGTGAACGGAAAGCGGGTCAGCGGCACTGCCGAAGACCGTACGCTTCTGGTTCATTTCTTGAGGGAGAATCTCGGCCTGACCGGGACGCATGTTGGCTGCGACACCTCGCAATGCGGCGCCTGTGTGATCCATGTCGACGGCAAGGCGGTAAAATCCTGCACGATGCTTGCGGTGCAAGCCTCCGGGTCGAGCGTCGTGACGATCGAAGGGTTGGCGGACGGCCCCGACCTGCATCCGGTGCAGGCGGCGTTCAAGGAGCATCACGGGCTGCAGTGCGGTTTCTGCACGCCGGGCATGATCATGGCGGCAACCGATATGATCGGCCGTCACCCCGAAGGCCTCGACGAGGCCACGGTGCGGGCCGAGCTCGAAGGCAACATCTGCCGCTGCACCGGCTACCACAACATCGTGAAAGCGATCCTCGCCGCATCGAAGACGATGACTAAGGGAGCCGCCAAGGGCAAGGCCAGGCAAGCAGCATAAGGGCAGTAAGGGAGTAGGGCAGTAAGGCAGTAGGGAAAATTGGCTCAAATCCCTACTGCCTTACTCCCCTACTGCCCTACTCACCTACTTCAGCAATTCGGGAGGAATTTCTGCGATGGGCATTGAAGGTGTTGGCGCTCGTGTAGCGCGCAAGGAAGACAAGCGGTTCATTACCGGCGCGGGGCGCTATGTCGACGACATGGTGGTTCCCGGCATGAAGCATGCGGCCTTCGTGCGCAGCCCGCATGCGCATGCTGAGATCAAGAAGATCGATGTCAAAAAAGCCCAGGCCATGCCGGGTGTCATCGGCGTGCTGACCGGCAAGGAGCTCAAGGCCGACGGCATCGGCAATCTCATCTGCGGGTGGATGATCCATTCCAAGGACGGCTCGCCGATGAAGATGGGGGCGTGGTCGCCGCTGGCCTTCGACAGGGTCCGTTATGTCGGCGACGCGGTGGTCGTCGTGGTTGCCGAAACCAAGGGCCAGGCGCGCGACGCGGCCGAAGCGGTCGACATCACTTACAAGGAACTGAAGGCAGTCGTCGATGCTCCGAAGGCGCTCGAAAGGAGTGCGCCCCAAATCCATCCGGAAGCCGATAACAATCTGATTTTCGACTGGGAGCTCGGCGACAGCACGGCGACCAACGCGGCGATCAAGGCCGCTGCCCACGTCACCCGCATGAAGATCGTCAACAACCGGCTGGTGCCGAACGCCATGGAGCCGCGTGCGGCACTAGGCTTTTACGACAAGGCCGAGGACCACTACACGTGCTGGACGACCTCGCAGAACCCGCATCTTGCGCGCCTGGTGATGAGCGCCTTCTACAATGTCGCGCCCGAAAACAAGCTGCGCGTCATCGCGCCGGATGTCGGCGGCGGCTTCGGCTCGAAGATTTACATCTATCCGGAAGAAATCATCTGCCTTTGGGCCTCGAAGAAAACCGGCGTGCCGGTCAAATGGGTCGCTGACCGCACCGAGAGTTTTCTCACCGACGCCCATGGCCGTGACCATGTCTCGACGGTGGAGATGGCCTTCGACAAGGACAACAGGATCACCGGGCTGAAGGTCGACACCATCGCCAATCTCGGCGCCTACATGTCGCTGTTCTCGTCCTGCGTGCCGACCTATCTCTACGCGACGCTGTTGTCGGGCCAGTATGATATTCCGGCGATCCACGCCAATGTGCGCGCCGTCTACACCAACACCGCGCCGGTCGACGCCTATCGCGGGGCAGGGCGGCCGGAAGCCACCTATCTGCTCGAACGCACCATGGAGACCGCCGCACGCGAGTTGGGCGTGTCGCCGGCGGAGCTTCGCCGAAAGAACTTCATCACCTCGTTTCCGCACCAGACGCCGGTCATCATGAACTATGACGCTGGCGATTATGCCGCTTCGCTCGACGCGGCGATGGCGGCTGCCGACTATGCCGGCTTTGCCGAGCGCAAGGCCGCCGCCGCCAAGAAAGGCAAGCTGCGCGGCATCGGCATGAGCAACTATATCGAGGCCTGCGGCCTGGCGCCGTCGGCGGCGGTCGGCAGTCTTGGAGCGGGTGTCGGTCTTTGGGAAAGTGCCGAGGTGCGCGTCAATGCCGCCGGCACCATCGAGGTGCTGACCGGCTCGCACAGTCATGGCCAGGGCCATGAGACGACTTTCGCGCAACTGGTCAATCAGCGCTTCGGCGTACCGATCGACAGCGTCTCGATCGTCCATGGCGATACCGACAAGGTGCAGATGGGCATGGGCACCTATGGTTCGCGCTCGGGCGCCGTCGGCATGTCGGCCGTCGCCAAGGCGCTCGACAAGGTCGAGGCCAAGGCCAAGAAGATCGCCGCACATCTGCTCGAGGCCGACGAGGGCGACATCGTCATCGAAAACGGTGCGTTGAAGGTCACCGGCACCGACAGACAAGTGCCATGGTTCCAGATGGCGCTCGCCGCCTACACCGCCCATAGCCTGCCTGGCGGCATGGAGCCGGGGCTGAAGGAGACCTCATTCTACGACCCGTCGAACTTCACCTTCCCGGCCGGCTGCTATGTCTGCGAGGTCGAGATCGATCCGGAGACCGGCGTGACCGAGATCGTCCAGTTCGTCGCCGCCGATGATTTCGGCAACATCATCAACCCGATGATCGTCGAAGGCCAGGTGCATGGCGGCGTCGCCCAAGGCATTGGCCAGGCCTTGCTGGAGGGCACTCGCTACGACGCCAGCGGGCAGCTTCTGACGGCGAGCTATATGGACTACACCATGCCGCGCGCCGACGACCTGCCGTCGTTCAAGGTCTCGACCTCGAACACGCCGTGCCCGGGCAATCCGCTCGGCATCAAGGGCTGCGGCGAGGCCGGCGCCATCGGCTCACCGCCGGCTGTGATCAACGCCATCACCGATGCCATCGGCATCACCGATATCGCCATGCCGGCATCGCCGTCCACGGTCTGGGCAGCGATCCGGGCGACGAAGCACTGAAAGGAATGAGTAGAAAGTAGTGAATAGTGAATAGAAATGCGCTTCGCCAAGGCGGCACCTGACCATTCACTACTCACTGCTCACTACCGACTATTTATTTCACGGGAGAATCCCATGTACTCAGTCAATTACCACCGCGCCGCCTCCGTCGCCGACGCCGCCAAGCTGCTCAAGAGCGGCGATGCAAAGCTCTTGTCGGGCGGTATGACGCTGATCCCCGCCATGAAGACGCGACTTGCCGCGCCTTCTGACCTGGTCGACCTGTCGCGGATCAAGGAACTGCAAGGCGTCAAGGTGTCGGGCAAGACCGTCACCATCGGCGCCGCCACCACGCATCACGATGTCGCCAGCGACGAGAAGCTGAAGAAGGCCTGTCCGGCGCTCGCCCATATGGCGTCCCGGATCGGCGACCCGGCGGTGCGCTACAAGGGCACGATCGGTGGCTCGATCGCCAACAACGATCCGGCGGCCGACTATCCGGCAGCACTTCTTGCGCTCGATGCCACCATCGTCACCAACAAGCGCGAGATCGCCGCCGGCAAGTTCTTCTCGGGCCTGTTCGAGACGGCGCTGAAAGACGGCGAGATCATCACTGCCGTGACCTTCACCGCGCCGGCTAAGGCGGCCTATGAAAAATTCCGCAATCCGGCATCGCGCTACGCGATCGTCGGGGTGTTCGTGGTCAAGGGCAAGGACGGCGTCAGGGTCGCCGTCACCGGGGCCGGCGATGACGGCGTCTTCCGTTCGAAGGAAATCGAGGCGGCGCTGACCAAGAGTTTCACGGCCGCCGCCCTCGACGGCATGAAGATTTCGGCGAAGAATTTGATGAGCGACATCCACGCCTCGGCCGACTACCGTGCCAATCTGATCGCGGTAATGGCCAAGCGCGCAGTGGCTGCCGCCAACGCCTGAATCTGCCGGTTGCCGATTTGGGATTGCCCGTCTTGGGGAAGGGGGCGTTCGCGGCCCCTTTCTCGTCGCTTTCGGGTCTGACGGCCGGACATGCCAGAGTGTTGCTATCTCGCACTTGCCGGCCCGCGCCTGGCTGAACCGCAACTGGTAGAGTTGTCGCCTCAGCCGGTGATCTGCCTGGTATAGTAGCGCACCGCCTTCTTGCCGCCATGGATCACCGCGTCGCCGACCTCCACAAAGCCGAGCGCAGCGTGAAACGCATCCGAAGCCGGGTTGGGCGGGTCGGCATTCACCTCGCAAGTGACGATGGCCTGGCCGGCACGCAGTGCATGGTCGAACAGGTCCTCATAGAGCCTGCGGGCATGGCCGCGGCCACGCGCTTCTCCCGCGACGACGACGCGGTCGACATAGACGAAGCGCGGGTAGCGCTCGCGAAACCACAGGAAGTTCGGACTGTCGTAGCGGGCGTTCTGGTCGAAGGTCATGATGAAGGCTTCGAGCGCACCGATGCGGCGCGCATAAAACGTCTCGCCGAGCAGGAAGGACAGGCGCTCTGGCTCAAGCCACGACAGTTCGGCCGCGTGCTCGTTGTTGAGGGCGAGGACGGCGGGCTCGTCCTGCGGCGAGACCCGGTCGATCGACAAGCGTGCTTGCGTCACGTGTTTTCTTCCTTCGGGATCATGCTCTCGCCGCCGCAATCGTCGCCGCCACCAGCGCCTCGTCGGTCACGGTGTTGCGGTACTCGCGGTCGAGGTCGGTGCCGCCCATGCCGACATGGGGGTTGCGGTAGCGCATGGCGCTCGGCACGTCCTTGAGTGCTGCGAAGTGCATTTCAGTCAGTCCGGTTTTTTCCAGCACCTCGGCGATGTTCCTGGGGTCGAGCCCGCCGCAGCCGAGAATGATGATGCGCTTCCCCGCCTGCCGGACGAGGTCCGCCAGCAGGGCCATGCCTTCCAAAGCGGTGTCGCGCTGGCCGCTGGTCAGCACGCGGCCGACCTTGCTGCGGATCAGCGCTTCCAGCGCTTCGGCCGGAGCGCGCGTCATGTCGAAGGCACGGTGGCAGGTGACGTTCAAAGGCCCTGCCGCCTGCACCAATTCGCTCATGCGCTTTTCGTCGATGGTACCGTCGGCGTTAAGGCAGCCGACGACGAAACCGGCCACGCCAAGCTCGCGCAGCGCGCGCACATCGGCGAGCATCGAGCTGTATTCGGCGTCGCTGTAGAGAAAATCGCCGCCGCGCGGCCGCACGATGACGTGGAACGGAATCGTCGCCAGTTCGAAGGCTGCGCGCACGGTGCCGAAGCTTGGCGTGATGCCGCCCTCAACGAGGCTGGCGCACAGCTCGACCCGGTCGGCGCCCGCTGCTTGGGCGGCGAGCAGGCCGTCTATGCCTTCGACGCAGATTTCGATCAGCGGCAGGCGAGGGCGTTCGGTGTCGGTCACAGGGCGATCCGTTGCTGATTTCAAGACGTGCAGCCCTAGCATCGGGCTCCTTGCCGCGAAAGCCGGAACTATTGGCTCAACGCGACGGGTCGTTGCCGTTTGCTTGCTGCCGATTCCTCACTTGACACATTCATAACTGGTGAGTTATGCGTCAATTCATAACCGATCAGTTATTGTTTTGCATAGACGGCGCGACATCCGGCTCGGCAGAACGCACCCGCACAAAACACGTCTGAAGGAGACCACCATGCAAGCAAGGCTGAAAAACCCTGTGCTTCTCATTCCCGGCGCCCTGCAGGCGCTGCTCGCGCTGGACAAGTCGACTGAAACGGCTGACCTGCCCTATGTGACGCGTAAGCTCGTCCATTTGCGAGCCAGCCAGATCAACGGATGCAGCGTCTGTATCGACATGCATGCGCGCGAATTGAAGAAGGCCGGCGAAAAGGATGAGCGCGTCTTCACCGTATCCGCCTGGCGGGAGACGCCGTACTTCACCGACGCCGAACGCGCGGCACTTGCGCTTGCCGAGGCAACAACCCGGCTTTGCGACCGGCCGGACGCGGTGCCGGACGCGATCTGGGACGAGGCCGCCCGGCACTATGACGAGAAGGCGCTTGCCGCTCTGGTGGTTCAGATTGCCCTGATCAACGCCTTCAATCGCCTCAACGCCGCCACCAGGCAGATGGTCGGCGCCTGGGGGTGAGCCGGACCGGCTGCCGATATGCCGTGGCACATGTCTCGTTTTCGCGGCGGCGCATCAGATCCGCAAATTGTGCGCGTTCGCGCGCACGAAGTCGATGAAGGCCCGCAGCTTGGGCGGGACGAGTCGGCGGCTGGGATAATAGAGGTGGAGCGGTTCGTAGGTCGGACAGAAAGGCTCCAGCACCTTGACCAGCGCGCCTGAGGCGAGAAGTGGCGCGGCGAGGCCTTCGACGGCGAAGGCCAGGCCAAGCCCTTGCGCGGCGGCTGTGATGCAAAGCGGAAGTGTGTTCACGACCAGGCGTGCGTCCGGCGTGAACTCGACCTGGCGTCCATTGACGAGAAACTCCCACGGCGAGATGGCGCGGGTGCGGGTGAAGGCGAAGGCGATGCAGCGGTGGGCGGCGAGGTCGGCCGGCCGCTTCGGCGTGCCATTGCGCGCCAGATAATCCGGGCTCCCCAACACGACCGTCTGCAGCGGCCCGCCCAGACGCGCGCCGATCATATCTTTCTCGAGAAGCTCGCCGATCCGCAGACCGGCATCGAAGCCCTGAGCAGCGATATCGACGAAATTGTCGTCGAAGATCAGGCTAAGCCGCACGTCCGGGTAAGCGTCCATGAACGGCCCCATCAGCGGCTCGATCAGCAGCGGCGCGGCGATCCACGGCAGGCTCAGGCGCAGCGTGCCGGCGGGGCGATCGCGGGTCTCGCGCAGCGCCGCGCCTGCCGCCCAGATCTCTTCGGCCGCTGGGCGCACGTGGTCGAGATAGTGGGCGCCGGCTTCGGTCAAGCCAACGCTGCGGGTCGTGCGGTTGAGGAGCCGCACCCCCAGACGCTCCTCGAGCCCCTTGACGGCTTCGCTCAACGAGGCCGGGGCGACGCCGAGTTCGGCCGCGGCGCGGGTGAAGCTCTTGGCCTCAGCGACCTTCACGAAGGCGACGATGCCACTGAACTGGTCGAGGCGCATTGTGAGGATATTCCAAATAGCCTTGTCGAACTATACGGGTTTTTCCGGTGAACAAAAAGCCTCATGTTGGGTCCGACGAATGGGCATCGCTGTTGCGACGGCTCGAACAGGCAAGGAGACAGGACTGATGACCAGGCTCGCTTCGCTCGCCGCCGGCGCTCTCCTGGCCGCGTCCGCCGCCCCCGCGAGCGGCGGTCCTCAGGAAGACCGCAACATCCAGCTGATCAAGGACTATTACGCAGCTTACGCGACCGGGAACCCGGAGGCCGTCCGGCCCTTTCTCGCGCCCGACATCGTGTGGCGCATTCCCGGCCATCATCCGCTGGCCGGCGACAAGCGCGGGCCGGAGGAAGTGGTCGCCTTCTTTCGTGGCCTGGCCGACGGCAAATTCAAGGCTGAGCCGATCTTCTTCCAGGCGCAAGGCGATCTCGTCGTCGACATCCATCGCGGCTGGTCGAACGTCGGCTCAGGTCCCGAGATCGACCAGCTCTACGCCCTGATGTTTCGCATCAAGGACGGCAAGATCGCCGAGGCACAGAATTTCTTGACCGACATGTACCAGTCGGACGCCTTCTACTGGACGCACTACCCGCTGAAGCCGCTGCCCGGCCGACTGGCGGACGACCGCTGAGACGGCGGCCTCCCTAAATCCGTCGCGCCGCGTTTCTCGCTCCAAGCCAAAGGAGACTTGCGATGTTGAAAATCCTGACGCTAGCCGCGGCCACCGCCGTCGCGCTCGGCTCCAGCGCCTTCGCCGCACCGCGCGTCGAGCGCGTCACTTTCGCCTCGCACGGTGAGCAGATCGTCGGCGATCTCTATCTGCCCGAGGATATGGACCCGGCGAAAGCTCGGCCCGCGCTGGTCGTGACCGGCGCATGGATGACGGTGAAGGAACAGATGGCCGCCCGCTACGCCCGCGAGATGGCCGACCGCGGATTCGTCGCCTTGACCTTCGACTTCCGCGGCTGGGGCGAAAGCGGCGGCGCACGTCGCCAATACGAGGATCCCGGCACCAAGATCGCCGACATCGAAGCGGCGGTCGCCTATCTCGCGACCCGGCCCGAGGTCAGCAAGGACCGCATCGGCGGGCTCGGCATTTGCGCCAGCTCCGGCTACATGGTCACTGCCGCCGCTAAAGATGCCGCGATCAAGTCGGTCGCCCTCGTTGCGCCCTGGCTGCACGATGCCGAGGTGGTCGAGCAGACCTATGGCGGCAAGGACGGCGTCGCGCAGCTCGAAGCTGTGGGCGATGCAGCCGAGGCTGCGTATCGCAGCACCGGCAAGCAGGTATTCCTGCCCGCCGCGAGCCTGACCGACGATCGCGCGATCATGTTCAAGGTGCCCTATTACACCGAGCCCGGTCGCGGCATGATCCCGGCCTGGCGCAACGAGGCCGATCCGGCCTTCTGGCGCGGCTGGCTGATGTTCGACGCAATCCAGGCTGCTCCGCGCCTGCATCAGCCCTTTCTGATGGTACACAGCGAGGTGGCTGCCATCCCGCAGGGTGCGCACAAATTTTACGCCGGGCTGACCGGGCCGAAGCAGGGGCTGTGGCTCGACAACGTCACCCAGTTCGACTTCTACGACCGGGCCACGCCGGTCAAGGCCGCGAGTGATGCCGCCGCCGCGCACTTCAGCGCCACGCTGGGCAGTGCAGGGGAGGCGGGGCAATGAACCGCGTCACCCGCCGGTATGTCCTTGCCTCGGCAGTCTTCGCCGCGACGCTTGCCGCCACCTCGGCGTTGGCCTTGAGCGCCTCGCTGTCCGCGGCTGCGCTGACGGTCGAAGACAGGAACGCCATCGCCGAGGCAGTGGCGGGGGTCGGCCTCTATGCCGACCTGCGCGAATGGAACCGGGTCAAATCCTGTCTCGCGGCTCGCGTCACGACCGACTATACGAGCCTTTTCGGTGGCGAGGTCGCGACCAGCGACCGCGACGCGTTGATTGCTCGGTGGCAAGGCCTTCTGCCGGGCTTCGACGCCACCCAGCACCTCATCACCAACATCGTTGTCGAAGGCGCGGGCAACGATGCCATCGCGCGCAGCCATGTCCGCGCCACCCACTGGATCGACACCCGGTTCTGGACGGTCGGCGCCAGCTATCTCCACCGGCTGGTGCGGACACCGGAAGGCTGGCGCGTCAGCGCCATCGCCATCCGCCGCCTGTACGAGGAGGGCGACCGCGCCGTGCTGGCCGCCGCAGCGGACCGGGTGAACGCGGCGGCGAATTGAGCAGCCGGCTGGAAGCCACCACTGTTGCCAGCTACTGGCGCAACACCGTGTTCTTAGTGCCTTCTTCGACCTGATCTATGACCAGCAGCTTGACCGGATCGGCGCCGACATTGGTCGCCTGATGCCACTGCCCGATCATTTCGACGATGAAATCGCCTGACTTGTACGTGGTGCTCTTGCCGGTCTCGACATTGGTGACCTGAAGCGTTCCACCCTGGACATACGCATAGCGGGGAAACGGGTGCTTGTGGACCGGTAAGGTCGCGCCCGGCGCAATCTCAAAGGACGAAACCAGGACCTGCACGTTTTTCTGCGGCAGCGTTATCGGCTGGCCGGAGGCGGTTTCCGTGCGTGATGCAAGTGGAGACACGACAACCGGCGTCCCGCTGCTGTCCAGCGCCCGAGCGGCGTCTGCAAATAGCGTGGCCGCAAGCAGCAGTGTCGTCGATACCAGGATTTTTCGCATGATTCCTCCCAAGCCCAGCTTCACCATCGCGCAGCAGATATTCGCGTGCAAGCATCTCCTTTCGGAAGCGCTCAGCCGCCTCTCCTATACATGCCAGGCGTTATGCCGCGCGTAGCCCGGAACGTGCGGGAAAGATGGCTCTGGTCGGCGAAACCTGCCGCTATCGCGGCATCGGCGAGGCCGAGCCCCTGTTCGATCAAGGAGCTGGCGCGACGCAGTCTCCGGTCGCGGATATAGGCCGCGGGCGTCAGGCCAATCGCCCTCTTGAAATCCCGTATGACCTGGAATCGGGTGACGCGCGCGGCGTCGGCAAGCCGCTGCAGGTCGAGTTGCGAGCCAAGTTCGCTTTCGACAAGGTCCTCGTAGAGCGAGAACCTCAGTCGCGATCCCGAGCTTTCGATCTCCTCTACCCGCCCGCCCCAATCGCCATGCCGAACGATGAGATGCCTCAAGGCGACGAGCAGCGACGCCTCGGCTTTCGTTGCGTCCCGGGACGTAGAACCTTCATGCGCCGCCGCCAACGCTGCGGCGAGATCGCTGTCCTCGATGATCGCGTGCGAGAAGACCGGATCGCCATCTCCGCCCAACTCGCGGGCGAGCCCCGCCATCAGCGGCACCGACGGATAAAACGTCCGGTAGGCCCAGCCTCCATCCGCACCTTGTTCCCCGTCATGCCACTCCTCGGGGTTCACAATGGCAATGGTGCCTGCCGGAGCAAGAACGCTGTGGCATCCGATGCGGATGCGTTCGCAGCCAGCTGTAATCAAGGCGATCACATAGTTTGGATGGGTGTGCAACTCGTAGCGGTGCCGCGTGAAGCGCGCCTCGAACAGGCCAAGGTCAGGGAAACAAGGATGGCGCCAGTACTTCCTGGTCTCGGTCGCGTCCACGTCTTTCTCTCTGCTGCGGTCAATCTGGTTCAAGACGCCACTTGTGCGACCTTCTAATCGTGATCCCGGATCAAACCGCCCTTTGCCGGTGGAAGGAGAGCGTCGTGCTGCATAATGACCCCATCGCCGCCTTGACGCCAGAGGTGATAGCCTGGCGCCACCATATCCATTCCAATCCCGAACTCGGATTCAATGAGAACGAAACGGCACGTTTCGTTGCTGAGAAACTGCGCGCCTTCGCCTTCGATGAGGTGCATGAGGGGATCGGCGGCACCGGGGTTGTCGGCGTCCTGCGCAGCGGCACGGGCACGCGCGCCATCGGTCTCCGCGCCGAGCTGGACGCGCTTCCGGTCGTGGAGAGGACCGGCTTGCCCTATGCGTCCAGGAATGAGGGCGTGATGCACGCCTGCGGCCATGACGGCCACACCGCCATGCTGCTCGGCGCCGCCAGACTGCTCAGCCAATACCGCGCCTTCGACGGCATCGTCTACTTCATCTTCCAGCCAGCCGAAGAAAACGAAGGCGGCAGCTTGCGCATGATCGAAGACGGCGTGTTCAGGCGTTTCCCAGTCGAGGCCATGTATGCCGTCCACAACTGGCCGGGCGTCAGACTGGGGACGATCGCGGCTCGCGTTGGAGCGCAGATGGCCGCCGTCGACAATTTCGAGCTGACCTTCGAGGGTCTTGGCGCGCATGCCGCCATGCCGCAGCTCGGCGACGACCCGATCCTGGCCGCGGGCGCCTTTGTCCAGGCCGCCCAGCGCATCGTCAGCCGCTCGGTCGATCCGCAAAGCGCGCTGGTCGTCAGCCTCACCCAGATCCATGGCGGCAATGTCGGCAACATCGTGCCGGGCAAGGTCTGGCTGCAAGGCACCTGCCGCTTTTTCGAGCCCGGTCATTCCGATCATTGCGAGAAGCTGATCGGCGAGATCGCCCGGGGCATTGCCGCAGCCCATTCGCTTAAAGCCACGCTCGACTACAAGAAGGGTTATCCGCCGCTCATCAACACGGCGATTGCCACGGCCCGCGCCGTCGAGGCAGCCGCCGCCGCCGTCGGGAGGGAGAACGTCACGACCGAGTTCAGCCCGAGCCTCGGCTGCGAGGATTTCGCCTTCATGATCCGCGAGGCAGGCGGCTGCTACGCGTGGATCGGCGTCGGCGATGTCGGTCCCGGCGAGGGGCTGCATGGCGATCGCTACGTATTCAATGACGAGATCGTGCCGACCGTGTTGCGCTACTACGTCAATCTGGTCGAGCAGACGCTTCCGCCTCGTGAACCGTCAGAGGGAAAACTGATGGCTCAGCGAGAAGTGCCGATCTGAATGCGTTTCGTGGCCTGCGCGAACCAACCCGACGCACTCACCCGACCGTGGCCACGAGCTGCGTTACGTGAACGGGATTTTCGAGCACTGCCTGCGCGGTATCGGCCTGCTTTTCATCGACATGCGCCATCACCAAAATGACGCCTTGTACAACGTTCGGCTCACCCGGCTTTTTGGCAACATCGGCGAATGCCTGGAGAAGCCCACCAGCAAGGCCGCCGCAGGCTCCACCGACGAGGACCATGCCAGCCACCGCTCCGACAGGATCAATGCCGGTGGCTCCAAAAGCACCCAGGCCGATTAACAGACCAGCTGCCGCGCCAAGCGCGGCACCGCCCGGACCGCTGAGGACAGCGCCGATTTCGTCGTCGTAAGGTCCGATGACGCTGATCTGTTCGCGAGAAACTCCTGCCGCCTGAAGCGCGGCAACGGCACGCGCTGCCTGGTCGTGGGAATCGAAAAGTCTGCTGATTGTTCGCATTTGACACTGCCCATAGCATAGTCGCCCGCCGCTCGTTTCGAAGCGGCGGGCGTCTCCTCCCCAAGTCATTCGGTCAATCGATGATTTTGACGATCCTGCGTGTGCCTGGATCAACAAGAACGGTCCGGTTGTCGACGACAACGTAGCGATACTCGACGTCGGGAACTTCATGAAGCTCGACCGTGTCGGGCAGCGTTGAGCCGATATTGAGCTCCAGCCCAAGGAGGTTCACCGATGCGAGCGGCTGCTTTTTCACATACTCCCTGATGACGGTCTCCTGCTCAGGCGCAATGATCACGTCCTGAGCGGCAGCGGCGCCGATACCCGCCAGTAGCAAAAATCCCGCGGCTGCAGTGAAAAGATGCATTCTCATAAGTGCCTCCTTATGTGATGTGAATGTAACCCCTTTGCGCTGGACGCATCCGCACCTTGCTTACTCAAACCTGAGGCAGCCGCAAACGTTCCTTTGGCTGGGCTTCGGTCCGAACCGGGAGGTCTTTCCGTAGGACCTAAGTCTGACGTGTCGCGCGCAATGGGTCCGGCTATCGAGCCGCCCGGAACCGCGACCGCTCGCACTCGTTCGCCGCAAGTTCAGGAGGAGCTCATGGAGAGGAGTGTCCACCACCCTCATCCAGCCTGTTTCCAACCGACATTCAGACCCCGTGTTACGCTTCGCCAGGAGAAAGGAAATGGCCGACAACAAGTGCAATCGAGACTTCCTCGACCACGACCGCCTGTCGGTCGACGAGTACTACGAGGTGGAACATTTCGCGCGAGAAAATGGCGTTTCGCCCAGCCAGGTCAGTAAGCTGATCAAAAAGAACGGTAACGATCGAATGACCCTTACTCAAGCGGTGAGAGCATTGCGCGACCGGAAGTGAAAGATACGCCGCACCTTCCTCTGCGATGGGCGATCATGCGTTGCACCATCTGTGCCGGGGGGAGATCGAAAGGATCGGAGTTGGCGCGTCATGACTTGCTGCCTCGCTCGACGAGGCCGTGGCGCTTACCCAAAAAAACCGCTGGCTGCGGTTTCCGTCCCGCCTGTAAGCCCTAAGTTCCCTTGGGATTGATCGGTTGCAGATCAAAGATGGCGTCGCTTAGCGTCGTTCGACAACAGATTGGCCGGTTCTCTCGAATCGTGCCGCTGGCGCGACGCGCCGCCGACCGGGCCGTTGGGGATATGGCGCCATACAGAGCGACAAGACTGATCGATCGATGGAATGCACTGTCGCTGGCCACTCAGTTTCTGCTCGCCGGCGGGCTATTCTCGCTGTCGGCGATGATCGTGGTGGGAATTTCCGTGACAAGCCAGATAGAAGCCGCGGTCACCCGGAACTCGGCTTCTGCGACCGCTCTTTACGTCGACAGCGTTATCGCGCCGCTGCTCCCCGACATGCGCAGGAGCGAAGTGCTCGACGAGAGCGTTGCCCACGCGCTGGATGAAACGCTGGGACAAGGCGCACTCGGCACAAGGCTCGAATCCTTCAAGCTCTGGCGCCGCGACGGCACCATCCTCTATTCAACCAATAAAAATTTGGTCGGGAAGCGCTTTCCACTCAGCGACAATCTCCGGGCCGCATTCGCAGGCGACATAGTTGCTGAATTGGACAGGCACTATGATAACCAGGCTGAGAGGGACAGCGGCTTGCATCTTCTTGAAATCTTTAATCCGATGCTTCAGCCGTGGTCGGGCGAAGTCGTGGCTGTTTTGGAATTCGACGAGATCGCCACCGATTTTGAAATGGACCTCCGGCAGGCACTCGTTCGGACCTGGTTCGATGTCGCAGCCGTCACCGCAATTTTTTTCCTCGGGCTCTCGGCGATCGTTTTTCGTGGCAGCCGCACGATTCGTTCCCAGAGCCGCTCATTGAAGCAGCGCATTGCCGAACTTTCCGATCTGGTTGTTCAAAACAGAATGTTAAGACTGCGGGTGCAGCGTGCTTCGCAGCGCGCTACGGCGTTTAACGAACGTCACCTCAGGCGGATCGGCGCGGACCTGCACGACGGGCCGGCGCAACTGGTTGCCCTCGCTGCGCTAGGGATTGACAGCCCCGTGCTAGCCGATCCTGCCACGCCGGCTGCGGCGCGCGCACGGGAATTGCAGGTGGTCAAAGCGAATTTGGACGATGCGATGCGAGAAATCAGGAATGTCAGCAAGGGCCTTATGCTGCCGCATGTCGAGAATGCCGAGTTGACGGAAATCCTCGAGCTTGCCGTGCGAGCGCACGAAGAGCGGACCGGCGTCAGAGTGATGCTGTCCATGACCGGGGGGCACACACCCTTGTCCCCAGCGGCCAAGATCTGCATCTTTCGCTTTATTCAGGAGGCGCTGAACAACGGCTTCCGCCACGCCGGGGGTGCCGGTCAATCGGTCGCGAAACATTTCGACGGGGAGCGCGTTTGTATCGAGGTTTCCGACACCGGCCCAGGTTTCGACCCGAAGATCATCCACCCTGAACGGCTGGGGCTCATCGGGCTGCGTGAGCGGGTAGAAAGCCTCGGCGGCCAATTTGGTGTAACATCTTCACAGAATGGCACGGTGGTGAAAATGGTTCTCAACATAGTCGAAATAGGACAGGCGTGATGGGAGCGGCCATAAAGCTCGCCATTATCGACGACCATCCGCTGTTCAGGGAAGGCGTGGTGCGCACTCTCGAGCAGATCGGCGGGTTCGAGATCGTTGCCCAAGGCAGCAATAGAGATGACGCCTTGCGGATATCGCAAGACCAGCAGCTCGATATTCTCCTAATGGACATCTCGGTGCCTGGAGGGGGCCTCAGCGCGATCGAACCGGCTCTGGAGCGGCACCCGGATCTGAAAATCGTGATGCTGACCGTTTCGGAGGAAAACCAGCACGTCATGACCGCCTTGCAGAGCGGGGCAAGAGGCTATGTCCTGAAGGGTGTCGGGTCGAGAACCCTGGCCGCCATACTGCGCACGGT
The DNA here is from genome assembly GCF_024707545.1 of Mesorhizobium onobrychidis. NCBI lineage: Bacteria > Pseudomonadati > Pseudomonadota > Alphaproteobacteria > Hyphomicrobiales > Phyllobacteriaceae > Mesorhizobium > Mesorhizobium onobrychidis. The sequence continues at coordinate 3,791,925 of NZ_CP062229.1, forward strand.
GGCGATGGGCGAACGGTATGTTTGCCCGCAATTGTCGGCGCGCGTGTTGGTCGACTTGTCTAGCCAATCAACCGCGACCGCGAAACCCGACGTGCTGGCCGAACTCACCAGTCGCGAAAGAGAGATCCTGACGCTCGTTGCCGCGGGATTGAGCAACAAGCGGATCGGTCTTCAGCTGAACCTGCACGAGAAAACCATAAAGCATCACATGACGCGGATTCTCGCCAAGCTCAATGTGAGCAACCGGACCGAAGCCGCGATGACATTGCGCGACGCGACCGAGCATCAGCATCCGCCTGCCCGCCATCCTGCGTGAAGCAAGGTAGCCTTGCGGCCTGTGAACTCGTCATCACTCGATCATGGCGAGCAGTCTTGCCCGATCGGAGTTCGTTGCCTGCCGCCGAATGATGGTACGGCCCATGGCATCCCGCATTTCATAATGGCCACCGTCGATGCGCTCGCTGAGCCCGTTGGAATGCACCACACCCACACTTGGCCCGCGCACTTCGATCCGGTCTCCAGTGGTCGCGTTGACATATACTTTTGGCTTGTTGCCGGGGTTTACCGCGGCAACTGGATTTGCCGGGGGATTGCCTTTCGATGATTTTGATTTGCCCTTGCCCGCGTTGGCATTGGAGTTCGAGCTCCCGGGAGTTCCAGCGTTTCCAGCGTTCCCGGAGTTTCCAGCGTTCCCGGAGTTTCCAGCGTTCCCGGAGTTTCCAGCGTTCCCGGAGTTTCCAGAGTTCCCAGAGTTCCCTTGTGCCTGGGCGGCCTGCGGGCTAAGCGTCAGGGACAGGCCGTCCTGTGCCACACGGTAGGGGCTCACGACGAGAACCAAGGCCGATGCGCTGAGGCAGATGGCGACGCGAAGCCTTCGAAGAGATTTTGGCCTCCGCTGCGATTGAGAGCACGCAGGCCGCGCATTCATCCTGGCGAGAACTCTTGTCTCACGGCGCCTCAGGCGTTGCGGCCGTATCGCGTCTGTGATCAATGAATTTGCCAATAGCACGCTAGAATATCCTCTCACCGTCTTGGTCTGCGTTGCATTTCTACCTGTTTCGAATTCGCCCGAGCCAATCCTCTGTACTCTGCACCACATCACGCTTTCGCCATCATCAGGCGGTGTCAAGACCCACCAGTCTCAGGGGGAGAAACCGGTGGGTCTCGCTAGCGCAGGAAGGGACTCATTACTGCGCAAGTGTGTCGCCTTCATTGATCGGGCCCATCAGCCGATAATAAGCCCGACGGCCGCGACCCCGAACACCAAGCCAAATACCGGAAAAAGCAGCCAACGTGCCTGGTGAATGCTGGGGTCCATTGCAGCCTCCTGTCACGGGTTGGCATCGCAACGACGCCTGCAGGAGCTCGGTTCCTGAAAACTCTCCCATCTCAGGCTTTTGCGATAGCGGTCCCGGACCAAAGCACTGCCTGGGCCAGCCCATGGTCGGCCAGCGGGCAGACTGAAGTCCTATCTCAGGCCTTTTTGAGCATGAAAGGGGCCGTCGAGGGGTAATCCATGTGGGTAACGGCTGGAAGGTTCCTCAACACGCAAAAGACCGTCAGCTTGAACGGCGGGATGTACTGGCGACGTAAATAGCCGTCGCCATCCGACGAAAAGAGACTGGTCTCCAACTTCAATCGATGCATGTTGAAGGGGCCGCCGTGGGGGCAGCGGAAAGCCATAAGTTCAGGGTCTTCACCGCTGGTCAGAAGCGCCGCGTGACACCGGCCATCAAGCGCCAGATGCGGCGACGATTGGCCGTCGAGCCGGTGATCGGCCACATCAAGAACGAACACAGAATGGGCCGCAATTACCTGGCTCACACCCAAGGCGATGCGATCAACGCCATCCTGGCCGCAGCCGGCTATAACTTCTCCCTGCCGATGACGGCTTTCGGCTGCTTCGAAGGCAGGGCACGGCACGATGCCGTGCGGCTGTGAGAGATCAGGGGCATAGCCTTAGTGCGAGAGTTGCCTATTGCGTTCTTGGTTGGTCGTGAGTCTAGTTGGTCTTCAACTGGCCGACGCGGTTTTCGGCGATCCAGCGGGCGGCAAGCACCAATGCGCCCATACTGAAATCCTTGCCGTGCTTGGCCACCATTTCTTCCGACAGTTTGGCGAGCCGTTCGAAGAATTCGTCCTTGCTCTCGTCCTCGGGGGTGGGTTCGGTTTGCATTTTGTGCTCCTTTTGCATGCGGCCTGCCTTTGCTATTTGAACATCTGTGCGGGAAAGGTGACGATCGCGGCGGTGCCGTCGACGGCGCCCACTGCCAGGTGGCGTCCGTCGCCGGACCAGGCAAGCGCGGTTACCGCGCTGCCCAGCGGCCTGACGAGGAGTTCGTCTCGCGCGCCGATCTGGGCGATGGTGATCCGGCCATTGGCATAGCCGGCCGCTATCAGTTTCTGCTCCGGGTGCGCAGCCACTGTTTCGACCGGAACCAGCCCGGCTCGGCCAGTCGCCAGCGCGCCCGAGGTGTCGCCGTCAAGTGGCGGAGCGGTCATCGACCAGCCGGCGATCCGGAAGGCGCCCGACGCAAACAGCGCATTCTCCGGCAGACTCCAGCACACAGTCCGGACCGGCGATGGAAATCCCTCGACAATGTCAGTGCGGCCATCGGCCGCGCTGACCAGGGCAAAGCCTCCGGCTTCGAGCCCACAGGCTAGCCATGTGCCGTCGCCACTCCAGCGGATCGACACCGGGCGCGCCGAAAAAGACACCTCGCGTATCGGGGCAACGTCGCCGTCGACCGCCCAGATCGATAGTCCATTATCCCGGCCGCAGGCTAGGCGCCGCCCGTCTGGCGAAAAGGCAAGCGCATCCGTGGACGGTGTCGGACCGTGTCGCAGTCTCACCGCATCGCCTTGGCCGCGTGACAGGAAGATATCCTGCCCGTTGCTGACGGCTGTCATGGCCGTCCGGGGGCTGTGGTCGATGGCGACGACCGGTCCGTCGATCTTGACCAGTGCCTCCATCACATTGCCGTCCGCGGTCAGATGCACCGCCTCGCCGGGCGCCGTTCCGACAAGGAAGCCGGACTGAAGATAGCTGGCGAGTGGGACGTCGCCCTCTCCCAAAACAGCGGTGGCGATCAGTGGCGCCGGAAATTTTTCTCTTGGGCGGATCGTCGTCTGGCCGAGATCGCCGCTCACCCTAATCCGCGATTCCGGCAGCTCCTGGTCCGCGACCGCGGCAATTGCGACCGTTCCATCCACGCACGTGAAGGCGACGGTCGAGCCATCGGCGCTGAAGCGCAGATCGGCGACCGCCGACGGACGACGCCAGCTTCGCGCCAGCAGGTCGAACAAGGTCAGGTTCTGTATCGCGTGCTGGTTCATGGATATTCCCCTTCGTCAGTTTCCATCCATCGCCGCGAGGCTGCTGTCGACGTCCTTGATGTCGCCTTCCGCGGCGACGATGCGTTCCTCGCACGCCGCACATTCATTCATGATTGCCGCGGCTCTCTCCTCTGCTTCATGCAAATCCTGCACCAGTTGCGCGCTGCCGCCGCTCCTGCCGATTTCGAGTTCCAGGCGCAGCATATCCATCTCGACACCGGCGCGTTTCTGATTGAGCCGTAGGGCCTCGGCAGTCAGCCCGGAGACGTTGGCGACAAGATCGAGCCGGCGGGCGAGCAACATGTCACGCCTGGCAGTTTGCCCCATCGGATCCTCCCATCATTTGTCGGTCCCAGCCATCGGTCCGGGTGGTTTTTCGAAAACCGATAGCAATTTGGGCAATGTGCCGGCCTGCGAATGGAATTGTTTTTCAGCCGTTTCAATGTGGCTCTTGAGCTGATCCCAGATGTCGACGCGGATCATCGATGTTGTATCGCCGGTGAGGCGTTCGATCTCCTCGACGCGGAACTGCCGCGACAGTGAAACGCCGGAAAACACGAAGTCGCGCAACAGGATCGCATGGTTCTCGATGAACAGATGGATCATCGGATGCGTTTCCGTGGTGACGCCGCCGGCGGCAAGCTCGGCCCGGATGAAGTCTTGGAAGTGGCTCTGGAGGCGATGTTGGCTCTCGCCCAGAAAGCGCATGACAAAGACCAGATCGCGGGGCATCAGCCTGACAAGATCGCCGGTGACGCCGTCGGTCTGACTGGACATTGGCTCGGGCGGCCCCCGGCTGTCTTTATCGTTTGGCATGGTCTTCTCCAGCGCGAGGCCCATCCATGGGGGCCTCTCGCCACCAAATAGTAGAGAAAGACGCATAATTGAATAGATGATATTCGTTTTTGCACTTGCTGCGCTTGCTAACAAAATATATTGCAGTTGCGAATACATGTTAAATATTACAGACGTACGTTACACCTGTAAAAGAATGTTACAGTTGACCATCTGCTCCTATGCCGAAAGAGCAGCGATTTTGTTTTGAGCCCTTGCCATGGATGCTAATTTAAAGTTGGCACGGCGCTTGCATTGTGTATTTGCACAAGAAGCCCATCGCGCTTTGACGCGGTGCCAAAAGAACGAAGGAACGGAGGAAGCAGGTCACGTCCGCATCGATACGCCCATCGCATATGCGGTTGGCGCCGCGGTCCCTGTCAGACTCTAACACCTTTGCCGCGATCCACTTGAATGGCCGGACCATGAGTCGCGCCTGAACGCGCAACCCTTTGTCGTGCCGTTCGCATTCTCACTGGCGGCGCTGTGCGCCGCTTCATGCCGGGGTCAAGGGACCTGCGGTTCAAACCTGGTGGAGGCTTATGACCATGACGTCTCTGACGCTCAACAAGATTACTTCGCAACGCGGAATCTCCGTGGGCGAGGCAACCAAGAAGATTGCCGATCTCGGTTGGAATCCTTCCTACGTCCAGGAAGCGATGACGTTTCCAACGGACTACAAGATCAACAAGACACCGCGTGACCCGATGAAACAGGTTCTGCGGTCGTACTTCCCGATGCAGGAAGAGAAGGACAACCGAGTTTACGGCGCGCTGGACGCGGCGCTGCGCGGCGACATGTTCCGCAATGTGGAACCGCGCTGGGTCGAGTGGATGAAACTCTTCCTGGCGATCATTCCCTTCCCGGAAATCTCCGCCGCCCGCTCGATGGCGATGGTCGCCCGCATCGCACCCGGCGAGGAACTTCGAACCGGCTTCACCATGCAGATGATCGACGAGTTCCGCCATTCGACGATCCAGATGAATTTGAAGAAATGGTACATGGAGAACTACATCGATCCGGCCGGCTTCGACATCACCGAGGAAGCCTTCGGAAAATGCTACGCCACCACCATCGGCCGGCAGTTCGCGGAAGGCTTCATCACCGGCGACACCATGACCGCCGCTTGCATGTACCTGACTGTGGTCGCCGAGACCGCTTTCACCAACACGCTGTTTGTCGCCATGCCTTCGGAAGCCGCCCGCAACGGCGACTATGCGCTGCCGACCGTCTTCCTGTCGGTGCAGTCCGATGAGAGCCGGCATATCGGTAATGGCCACTCGCTGCTGATGGCGGCGCTCAAGGAGCCGGAAAACCACCTGCTGCTCGAGCGCGACCTGCGCTACGCCTTCTGGCAGAACCACGCGATCGTCGATGCTGCCATCGGCACCTTCATCGAATACGGCACCACCAACCGCGACAAGAACAAGGAGTCCTACGCGGAAATGTGGCACCGCTGGATCTATGAAGACTACTACCGCACCTACATGCTGCCGCTCGAGAAATACGGCATCAAGGTCCATCACGACGACGTACAGGCGGCGTGGGAGCGCATCACCAAGAAGAACTATGTCCACAAGGTCGGACAGTTCTTCGCGGTCGGCTGGCCGGTCAACTTCTGGCGCATCGAAGCCCAGACCGACAAGGACTTCGAGTGGTTCGAGCACAAGTATCCAGGCTGGTACGGCGAGTTCGGCGAGTTCTGGAAATGGTACGCCAAGCTTAGCCACAAGGGCGAGAAGGTGCTGCTGTTTAACAGCGACGTCGGCTACGTCTATCCGCATCGCTGCTGGTCGTGCCTCGTTCCCTGCCTGATCCGCGAGGACATGGTTGTCGGCGAGATCGACGGCCAGTTGCACACCTTCGCCCACGAACTCGACAAGTGGACTGCCACCGTGGCTTTCGCCGACGAGTATCAGGGCCGTCCGACACCCGCGATGGGCCGCTTCAGCGGCAAGCGCGAGTGGGAGACGCTCTATGACGGCTGGGATCTGGCCGATGCCATCAAGGACCTGAACTTCGTCCGCTCCGATGGCAAGACACTCGTCCCGCAGCCGCATATGCGCTTCGACGACAAGGAGATGTGGACGCTGGACGACGTGCGCGGCAACACACTGGGATCGCCGTTGAACGCGCTCCGCGGCATGACGCCGGAAGCACGCACGCAGCACCTGGCTGAGTACGCCAAGGGCTTCACCATCAATCCCTGCAACTGATCAGGCCAAAGGGGGGCGGGTTCGTCCCGCCCCTTCCTTTCACTGGAGGTCCGTATGTCGGAAACCCACACGGTCAGGCTCAGCCCGGTCGGCGTCGAATTTGACGTCGAGCATGGCGAAACGGTGCTCAACGCCGCTTTCCGCCAAGGCATCGCCCTGCCGCACGGCTGCAAGGAAGGGCAATGCTCGGCCTGCAAAAGCGTGTTGCTCGAAGGCGAAGTCGACATGCTGAAATACTCGACCTTCGCGCTGAACGACATGGAGAAGGAGAGCGGTCACGTCCTGTTGTGCCGCTGCATCGCCTACTCCGATCTGGAAGTCGAGCTTCTCAACTACGACGAGGAGATTTTGGCGAAAGCGATCGCCGTGAAGACGTTCATGGGCCGGATTGCTCGGATCGAGCATCTGACTCACGACATTCGCGGCATCGAGATCGAACTCGGCTCGCCGATAAAGTTCTGGGCGGGGCAATATGTTGACATCACGGTTACCACGGAAAAAGGGGAGACGATTACGCGCTCGTTCTCCATGGCAAATACGCCGGACCAAACCCAAAAACTCTCCTTCATCATCAAAAAATACCCTGAAGGAAAGTTCTCCGGAGAACTCGATTCCGGAGGCATCAAGGCCGGAGCCGAAGTCACCGTCGTCGGACCCTACGGAACCTGTTTCCGACGCGACGAACGGCAAGGACCTCTGATCCTGGTCGGCGCCGGATCGGGCATGTCACCGATCTGGTCGATCCTTAACGACCACCTGAAGAGCGGTGAGAAACGTCCGGTCTATTTCTTCTACGGTGCCAGGACCCGCAACGACCTGTTCTATCTCGACAGGATCGCCGAGCTGATCGGCCAGCATTCGGATGTCACTTTCATTCCCGTGCTGTCGCACGCGACTGATGACGCCGAATGGGACGGCGAACGCGGTTTCGTGCACCAGAGTGTCGACGCCAAGCTCAAGCAACTTGCGGTCGACGGGCAGGGCGATGTCCATGCCTGTGGCCCGCCACCGATGATCGATGCGCTTCAGCCGGTTCTATTCATGAACGGGTTCGAGACGGAGCGGATCTTCTTCGACAAGTTCACCACATCGACAGGTGCTACGCCGACCCACTGAGGGGCGGCGACGCTACTACAAGCACAACTGCAGCAAGGGAGTGAAGACTATGCCAGCTATCTCGAGTTCAGTCGGATCCGGAGCCGCCGGCGCGGCGATCTTTGCCGACTCCGACAGCCGGAAGTACCGGTATTTCGACCCGAAGGGCCAGCGCGCCACGCACTACGAAGACATGACGGTCGACGTACAGCCTGACCCGGAGCGTTACCTGATCCAGGACTGGATCATCTCCTTTGCCGACGGCAAGGGCGCCTATGTCAAGCAGAACACCGCCGCGCAGAGCTCGAACTGGCATGCCTTCCGCGCCCCCGATCAGGAGTGGGAACGCACGCACTATCAGCGCCAGTCGAAGATCGAGACGATGGTGCAGAGCGTCATCAACAATGCTCGCAAGTCGGGGGCGCCGAAGACCTTCGACAAGGCCTGGGTCAAGATCCTGCAGACGCAGCTCGGCGCCTGGAAACATGCCGAATTCGGGCTCGGCACCTCGCTAATGCAGGCGCAGCGTTACGGCTACACCCAGATGATCAACAATGCGACGCTGACCAACTCGTCTTACAAGCTGCGGCTTGCGCAGGACATCACGCTCTACCTTGCCGAGATCGGCATGGACCTTCCCGGCTGGGACGACGAACTCGGCAAGAAGGCCTGGCTCGAGGACAACAACTGGCAAGGCACCCGCGAAGCGGTCGAGACCATCATGGGCGCGGCCGACTATCTCGAACAGTATTTCGCCATCAACATCGTCTTCGAACCGCTGGTCGGGGAAGCATTCCGCTCAGGCTTCCTGATGCAGATCGCCGCCGCCAACCATGACTTCATCACGCCTGCGGTGATCTCGGCAGCCGAGGCCGACTACGAGCGCAATCTCGCCAACACGATCGACCTCATGCACATGCTCGCCAATGACGAGAAGCACGGCGCGGCGAACAGGAAGCTCTTCCAGGGCTGGGTCAAGAAGCACGGCGCGCTCGCCGACAAGGCAGCCACCGGCCTGCAGCCGATCTGGTCGATGCCGCATTCAAAGCCGGTCGCTTTCGCCGATGTCCGTGCCAAGTCCGAGGAACGGATTGGTCAGATACTCGACGAACTTGGCCTCAATCGCTGACACAGGGAGAAACCGTCATGTCAACTGCAGCACGCGACGCATCGCAATCCAACATCTTCAGGTCGATGAAGGACATCACCTTCGAACAGACGATTTCGCACCAGTGCGGCGTCACCATGAACGACTCGGTGGAAGCCAGGGCCATCGCTGAATTCATGGGCCTGAAGCCGAACGTGATCGTAACCTACCAGCCGGCGATGATCCGGATCGATGGTACCGGCAAGCTGATCTTCAAGATGGATGAAATCAGCGAATATCTCGGCCGCGAGATGACGGCGGAAACCTTCGAGGTCAACAGCTCCACCCACTACGGGAGGATGGTGCGCATCGACGACAACACCGTGATCCTGTTCGGCAACATGGACGAGATGTTCGAATACATCGAATAGCCGAAAAAATATCAGGCGTGCCGCCTGATTGCGGCACGCCGAACCGATCAACACGCATCTTGCGGAGGAAAGAATGTTTAGGACACCGGAAGGCAAGGACATTTTCGTGGTCGACGGCCACACCCATTTCTGGGACGGCAGCCCGGAGAACCAGAAGAATGTCCACGGCAAGCAGTTCATCGATTGCTTCTACGCCTATCACACGGGGCTTAGCCCCAAGGACCAGTTGTGGGAGAAGAGCAAGTTCGAAAAGTACAGCGCCGACGATCTCTATCGCGATCTGTTCATCGATGGTCCCGACGATGTGGCGATCGTCCAGTCGACCTATCTCAAGGACTTCTACAAGAACGGCTTCAACACGATCGAGCGCAACGCCGAGGTGGCCAAGCTCTATCCCGAGCGTTTCATCGTCAATGGGGCCTTCGATCCGCGCGATGGTGAAAAGGCGCTTGAGTACATCCACTTCCTCAAGGAGACATACGACGTCAAGGGCGTGAAGATGTACACGGCCGAATGGAACGGCGCCTCCAAGGGCTGGAAGCTCACCGACCCCGATGCCTACAAATGCTTCGAACTCTGCGACAAGCTCGGCATCAGGAACATCCACGTCCACAAGGGCCCGACGATCCTGCCGCTCAGCAAGGATGCCTTCGACGTGCATGACGTCGATCACGCGGCGACGGATTTCCAGGGCCTCAACTGGATCATCGAGCATTGCGGCCTGCCGCGCCTCGACGATTTCTGCTGGATCGCGACGCAGGAAACCAACGTCTACGGTGGACTTGCGGTAGCGCTGCCCTTCATCCATTCCCGCCCGCGCTATTTCGGCGAAGTCATCGCCGAACTGCTCTTCTGGCTCGGGCCGGAGAAGATCCTGTTCGGTTCCGACTACGCGATCTGGACGCCGCGCTGGCTGGTGGAGAAATTCTGGGCCTATCAGATCCCCGACGACATCGCTGCCGAACGCGGAGTGCAACTCACCGACGAGATCAAGGAGAAGATCCTCGGCCTCAACGCCGCGCGTCTTTACGACATCGATATCGATGCCAAGAAGAAGGCACTCGCGGGCTCCCCCTTCAGCATCGCAGCGGAGTAGTCACGATGGGCGCTGCCAGAATACCAAGCCGCCAGGCAGAAGTCTGGCGGCGGCTAACCGAGGTCAATGACCCGGAACTCGACGAACCGGTGACCGAGATGGGCTTTGTCGAGCGGGCCGAGGTTACGAGCGATGGCAGCGTGGAGATAGATTTCCGCCTGCCGACCTACTGGTGCTCGCCCAACTTCGCGTTCCTAATGCTGGACGGCGTCCGCAAGGCGCTCGACCAGCTCTCCTGGGCGCCGGCCTATCGCGTCAAGCTGCACGACCACATGTTCGCGGAAGAGGTCAATCGCGGCATGGAAGCCGGCAAGACATTCGCCGATATTTTCGTCGAACTTGCCGAGGATCAGGATCTGGGCGCTTTGCGCGAAACCTTCAGGATAAAGGCATTCAAGCGGCGCCAGGAGGCGGTCTTGCGCGGCCTCCGGCAGCATGGTCTGACAGATCGGGAAATCCTCGATATGGACCTGCCGGCATACGACGTCGCCCGGTTCGAACCGGGCGAGGCGGCCAACCAGAAACCGAGGTACAGGGCGGCTTTGCTCGAACGCTACCCCGACCGCCGGATGGATGATCCTGTCTTCGTGACCTGGGAAGGACAACGCATACCGCCCGCCGCGCTCGGTGCCCATCTCGCCGAACTGCGCGGTGTGCGCGTCAACATGGAGTTCAACGGCGCGCTGTGCCGTGGGCTCAAGCAGACCAGATACAAGGAACTGGATGTGGTCGAGGGCGAACCGACGCTGGTCGATTTCATCATGGATCGCGTGCCGGGACGAGCCGCGCCGACCGCCTGAAGCAGAGCTGAAAACAACGGCCTCCCCCGCACGAGGCCCCTAACCAACAACCCGCCCGTAAGGCGGAAGGAGGAATCATGCCCAAGATAATGCTTCACAATTCCGACGCCCGCCGCGCTCTCGCCCGTGGCGTCTTTCGGCTGGCCGCTGCCGTCGAGCCGACGCTCGGCCCCAAGGGCATGAACGCCATGATCGACCGGCCGATCGGCACGCCGATGGTGACCCGCGACGGCGTCAGCATCGCCTCCGAGATCGAGCTGCACGACCGTTTCGAAAACATGGGCGCGCAAGTGGTCCGCGAGGTCTCAATGCAGACCAACGAGGTCGCTGGCGACGGTACCACGACTGCCATCGTGCTCGCCAACGCTCTCATCCAGGGCGGTGTGGAGGCGAATGAACGCGGCGTGAAATCCGTCGATCTGTGCAAGGGCATAGACCTTGCCGTGGCAGCGGTGGTGGCGGCGCTCAAGGCTTCGGCCAAGCCGGCAAAGGGCAACGGCATCCTGGCGTCCGTCGCCAACATCGCCGCGACCGATGCCAAACTTGGCGCTCTGGTGGCGGAAGCCCATCATCGGGTAGGGGCCGAAGGCGTCATCACCACCGACTTCAGCGTGACCACCGAGACCACGCTCGATGTGGTCGAGGGCATGTCCTTCGAACGCGGCTATCTTTCGCACCACATGGTGACCGATCAGGAGAAGATGGAGGCGGTTCTCGAACGGCCCTACATCCTGATGACCGACCTCAAGATCAAGGAGCCTGAGGCGCTGGATGCGGCTCGCCGCATTGCCGACGAGGCGGGTCGGCCGCTGCTGATCGTGTCCGAGGAAATGTCGCCGGAAGTGGTGGTGACGCTGCTCGGCAAGCAGGGACCGGGAAAATACCTCGTCGTCCACCCGCCGGAATATGGCCATTGGCGCAAGGCCATGATGGAGGATCTGGCCATCATCACCGGCGGCAAGGTGATCGCGCGCGACCTCGGCGGCCGGCTGGAGGACATCACCGCCGACGATCTCGGAACGGCTGACCGGGTGAAGACCAGTTCGTCCTACACCTCGATCATCCGCGGCGGCGGCGACCATGCGGCAATCGCATCGCGCCGCGCTCAGGTACAGCGGCAGTATGAAGCCTCGCCGCCGAACATCGATCAGGACAAGCTGCGCGAACGCCTGGCCAAGCTTTCTGGCGGCACCGCGATCCTTTATGCCGGCGGTGTCACGCCGGTCGAGCAGAAGCGAACCATTCAGCTCATCGAGGATTCGCTAAATGCGGTGCGCGCCGCATCCGAAGAGGGCGTGGTCGCCGGCGGTGGCTCGGCGCTTGCCCAGATCGCGCCGCTGCTCGACAATGTGGCGGCCGGCGTCGACGGGGATGTCGCCGAAGGCGTGCGCCTGGTGCGGTCGGTGCTCTCGCGGCCGCTTTGGCGCATCGCCGCCAATGCCGGCGCCGATCCCGAAGCAGTCGTGGCGGAAGTCACGCGCATCAACGGCGGCTACGGCTATAACGCGTCTGCCGCCAGCTACCAGAACATGTTCGAGGCAGGGATCATCGATCCAGTCCGCGTCACCTACACAGCACTGGCCAATGCAGCTTCGGTGGCGACGCTGATCCTGACCACCGAAACGCTGATCGGCCATCTGGCCGAGGACGAGGACCCGACGGCCGGACCGGCTCGCGGTGGCGGCTCCGAAAAGCTCGGCCGCGCCTGAAGCAATCCGAACGATCTCGACATTGAAAGGATACGACGATGAAAGCTGCCAGACTGTACGAATACGATCCGCTCATGAACGTCCAGCTCAGGATCGAGGAGGTCAAGGCGCCGACGATCACTGCCCCCGACGAGGTGATCGTGCGGGTCGGCGCCGCCGGCCTGTGCCGTACCGACCTCCACATCATCGAAGGTGTGTGGAAGCCGACCATGGACCCCGAAGGCACGCTTTTGCCCTACATCATGGGCCACGAGAATGCCGGCTGGGTCGAGGAGGTCGGCAGCGGCGTCAAGTCGGTCAAGCGCGGTGACGCCGTGATCTGCCATCCTTTCCGCTCGTGCGGCATCTGCCTCAACTGCCGGCACGGCGAGGACATGTACTGCGATAACGGCCAATTCCCCGGTCTTGGCATGAACGGTGGCTTCGCCGAATATTTCATAACCAGCGAGCGTTCGCTGATCAAGCTGAACGCCAACGTCACGCCGATTGAGGTGGCGCCGCTGGCCGACGCCGGCATCACTGCCTACCGCGCCGCCAAGCGGGCGGCCAAGCTGCTAAGGCCAGGGAGTTACTGTGTGCTGCTGGGTATAGGCGGGCTCGGCCATATCGCGCTGCAATCGCTGCACGCGATCTCTGGCTGCCGCATCATCGCCGTTGATCGCGAGCCGGCAGCACAGGTGCTGGCAAAGGATCTGGGCGCCGACTTCGTCCTCGATGGCGGGCCCGATGTGGTGGAGGAGGTCAGCCAGATCACTGGCGGTGGCGCCCATGTGGTCATCGATTTCGTCGGCGAACTCGGCGTCGAGAACATCTGCTGGAAGATGGTGCGCAAAGGCGGCCAGTTGTTTGTCGTCGGCTATGGCGGCACCGTCAACGTGCCGACCGCGCATCTCGTCATCGAGGAGATCAACATCGGCGGCAGCCTGGTCGGCAATTTCACCGAGCTTGTCGAACTGATGGAGCTCAACGCCGACGGCAAGGTGAAGATGCATTACACCGAATACAACCTCGCCAGCATCAACACCGCCCTCGACGATTTCAAGAACCGTCGGTTCACCGGCCGCGGCGTCATCGTTCCCTGAAGCATCTAGGTCGGGCCTGCACGGAGCGGGCCCGGCGTTTTGGTCCGCGTGCCGGGATCGCCGTTTCCGGGTCGATGTGGCGAAGCTGCTTGCCGGCCCCGGCAAGCCTTTCTTCCTTGAGCGCCGCGGCTGATGCCATGGCTTTCCGTATCGGGACGTCAGCGAAGCGTGGTCCTGAAACGAGTTCTTTGCTTCGCGGTTTGGAAAAATGGGAGGACAATATGGATCTTATTACAGGATTGGCCGTCGTCATCGGCATTATGGGCGGCATTGCAACGTGGGCAGCGATCACGATCGGCAACCCCTATGTGCTGATCTGGGCGGTATTTGTGGGCTGGGGGAGTTTCTATCACTGTGGCGGCAAGGAAGCCGGGTTCAAGAATTCGGCGCTTGCAAACCTTTGGGGAGCGATCTGCGCCGCCGGCGCATTGATAGCACTGACGTCTATTGGTGTTACGGCTCTCACGGCCGGCATTTGCGTCGGCGTTTCGATCGTAGTCCTGATTCTCGCTGCCAAGCTGCCATTGCTGAGTGCCATTCCATCAGCGGTCTATGGCTACGCAACGACCGCTGCACTTTTTCTACTCGGCGCTGCCGCCTATGGCGAGGGTCCAAGCGGCATCACCAAGGTCGCGGCAGCTGTGGTGATTTCGCTGATCATTGGCAACAGTCTGGGCTACGTTTCCGAGAAAGTGACAGCTGCTGTCGTGAAGAGCTGATCTAACCCCGCGGCCGCCTCAATTGATTGACTTTCCCCAACCCCGTGGCGCGAATGCCGCGGGGTTCTTCGTGCCGGTGACAGGTTCTGATCCTAGATGAAACCGCGCCGGATGCCGTATTGGTCGAGCTTGCGGTAGAGCGTTGGCCGGGAGATACCGAGCCGTCGCGCGACCTGGCTGAGGTTGCCGCCTTCCGCAGCCAATGCGTTCTTCATGGCCTGGCGTTCGGCCTCGACGAGCGTGCCTGCTGATTCCAGCGGGGATGCACTGCTGTCCGACCCGGCTTTCGATCCAGAGCCGGACGCGGTGATCTCCTCGGAAAGGTTGTGAAGCCCGACGTCGCGGCCGCGCGTCAGGACATGCAGCCGCCCGATGAGATTCTTCAGTTCGCGTACATTGCCCGGCCAACGAAAGGCAAGCAGGGCATCGAGTGCTTCGCGCGAGAATTCCAGCGGGTCCTCGCCTGCTGTGGTGGCGATCTGTCGGTTGAAATGTTCGATCAGCAGCAGCACATCTTCACCGCGCTCGCGCAGCGGGGGTACAGTGATCGAGACCGCGCCAATTCGATAGTAGAGATCGCGGCGGAAGCGGCCTGCAGCAATTTCCTGCTTGAGATCGCGATTGGTTGAGGCGACCAGGCGTACATCCACCGGGCGACCCCGGCTGTCGCCAATGCGGTGGACCACGCGCTCTTCCAGGACACGCAGAAGAAACGGCTGGATCTCGAGTGGCAATTCGCCGATCTCGTCGAGACTGAGGACGCCGCCATTGGCGAGCTCGAAAACGCCCGGTTTGCCTTCGCGCGAGGCGCCGGTAAAGGCGCCGGCGACATGGCCGAACAATTCGCTGCCGAACAGGTCCCTGGTGATCGCTCCGCAATTCATCGCAATGAACGGATCGTTCGCCGTGCGCCGGCTGCCGGCATGGACAAGCCGCGCAAACAGCTCTTTCCCGACGCCTGTTTCGCCTTCGATCAACAGCGATGTCAGGCTGCCTGAGCGGGCGACGCGGCAGGCGACGTCGACGGCGGCCTGCAGCGCGTCACTTTCGCCGACGATCATGGCGACAGCATCCTGAAGATGCTTGTTCACTTCCCGGTGGACCACCGCCGCGCCGGAGACTGCCGGTACCGAGGGGAACACAAGCGCCGCGCCGCGGAGGTCACCGTCGAGCTTGAGCGGCGTGATGTGGCAGGATCGCAGATGGGCCGGCAGCGCCCTGGCAAGGTCGGCCTCGGAGCCGGAGGACGGAAGGTTCATCAGCCAGCGGCCACGGCCTGGCTCCATCGGGCCATCCATCATCTCGGTGGTCTCGCCGTCAGGCACATTGTTGCAGAAGATTGCGCGGCCGCGATGGTCGACGATTACCAGTCCGTCTTTTCGGCGGTAGCTGGGAGCCGACGAAATGAAAGCTTCGAGAAGGCGTGTGCGCTGTTCCTGCTGCTGTTCGGCCAATGCCTTTTCGATCTGCCGGGCTGTTGCGGCGACGAGCGCTGTGTTGTGCGGCCGGAAGATCGGCGAATAGCCTGACAAGTCGACGACACCGATGATCTTGCCGTCGAGCGGATCGCGGATCGGCGCGCCGGCGCAAGTCCAGGATTTGATGCCGGCGCAGAAATGCTCCGCCGCATGGACGAAAGTTGGCTCGCCGGTCCACAGCGCCGTCCCGATGCCGTTGGTACCGACAGCATCCTCGTTCCATTTGCCGCCGATGGCGAGGTGGATGTCCATGCCGTCATGCAGCGTCCTCTTGTCGCCGATGGCGTCGATCAGCACGCCGTCGCTGTCGGCCAGAACCAGCATCGCGCCGGTCCCGTCCAGCAACTGGCCAAGGGAGGCGAACGACCGCCGCGCTGCCGAAAGCAGTTCTGCATTGGCCCGGGTCAGATATTCGATTTCGTCGCGATCACTGCTCAGCGGCGCTTCAATGCCTTGAGCGTTGATACCGCCGGTGGCACTGCGATACCAGGAATCATGGATGAGTGAGCGGACGTGGCTTGGGTGGACAGGATCGCGGGCGCATTTGGGCTCGTCCGCCAGAAAATTTTCCCAGGCGCGCATGGTGGCACGCTCGTCATAGTCGATGTTGCCCAGAACCATTTTGCCGGTGGCCAGCGACGCACGCGCCGGAAGGGCATCGATCTTCATATGATTGGGGTCTATCGCGCGTTTCATTCAGTCATCACAGAACCTTTGAGGCATGCCATTGCTGTATGCTGTCATGTTCGAATGCTATCGCGGATTGGAAGCGCACGTCCCAACGTCTGCCTGTCAGTTGATGCCGAGTTTCTCGCCGATGTCGGCGGCGAACTGCTCTTCGGTGTAGGTTGCGGCGAGGCGGGACCCGTCCAGGTCCGCAAGCGCCTCGGCGACAGTTTCGTCAACCGGCGAGAAGAAGCCATTCTGCTTCGTCGCCAGCACGAAGATCTGTTCCTCACCCCTATTGCGGATATCACCGATGTGATGAAGCTGGCGGCCGGTGTTCTGATCTTTCGAGATCACGCGGCCGTTCATGGTAACCTGGATGGTCGGCTTGGCGTCGGCCACAGTCGCAGCACTGCTGCCAACGTGGATGATCAAACCTTTCGCCTTCGGTTGCTGGCGTGGCTTCCTCGAAGCCGAATAGCCGCCGCCGCTTATCTGGTCGGCAAGGCGAACGATTGTCGAGCGATTCTGCTCGATCAGTCTTTTGACCTGCATGTCCTCGCGCCGCGGGCCATCCCGCTTGGAGATGATTTCGACCATGAATCCTCCCAGATTCGCTCAGCGTTGCCGTTGATACGGCTCATTCTTTCAAGCGAACTCTATACCGCCTCGGTGAAGTTCGCCATCTATATCAGATAGCGCCAAAGTTTGGGTCGATGGTAGCAGCCGGCTGCTACGCGGGACTTCCGGTATTCGGACCTCTTGAGCAATGCTCGCGTGTCAGGGCCGTCGAGCGTGAGGCCAGCAAGGCTGGCCTGGTCGACCAGGTGATAGATCGCCTTGGCGTCGGGAGCGGCTTTGGAAGCGCGTCCAGGAACATGCCGGCCCACCGCCCAAGGACATGCCAAAGCGGCCGGCGACGCAGTGGGTCAAACCAGGAATCAAAGCCCGTGGGAGTTATCTCAGGGGCGAGGACGATCTTCGGCACGCTTCGCTGCAGGATTTCTGGGACGAGGGCTAAAGCGGGACATCTCAGATCCCATACCTCATGGCAATGAAGACCACCGGTGCAAGGATCAGGAAGATCGCCATTACTATAATAACGGCAAGGGCCAGGTTCTCTGTTCGCCTGACAATGGCAGCGACCTCATCGTCGCTCGACGAAATGAGATCAAGCACCGAGAAATCTGTTGGGGTTTGATTGTCATTTGCGGGTCGGCTTGCGGCCTCATCGACATTCTGTCTGCTCTGGATAAGGGTCACAGTTCTTTCCGCTGTTAGGGATCTCATATCGGGTGCCCGCCGAGGGGGGGACAAACAGCGGCCACCCGGTGAGCCACCGATGAAGGGACTTTGCTCGGCGGCCCAATACCAATGCATTGGCAAGGTCTTGGTTGCCGGCCCTCAGCCCTCTGTCTTTGACGCAAAGACTTCGGTCTTACCGCATGTGGGACCATAGCCCTGCGGCGGAACTAAGTACCGCCGGTCCCATTTGCCGACCAGTGATAATTCAGAGGTAGGAGAGGTAGCCATGGCTGACGGTCCAACGGTTGTTAACTCAGGCGGAAATGGCGGCGGCACTGCTGTCGCCGTCGTTCTCGCAATTATCGCAATCGTGATCCTGCTGTTGTTCACCGGCGTTATCAACATCCAAGGCGGGGGCGACGGAAAGGACCTCGATGTAAAGGTTGAAGCGCCCAAGGTTGAAGCACCCACGGTCGAAGCGCCCAAGGTCGAAGCGCCAGCCGCGCCCGCTCCGGCAGAGCCGGCCGCACCTGCCCCAGCCGCGCCTGCCCCAGCCGCGCCCGCTCCGGCAGCACCTGCTAACGGCGGCTGAAGGACGCCTTCAGGGGAAAGGTCCGCAACCTACAGCCCCGCTTTGATTTGGTGGGCGATTGTCAGTCGCTTGCGGGGGTGGCCGGCGCCACTTGGGGGGCGTCGGGGTAGATTGCCTGTAGGGCGCCGGCCGGCGGCGTTGGGGTCCGCCGCCGTTGGATACTGCCGAACCTGGCGATTCAAGTAATTCGGTGATCGCGGAAATTCCTGTGCACTGCCGTCGGTCTCGCTTTCCTCATTGGTCGCCGGACCGGCAGATAGGCATTGGTGTCCAGCCACTTGCGCAGCACGATCTGAATGAGGTCCGATCGGCCGATTTTATTTCACCAGCAATGGAGTTGAGTGCGCCCTCGGTTGCCGCCTCCAGCTATCGAGATCTCGGTATGGTTCGTCGCCAGCAACAATCGGTACGAGTTGAGGATGTGCCGGCGGAGACCTTCGCCGAGTTCAAAGCCGCGTTTGCCAAGGGCCAATATTTCAACGAGCACAGCCGCAATCACTTGAGGTATCATTTGGTTGCGACCGATAACGATGCTGCGTAACCTGCCGATCGGTATTCATCGTGTCTCAACGCCTTGGTGAATCGCCTTGCTGTTTCCGCTCGCGTTGGACCTCGATTTCCTCTGGT
The DNA here is from genome assembly GCF_024707545.1 of Mesorhizobium onobrychidis. Taxonomy (NCBI): domain Bacteria; kingdom Pseudomonadati; phylum Pseudomonadota; class Alphaproteobacteria; order Hyphomicrobiales; family Phyllobacteriaceae; genus Mesorhizobium; species Mesorhizobium onobrychidis. The sequence goes on from NZ_CP062229.1 coordinate 3,810,938, forward strand.
TCTTTATTGTCGATAGTCGCGGTCTCGCTGTCGGCCTCACTGGCCGCGCGAAGCAGTTCGTCCAGTTTGGCGTGCAGCGCCTGCGTATCGCGATGCTCGGCGCGCTGGATGAACAGCGTCATCGCCCACGTCGCCAGTATCACAATGGCGTGCCAATCGAGGCTATCCCGATCGAAAATTAGCCAGAGGCCGGCATAGGCAAAAAAGATCACAAATGCCTGCGGGCGCGACGTCAGCGTGCCAATGTGTGTGATAGTGCTTCGGACTTGGTGGTTTGCCATGTGCAAGGCCTCCTATGTATCTCCATAGGATAGCGGCTGGTGGTCCGGGGAGTAGTGATACCTGGCCAAGATCGCGCATGTCGAAGTCTTGGCCGCATATGGGGCACTCTAAAAAGTGCTCTGCATCGGGCTTGATCGGCCGATCGTGACCTCTGCCCGGGCATCCAGTGGCTTCGCCCGGAATGGCGACGCTGACGCGATCCTCGGTGACCCGCCTTCGCGCCGTGGCCGTTATCACCACCTCGTCACCAATGCCAATTCCCCGCGCCATGCAGAAGATTTTGGAGCGGCAAGCGGCACGTCAAGCGTTGGCTAATATAGATGAGCCCGCTTCATCCAATCGATGGATGAAGCCCATATGGGCCGATGCTACTTTGATGCATGGCGCGACCATGGCAAGGCCAGGGGCGGCAACCCGGATTTGCTGCCCAAGAAGCCCGCTGGCTCTAGGGGCTAAATATGAGCAAGACGACTCTCATTGCTATCGCTATCCTTGCGATCAGCGTCGGCTACGCCGAAGCCGCGGACCGTAAGGTCGAAACCGCGCCCCTCGGGACGTACGCCAATTCGAAGAACCTGCCGGTTTGCACCGCGTCAAGCTCACTCTTCGAAGTCCTCGGTGACAAGTGTTTTCTCGTCAAAGGTTCGATGATCTATGGCGACATCGCCGAGCTTTCCCAGATAATCACTTTGGGCTGGTAGCCCGAGCAACAACGGCGCTAGACGCCAATCTTCCGCAGCCTTACGCCGACACCACTGCTATCGGCCGTGCCGTTGATCGAACTGCTGGAGACCGACAGCGGCACGATTGAGCCGGCCATGAATAGGATCGTCGCCCGCCAGCGAATTCCCCCTCATGAAAAAGTCTGATCGCGAGATTGATTTGGTTTAAAGCCGCTTCCTTGCGCGTGAATCGCAAGAGTTTTTCCAGGGGCGGTGGGGGACGCGGCGATCTTGTCGTCGACATCTGCGACTTCCCCTGACTCAGCATCTGTAGCCCGGTATGTAGCCCAGCAGTGAGCATACGCCGATTGGCGTACCCTGCATCGATACCTAAGTGTTTGAAAATATTGGCTCCCCGAGCTGAATGGAACTGCGAACTTTGAGTCGCCGATCGCTCTCAAACCTACGCCAGGGCCAACCAAGCGGATTCGCAAGCGCGATCGCGATCGCGCGAAGAGGATTAGATTGGCGGGCGGGCCTAGGCCAACGCTGAGGGAACGCGCGGTGGCGCTCGCCCTGGAGAAGGGCGAGGTTCGGGCGAAGGAACTGACCGACATCGGCGTTCCTCGCTGCTACCTAGCCCGCATGTGCGACGAGGGCTTGCTCATCAAAGTCGCCTATGGGCGCTATCGAGCGGCCCTTCCTAAGGCAGCTTGATTCCGGTCTTTCGGAATGAATGACGTAGCAAGGGGAGCGGGCGCGCAGTGGGTCCTGTGACCGACGCTCTAGATCAGCTCGCACGCCCCATGCCGAAGAGGTGAGAGCCGCCCGCATTTTCAAGCTTCCATCAGCGTGGAGGACAGGAATTCGATGAACCGCTGGGTCTTGGCTGGAATAAGGCGAGTTTCGGTGACGGCGTAAATGCTGACCGTCGACCCCTGCCATTCGGGCAGGATGCGTCGGAGCCGGCCAGTGGCCAAGTCTTCGGCGACGATCTTCTCGGGAAGCAGGGCGATGCCCTGGTGGTTGACCGCCAGGGCGCGGATCATCCCGACGCTGTTGAGCGTGAAGCGACCGCGAACGGCGACATCGACCTTGTTCATCTCCTGGTGCAAAGTCCAGGTCGGGCTCCGCAGCATGCCGATGCATTCATGCTTCGCCAGTTCCGCAGGTGTGGCGGGCTCGCCTGACGCTTCGATATAGCCAGGAGACGCGTAGAGGTGGCGCGAATGCCGCCCGATCAGGCGAGTGATCAGACTGGAATCTTCCAGCTTGCCTATGCGGATCGCCACATCGAACGGCTCGGCGACCAGATCGACACGGCGTGGGGTCAGGTCGAATTCAAACGTGATGCCGGGATAATGCCGCGCGAAATCGCCGATGATCGGCGTGAGGTAAAAAGTAGCGAGGTCGACCGGGAGCGAAACCCGCAGGACGCCGCTGGGCTGCTCAAGCATCGCGCCGAGCTGTTCGTGCGCGAGCCGTGCCTCGTCGACGATTCGCTTGCTCCGTTCAAAATAAAGCTGACCGGCCTCGGTGAGCTCGATCTTGCGCGTTGTGCGATGAAGGAGCCTCAAGCCGATCGCCTTCTCCAGCTCGCTGATACGCCGCGACAGAGTGGAGTTTGGCATGCCGAGAGCCTCCGCAGCCTTCCGAAAGCTCCTGGCTCTGGCCACCTCCACGAACAGCGCCATGTCGTTCAAATGGCTCACCGGATTGATCCATAGATGGAATACTGATTTCAATCCTACGGGATTTATCCCGTGAGTGGAATAGCGGACAAGGACTCCAGCAAAATGGAGGTCCCCAATGAGTGCGCTGTTCACCCCTGTCCGCGTCGGCCGCTACACGCTGCCGAACCGCCTCGTCATGGCCCCGATGACCCGCAGCCGCGCCGGCTTCGACGGTACGCCTGGCGCGCTGGCCGCCGAATATTATGCCCAGCGCGCCGGCGTCGGCTTGATCGTCACCGAAGGCACCCAGCCCTCGGATGACGGCCAGGGCTATCTCACCACCCCCGGCATCTACACGCCCGCACACATCGCCGGCTGGCGGAAGATCACCTCCGCCGTGCACGACAAAGGCGGCCACATCTTCATCCAGCTCATGCACGCCGGACGCATGTCGCATTCCGACAACACGCCGCATCACCGCCAGGGTGTCGCGCCGTCCGCGATCGCGCCGGGGACCGGCATGTTCACGGCGACCGGGATGCAGGACATTCCCACGCCGCGCGCGCTGACGACCGAAGAGGTGCGCCAGACCGTCGCCGACTTCCGCCATGCGGCGCGTTCGGCGATCGAGGCCGGTGCCGACGGCGTCGAGATTCACGGCGCGAACGCCTACCTCGTCCAGCAGTTCTTCGCGCTGAGCGCCAACACGCGCACGGACGAATATGGCGGCTCCATCGAGAACCGCGCCCGCTTCGCGATCGAGGTCGCCACGGCGATCGCCGAGGAGATCGGCGCGGACCGCACCGCGATCCGCCTGTCCCCCGGCACGATCATGTGGGGGATCGACGAAGGCGCCGAGGGGCCGGATCTCTACCGGCACCTCGTGGCCGAACTTGATAAGCTCGGGCTCGCCTATCTGCACGTCATGCACCAGGGCGACGAGCCGTTGCTGACCGATATTCGCAAGCTCTGGCACCAATCGCTGATCCTCAACCGGCCGGGGCGTCCGCGCGACCAGATCGGCGCCGACGTGGCTTCGGGACTGGCCGATCTGGAAGCCTATGGCCAGATGGTTCTGGCCAATCCGGACTTCATCGTGCGGCTGAAGGGCAATGCAGCGATGAACGAGGCAGACCACGACACCTTCTTCGGCGGCACTGCACAGGGCTACATCGATTACCCCGTCCTGAGCGCTCGAGCCGATACCAGTTCACGACCGGAGATTTTAAATTGACCCAATCACCGCATGCCTCGACTGCCTCGGATAAGAAGGCACTTGCCGAGACCAGAAGCTCAAGCGCGACGGCGAAAAAGAAGGTCCTGGTCGTCGGCGCCACAGGGTTCCTCGGAGCCAAGATTCTCCGCAACCTGGCGCATGCTGCGAATGCGACCGTCGTTGCGATGTCGCGTAAAGGCGCGCCCTCAAATGAGAGCGCCGATGTCGAATGGGTGCGCGGCGACCTGATGGATCCAGCTTCATTGGATCGTGCTTTGCAGGGCGTGGACGTCGTCGTCAGCTCGGCCAACAGTTACATGAAGGGAAGCCTCGACACGGATTTCCAGGGCAACAAGAATCTTATAGAGGCGGCAGCGAGAGCCAATGTCAGCCGATTTGTCTTTCTTAGCATCGTCAGCTGCGAGGCTGTGTCAGCAGTGCCGCATTTCCACGCCAAGAAAGTGGCCGAGGATCTGATCAAGGCCTCCGGTGTGCCATATGTATTTGTCCGCGCGCCCACATTTCTCGATCAAAGCTCAGACATCATTGCGAAGGGTGTGAAAGCTGGCCGGTTCCTGACGTTGGGCGATAAGACCACGAGATGGTCCTATGTGCTGACAGATGATCTGGCCTCATATCTAGCCAAAGCCGCGACGTTTCCTGGTAGTGAGATCAACAACCAAACGATCGATGTCGGCTGGCGCGATGGCCCCAAGAGCCAGCAAGAGATCGCCGATCTCGTCTCCGAGGTTGTCAAGAAAAGTCTCAAGGTGCGGGTTGTGCCGTGGCTGGTTTTCCGCGTGCTCGCACGCCCGGTAAAGCTGTTTTCCGAGCTTGGGTATGATCTGATCCAGATGTTCCTGTTCTTCAAGAAGGGCGTCTATGTTTCGAACATTTCGAAGCAAGAGCACTTCTTTGGACCCGCGCCTTCACCCCGAGATGCGATCACGCGATGGACGAAAAGTCAGCATCTAATTTCGTGATGCATAATGGGCCGGCATTTCAAGAGTATCGAGATGGGGGCAGCTGTCTTTCAGCCAAATCAGAGAACGATGGGTGAAGGGCACATGGTGAGTGATCCGACAGCGCTTAAAACGCCAGAGCAGGTGATCCCCGTGCCGACGACTTTAAGTCCGCAGGCCCAAACCTATTTGACGCAGAGAACCGCTCAGCTGGCCGCCTCCGGTCAGACGCACGTAGAGCCGCAAGAGCTCTCGGAACTTGTAGATCCCATGGTTAACATGATGCGGCCGCTCGCAGCCGGGTTCCAGGGATCGGCGACGGTGATTGCGTTGCCGAGCGGCGCAGAACTCCACCGAGCCAAACCGGAGGGAACCAGGGGACGCCGCGCGGAAGTAGCTTACTTCGACATCCATGGCGGCGGCTTCGTCGTCGGCGGTGGCGAGATGTGCGCTCTGACCGCGAAGCTGGAGGCCGCCGATTACGGTGCGGAAGTATTCTCGGTCGACTACAGGATGCTCCCTGATCATCCTTATCCGGCTGCCCTGGACGATTGCCTTGAGGCATATACCGAGATCCTGAAGAGTTATCCGCCATCGGCATTGGTTGTAGCGGGCACCTCAGCTGGAGGAAATCTCGCTGCGGCCCTGTCGCTCCGCGCCCGCGACGAGGGCTTGCCGCTTCCCACGGGCCTGTTCCTGTTCACCCCCGCGCTCGATCTCACGCTCGCAGGCGACAGCCACCAGACGAACCGCTTCCTCGACGTGAACCTCTACGGCGGCGTGGACTACATTCGCAGCTACGCCGGCGCGGAGGTTCTCGAACATCCCCATGTCTCTCCCCTGTTCGGAAACGTCGAGTTGGGCTGGCCCCAGACGCTTCTGGCGACGGAACACGCGACCTGCTTCTGTCCGATACGGTGCGCATGCACCGAGCCCTTCGGAATGCAGGCGCGACGGCCGAACTCCACGTTATCGAAGCTGGTCCTCACGGCGGATTCCTGGGAGCTTCCCCAGAAGACGCCGAGATCATGGCGGAGGCTCGTCGGTTCACCTATTTGGCCTGGGGCGTTCCGACCTGATGTAGGGGCATCGTTAGATAGCCGAGATCGTTCCAACTCGGGTCGCATGCTTGCCAAATGGATCGACTAGCCATTTCACAGGCCACTCATGATCAGTTTCCCGACCGCCAGCTCGCTCGGCAAATAGCCGCTGTATTTGGGCACGCTATCGGGCATGTCCAGCACACGACGGTGATAGAATATGTCGATCCGAACCGGCGGCAGCCGGGCCTCGGGCTCGAAGTTGGCCGCCGGAATGAACATCACCTTGAACGGCCCGACGCCCGCAACCTCCACAACCGGCTTGCCGCAGGTCCTGCAGACCCCGCGATTGAAGTTCGGCGGCGGGCGGTATTTCCTGAATGAGATATTGCCGGCGTTTTTCAGCACGACATCCTTGGCGCGAACGGCGACCACATCCGCAAACGGTTTGCCGTTGAACGCCTGGCAGATCAGGCAGTGGCACCGGAACCTGGCTTTCGGCGAGGTCTGTACCTCGAACGAGCAGGCGCCGCATTCGCATGAGCCGGGTAGCGGCAACGACGTGTCGGTGGTCATGTGCTGATGCTCCCCAGCTTGATTTGATGTCGGCATGCTGGTCACCGGAGCATCATGTCGAGGATGGTATCGATCGGCGGTCTGAAGGGCGCGCGCAGAAGGTTGGAGAGGTTCCACCGGCCCTGCTCATAGATTCCCTTGGCATGGCTGAGCGTACGGAAGCCTTCGATGCCATGGTACGCCCCCATGCCGCTGGGACCGACACCGCCGAAAGGCAAGTCATCCTGGGCGATGTGCATGATTGTGCCGTTGATGGTGACGTTGCCGGAGGTCGTTCGGCTCAGCACCTCGCGCCGGTTTTCGTCATCGGCGCCGAAATAGTAGAGCGCGAGCGGCCGGGGCCGGGCGTTCACATAGGCAATCGCTTCTTCGATGTCGCGGTAGGGAAAAACCGGCAGCACCGGGCCGAAGATTTCCTCATGAGCGATGCGCATGTCGTCTGTGACGCCGAGCACGACGGTTGGCGCCAGCGTGTTGGGGCGACGGGACGCCTCGCTGGACCGGTTGCCGACCTCGATGATCTGCGCTCCTTTGGAGCGGGCATCGTCGATAAGGCTCTGGAGCCGGGCATAGTGCCGCTCGTTGATGATCGAGGTGTAATGCTCGCTCGTCGGGCCGTCGGCATAGAAGGACGCCACCTTCCGATCATATGCCTTGACGAATGCGTCAACCTCGCTTTCGTGAACGAGTGCGTAGTCCGGGGCGATGCAGGTTTGTCCGGCGCTGAGCAGCTTTCCATAGACGATTGACGCCGCCGCCTGGTCGAGGGTGTGGCCCTTGGCAACGATGCTGGGCGACTTGCCCCCGAGCTCGAGGGTAACCGGAACGAGGTTGTCGCTTGCGGCCTTCATCACCGATCGTCCTACGGCAGTGCTCCCGGTGAAAACCAGGTGGTCGAACGGGAAGGCTGAGAAAGCCGTCCCCACCGCCGCATCGCCAGTGACCATCGCGAACTGATCTTCGGAAAAGATCTCGCCGAGCATCTTTGCGAGCAGCGCATTGGTGGCGGGCGTGAACTGCGAGGGTTTCAGCATCACCCGGTTTCCGGCGGCGATGGCCGTTACGGCCGGCAACAGCGCGAGGTTCACCGGATAGTTCCACGGCGACATCACGCCGACGACACCAAGCGGCTGGTATTCGATGCGGGCGCTGCCCATTCGCATATGCAGGGCGACGTGGCGGCGGGTCGGCACCATGAATTTGCGAAGGTTGCGGATCAGATACTTTGTGCCCTCGGCGCCCCCTCCGACCTCCATAATCGCCGTCTCGTACCTCGAGCGATGCCCGAAATCGGTATTGATGGCGTCCTCGATCGCTTTGCGGTGCCCGACGATCGCGGCCCTGAACCTGGTCAGATCAGCGCGTCGCTGCGCCAGCGAAGGCGCTCCGTCACGCAGGAAGGCAGCACGCTGGCTGGCGAGGAGACTGCCCAGCCGATCAGCGTCGGTGATGTTTGCCGTGGCGCTCATGGTCCACTCCGATGTAGACGGAAGAAACTTAAGCCTTGACTTAGGCGCCTAAGTAGTCACTGTCAACAATGTAATCACAAGAAACTTTGAGGTACCATGCAGGACGCACCCAATCGCCCCTATCACCACGGCGATCTCCGTCGCGCGGTTATCGAGACGGCGTTGGATATGCTTCGGGAGGAGAAGGGCTGGCAGTTCACGCTGCGGGAAGTCGCTCGCCGGGCTGGCGTAAGCCACGCGGCACCCTACAAGCACTTTCCCGACAAAGCCGCGCTGCTTGCGGAGCTCGCCATGATCGGCTTCGACCGGCTGCGGGAGTCCCTATCGGCCGCCAAGCCCAAGGCGGCCAAAACTCTGCGCGACGAAATCACTCCGGTAGCTCATGCCTTCGTCGCGTTCGGAACGGACAACCCGGCTCTCTACCGCCTGATGTTCAGCGCAGGGGAGGAGAAAGCCGCAGGAATGCATCTCAATGAGCGGGCGCTCGCGGTCTTCGATGTGGCGCTCGAAATCCTGCGGCGCGGCCAGGCCGCGGGGAGCATTCGCAAGCGGCCGATAGAAGGTCAGGCGGCAGCCTGGTGGGGGCTCATCCACGGTATGACCATGCTTGCGATCGATGGGCTCTTGGTGCCCGAGAAAGTCGGATCAGCCCCCTTGGATGCGGCCTTGAGCACGCTGGTGGAAGGGCTGGGGAACCCAGCAACATGACGTTCCGGATGCTGTTCAGTCGACCTGTTCAATCTGCGGGCCTGGTTCGACCGGCGCAGCCGGCGTGCAATCCTGCCCCTTGCATTCCTCGACAGGGTTATCGGCTGGTGGAAGGCAGTTTTGGCCTTCGCAATGAACTGCCGGCTCCGGCGCTTCTACATGGTTAGGCGGAACGAGCTGATCCTCAGCGCGAACGGCCGGCATTGCTACGCTGATCATGCCCGTGCACAAGAGCGCAATCCCAAGCAATTTCATTTTCGCCTCCCTGTCTGGCAGCGAGCTGTACCCTACACTTTCAAGCTGCGGCCGAATCCTCTAAGCCGCGAACGACGTTAACACCGGGTTTCAGTGCTGGCCGGAAGGGAGCGGGCCGAATGATCAGCCTGTCGCATGTCGGACGCAGGCCGGATAGGCGGCTGCGGTCGATGCGGTGGGTCGGGCGGATCAGCGGCACATCGGCGAGGGACGCTTGGATTGGCCGGATCGGCCTACAGACTTTCGCCACGTACGAAAGCGGCTCTGGAGTGGAACCGCGTGTAAGCGGCGTTCGCAATTTTGATCTGAAGTGGCTCCCCGGGCTGAACGAAACTGCGAACTACGAACTGCCGATCCCCCTCGAAACTACGCCACAGCCCACTATCAAGATTCGGAAGCGCGACCGCGAGCGCGCTGAGCGCACCCGATTGGCCGGCGGGCCGAAGCCATCCCTCAGAGCGCGCTGTCGCACTCGTACGCGAAAAGGGTGAAGTGCGAACGTGCGATCTAACCGACATTGGAATTCCCCGCTGTTATCTGGCCCGCATGTGCGATGAGGGTCTGCTCGTCAAGGTCGGCTACGGCATTTATCGCGCCGCCGATCAGGAGGCGGCATGATCCGATCTTGGCCAATTCCCGGAGAATGGCAATGTCTGCAGCGGTTCGATCGCGCGAATAGAGGTTATGGCGGGGAATCGGCGACACGGCGCTGAAAATCCATGTCGAATAAAATGATGCGGCGGGTTCTGGGCATCCGTTTCATCCAGCACCGGAGTGTTATTTCACGACCCACACACCCAACAGGGTGCAGCGTATGTGTCGAGAGGCCTCGCCGAGTTCATTTACGCGGGTTGCCATCGCCCCCAACAGGCGACTGGTGCCTTCGTGGCGCAGATCGTGGAAATACAAATCATCGATATTCATTCCCGGAAGGCGCGTCGGAATGCGGTTCCAGATGATTTGCCATTATAGGGAAGGATGGACCTTCGTCCGCAGTGGCCAAACGCTGTTCTTCGATTATGTTCCTGCCAAACTTGATGACTTGCTCGCGATTGAGGTCGGCCAGGCAGGTTCTCGCCTACAACATGAAGCGGATGATCAACATCTTCGGCGTCAAACGACTCATGCAGACCATTGCCGCCTAATCAGAACCAGCCACCGGCCCGCATCCAAAACCTGCCTGCGAACCCGTCGTCCCGAACGATGTGCGCGCAGCCGCGTTTTCACACGGTCTCGGTCAAAGCGGTCATTCGCCAACGTCTGTTTCGCGCCCAAAAAATGCCTTCCACCGACGTTTGCATACGAATGGACCGGCCGCGCGGTTCGGGACCAACAAGACCTTTGCCGATAGCACTTCCCCAAAGAGCAATATCGTGACGACGAAACGTGAGGTAGAAATGGCCTGACGGCGGCTATGCTCAATCGGCAGAATCCGGGCACGAACCGCGAAGTCGACGCCGAGGTCGTTGGCGCCATACGGGACAATGAATTTTGAGGACACTTACGCGGTTATTCCAGAGATTTCTCATCGTCTGTCTGGGAGTAGTCAGCGTTTGGCTCATAGTCTTTATCGTTTTCGATACTGCGGACCACAGACTTCCATGGGTCCTAGCCGTAGGTCTTACCTACGGGCTTGCTGCCTATGTCATTTTGCCAAACGTAGTCCGAATGGGCCTTAAGGTTCTGCACCGGAGACTCATTCCTAGATACTCAATCACCGGAGACGGCTTGCCCGGCGATCCAGTAAATCTAGTCCTGATCGGGACCCGTCAACAACTCTGCGATGCATTTGCAGCAGCGGGCTGGTCAACGGCTGATCGTTTGGGGGTTGCAAGCTCGTGGTGGATGGTACGAGCGTTCCTGCTCAACTCTTCGTATCCCACTGCCCCATTCAGCACGCTCTATCTCTTTGGACGAAGGCAGGACATAGGTTTTCAACAGCCCATCAACGACAGTCCGCGCAAGCGCCATCATATCCGCTTCTGGGCGCTGAGCCTCTCCCACTCGAGCGACGATATCACGGCAGCAAGCTTCTGGCTGAATACGGATAGACCGCCGACCGATCAGCGTGTCCTGTGGGTCGGGGCGGGCACCAGAGATACCGGATTATCGCTAACCAGGCTGACGCTCCAAGTGACACACGCTACCGATTCAGACACGAATGCTGAACGAGACTACATAGTCACCCAGCTGAAGACGAAGCGGGTGATCGGGGATGTCGTATTGCACCAGTCCGGTTCACGTCTGCAGACCGGAAAGGTCAACCATTACATTACCGATGGTGAGATCGCCTTCGCCAGCTTGATAGAGAATTGACAAAGGAAGATCTATACCGTCGCCCCTCCATTGGATCCGAGGACACGTGCGCCGAGATCAACAAGTGGCCGACAGTTGAGCTCGAAACGGGATGTGGGGAGAAGGTCGATGAGAATTGCGCAACCAGCTACGTTCTGGATTGGGGTTTCCGCAGTCGCCTTGGTTGCGCTGGTGCTGTTGCGCGAAATCCTGCTGCCATTTGTCATAGGCACATTGCTCGCCTATCTCCTCGTTCCGGCGGTCGACAGGTTGGAGCGGTTCGGGATCAATCGAACCCTTGCAGCACTAGCCGTCTTCTTGCCGCTGATCGTGGGTATTATCGGGGTAATGTTGGTCATGCTCCCGGTAATTATTGGCGAACTCAGATTTTTTGTTGAGGAGTTTCCCCGCTACATCACGCGTCTGCAGTCCCTTGCGACCGATGCAAGTGGCCCCTGGATGCGTAGTGTCATGGGTGAGAATCTTCACATCGAGCAATCGTCTGTCGATGTCGTGAGGACGGTGGGCAGCAAATGGCTCGACGGCGTCGTTACCTCGCTATGGTCGAGCGGAAGAGCCTTGATTTCCCTTCTTTCCCTGCTCGTTGTCACGCCAATCATCGCCATCTATCTCGCGATCGACTGGCATCGAATGATTGCAACGGTCGATGGCTGGTTTGCTCCGGAGTACCGCGACGATATTCGGGCGCTGGGGCGCGAAATGCACGATACTGTTGCCGGCTTCGTGCGCGGTCAGGTCGTCATCTGCCTCGTTCTTGCCGTCATTTATGCCGCTGCTTTGAAGCTGACCGGACTCAACCATGCCATTTTGATCGGCATCACTGCAGGCCTCATCAGTTTCGTTCCCTATCTCGGGGCAGCCACCGGTATCTTGGTGTCCGTATGCGTTGCGGTGGACCAGTTCTGGCCCGATTGGGCACCTGTCGCTGTTGTGGGGGGCATCTTCATCGTTGGTGAAATGCTTGCCGACTATGTGCTGTCGCCGCGCCTCATCGGTCGTCGCGTCAACCTCAATCCAGTCTGGATGATGTTTGCGCTGTTCGCCTTTGGGTGGCTGTTTGGCTTCATCGGTGTCTTGCTAGCGATACCAATCGCGGCTTCGCTAGGTGTTATCCTGCGCTTCGCGAGGCGGAAATCTCTAGCAAGCGCGGGTCACGACGTTTCAGCCGGTTCTAGCACGGAACAGTGACAAGACCGAAACTGGTGCCAGCTGTGTGGGTGCAGATTATGCACCGAACTCTGCAGGCGCGTTTGGCCTTCGAGAAATCAACCTACGGCCTTGCTACCAGTGCGCCGCCAGTAGCGAAGGTGAACGCGCCACACAGAAATCTCGCCGACTCCCCAAAGAACAATATCGCCATCCGAAAACGCTCCATAAGCTCCCGTTGCGTCAACTGACTATGTAACCGAAGACTTTCCGCAGCTTAAGGAGCACTGGACTTGCCAGCGAGCGGCGATCGGCGCTGGAAACGACCCGCTGGTTCCTGTGGGCCACGTTCTTGTCATTCCCGACCGGATTCATCGCGGTTCTGAGTGGCTGATATACCGCCGAGGTCGGCCAGCAGCCTTGGGTTGTTTACGGCCTCCTGAGGACTAGCGACGCAGTAACGCCATCGCTGACAACCCGTGACGTGGTCATTTCACTCACGGTCTATGCGGTAGTCTACGCGCTCTTCGCAGGTTTCGGCATCTTCTACATTTACAAGCTTCTCCGCGAAGGCCCGACCCTCGCTGCAGAGGCGATTCCGAATGCGACCGCGAGCCGACCGTTGGCGTTCGCCGACATAGCGGTCAGTGCGACCGGCGCCCAGACTGGACACGGAGACGGTCATGGTTGAGCCGAGTACGCTTGCCCTGTTTTGGGCCGGGGTTATCGCTGCTGCGATCCTGATTTATGTGATCCTCGACGGCTTCGACATTGGCGTTGGTATTCTATTTGGCACCACGCGGGATGAGACGAAACGCAGGCAGATGATGTCCAGCCTTGCACCATTCTGGGATGGCAACGAGACCTGGCTGGTGGTGATCGGTGCAAGTCTCTTCGCCGCCTTTCCTGCCGCATATGCCGTGTTTTTGGGGGCCTTCTACCTGCCAGTATTGCTGATGCTCGTCGGGCTGATCTTTCGCGGCATCGCGTTCGAGTTCCGCTATCGGAGTCAAAGGATGCGACGCTTCTGGGACGCCGGATTTACCTTCGGTTCTATACTGGTTGCATTTGTCCAGGGAGCGGCTGTTGGCGCAATGATGCGCGGAGTTTCGGTCGAGGGCATGCAATACGCAGGCGACGCGTTTGCCTGGCTCCATCCTTTCTCAGTTTTGACCGGGATCGGGTTGATGCTTGGTTACGCGTTGCTTGGCGCTTGCTGGATCGTCATGAAGACCGAGGGTCATCTGCAGGACTGGGCCTATTCGCGTATCCCATGGCTGGTCGCAGGGGTGTTCGCGGCACTTGCTGTGGCCTTCATAACATCGCTGACGTTCGATGCCGGGGCTATTGCATAGAGCAATCTGCAACGCCGCCACTGGGGGCTTATATTTCCGCTGCTAAGCGTTGCCGCCCTGCTGGGCGTACTCGTCAGCGGGCGGGCGCGGCACAACACTGTTCCCTTTGCGATGACGGCGGCGTTTTTTTGTACAGCATTTCTGACACTTGGCGTGATGTTCTGGCCTTACCTCATCCCCTACGCCGTCACCGTAGCCGAAGCTGCCGCCCCGGAAAATTCGCTGCTGTTTTTCTTCTACGGTGGAATTGTCGTCCTGCCTGTCATCGTCGCCTATACGATCGGCGTCTACGTGGTATTCCGCGGCAAGATTGGGCGTGTCGATACGTGAGCGCGGTTCTCGCAAAGCTGAAGTCAAGCCGGTCGAGCCGACGTATTCCTTGAAAGCCGAAACTCCAGTTTGGAGGAAATTACCTGTGGCAGGTCAGTAACGTTCAGGATAGAGGTAGGCCCAATGTAATGTGTTGAGGAGCCGGTGACTTCACCCAGCCACCGCGACCCGCCCACAGCCGGGTCGTTGACGGGCGTGCGTATCCTCTTGGTTGAGGATTCCTGGCACCTCGCAAGAGCTATGACGAGGCTGCTTAACGCGTTGGGAGCTGACCTAGCCGGGCCCGTTGCAACCGCAGCCGACGCCGAGCGCCTGATCTCCGAACGCCGCCCTGATGTAGCGCTCGTCGACTTTAGCCTCCGAGACGGCGAGCCCGCTCATGACCTGATCGACCGTCTGCAAGATCAAGGGATCAGTGTTATCGTCATTACCGGCTACGAGGTCGTTCCGCTAGCACCGGGCAAGGTTGAAGCTATCTTGCAAAAACCCGTCAGCGCGGCACATCTTATTGCAACGGTGCGTCAAGTGACGTCGCGCTAGCTGCTGGATGGCCGGAAGTGTCTCCCTTTATGTCTGTCACGGTCACGGCCTTGACAGGAAACTCAATTCTGCAGCAAACGCCGTCGGATGCAAATACGAGGTCGACCGAACCGCCGAGCTCGTGAGGGATAAGATCACGAATGAGGCTGACGCCGTATCCGCATTGCGGCGAAGCCGCAATTGCGGGGCCGCCAATCTCACGCCATACGATCGACAGGTTTGTCGCATTCTCGCTAGGCCCGCGGTTACAGACCACCTCCACCCGCCCATTTCTGGTCGACAGTGCGCCGTACTTCGCAGCGTTCGTTACCAGCTCGTGGAGCACCATCGCCAACCCCTGGGTCTCCGCGACCGTGAGTGTGAAGTTGGAGCCACGGATCGTTGTGTTTGCGTCCGTCGCGTAGGGCGCAAGCTGATGGCGGACAAGGTCCATGAGGTCAACGCCGTGCCAACGATTCTGGCTGAGTAGCGAGTGGGCGGCGGCCATGGATTGAATGCGCCTATCGAGTGCTTGAATGTATTCGTCCAGCGAACCACTGCCCGGGCGCGTATCCGTGATGACGACGGAAACGCGTGCCAGCAAGTTCTTGACGCGATGATCCAGTTCGGCGACCAACAGGCCTTGGTGCTCCTCAGACCGCTTGCGCTCGGTGACGTCAACAGTGAGGCCCTTGAGGCGTACAAGGCGCCCCATTGCGTCGAACTCGGCCTTGGCCACTTCCTCTAGCCAGACTTCCCAACCGTCGCGGCGCTTGAAGCGGAATGTGACGGTATACCTGGGGCTCTCGGGGCGGACGCCGTGGACGAGCGCTTTGAAGCGCCCGCGGTCGTCCGGATGGACTCTCGAGAGAAAGTTACTGGCGGTCAGCGTTTGCCGCGGCTCATAATCCAGGATCTGCGCAGCGTTTGCGCTGCGCTGCGACGAGCCCGTCCGGACATCCCAAACGAACGCCGTGACCGCCCCTGCCGTCAGCGCCTCTTGCAAGCGGGCACCGCTCTCCATGAGCGCGGCCTCGTGCTGACGCAGTTCGGCGAACAGCGCAGCAAGGACGTATGCGCAGAGCGCAACCACCAGGATGCCGGCTTGAGCGGCAAGGATGCGGTCCGCAATCGGGAGATCCGGGTCGCCGAAATGGCCAATTCCAAACGTCGTCGTCCACACTATCGCAACGGCGACAATGAACGCCGCTGCCGAAGCGAAGATCGGCCGGCAGCGGGCCGCTATCCACAAGATTAATGGGAATAGCAGCGCGATCGGCACTACTGTTTTCCAAGGCTCCGGTGGTAGGGAAATGACGACGAGGCTCATCGCGGCTACCGCCGCTAGAGCCAAAAGACCTTCGATTGCCTCGCTTTGCGGCGGCGGCTCACGTGTTGCTGAGGCGAGGCCGATCACCAGCGGCGCAGTCGTGACGATGCCAAGCGCGTCGGATAAGAACCAGTTTTGCCAAATGGCAAAAATCGACGTCGTCGCACCATAGAACAAAGTGAACCCCAAGCTCCCGCCGATCCCAGAGGCAGCGGCACCGACGATCGCCGCCCCTAACAGTCCCAGCACGTTGCGCAGGCGGTTGAGACTCACTCCGGAACCGAAGTAGCGCTCGATCAGACTAGCTGTAAGCAGGGCTTCCACCCCATTGCATACGGCGAAGACGGTGGCGCTCCCGAGGTTTCGGTCACCCAAGAGATTGGCCACGATGGTGGCGATCATCGTCCCAACCACAACCCCCAATCGCGCACCTGGCCCAAGGGCGATCAACGCGCCCGCGGCAATACCAGCGGCTGGCCAGAACACGGCCACGCCATCAGGAGTGAGTAGGGAAAGGCTTAACTGTGCCGCCGCGAAATAGGCGATACCGACGACAACAGCGAGCCAAATTGAGCTCATCCACTGCCGGCTCTGGTCGGCGGCATCGGAACCTTGAGCTTGGACTCGTAGATGCTGCAGCATGTCACCGCCTCAGTCACATTGTCATAAATAGCACAGGATGTGTGATGCGAGTCGATCTCCAGTCTCATGGTCATGGTGCAGCTGGAGGTGGGCTTGATCGCTGCTGTGTAGTTTTGGGATCGGAATGTCCGGATCGGCCAAATCTTCCGGTTCTCGTGTTGGAAGGTTTCGCCGGCCGAATCCCTGGGACGGCTCGTTTCGGCGCAATCGCGCCGGGAGCATGTCTTTTCACGATGTCGCCGCCGAACTTACGATGAGGGCTTTGCAGACCTAGGCGAAGGCAAGGCGCCACGCTAACTTACCCTGACTTCGATAGGCATCTCTGCTGTTTGCAACCATTTTAGCAGAAGCGAACCAAATTGAAGCGTAAGGAAACATCGCACACTGCGCGCAGGATCGCGCCGTATCGTAGAAAAGGCGGTGGCTCCCCGGGCCGGATTCGAACCAGCGACCAACCGGTTAACAGAGGGTTGCCTTAGCATCTCTCTGCAATGCCGTGCGACAGGCTGAAACGGCAGCAACCCTTATCCCATATGGGCTGTAGCATTGCACAGCGTTGCAGCTTGTCGCAATGTGTATCGACAAAGCGCATGGTTTTGTGTAGATCAGCCTGTAGATCACGCGAACCGGTTTCTCGGGGGACGCCATGCCGACCGTCGAACTCACCGACAAGTTCTGCCAATCAGCGCGGGCCGTTTCCGGCCGAAAGACCGACTATTTCGATACCGTTGTTAAGGGCCTCGCCCTCCGCGTCTCCACCGGTGGCGCCAAGTCGTGGTATGCGGTTTACGGGCCGCCGGCAAAGCGCCAATGGCTGAAGCTCGGCACCTATCCGGAAACACCTCTAGGCAGCGAAAAGGGTGCCCGCCAGAAGGCAAGGGACACCCGCGCGAAGGTCGGCGAGGGCGGCGACCCTGCGGCCGACAGGAAGGCGCAGGCGGCCTCGCAAACCGCAGCCGATCTGGTCGATAACTACATCGCCCGCCATGCTTCTACCAAGCGCAGCGGCGACGAGATCGCCCGCCGGCTTCGCAAGAACGTCAAGGATGTAATCGGTGACGTAAAATTGTCCGTCCTGCACCGGCGCGATATCACGAAGTGCATCGACGCCGTGAAGGACCGCGGCGCCCATGTCGAGGCAAACCGCTTGTTCGAAGACGTCCGCGCGATGGTGCGATGGGCGAGGGGACGCGGCGACCTCGATACCAATCTTGTCGAGGGAATGCGCAAGCCGACTGAGACGACAGAGCGTGACCGCGTTCTGTCCGCCGACGAGATCAAGACAATGTGGAAGGCGCTACCAGACGCCGACATGCGGGAATCAACCCGGCGCATTCTTCGCCTTTGCCTCGTCACCGGGCAGCGCGTCGGCGAAGTCGCCGGCATGTCCCGTGACGAGTTCGACCTGACGCGCGGGATCTGGATCATTCCGGCTGCCAGAGCAAAGAACAAGCGTGAGCACATGGTGCCGCTTTCCGACATGGCAATTGAGATCATCGCAGCGCAACTGGCTGATGCGACTGCACTGGCCGAACGGAAGGACAGGCAACTGCCGCAATTCGTCTTTCCCGCTCCAGGCGGGCGCGTCGCCGTGTCGGGCGCTTCTGTTCCAAAAGCCGTCAAGCGCGAGGAGATCACCAAGCGAGGCGTTCCGACCATTATGGGCGTTGAACCTTGGACGCCTCACGACCTCCGACGCACCGCTGCCACGCACATGGAGGAGATCGGCATTTCGCCTTTCGTCATCGGCCACGTGCTCAACCATGTGTCGGCGACGAAGGCCTCAATCACCAGCCGCGTTTATGCTCGATATGACTATGGGCGCGAGAAGCGGGAGGCACTGGATCTTTGGGCCGATCGGCTCGCCGCCATTGTCGAGAGTAGGGGCCATATCGTGCCTCTGCGAAAGGCGGTGGCGCAATGAACACTCGTCGTGCCTTCGATAGAGCGGAATTGCTCTCCCACGCGACATTTGTTCGGACACTCGATCAGCGCGCGCAGGATACCTTGGTCGACCTGATCACATTGGCCATCAATCGATTCCTTGAAGGCTGGGAGGAATTCTACAGCGCCGAGAATGCGAGGCTATTCCGCATTCAAGAGCATGTGGATCAGGCCCTTGCAGCGTTGATCGTCAAAGCATGGCGGTTCCACGATGACGATGACTATCGTCCTTTCACAGACGAAGCCGGCGCCTATGCCTGGCTACAGGGCGAAGGCGAGAACCCCGACGCTGGAGATCCTGGCGAATATTTCGCGAGGTCAAACAACTGGAAAATGAGAAGCCTTTGGGATGTTCGGCAGGAGATAGAGGCCGAGATATTGGACCTCAGTTCGTGGGACGAAGCCCGTCACGATGCCCACTGGACGAGAGCGCCGGAAACGTCGTCGCGGCTACCCACAAAGCTGCAGGAGATGACCCACGATTTCTGCCAGGCTTGGCACGACATCGTCGACGAAAAGCTGGGCCTTCCTCGCCGCGATCCGAACCCGACCAACCCACTGCTCCGATTCATCGACTACTGCCTGTCGATCCCCTTAGGCGATCAACGGCCGGCTCCGAAGACGATCCTTCAACTGGTGCATGATCACATTCGACCCGCCATTCATGCTGAGGACGAGGAAGATCGCATGCGGGCTGAAAAGCAGCAGACGTCCGACCGGGTGGACTTTGACCCCTTCGGACCCGACTGAAAAAGTCCACGGTGACGGCTCACTGCAACTTAACGATGTTCCTTGCGTCAACTAGAAACGCGAGGAACAGAGATGCAGCAATCTGCACTTTCCGATCTCGTCGACGAGCCCTCCGCCTGCAAGGTGCTCGGAGGCGAAAATAGTCCGATCCACCGCTCGACGCTCTGGCGAGGCGTCAACGCCGGCCGCTATCCAAAACCGATCAAGGTCGGCCCCGGCACGAACCGCTGGCGCCTGAGCGAATTGACCGCAGCCGTCGATCGCCTTGCCGCCGCGCGCGACGGGCTGGCCGCATGAGCGCCAACGACAACAAAGGCGTTCGCCCGGCCTATATCCTCGGAACAGACCCTGAAGGCGATCTTTGCAGTCACAGGCGCACAGCTAACGCCGCCACGTATATCCACGCTGGGCTGAGAGAGGTGCTGAATCCTGGCAGCGACTTCCTCGTCGGCAATCTGCGCAAGAGCACCGCCTATCATAATGGGCTGACCAACATCGAGACCCAGATCGCCATCATTCGCGCTTTAGCATTGATGCAGATCGAGATGACTCGCCGGATATCCGACATGAACGTCGGGTCGGACGATGAGGACGACGACGACTGCGGAGGCGCAGCATGACCATCAGCACCTCATTCAAACGGTTCTGGCCGGCCGACCGCCTTCAGCGATTAAAGACGCTCCAGGCCGCGGCAAGGAAGGCAGGGCTTCGACTCGTGGCTCGAAACGGCGGCGACCGTCGAATCTTCCTGCCATATATCGCCTTTTGGAAAGACGGCGATCGCGAGGTCATTTCGTTCTGGAACATCGGCGAGGCTGAACGGTGGCTACAGGAGGGCGGCAAATGATCGACCTCACCGCGCCCGAGCATGAGACGAGCGCTATCGTCGACGAGGCCGCCGCCTGGTATTTCGAGAACTTCCGCACAGTCGAGCGGCCGATCGTGCCGTCGCTCCGTGGCCGTTTCGGCCTGAGCAATCATCAAGCGATTGTCGTCATTCGCCAAGTCACGCTGATGCGGGCTCGTGCAGCATGACTGACGAGGCGCCGTCACCGGTCGAGCGGGCATCCAAGGCGTCGTTCAAACTCGACATGATCGAGACCGTGAACGCGGATCCTCAGATGCAGCCAAGCGACCTAGCCGTCGTTGCGGCTCACCTCTGTGTGATGTCTTGGCCGGAACGCCGAGCCTGGCTTTCAACAAGCAAGGCGAGAGCAATGACGGGGCTGTCGGAACGGCAAATCGTGAACAGCAGGGCGCGGATCGCTAAGCGCGGCTACCTCGTCCAGGACGGCCTTTACGGCACCACGAAGATATTCCGGCTCGAGAATGATCGGCTGGAGGACATGCGCCAGCACGTCGTGATCACCACCGAATATCTGAAGGAAATCCAGAAGGATCGACAGACGGAAAGACGTCGCCTTGCCCGCGTTGTACATGCAAATTCTGCAGAGACAGAAAACGCTTGTCACGCCGCCCAGGGTGACTGTGACGTCCCTGCAAATTCTGCAGGCAATATCCCCTCACTTCCCCCTCAGGATATAGCTCTGAAGGAAGAAGAACCTTTCAGGGAAGGTGCTGTTCCTTCCAATGGATATGCAGCGGCAAAAGACGATCACCTGCACATACCGTTCCCGGCGCCCACGAGCGAAGAGGAATTGGCCGAGACATTCTCGAAACTGTTCGCTGACTACGAACTGGGGCCGCACGCGATGGCACGGATGTGCACGCTTCTCGCCACCGGGAGGCTGACGCCCGCGATAGTGCAAGGCCAGCGGAGCGATGCAGCATGAAAAAGCGCAAGCCAGATCCGGCGCAACTTGACCTGTTCGCATGGGCAGCAGCTCGGCCGACCGCGAAGGTGATCAGCGCCCATACCAGGCATCGCGAAGCGCATGTGGCGCGAGCGCCATATGCAGCAGCCGAACAATCCGCCGCACATTTTGCCGATGTTGCGAAGGCGCGCATGAGCGCGGCCCTACTGATGCCGCGCGAGCCGGTCCGTGAGCGCGTTGGCTTCAGCCAACATGGCCAGATATTGCTCGACTTTCTGCGCCGAGGCGTCCGTGCGCTTGATGTGCCGCATCATTTGCTGCCTCAGCAGCGCGAGCCTTGCGGCGCGATAAACGTCCCCGTATCTCGCAGTTTCAAGGTGGAGGGTCGCGAGCCTCATGGCGACGATTCCGATTATCTAGCAGTAGAATTCGCGGAGCCGCCTTTCGTTCCGGTGTCCGACTTGACGCTGTCGCAAAGGGCTGGCCAGAGGGCCGCTACGAATGACAGCCACCTGCATCGACTGCGGGACCAACACCACGCCGTGCACCGGCCGGCGCGGCTGCCGTCATGCGGGCCGATGGCAGTGGTACATGATCAGGGCAGAGGTTTGGCGAGCCGCCGGCATGCCCAGGATCGACTGCTCGGGTTCAATGAGACCGACGGCAACTTCCTTTGCATCCCCTGCCTCGAGGCGCGGCTCGGTCGAAAGCTGATGCCAGCCGATTTCGCTGACGTTCCGGTCAACAAGCCCAGCCGTTCAGACACTCCGCTGCTCGCCGCGCGGAAGTTGGCCGATGACCAGGGGGGGGCGTCGGTGTTTGAAGAAACGAAATTGGGCCAGAACCGCTTCGGGATCATTCACGTATTTTCCGATTCTTCAGGGGAAAATTTCCAGTGACCTTGCCGCAACCGCCGAATGACTTGAACCGCGCCGAGCGCAGAGCCTACCGAACCCTGGCGCAACGCCTTGTGGATCGCGGCATTGACCCGATTGCACGAGCGACATTGATTGCCGAGGCAGTGAGGCTCGAGGCGCGACTACTCGGGCTCAGAGAGGCAGAAAAGCATGTTGAAAACACCGCGAAAATACCCGCTGCACGCGCTGTGAACACGGCCACCACCGAACTGCGCCGGATCACCGTCGAGCTTTTCCGTGGTGCCGCCCGGGTCGACGCCGTCGTGCCGATCGAGGTAGCGGCAGCCTTGAGCACGAACGACGTGGATGAGGCCTGGCGCCGGCACATTCACTGGGGCGACAAGACTTTCACGCCCGAGGAACTAGAGGCCAGACACGGCCGGCCGTCTTGGTCGGCAATGCTCTACCGGACTGAGGCCGAGGCGATCGGCATCAACAGATTGCTCGACAAATACCGGCCGCGCTGCATTCCTGGCACTGACCTCGACAACTTGTACCGTGAGATCGGCCTCCCACATCCCGGCCCGCGGCCAACGCCGTAAAGCACAGTGGATCTCCGTAATTTGCGCGATGCCGAGCTAACCCAGCGCCCTGGTCGCGGCTGGACACGCTGGGCCGAAGGTGTCGGCGAGTACGATATCGAGAAGGTCTGGTGGCAGGCCAAGATCCTGCACTTCCCGAAACTAAACGTCTCATGGCCGCCAGGAAGCGCTGGCTTTGATCGCTAGGCATAGTGGGGATAGGGACGAAATCACTGCCGAGCTGTTTTCGCAGAGAGGTCGATCACAATAGCTTTCACAATAGGTTGGACCCATGACCCACCGGGCGTTCGCCGAGAGACTCGAGGATGCTGCCGCGCATATTTCGGAGGTCTCGCGCGCGGACCTGCAAGTCATGTTGATGAACGCAGCCCTGCGGCTGAGGAACACCTCGGGCCTTGCCTTGGAAGCCGAGGTTGACGAGGCGATCGACTTGTTGGCAGCGCAGTTGAAGCTGTCGCGGCCTGAAGTGTTGCAAACGATCGTGCGAGATTGGTTGGTCATTGCCGGCCGGCTGGGTGCCGATACCTTTGATGAGGAGAGCGAGACTGAGGGAATGGCCTAGGCTCGGAACGCGCGACGCTCGCTGACTCTATCGCCACTCTTCGAGCCCCGGCAACTTCGCGCGCTTCGATCAGCCGGCGGGACCGGCAAACGCGCCTCGGTCACAGGCGGGCGCCACGACGGGCAAGACGCTTCGCTGGTGTAGGGAGAAATCTGCCAGCCGAAACACACGCTCAGCGCGCGCTCACGCGCCGCGCGGCGGAGGCCGGCCCCGGGCCGCGCATATAGTAGAGCTCTGGCCGGTAACGCGGTGCAACGAATTCGCGAAAGGCTGATGCCAACCGCGTGATCAAAGCCCAATGTTCCATGACCCAATCTTTCCCTTTCAGGAATGCTATGCGCGACCACATCCAGAGTCTCGCGTCCATCGAGGCGCTCCCTATGACCCTGTGACGGCCGGACATGATGGCAAAGTCCGCGACGCCGACGCCGACGCCGATACGGTCTCGGGTGATGGACCGCTTGAACAAAAGACCGAGTCGGATTGGGTCGCAGTCAGAAATCCCCATGAGGTCTCGGACGACAAGAGGGCCAGCCCTAGGGCCGCGGCCAAGAACACTGCGGGAAGGCCGAACAGAAGCTTGCGCGACATCATTGTCCCAACCTCACACGCCGGTGTTGATATGGAACAGGTCTTTGCGCCCGGCATGCCTGAAGCTATGGGAGCAAGAACTGTGCCACGCTTGCCCCGATTTCCCGCCGGACTAATCTTAGCCGATGCCGCCTAAGCCGGCGCACGTAGGCGTCCTGTAATGGGTCAATACGCCTTGGCACCGCGATTGCATGGTCAGCTACGCCGGGTGTTGGGACCGGCATTGGGGCGATGGGGGCCTCGCCGCTTCGCGAATGGAGCGGCGAGGTTTTTCATTCAGCCATCAGCCTCTAAGGCGGCTCGACAGCCGATCCGGAGTGACGAGAGGCCGCCAAGATAATCCTGCACATCGATCCTGAGAAAGACCCCGAGCGGGGGCGGCTGTCTTCCCCGAGTTCTCCCGCTACCGGTTGACCAGCCACAGAATAATCGAGAGCACGATGCTGATCAGGATCCCGGTGGCGATCGGAACATAGAACGTGAAGTTCTCACGCTCGATCACGATGTCACCAGGCAGTCGGCCAAGGCCGATCCGTGACAACCACGGCCACAATAGGCCCACTGCAACTATGATGAGACCAACGACAATCAGGGTTCGCGACATGGGGATGCCAGAAACAATTAGCGCGGGGACAGAGCACTAGCAGAATCCCGTTATGTTCACTGAAACAAAAGCCGGATCGGGGCCGTTTGCAATCTGCCAGACGTCCCACACTCTGGCGACTCCAGTAGACCCTCCCGCTGGCTTCGGCCGGCGGGCTTTTGTTCCGCCTCGCTCCTCGATGAGGGACATTTCTGCCGGCGCGCTGTGGCCAGCGCGGCGGCAGCACAGGCGAGCCGCCCTTCAGTGGTGATGGGCGGAAACCTTCTTGACGTATTCGGACACCAGTTCCGTCGGTGCCGACTGACTGACGTCGCCGACGCTAAGGATGCCGACCATCCGCATATTCTTGTTGATCACCGGCAACCTACGGATTTTCAGTTCTTCCATGTGCCGTACGGCCTTGGCCAGATCGTCGTCTTCGCGGCAGCAGTGAATGCCGGCCGTCATGACATCGCGCGCCGTTGCGGTGCGGCTGTCGAAACCATCCTCCGCCAGTCCTTTGCAGACAATATCGCGGTCGGTCACCATTCCGATCAGTCGGTCGTTCTCTCCGATGGGAATCGACCCGATATCCTGGGCTCGCATCATTTTCGCCAGTTCGGTTACAGCGGTTTCGGGGCTGACCCAGTCGACACCCTTATGCATTGCGTCTTTGACTTTCATGGCGGACCTCCCTTGCTGGGGTTGGAGAATGTCCCCTCTGTCCCATGTTACCGCGGACGGGGCTTGGCTGCCAGAGTTCGTTCCTCCTGCCGACAGAACAGCGAGTACGAACGAATGTTCCGCTTGGCATTTCAGTAACAGCTAACGGAACGGAAACAGCTCTGCGATATTGATTCAAATTCGAGTTGCGGGGAGTTCCGATGCGTAAGCGAAGGCGAGCTGCAGGTCACTGCCGGGGACATGGAATTCACGGCCAAGGAAGGCGACGTGTGGAGCTGCGGCAAGGGTAGCACGAAGGAGGCTGCTACAAACAACGGAACGGTCGTCGCAGTGATGCGGGTGATTAACCTGAAGGCTGCATAAAGCCAGGCACCCCCAACGGCCGAGGCGCTTGCCCAGTTAGGACATCGGCCGCCGGATATATCTTTCAGCCGACGGAACGTTAGTGCCCGCCGGGTGTTATCACCATGATCCCCGCATAGGGATCATAAAGGGCCTTGTCCCCTCTTGGCCCCAGTTTGAGTCCGCTGTCTCCCCGACAGCGGACCCGACGCATTCAGTGGCATCCTCTAAACGCAAATGCCCAATGACTTAGCTGCCTCCTGCTTGACTGAATACAACCGTGCCGTCGTCTTTGCGTACTTCCACTGCTACGATACCGTGATCCTGCTTTCCAGGGAATGTCGCCAGCGCGTGATCTCTTGCGCCCTTCTCGGCATCGAAGGGCGTCTTTTCAACGATGCCCTGTTTCCCGTACCAAATCACCGTGAAGCCCACCGCTGCGACGCTCCCTTTAAAGGCGGCTTCATTTGCGCCCCGGCTTGGGGCGGGCCTACCTAGCCGCCACTTTCTATTCCGCCGGCAGCTCTTTTGAGCCTCGACCCAAGCCCGGCCGCGGCTCTCAAGCGCATCATCCGGGCCGCTTTCGCTCATACTCGGCGTCACCTGCATCGCGAGCCTCTTTTATTCCTCGGAACCGATCGCGAAGCTCAGCGCCCAGCACATGAACCGAATAGATGCCTGAATTGGTGTAGGTGTGGTTCTTGTGCTTAACAATGACCGCAACCTGTTCGCCGCCGACAAGTCCGTGCGAAATGCGGGCATGCCCATGCGGCTCCCATTGAATCGACAATTGCGCTTCCCGACCCATGTTCCTCATATCGACAGGATGCGCGCCGATACGAGTACGCGCAAGCGTTGCTCTCACAGCGGTGCTTGACGATTTCAACGGAGGAAAATAGCTGGCGCCGCCCGCTGGAGGTTGCCTGAAAGGCGCCGGCCAGGCGGAGTTGGTCGGAGTTTGAAAATCCTTGTGATCTAAAAATGTGCGCGTTGCACAACTTGCAACTTCGGGCCAAAGTGTAGGCGCCCCGAACGGGAGATAGGGTACAGCCTACCTCCCGCCCGCGGGCGTAGCGCCAACTGGTACTCGGGATCTGTAGCCTCATCACTTGTCAGGCGACAGCTGCAGATCCCACCCAGCGCTTTTCAATGTACTGATTGCGGAAGACTCGCGCCTGCTGTGGCTGCCTTTTCCCACAAGCATTTTGTTCCCTTTTCGTTTCTCTTGTGGATAACGCCCCCGAATTGTGGATAAGGCTCGGCTCGTGAGACTATAGGGCGCTGAACCTGCTCAACAGAAAGCAGGCAGATCATGAACCGCCGCACGCGGCGCCTATGTCGGGCGGGTAGTTACGCCCGTGGAGCCTTCCTAGGCGCTGTCGCTGGCTAGCGCCTTCTTCATATCTTCCAAGGTCGTCACGCCCTGACCGAATAGCGCCTGGACGCGGCTTGCTAGGTTCTCGCGCTCCACACTGTCGGGCGGGATGCCTATGGTCTGGCAGTGCTCGTCAAGCGCTCTGGTGATGATAGATAGCTGGTCTGGGTCGACTGTACCAAGGAACGGCATTTGACACCTCACAAAGGCGAAAGCGCTGTCCTCTTTCAATCATCCGTATGCCTCTCAGAGAGCGGATGACCATTTCAAAATAAATCGCTCCAAAAACTTCGCAACAAAAATTATGTGACGAGGGAGTGTGTATGAATCCGTACCGATCTGTCAGAAGCGCGGCGCCGATGTCGAGACGGTAGTGGTCGCAAGACGCTTCGTCTGTAGTGCACCGCTCTGTCGACGACGGATATTTGCCGAACGGTTTGATGACGGGGTTGTCGCGGAGAGATCCCGCCGGACCTCGTGTCTGGAATGTGTCGTTCACCATTTGGGGCTGGCGCTCGGCGGCAGGCCGGCCGCGAGCATTGCCAAGCGGCTGATGGCGCCGGTCAGCAATGATACTCTGTTGCGACCTGGATCGCGTGCGGCAACGCCTTCGCCGCCGCTTCGCCATAACCGCCGCCGCGGTCACGTGCGATTGTTCCGATCTCCTGATGATCGGTGAGCCATGCATGATTCCGGTGATCGGCGGCTTCACTACGTCTTGTGCGGTAGACCGGCGTCGCGCCACACCGGCACACTGGCCTGGCGCCTATACGGCCTTCAGCCGCAGATCGCCAATTTCGGTGTGCGACTTGAACCAGGCATATGTCAGCTCCAGGCCTGCACGAAGCGTATACTTTGGTCGCCATCCGGTTGCGAACAGCTTGCTGACGTCCATCAGCTTGCAAGGTGTCCCGTCTGGCTTTGCCGAGTCCGTCTGGATCTCACCCGTGAAGCCAATGACGTCGGCGATAAGCATTGCGAGGTCCAGGATGGAGATATCCTGGCCCGAACCGACATTGAGGTGGCCGTCGGCAGAGTAAGTCTTGAGCATGTGGACAATGGCGTCGGCGGCATCGTCCACGTGGAGGAATTCGCGTCTCGGTCTGCCGGACCCCCAGATCGTCAGGCTCGGTTCTCTCCCGATCTTCGCGTCGTGGGTCCTGCGCATGAGTGCGGGGACAACGTGGCTATTCTCCGGGTCGAAGTTGTCGCCTGGACCGTATAGGTTACAGGGCATTGCCGAAACATAATCGGCACCGTACTGGCGGCGGTAGGCCTGACACAGCTTGAGACCGGCGATCTTGGCGATAGCGTACCACTCGTTGGTGGGTTCCAAGGGGCCTGTGAGAAGCGCGTCTTCCCGGATCGGCTGTGGCGCCAGCTTCGGGTAGATGCAGGATGAGCCCAAGAACAACAGTCTGTCGACGTCACACCGGAACGCGGCGTGGATGACATTCGTTTCGATCAGCAAGTTGTCGAGCAGGAAATCGGCCGGATAGCGATCGTTGGCGAGAATCCCGCCGACCTTTGCGGCTGCAAGGACCACGGCGTCGGGCCTGGTTTCTGTCATCCAGCGATGCACGGCGTCCTGATTTCGAAGGTCGAGAACGTCGCGCGGAGCCATTAGGACCTCGCAGTTTTCCTCCTCCAATCGCCGCGCCACAGCCGAGCCGACCATGCCGCGGTGGCCAGCCACGAATATCCGTTTTGCGTCGAGCCGATAAGTGTAGTCCATGACCGGTGGCCCTCTCTAGACGCTACTGTCCATGTGCCAGCTCTCTCGCTCCAGACGTTTCAGATCGGCGGCCACCATTTCCGCCACGAGGTCGCTGAACGTCGTCTTAGGCGACCAGCCGAGCTTTGAGCGGGCTTTCGCCGGATTTCCCATCAGGAGATCGACGTCCGTCGGACGGAAATGGCGTGGGTCGACTCGGACGAGGATCTCTCCTGTCTTGCCATCCCGGCCGATCTCGTCCACCCCCTTACCTTGCCAGACGATGACGCGGCCGACTGCCCGAAAGGCACGTTCCACGAACTCGCGCACCGAATGGGTTTCGCCCGTGGCGAGGACGAAGTCGTCAGGCTCGGCGTGCAGAAGAATCCGCCACATGCCCTCCACATAGTCGCGAGCATGCCCCCAGTCGCGTTTCGCGTCCAGATTTCCAAGATAGAGGGTGGACTGAAAGCCTCGCTCGATACCTGCAACCGCACGTGTGATCTTGCGGGTCACAAACGTCTCGCCGCGCGTGGGGCCTTCATGATTAAACAGTATGCCATTGGAAGCGAACATTCCGTACGCTTCACGGTAATTGAT
The DNA here is from genome assembly GCF_024707545.1 of Mesorhizobium onobrychidis. NCBI lineage: Bacteria > Pseudomonadati > Pseudomonadota > Alphaproteobacteria > Hyphomicrobiales > Phyllobacteriaceae > Mesorhizobium > Mesorhizobium onobrychidis. The sequence goes on from NZ_CP062229.1 coordinate 3,839,798, forward strand.
CGTGATCCAATAGGCATAGAGTTTGGCCGCCGCATAGGGAGAGCGCGGGTAGAACGGCGTCTTCTCCGTCTGAGGCACCTCCTGGACTTTGCCGAACAGCTCGGAGGTTGACGCTTGATAGAAGCGCACCCGCTCTTCCATCTTCAGGATGCGTATGGCTTCAAGCAGCCTGAGTGTGCCAAGGGCATCGGCGTTGCCGGTATATTCCGGCGTCTCGAAGCTTACCTGGACATGGCTTTGGGCCGCAAGATTGTAGATTTCGGTAGGGCGCGTCTCCTGAATGATGCGAATGAGATTGGTCGCATCGGTCAGGTCGGCGTAGTGGAGAAAGAAGCGTGCGTCCGGTTCGTGCGGATCGACGTAGATGTCGTCGATGCGTTCGGTATTGAAGGAGGAGGATCTGCGTTTCAGTCCGTGGACAGTATAGCCTTTCTCCAGCAGCAGTCTGGCAAGGTAGGCACCGTCCTGACCGGTCACACCAGTTATGAGCGCAATGCGATCTGTCATCGTGCCCCATCCAATCGTTGAGGGCTGTGGTGGCGCCGTCGACCGACGGTCCGCCCCCGCACTCCTCAAATGAAAGGCGAAAGCGCTTTGTTCGACCAGAGTGTCATTGTGGGAGGCACGCCAGCAAAGGAGGTAATCCCCACCGCTCAATGCCCGTCACAGCTACTTCCCGTGCGTCCCCTTTCTGCTTGGCTAGCCTCGTCGGACGTAGCCGCCCTGCCGCGAGCCGTCAGTTCACAAGCGCTTGCGCCACCGCTTCTCCGCGAGCTGCTTGCCGCCCATGCTGCCGTCGGCAATGCCGAACATGTGGGTCGTCTGACCAGTGCGGCGCGGGCCATGCCGGCTGAGAAACGTTCGCGTCCAGCCTGCATCTCGGGTCACCTGGCAAGCGTGGCGTCGGGGCGCTTGTTGCCGACGATCCCCGCCACCGACGGCGGCTTGTCGAAAGTTCTCGTAAGGCTTGTTATCGCGTCAGCAAAAATGACAATTCGTGGCCCGCAGGAGAAACATGGAACAGGGTGTACCCCTGGCCCTTTATCGCTTCCACTGTTCGGTAGGTTTGTTCCACCGGAGTGCGGTGCCACCAGTGGTGAAACTCGACGAGAATCTGTCTCGGTAAGACATCAGATCCAAGCACCTCTGGAAGGACGTCGTGCTCTGCCCCCTCAACGTCGAGTTTCAGGACATCGATAGTTGCCAGTCCGAGCATATCCAGGATAGTAGAGTAACGCCTCACGTTGCAGACAATGCTCTTGCCTGTAACCATCTTCGTGGAAAAATTGCTGCGTGTATCACCTTCGGACACAGCAAACGTCTGCTCCCCGTCGAAATTAGATATTCCCAGGGGGTAGATCCGCACAGTGGGGGGTAATTCCTGAGCGGCAATCCAGTCAAGACTGGCCGGAGTCGGATCAAACCCAAAGACCTTTGCGCCGAATACTTTGCTGATTTCCTGATCAAATGAAATGTCGTCCCCTAAGCCAAAGGAAAGAACAATAGGGGAGGGAGTACCTAGAAGAGGCTCGACCGCAACCACCCAACCTCCATATACGGAGCCGAGTTTTTGTGTAGGAACAGAGCATTCGGGCCGGAGAAGATGATCGAAGCCTAAGGCCGCTCTTACAACGCGCTTACAATACCGGAGCCAATCTGGATTGTGCATCAATAGTGCCTTTGGCTTATTTGTAGTAGCTGTTCCGCTTGACTGCGCCGTCCTCACCATGTCCAAAATGGACAAGAGCGCCAGATGGGTTCAGTCTGGCCTAACGCGGAGGGGCTATCGCCCTGTGAATTTTACATCAATTCCCTCCCGCGATCAGAGTGTCATTGTGGCAGGCACTCCAGCAAAAGGAGGTAATCCGCATCGCTCGGCGTTCGTAACAGATGCTGCGGGAGCGTCGCCTTGGACTCGGCCAACGTCTTCGCCCCGCTGCATAGGAAGTAGCCGCCCCGCTGCGATCGCCGGCTCACGAGTCCCTACGCCGATGCCCCTGTCCGAGGGCTGCGTGCCGGCTACTTGCGGAGCCGAAGAAGTGGTGATCCTGTTCGTTGCGGAGCTGAACGCAGGGGAGGGCGGGCCTTCGCGGTTCGAACGAAATTGACCCTGGGCTTCGCCGAGCGGAGCGATCGGGCTTTTTGAACAGCGGCCGCGCGACGTAGTGGGTACTCGAAATGGCAGAGGTAATAGGGCCAGTGGAAGCCGTATGGGGAGCCTTATCCAGCTGCCGGATGCATATTTTTTGATCCGTTGCATTGTGGTAATTCGCCGCTGTTGCGAACCCTTCAGCATGATTGTTGTTGCTTGGCCAAGATGACGTTTCCTGGCCGGCTTCACACCAGTTCCTACTGGAGAAGCCCTTTGGCAAGTTCGCGCAAGTCCTGAAACGCAATAACAAGGTATGAGACCAGAAAGCTGCACAGATAGAAGCTTGGTGCGGCGCCGCGCTCCCACCGGAGAAACAAGGCGCCGAGTTCAAGGCTCGGGCGCGTTTGTGCTAGCCATGCCAGGGTCGCGGCCAAGGCGAGGCTACCCAGAGCATTGGTCGGGTAATGCAGCCCCAAGTAGACTCGCGCAAGCTCTATCACCAAGGTGCAGGCCAGGGCGAGGAGTCCGAGTTCGAAGCGAACGAGAAGAATGGCGATCGCTAAACCCGCGAACAGAACCGCTCGCTCACTGGGGAACCCGGGGCTGCCGGCGAACGGCGCTGAGCGCAGAACGGCAGCGTCGCCCAGAACCTCCGGGATATGAAGCCCAAGTGCGGCGTCAAAAATCGGCTTTGGCGTCGTCGGCAGAGTGCCCTGCAGGAAATGCGCGACGAGCGCCGCGAGGACAGCTGCGCAGACGCCGCTCACCAGCCTTGCCCTCGATTCCGGCCTGTCATGGGCGAACCAGCAATACCAAAGCAAGGACACAACTATAGCGCCCTCGGTTGTTGGGTAGACGGCACCGAAAGCGAGCCGGCTGGCGAAGGGCTGATTGCTCGCTACGGTGTTAATGGCCTTTACGAGGGGCCTGTCGATCCAATTCGGGTTAAGGGCCAGGAAAGTCGTACCCACAAAGAGGAGGCAAAGCGCGGCGGCATGCTTCAGGTAATGGAAGTCGGATAGCGTTCGCGCCATCGGTTCGGCCATCTCGAACCTCCTCGGGCTCGGTCTGCGGAACATCCCGCTAACTAAGCGGTTGTAAGAACCTCGCGCTGCGGTGACGCGGCAGAGCTGCCGAAGAAGACAAGATCCTGCGCCCGGCGCAGCCCGTCGCACAGCCGCCCTATCGGAAGCTCGATGTCGTCATAGCCGAGCACCTCGTCGCGCTTGACGTCGCGCAGCAGTCGGCAGCCCTCGGCGAGCCCGATCGGCACAAGCCGCTCGGCGTGCACCGTCGGCGCGTTCTCGCAGAGGCCATAGGTCATGTAATGTCCGAGGCCATCGAGGATCTCTCCGGCACTAAGGTCCCGCTTGGCGGCGGCCACCACGTCAACGGTCGGCGCGCCCAGGGGCGCAATCGCAGCATCGCGGAAGATCGCGGCCCTCGCCACCGTGAAGGGCACCTCGAAATGACACAGATGATAAGGCCAATAGAAACAGTAGAGCGGCCCGGGGCCCATCTTGTAGAGTGACAGATAGTGTTTCTCGACGGCATTCTCTGTGGTGCCAAGAACGAAGACGCCAGGGTTGGGCATGGCGCCGACACAATAATCAACTATCCCCGGCCCCTCGAGGAGCTGATTGAGCGGATACCAGCCGACCGCCTCCTGGATCGGGGTCCCGGGCTCGACCACAGGCCCGTACATGCCGCGCTTGGCCACCAGCATGCCTGTGGCGTTGGCGACGATGGCGTTCTCGAATGAGATCTTCGTGCCGTCCGCGAAGGAGGTCACCATCGGGGCCTTCATCCCCCACTTCTTGGCAAATCCCTCCTGGGTCGTCGGATTTCGGTAGGGATCGTGCAGGCCCTTGATGTTCCCGCAAAGCACGGGACGTATGCCCAGGCCCCTGACCCAACGGTAGAGGTTCATGATGACGCCCGGCTGATCCCCCTCCACATTGGTGAGGACCACGCCTGCCTGGTCGGCATACACTTTCAGGATTGGGCCGATCGTGCCGTCGAGTTCGGCATTCATCAGGGCGACATGCTTGCCGTGCCGGATCGCGCGCATTGTGACGTGGGCAGCGAACTCGATCGCGCCTGTCGCCTCGACGACGATGTCGATGCCTTCGGCCTCGCAAATGTGCATCGGGTCCGCCGTGATCGCGCGGCGGCCGCGGGCCACGAGATCCTCAAGCGCTTTGGTGCTGGTCGCCTCCGTCACATCGTCCGCGCCTGCAGCGGCATAGGCCTCTCGCGCCTTTTCCACGTGTCTGTTGGAAATGGCTACGAGTTCCATGCCCGGAACATATCGCAGCATCTGCATCGCGATGCCTCGGGCCATGAAACCGGCCCCCACCATACCCACGCGAATTGGACGCCCCTCAGCCTGGAGCAACTCCAACTCCCTGTCGACGATGAACATTTGCGTCTCCTCTGTGGCGCTCCCGCAAGTTCGTCGCCGAGAAAGGTCATTCGGCGTAGTCCGGCCAAGTTCGGTCCTTATCTGAGATCACCGCCGGCTCATCCACTGGCCACTTCACGGCGAAAGCAGAATCGTTCCAACGAACACCGCGTTCGGCTGCCGGTGCATAGAATTCGGAGACGAGATACGTGGCCTCGGTGTGGTCCTCAATGGTGAGAAAGGCGTTCGCGCAGCCCTTCGGTATCACCAGCATCCGTTGGTTCGCCGCGGAAAGTTCCACAGTGAGGTGCTGCTTATAGGTGGGCGACTCGGGCCGCAGGTCGATCAGCACGTCGTACAGGCTGCCCCGGATGCAGCGAAGCATCTTGTCCTCGCCATGGGGAGCCAGCTGGTAGTGGAAGCCGCGCAGTGTATGCTTGTGCCTGTTGTATGAAATATTCACCTGCACGACATGATCCGGAAGCCCCTGCTCGGCAAATTCCCGCGAACACCAGCCGCGTGCGAAAAAGCCCCGCTCGTCTTCGAATTTCTGCAGTTCCACCAGGGTGGCGCCGGGAATATCGGTCTTTGTGAAAAGCATCGTAGATCCATTGATCAAATGAGTGTCACGTCGGGTCGCATCTCCGACGCTCTCCTGAGGGTTGCTCGCGCCGGCGGTCCGCTTGTGCGATCGCGGGACGGCATCAGACTTGCGCCGGATGCAAGAGGCGCGAGCCGTGGACTTCATAGCCGATAGGCACATAGGCTAGGTGTGAGAGTGCGCGTCTTACGCTTTCCCGGCGTTCCGGCTTGACCGCGAACATAAGGAATCCGCCGCCGCCGGCGCCGCACAGCTTGCCGCCTTCCGCACCTGCGTCCCTGGCGAGGTCGTAGTGGCCATTGATCGCCGCGTTACTCACGCGGGACGCCAAACTCCGCTTCATCTCCCACCCCGCGTGAAGGACGGCACCGAAGCGTTCTATGTCGATGACGGGCTCCGAAAAGATCTCCTGAAGCATGAAGGCATCGTCCCGCATCCGCCTGAGCGTATCGAGATTGCTTGACGTGTTCGCCTTCTGCTCTGTCAGCACGGAACTGGCCGGTCGCTGATGCGATGTCCAGAACATCATCAGGTTGCTGAAGAGATGTTCGACGGCGCCATTGCGCACCCGCTGCGGCTCGACCGTTACCGCGCCGCCAGGCTGGAAGCGGAACAGGTTCATGCCCCCGAACGCGGAGGCATACTGGTCCTGCTTGCCAATCGGCTCCTTGAGGATGTCCATCTCGATGTGACATGCCTCTTCGGCGAGTTGGCCAGGGGTGACACGTTCTCCCCGGAATGCATGCAGGGCGTTGAGCAGTCCCACCGTGAACGAGCTCGACCCCCCCATGCCCGTCGAGGCCGGCATGTCTCCGACCGTCGAGATGTAAATCGGCGGTTCGATCTCCAGGAAACGCAGGCATTCGCGAGCGATGTTGTTCTTGATCTCCCCTATGGTGTTTACCTGCTCTGTCTGTGAATAGTTCAAGCGGATGGGTTCATTAAAGATCTCGCTGTGACGTTTGACGGTGACATAGATGTACTTGTCCACTGCCGCGCTGAAGACCGCGCCGCAATCGAGATTGTAGAAATCGGGCAGGTCGGTACCGCCGCCAGCAAAACTGACGCGCAAAGGAGTGCGCGTCAGGACGAGAGACGGTAGACGCTGTGCAGCGCGATCGATGATGGTCGGAAGGTCCAGTCCTGAGCGGCGCCCCACGGCTTTGGTATCGTCTAGCTGTTCCATATTTTGCCCTCTCGAAAATCAACGGAATGAAAATTAGGCAACACGCGGCTGTGCGGTTCGCCAGCGCAGCTGATCATCGAGCATCCCCGCCTTGAGCAAATGATCGAGCCAGCGCAGCCGCGTGAAGCGCTTGTCGGTAAAGTCTTCAAATCTAAGTGCGATCGAGCGGAACGCCTCGTAAAGCTCCTGCGCTCCCTTTCGCGCCGTCCACTGAAACTCGAAATCCGGGAAAGTCCGTGAGAACTTGCTGAAGTCCGCCTTGTAGGTCCGCTGGTCCGCGCCCGGCTTCGGTGTCATTGTGAGCTGCGCGCCGGGGACGGCCTCAACGGCGATCTCCGCTATCTCGCGCACCTGAAGATTGAGGCTTTCAACACCCATGTTGAACGCCTCATTGTGGATGTCCTGTAGCGGCGCCTCCAGCATCAATTTGAAATAGCGCGCGACATCCTGGACATGAACCACGGGCCGCCATGGCGTGCCATCGCTATGGACTTCGACACGTCCAGTTGTGAAGGCGCTGCCGATGAAATTGTTCAGCACGGTGTCGAAGCGCATTCGCGGCGAGAGACCATAGACGGTGCCGTTGCGGCAATAGACGGGCGAGAACCGGTCGTCCGCCAGCGCGCGCAGCGCTTCTTCGGCAACAGCCTTCGATCTTGCGTACTCTGTTTGCGGCACCAGCGGGGCGGTTTCGTCGACGACGGCGGCTTTCGACATGCCATACATGATGCAGGAGGAGGAAAATAGGAACCGCCGGATGCCGGCCGCCTTGGCCATCGTGGCCAGACGAACTGTCCCTTCCGCATTGATCTGCCTCGTCCAATCCGCGTTGAGATTTCCGATCGGGTCGTTCGAGAGTGCCGCCAGATGGATCACCGCGTCAAAGCCTTGGAGATCCGGGGGTTCGATGGCGCGCAGATCCTTTGTGATCTCGGGCACACTGGTATTGTCGGCTCCCAGGGTGCACGCACGAAAATATCCCATGTCCAGCCCGACCACCTCATAGCCCGCCGCCTGCAACACGGGCACCATGACAGAACCGAGATATCCATTGTGTCCGGTGACGAGAACGCGTGTTGGTTCATTCATGTCTGCCCTGCTCCGCTTTCGAAAGGAGTTGACGGGTGAGGTCCAGAAGCGAGCATTGCTCGCTTACTTGCGCATATAGGCAGTCCGCGGCTTCGGCCGCTTGACGGTCACGATCGTCATCGCCGACAAAGAGTGTGCGTGTGAGGTCGAGATCAAAGTCGCGCTGTGCCTGATACAGCATGCCGGGTTTGGGCTTGCGGCAGTCGCAGCCGTCGTCCCAGCCGTGTGGGCAGTGGTAGATCTCCGCGATCTTGCCGCCGACGGCTTCGGACTCGGCGCACATGCGCTGGTGAAGCGCCTCGAGATCAGCGGCGGTCATCGCTCCGCGCGCTATCCCTGCCTGGTTCGAGATGATGACTATGCGGTAGCCGGCCTCGTTCAGAAGGGCCAACGCCTGCTTTGCACCCGGAACCCACTCCCACTGGTCCCATGAACACACATATTGAGCCCGTGGCGGTCTGCAGTTGAGTACGCCGTCCCTATCTACGAGCATGGTTTTTTCGCGCCTCATAAAGCGCTCCGTCGCGGGTAGACGCTCGATCGAGCCCACGCTGTAATAGCGGTGCTCGCTCACGAAGCCGGCGAGGCGATGCTGCGTCGCGAGCGGCGTGTAGATGGCCTCCTCGAAGAGGGTGTCCTCGTCGGACAGGAGTTCGAGGGCGAGATCGGTCAGTATGGCATAGCTGATCTCGACTCCCTGCAGCCCGGGCGTGGTGCGGAGCCGGTCGAAGACGGTCACATTGTCGTCCGCATCAAGGATCACGCTGCCGCGTGAATAGCCGTCCTTGTTGCTGTAGACCGTGATCATTCCAGGCTTGCCGGCCGCACAGAAGCGTTGCCACAGCCGCTCCATGCGCATCGGCCAGTAATTGTCACAATACAGCAGCAGGAAGCACGGATCTATGAGGTGACGGGCATTGGATACCCGGCTGCTGGTGAGGTCGTCGGGACGGGTGACGGCATATTCGATACTGAGGCCGAACCTGCTGCCGTCGCCGAAGTGGTCCATCACCACATGGGGCAAATACCCGAGTAGAAGAAGAACCCTTTCGAACCCCTCCTGCCGCAGCTGTTCGATCTGGTATTCCAAAAAAGGGCGGCCGAGCACCGGCACCATTGGTTTCGGTCGGTCGAGTGTGATCGGCCGCATGCGCGTGCCACGCCCGCCGGCCAGGATGACCGCCTGGCGCGGCCGGCTGTAGGTGCGGCCCTCGACATCTGCCTTTTGCAGGCAGGGAGAGCTCGGCAGGACAATATTCATTGACCGCGCTCCGGTCGGTCGGCGACGAGGTATCGCGTGATGGCATGACAGATCGCGGCGTGGGCGTCCTCGACGAGTTCGTAGGTGCCTTTTTCAGACCGCACCCATACTGGCTGATCGACGAGCTCTTTAAGCGTGCCGCCGTCAAAACCGACAATGCCGATGGTGGCTACCTTCCTCTCGCGAGCGAGTTCGACTGCCCGCACGAGATTAAGCGAGTTCCCGCTGGCTGAAATCACTATGAGCACGTCACCCGGCTTGGCGAAGTTCTCCATCTGGCCGGCAAAGATACGCTCGTAGCCTTCGTCATTGCCGAGCGCCGTCATCCAGGAGACGTTGTCTGTCAGGCCCATGACCCGGATTGGCTGCCTTCCCGAGCGCTTCGTGGCCTTACCGAGGTCATTGACCCAGTGGGAGGCGGTCGCTGCGCTGCCGCCGTTGCCGGCGACGAAGACTGTGCCGCCCGCATCGCGTACGGCGCGCAGCATCTGTATCGCCTCCTGCACGGCATCCGTATCGATCTGCGCCAATGCGATGCACAGCGATGCCAGATAATCCTGCGTGAATTCTTTAGGCTGCAACCAGAGGGCATCATCCGCGAACATTTGCGACATCCCACCACTCCCTGATCGATCGCGAGCCCTGTCATGCCACCGTCGATGGCTGCAATAGGTGAGCCATCATCACAGCGTGCGAGCACTTCGAGTTCAATTGCTATTCCGAATGCTATTCCGAACGGGAAGCTGGCGGGCGGCGCTCATCGGAGGTACCTAAATCCCTTGTTCTCTCCGTTGCGGCCGGCACGTCGGCAGGCGGCCATATCGGCGTCAAGATCGTCACGGTGTCGCCCGACAACAATGCCGTAGGCAAACCCGCGGTGATGGGGCTTTACCTCCTGCTCGACGGCGCGACGGGCTGCGCATTTCATGCGCTCTTTCGGCACCACGGAGAGAACAAGGGATATTCCTTTTAGCTACCTCCGGTGAGCGCGCCGCCCGCCAGCTTCCCGTTCGGAATAGCAATTGAACTCGAAGTGCTCGCACGCTGTGATGATGGCTCACCTATTGCAGCAATCGAGGGTGTGGCATGACAGAGCTCGCGATCGATCAGGGACACGCGATCGATCAGGGACAGTTGCGCGAGCAAGTGCTTGGGGTACCCGTGCACGCCCTGGGCTTGGCGCAGGCAGTCAACTGCGTCTTCGACTGGGCCCTACGGCGGGAGAGCCGAACGGTTTTCCTGTGCAATGTCCACAGTGTCGTGACCGCCCGCCGCAATCGCGCCCATGCCGAAGCGATGGATAGCGCCGACCTTGTCGCGCCGGATGGAGCGCCGGTGGCCTGGATGCTGAGGCGGCAGGGACACGCGGATCAGCCGCGCATCAGCGGACCGGACCTGATGTGGATTTGTTGCCGGAGGGCATCGGAACTCGGCACGGCAATGTTCCTGTACGGCGGCAGCCCGGGCACCCTCCAGCGTCTCGGAGGGTGCATTCGAACCGAGTTTGCCGGCATAAACATCGTGGGCTCTTACTCACCTCCGCGCCGCCCTCTGTCGGCCGAGGAAGATGAGGCAGTGGTCAGAATGATCAATCAGTCCGGTGCGAGGATCGTGTGGGTGGGGCTCGGATGTCCCAAGCAGGAAAGCTGGATGCAGGCGCATCGCGGCCGGATCAATGCGGTCATGTTGGGGGTAGGAGCAGCTTTCGATTTCCACGCCGGAGACGTCAAGCGGGCGCCGCAATGGATGCAGAAGAGCGGGCTGGAATGGCTGCACCGGCTCTTCCAGGATCCCCGCCGCCTGGCGAGCAGGTATCTCGTGACGAACAGCCTGTTCATCCTGGCTTTGCTGCAGGCGTTGCTGCTTCCCAGGCGCAGACTTCGTGACGGTTAGAGGAGGCGGAACCAGTGAACACGCTCGGACCGCCGTATTGCTGATCTGCGCCAACTCCTTCACGGGCGGCTGTTCTTCGGCGCTGCTGCTGGGAGGCGGCGCTGCCCATATCTGGACGGTGTGGTTTGCATTGCCTCGACAGGCACCTGACTGGAGGCTACCATGACTCTGAGCAAACAGGCCGCCAGTCTGGCTGTCCTGCATGTCACCGACGTCCTGCAGCCGCTGATCATCTTGCCCTATGCCGGGCGTGTCCTCGGACCCATGAGTTTCGGGCAGTACGCGTATGCGCTCGCCATCGGACAACTCGCTGCCTCCGTCGTGGCCTATGGATTTCATTGGACCGCGCAGCGCAGGGTTGCTTCCCTTCGATACGAGCCGGCGGCGATCGCGTCACTCGTTGCTGAGGTCATGGCCACCAAGGCAGTGCTGTTCGTTGCCGTATGCCTGGTTGGCCTTGTGCTGGCCGGCGACGTCCTGGCGCTCAGTAGGCCGACATTCCTGTGCGCGATGCTCTCGGCCGCCGGCGGCATTATTTTTCCGGCCTGGCTCTTCGTCGGCCTGGAACGCGCCTGGCAGGCGGCCGTCGCGGTGGTTGTTGCTCGCGTTCTGGCGCTCGTCTGTTTCGTCGCCATGGTCGCATCACCTGACCAGGTCGCGCTCGCCGTTGCCATCCAGAGCGCAGTTCCCGTCGTCAGTGGCGTCATCTGCTTACCTTTCATCCTTCCGATTGGGTTCGGCGGCTTCAGGTCCGTGACGCTTTCGACGATTGGAATGCAGCTGCGCAATGGCTGGAGGGGATGCCTCTTCTTAGCCGTGGAGACTGCCCTCTTCACCCTCCCTGTCGCCCTTGTCGGGCATTTCGAAGGTTATGTCGCAGCCGGACAATATTCTGTCGCCGAAAAATTCCTATTAGCCGCGCGGGTATTTTTCAAGTTGCTTATGGATACCTTCATACCGAGGGTTTCATACTACGCTCATGTCGACCCGGCTGCCGGGATACGACTGATAAGGATATCACTATTCACCGTAGCAGGCGGAACGGCGATGAGTATTGGAATGTTCTTTGTTGCCCCATATATAATATTGATCCTCTTCGGAGATGAATTTTCAGGGGCGATACCTATCGTGCGCGCAATGGCCATTATACCATTGCTGATGAACATAAATACATTCACAGCAAATATATTCATGTTTAGTTACGGCTATGAAAATGAATGGGCCGTCCTTAACGTATCCGGTCTGCTAGTATTCCTGGTGGCCACATATTTTTTGTCTTTCGTCATGGCGGAGCAAGCCATTGTTTATGCGCTGGTGGCGAAGGAAGTCGTCGTGCTGGTGGTTTCAGCCGGCTTCTTCCTCATTGGCGGAGCGGCCGTCCTTCGCACGGCGGCGGCTTGCGACGCAGGCCGGGTGCGAGGATATCCGCCGGCGTCCCAATCCGCGCCGTTGGAGCACGAGGCCGATCGTTTCCGGTCGTAGGGGAGTCTGTATGTTCGCCACTGATCACTTTGTCGTTCAGCCGTCCAGGTCGCCTCACCAGCCGATCCCCCCCAAGGATCGCGACGAGCTGACCGCGAAAGACATCTTGAGATTTGTTCGAAGCAGTTGGCGCCTTTGCCTACTCTGGATGGTTGTGAGCCTTGGTGTCGGCGGCGCATATGCGGTCCTTTCGCCTGGATATTACACCGCCTATGCGACGATCCTCCTTTCATCTCCGCCCGCTTCGCAACCGGGCGAAGCTGAGGCAGATGAGCGGGTCTATGTAGAGAGCCAGATACAGGTCATTCAGTCGGACGAGGTCGTCGGACGCGTTGTTGACCACACTGGCTTAGCGGAAGACGAAGAGTTTGTGATGGATGACAGCTTGCGCGCGCGGATCTCCAGCTATGTGCGGAGCCAATTGGCGTCTCTCTTCGGCACCGAGCTGCCGACGGCGGAGCCAAATATTCGGCATGAGGCGATGGTCCTTGTGAGGCGCGCGTTTTCCGTTCATCAGCTGGGTTCCTCCCGCGCCGTCGAGATCGGGGTCACCTCTTCCGATCCTCAGTTCTCGGCCATGCTCGCGAACGCGATCGCCGGCGGTTACATCGGAAGTCAGCGCGAACGCCGGCAGGCGGCTCGCGCGGAAGAAACATCTGATCTGCACAAGCGGCTGGCGGAACTTCGGGAAAAGGCTTTTGTGACCGAACCACTGAAGAAACCCCCATCAGACCCTGAATCTGCGGAGAGGGCAAGAGTCCTTTTCCGCGAGCAGCAGAGCGCGGCCGAGGTTTATCGCTCGCTTTACAATGCCCTTCTGCAGCGGGCCCACTCCGATTTTAGCGCCTCGTCGCTGATCCCGAGCGCAAGGGTTATCACGGCGGCCGAATCACCTCGCCAACGCAGTTGGCCGCCAACGGTCCTGATGGTAGCGCTCTCCGTTATGGCCGGTGGGGTTGCCGGCGTTGGTCATGCATTGATCAGGCAAGCAATGAACCACCGCCTTATAACGGTCGAGGATGTGCACAGGTCGACCGGCCTTGATCGGATTGTAGGGATCCCCAGAATTCCCCGCCGCAGGTGGAATGTTGTGGGGCCATGCGAGCAGTCTTTGCAGCCCGTCTACTCAAAGAACGCTCCCGAGCTTCACAGCTCGCTGAGCAAGATTGCCACCCGGATGCGCGGAGTTCAGGGCCGCCAAAGCGGATTTGTAATCGGCGTTGCTTCACCCCTCGGCAAGTCCGGAAGCTCCACGGTGGCGGTTCATCTCGCAAGGATCATTGCGGCGACCGGGCAAAAGACACTGCTCGTTGACGCCAATTGGCAAAAGCCATCAATGGACCAGCCAATGCTGAACGCGGAGCCAGGTCGCAAGCTCGCCAGGGCGTTTGCCACCATTCCCGCGGATCAGGAAGGGCTGGAAGTTCTGGTTCTCAGGCCCACGGGGTCAATCTCCGACTTGAATGCCTCGCTCTCCATCTCCGCTGCACTCCAGCATCTGCTGCAAGAATACAGTTGTATAGTGGTTGATTTTCACAGCACCGACCGCACCGCTGATCTGGAAGCGGCCATGGGCGTCATCAGCGAGGTCCTCCTGGTGCTGAAGGCACGCCGCACTTTCGCGGACCACCTCGAGGGAATCCTGCGCATCATCCCTGCAGAGAAACTCTCGGCAGTAATTTTGACCAGGATCAACCGTGCGGCTTTCAGTCCTAACCGGGAATACAGGCCATGACCTCGCCAGCGACATTGTCACGCAGGAAGGGTTCAGAGCCGGTCGACCTCGTTTGCAGCCATTCCCCTGACGTGCTCGACTACACCCTCTTTCTCTCCGGCATTTGGCTGGCCTGCGCCCTCGCAATATCCCTGCGCCTGCTTGGCCCTTTCTTCATAGTGATCCCGGTCGGTGTCTGTCTGGCCTATGCCGTGCTGCGGCAGACGGTGCCGCCTCGTCTGCTGGCGGTCTACACCGCCTTCTGCCTCTTCATTGCCCTGCTGTCCAGATACGGGCTGATGCCGGATTCCTGGCAGGTTCACTTCCTTCAAGAAGCAGTCATAAGGCAAATCGTCCCGATTGTAGGATTCTTCGCCGTCGCATGGGCATCCAAGGCTTATTTCCGCCGCAGGCTGATGAATGGCAATGCCTTTTTTGGTGCACCCGTTTTCCTGTTCCTGTCTCTCGTTGTCGCTCCGGCGGTGATGTTTCAGCAGGACGTGCAATATCAGGGCGCATCTCCGCAAGCCACGATACCGATTCTTTATGGTTCGCTGATCAATAACATGGTCATTGCCGCGTTTTTCATTGCAGGCGGTATTTTTCTGACGAACGACTGGCGCCGATACGGCGGCATTTTGCTCTTATTGGGAATAGCCCTCGCCAGCCCCTTGGCTCAGTTCAAGGTGCTCGCGGTCACGATGATCGTCATTCTAATTGGCGTGCCCGGCCGGTTGATGGCCGCAGCTCTGGCGACCGCACTGACTTCGGCCTATGCCGTCGGGCTGAACTTCATACCTCAAACCTTTGCTCTGGACCCGAACGCCGGGATCCGACTCGCGTTCATTTCGGACGCACTCGCATCCCTTGCGGATACGTACGGATTTGGAATCGGATTTGGGAAGGAATCGGTCCGATGGCGATATGAGTTTCCCGGGTTCGAGGATATTACCTTTCTTCCTGACACCAGGAATATTACGCATGCCAAAATGCTTGAGATACTCTCGACAGGAATTCACAATTCGTTCTTTCAAGCCATATTGCGGACGGGGGTCATTGGTTTCATTTTGATCGTGTCTGCCATTTTGGTGGCCTTCCCGCCAAATCGACTGCCACGCGGTGTTAGCAATCATGCGTCCACAGTCTTCATCACGATTTTCCTCGCCATGTTCGTCAATCCAGTCCTGGAGAGCCCTGTCCAGATTGTGGGAATTGCTTTCTCATACGGCTATTTGATTGCACTTCGCGCCAGCGTTCCGGCCTTGGCTGTGGAACCCCCTCCATTTGAAGCTGGTCGAACGCAGCATTGCGCTTGTTCATATATCTGACCGAACATGGATGCGGCCCACCCGACATCGGCGGGCTATCGGTCTCGGTAGAAGGGGATCGCGTAGTACCGATTTTGGCGCGGCAGGAGCAGGAGAGCTGTCCGCTGATGTGCCCGCTCATGCGGCGGCGCCGTGCCGCTTCCATGAGGAGTGCCTCGAAAGAGCCAGCGAGCCAGCCATTTTGCTTCGGCCTCGGCTATGCCTCCTCTGGTAGCATAGGGCCATCCACTGCGCAGGTTCGCCCGCGCCGGAGAAACCCGTGCTAAGTCGCACGTAGAGATACGGGGGCAACCGTTGGGGGACCCATGAAGCTGTTGAGATCCTTGTTGTCGGCGCTGTCGATGACCATGGCTTCGACCCGCCTCGCTTCGTTGGCTGGCGCCATCGCTCTGATTCCGACAGCGGCACTTGCCGACTACACGCTACAGCCCGGAGATACGCTGGAAGTATCGGTCCCTGGTATTCCGGATTTCAGGCAGCGATTGCTGATCGGAGTGGACGGCGAGGTGAATTTGGCGCTGGTTGGAGCGGTTCAAGTCAGCGGCCTTTCCATTCAACAAGCGCAGGAAATAATCGCTGGCAGTCTCGCCAGCAAGCAGTATCGGCAGGGGACCGCGGACGGCCGTGAAATAACGCACCTGATCGAGACCGACCAGGTCTTCGTTTCGCTTGCCGAATACCGGCCCATCTATGTTTATGGTGATGTGGCCAGGCCGGGAGAGTACATCTTCCGGCCGGGTATGACCGTCCGACAGGCTGTGGCGGTTGCGGGTGGCTACAGCGCTGCCCAGGTTCGCATCGCCAATCCGCTCATGGAAGCGGCCGATTTCCGTTCCGAGTACAAAGCCCTATGGGCGCAATTCGCAACGGAACAGGCTCGCATTTGGCGTCTTCGCACCGAACTCGGCGAAGAAGTCGAACATGTCAAGAACGTGCCGGTGCCTGAGGCGCTCGCCGAACGATTGAAGCAAACGGCAACAGCGCATATCGAAGCTCGTCTGTCAGACAGTGAAAAGGACAAGGAGCTTCTGCGACGTGCTGTCGAGGAGACTAACCTGCAACTGGGGCTCCTGTCTGAAAAGAAGAAGAAGGACGAAGAGGGAAGCCAGGCCGACGCCGACGATTACGAGAGCGTCAGGACGCTGTTTCAGAAGGGCCTGGCGCCGACCACGCGCCTATCTGAAGCCCGTCGAGCGGTGCTTATGTCATCAACCCAACTGCTCGATACGATCGTCCAGGCATCGAACATCGAGCGCCAGCGCGGCGAATATGTCAGACAGATGAACAAGATCGACAGTGAACGACAAATCGCGGCATTGGGAGAGCTACAGGAGGCCTATATGAATCTGGCCCAGATCTCGGCGCGTCTTGAGGGTACCGCGCAGAAGCTGGCGCTTACAGGTCAAGCGCAATCCACCTTGCTGATAGCCGCGGGTCGGCCCGAGATAACAGTCCATAGAAAGCGAGAGCAGGGCGCCGAGACGCTCCCCGGCAGCGAAGATCTCGGGCTTGCGCCCGGCGACGTTGTGGAGGTCGTTCTGCCAAAGGTCGACTTTTCCGGAGCCGTCGCGTCGTCGCCACGGGCGTCCGGGATGCCGAATTGACATTCGGACGGGGCGGACTGCGATGCGCGTCTTAATGGTTCATAATTTCTACCAGATAAGGGCCGGAGAGGACAGCGTGGTTCGGGAGGAGCTCGCGTGCCTCAAGCAGAATGGGGTCGACGTCGAGCTGTTTTCCGCCACGAATGACGATATCGTGCGGGTCGCGCGGAAGATTTCTACCGCCCTGGGGGTTGTCTACAACTCTCATTCACGGCGGGCACTGTCCCGAAAATTGGCGGAATTTTCACCGGATGTCGTCCATATCCACAATTTCTTTCCTCTCCTGAGCCCCTCCATCCTGGATGCGTGCCGCGAGGCCGGCGTGCCATCAGTAATGACCTTGCACAATTTCAGGATCCTCTGTCCCAGCGCCTTGCTTTATCCCGATGAGAGGCTTCGGGAGCGAAGTCTCCGCCACGCCTGCTGGTGGACTGTTCCGAAGAAGGTCTACAGGAATTCCCTGGCGGGCACGCTCGCCCTTGCCGCAATGGTCGAGTTTCACAAGAGAGCCGGCACCTGGTCCCGCAAGGTCGACCGCTTCATTGCCCTTACCGACTGGGCCAGGCGCAAGCTTGTGGAAGGCGGCCTGCCGGCCGAACGCATTGTCGTCAAGCCGAACGCAGTTGCCAGGCCGCCGATCTTCGGTGACCTTCGTCGCAATGGAGGGCTGTTCGTCGGACGACTGGATGAGCACCACAAGGGAGTGGCCACGCTGCTCGAGGCGTGGAAGGAGATCGACTATCCGCTGCGGATCATCGGCGACGGGCCGTTGGCTCCGCTTGTCGAGCAATCTGCGTGCGAGCGCGTGGAATATCTCGGGCGTCAGTCGCGCGAGACGGTGCTGAAGGAGATGCAGGCTGCAGCATTCCTGCTCTTTCCGTCGAAAGGGTATGAATTGTTTCCCATGACAGTCATCGAGGCCTTCGCAAGCCGGCTGCCGGTCATCTGCTCGGATCTGCCGTGGATCAAAGGGGTCGTGGAGCCAGACGTCACCGGCCTTGTCGTTCCTGTCGGCAATGCCGGCGCGTTGGCCGATCAGGTGCGCTGGGCGCTTTCAAACCGATCTGCCTTGGAGGAAGTGGCAGGCCGGGCCTATGCCGCCTATCAGGAGCAGTACACGCCCGAAGCAAACTTCAATCGGCTAATGGCCATCTATGAACCCCTGGTCAGGCGCCCGATCCGGGCCTTCGCGGCGGTGTCGTGAGGTGGGCCGGAACATGCGCCGGCAGGAACCGACCAGGGCTGCCCATAGGGCAGACCAAGCTTCACGCGTCAACGAGCGCAGTGCGGGCCGGGGTACTCCCCATTTTTCGTTTATCGATTGCCCCGAGGATCGATCCTGCCGCCTCGCATACTTCGGAGAGGTCCTCTTTTGCTTCCATTGCTGAAACACGGTGCCACGGGAGGCTGCGGCCGCCCGCAGGCACCTATTGTGACGGTTTGATCGAATGCGCATTGTCTTGACCCGGCGCGAACCTTTGGATTCACCTGATGGTGTGAGCATCTTCATTGTGGCACTTGCCCAGGCGTTGCTCGAACTGGGGCACCAGGTGCAGATCGTGGTCGGCACCTTCGAAAGCCCCGCAAAATTTCAGCGACTTCTTTCGCCTCGCCTCGAGTTGCCGATAATCGGATTGAGCCGCACGCCTTTGACCGGACCAGCCTCAGTCGCGGCATGGCTGCGGGCGATCGGTATCATCAATCGGTTCCGGCCGGACCTTGTCATCCACAGCGAGACGGTGCCGCTACCGCTGCGTGGCACGATCGTCCAGATCGTTCACGATCTCGAGAGGCGGAAAGGGGCGCTTGCGGCAGCATGGCGAGCAATTCGACGCGCGAGCATGCGGCGCTGCCACTACGTCGTCGCCTCCACGACCGAGCTTCAGGAGGAACTGGTGCGAGATCTTGGGCTGCCAAGGGACCAAATCCTGAAAATTCCCAAATGCATCGATCGCCAGTCATATGCGTGCCGTGGGCTGGCAGAGCGCGAGCGGGCAATCCTCCATGCCGGCACCTCGCCCTACAAGGTGCCGGAGGCGACGATCCGGGCATTCGGCGCCCTCAACGACCCTTCCGTACGGCTCTACGTGACGGGTAACATCACAAGACCGGTGCGGGAGGCGGTCGATGCTCTTCCTGAACCGATAAGGCGGCACGTAGTCCTTCTCGGCATGGCAGAGGGAGCACGCGTTCGCGAGCTACACAGCCGCGTTCGCGTCGCCGCTTTCCCCACGCGCTATACGGTTCCTGTCGCCTCAGCAACGGTGATGGAGGCGATCGCCAGCGGCACACCCATCGTCGGGACTTCAAGGCTCAGCCGGGATCTCCTCGCGGATGGCGTGAATGGGGCAGTGGTCGAACCACAGCCCGAGGCGATGGCCGCAACGCTAAAGGCGGTGCTGGACGATGATGACCTTTGGTCGCGTTTGTCGGCGGGTGCCCGCGAGAGGGTTAGACAGTTCGATGCTCACATTGTTGCAAAGCAATATCTGGAGCTCGCGAACCCCTCCGGATTGCGGTCCAACATCGGAATCTCGGTGAAGGGGGAGGAAGACAAAGGGACTGACGAACCGCGGCTCGCAGATCGTCAGCGGCTTGTCGGGCCCCTTGCATCCCATTCCCTGAAGGCTTCTTACGGTTGGGCAAGGCGATGATCATCGGCTACTGTCGTATCAACACCTTCGAACCCGCTGCCAGGCTGGAGGCGCAAAAGCTTTATCTTGCCCGCTTAGGAGCCGAGAACTTCTTCTGCGAGAAGACTAGCATATTCGGTTCGACGCCGGAGCTGGAGAGGGCGATCGCATGTGCCAGGAAAGGAGACGTGATTTCGGTCACGAAGCCGTACCGTGTTGCGCGCACAACCCGCGAAGTGCTGGCGCTCATCGAAAGGCTTGGCACCAAGGATGTCGGTCTTCGCATCGTCGACACACCTATCGATACGAGCACGACGACGGGGCGCATGATTCTTGCATCAGCGCCTCTCTGGACGCTTGGGATGTCCCCGTCGCGGTCAATGCTGTCAGACCTGCTTCTCTTTTGGCGTCGTCGTCGGTAGGGCCTCGTCGGATTCGACGCACCAGCGCACTCTCTCACTGCCAGTTGAAGGCAAGCCGCAATGGCGGTCTGGGATCAAATGCCTTGCGCTCGATGGACCAACCGGCATGCACGGCCGCCCTTTGCCAGATGATGTTGCGGGGATTGGCGAGCGCGTAGACGCAGCAGTCCCTAATACTGTGCTTTTCAGCGCCTTCTGATATCCGGGTATGGAACGACAGGCCGTTGGATGTCGGGGCGTCCCTGCCGTCCCGTGGCTCATTGTAGGTGTCCCGGCTCCGGCAGCGGTTGAACGAGCAACCGCCACTGCCGACCTTACCCTGCGGAACGGCCGAGAAGGCGCCGTTGCCCTGTTTAACGGCATCGACGTCATCGACCCGGCAATTGAAGCTTCCCTCCAGCATGACGCCAACGCCCGTGGGGCTGTTGTTGTAGAAGACGAGTCCACGTCGAATTGTACAGCGATCCGAGTGAAAGGCGGAAATATTGTCCTCGGTGAAGGAGGTGGGACCGTTCTCGGCCGAGAATTCTTCCAGGCTCGTATCCGGAGAGCGGTTGAACTGCACATTCTGTCCACGGGGGAACGGCCCGCGCGCGTCGTGGAGTTCGAGGAAGCTCATCTGGGTGCCTGGACAGTCGACAACATAGATATTGGAGGAGCCGCGGGACGCCTTGACACGGATGATGATCGCATCGAGGCAGCTTTCCAGCTCTATGTTGTTGCGGTTCTGGCTTGGTCCGGTCCCCGAGGGGGGAACGCCGACATGATCGATCTCGAGATCCTGCAAGCGTATTCCGGCGGCTCCCCGGGCGTATATCCCGCTGCCCATGGCATGACGAATGCGGCAGCTGCGGACGATGACGCCCTGATGGAGTGCCGTGATCCCGTTGTCATGGGGGGCATAAATGTCAAGATTTTCAATGATCTGCCCATCCGCGCGCGTGAGTACGGGTCCACTTGGACGCAGAAAGGAGACGGCACCCCCGAACCATTTACCGCCCGATCCCCCCTGGGCCGGATGCACCGCTGCACCGACGACACCCGAGGCAGGCAGCGCCAGCAGCCCGGCAAGGAGACGGCGCCGATTAAGGCGCGGGGGTTCAAGAGACTGCCGGCCGCCCGACATGGAATCTATCAGCCCACCCAGTTCGGGTGCTAAACGTCGACTCGGCTTGTGCGGAGACGTCGAGGTGGCCAACGAGATGCAGATAAACCCAACCTCTCGGCACGGCGGCTTCTTCGGCTAGGTTGTCGTCAGGCATCCCCATTTCCCCCTGTGCGCCAGCGGCGCAGGTTCCCGAAGAATGCACTTCGGCGGCAGGCTTATGCCCGCACAGCACTCCGCACACCATCTCTCCATTCCGCCCGCCGCAAAAGCCCTTCATAAGGCTTAATTCCGATGGGCAAAGTGCCATCTGCCGGATTCCCTGCCATTCTCCGAAGCTGGTAATAAGCGGAGCGCGAGGCGATGTCGGTTGAAGCGGACGTCTTTGACTATGTGATCGTCGGAGCCGGGGCGGGAGGCTGCGTTTCGGCCAATCGTCTGGCGGCTGACGGGACCAATACGGTCTGCCTGCTCGAGGCGGGGCCGGCCGACAGCAGCATCCTTCTGCACATTCCGGCGGGACTCTACAAGACATCCTCGAATCCGAAATATGCCTGGCAGTTCGAAACGGAGCCTAGTCCGGGGACGGCCAACCGTTCTATTCCGATGTCGCAGGGCAAGACACTAGGCGGTTCGACCGCAATTAACGGCATGAACTACAACCGCGGCGCGGCTGCGGACTTCGACGAGTGGGCCCTCCAAGGCAATCGAGGCTGGGGCTACGCCGACGTGCTGCCCTATTTCAAGAGAACCGAGCGGAGGCTTGGGGCATGCGATCCCTTCTACCGCGGGAAGGACGGACTGCTTCCGGTTACAGACTGCGATTGGCGACATCCACTATGTGATGCATTCATCGAGGCCGCGCTCAATGCCGGTATCCCGCGTAATCCCGACTACAATGCAGCAAGCCAGGCCGGCGTGGGCTACTATCAGCGCTATATCGACAACGGATGGCGCGTGAGCGCAGCGCGGGCTTTCCTACGGCCGATCGCCAGAAAGAAGAACTTGGACATCCGCACGAACGCGCAGGCCACTGCCGTCCTGTTCGAGGGAAAGCGTGCCATCGGCGTTCGATATGCACGAGGAGGGCCGGGTCATCCCACGAGCTGTGTGAAGGCCCGTCGGGAGGTAATCCTCTCCGCTGGCGCGGCGAACTCACCAAAGCTGCTGCAGCTGTCAGGCGTCGGTGCTGCGAGTATGCTCTCCGGCCTTGGAATTCCGGTCGTGCACGAATTGCCCGGTGTCGGTGCAAATGTTCAGGACCATTACATCGTCCACCTGATCGCCCGGGTGGAGGGCATCGAAACGGTCAGCGGACACGGCGTCGCCCTCCTGCGCGAGGCAGCGAAATGGATGCTGGGCCGCCCGAACTTTCTCGCCGTCAGCCCGTCGCTCGTCTACGGGTTCGCCAACTCGCGGGATCTTCACTCCACCCCGGATATCCAGCTTGACCTTGCCCTGGGCAATTATACCGATCACGGCGCGCGGCGGTTTCCGGTCATCAAGCTTGGCTACTATCAGTTGCGGCCGAAGAGCATCGGACATGTTCGGGCGGTCTCGGCAGATCCGTTTCAAGCTCCGCTCATCCAGCCCAACTATCTCGCCGATGATCAGGACCGACAGGTCGTCGTCGACGGCATGAAGACTGTGCAGCAGCTGTTTCGGGCCCCCGAGCTCAGGCGCTACAACTGCACGGAAGAGCTTCCCGGCCCGAAAATAACGGACGACGCCGACCGGCTGCAGTTTGCCCGCGAAATCGGGCTGACCGCCTATCATTTGTGCGGATCGTGCCGGATGGGCCCATCCGACAGTGTTGAATCTGTCGTGGACCACCAGTTGCGGGTCCACGGCCTCAAGGGCCTGCGGGTCGTTGATGCTTCCATCATGCCCTCCGTTCCCTCCGCCAACACTTCGGCCGCTGTCTTTATGATCGCGGAAAAGGCAGCAGACATGATCCTGGGTCGGCAACCCCTCCCGACACTGGAGCACCATGCGCCGGGCCAACCTGCGGCGGCCGAATAGTTGAAAGTCGAACGACAACTGCCGGGAGAATTCCTTGAAGAGACGTACACTGGTTGCCTCTGAATTCAATGCGAAGGACCGGGCTCACTTTGCGTTGGCGTATGAGTTTTGCCGCATCGTTGCCGAATGCGAGGATGCCGATCTGATCGCCCCCGGCATCGACAACTACCTGACGAGACACTTTCACGCCATCTTGCCAAAGCACGACTCTCACAACGTCCAGCGTGACTTCAACAGACTGACGAGCGCGATTCGCAAAGGGCTAGGCTTGAGGAACGCACCAACCATGGAGCATGTTCGGCTCACCCAAGACTATGACCTTTTCTTCTTCGTCGCTTGGAGTCCGCAAAGTCTTGTCGAATTGTCTCGGATCCACGACTGGCGCGGCCGCTGCAAGGTTGCTGTCGCGTATCTGTTCGAACTCTGGTCGAGCACGCTCGAAGAGGACCGCCAATATCTGAAGCTCCTGGACCAGTTCGACCACGTGTTCCTGTTGCACAGCGCGTGCATACCGCGCCTGCCTCAATACACCCGCACGCCCTGTTCCTTTCTTGCCACGGCGGTCGACGGCCTCATTGCAACGCCGTATCTGTCGCCGGTCAAACGCGTGATCGACGTATACTCGATCGGCAACCGAGCCGCGAAGGTACACGGACAGCTTCTGAAGCTGGCCGAAGAGCGGGACTTCTTCTATCTCTACGACACGCTCGCAAGCACGGATTCCCGGGTCAGGGACTGGCATGAGCATCGGTTGCTGCTCGCCAATATTATCAGGCGCACGCGCTATTTCATGGCTTTCAGTCCAGCGGCACTTGCAAACTCCAAGTCCGTCACGGTTGCCGGCGAGCAGGTGCTGCCTGCCCGTCTCTTCGAAGGGGCCGCGGGCGGCGCCGTCATGCTTGGGACCGCGCCGCAATGCGCCGAATTCGGCGAGCACTTTGACTGGCAAGACGCGGTGATCGAGGTATCACCAGGCTCGAGCAGTGTCGCAGACGTAATTGGCGAACTCGACGCAAACCCCCGCCGCACAGAATTGTTGCGCAGAACAAACGCGGTCCGTTGCCTAGAGATGCACGATTGGGTTTACCGTTGGGAGCACATCCTTGTCACGATCGGAATGGAGCCGTTCCCGCGACTCCATATTCGCAAGTCCCTGCTGCGACAGATCGCCGCCGATGCGATGGCGCTCGCCTAGACGATCAGGCCCGAAAGTGGAACCGCTTTCGGGTTCGGTGCTCAAACGGTGCTCAAACAATGAGAAAGAGCGGCAGTTCCGAACCGGTTGCTTCCGTCGGAGCGTCCGCCGCTCCAGTGCTGCGCGCGAGCGCATTTCATTTCCAGGTACTCCGAAGGGCTAACAGGCGCCGGAAGTGGGCAAGGAGAAGGTCGTGTGTCCACCGGCTCTGCCCTTTGGGGTTAGAGCTTATGCTGAATTGGATTCGCACAGTGTCGCTGCCATTCTCTCAACTCCAAGAACCGAGTGCTACCGCAGCCACGGCAATCGAACTTCGCGTGAAGGGGCAATGACCGCAGGCGGCGGATGCAGTCACGCTGGGCATTTCGGCGGTTTTCAGCCGAGGAGGGGGCGGTCGTCACGACATTGGTGGATGGATGCGGCTTTGAACGCAGGTGAACGTCATGGCACTTCTTCATGAAGACCCCCGTGCGGGCGCCACGTCAAACGCGCCGCGGTGGAACCTCAAGGGCAATGTTCTTCTGCAGTCGTTTCCGCTTCTCGAGGCAATGTCCGTCGTGCTGCTCAGCATCGTCTCGGGAATGGTATATGATCTTGTGAGTTTCGGACATTTCGGCGAGTACGGCCGGAACTTCGGGCTCGGTGTTGTTGTAGCCGCCCTTTTTTCGACTTCCGCATATGCGCGCGGGCTATATCTGAGTTCCGAGCCGCGGTCGCTGGCCTCTCAGATCAAGGAGGTCGTGCTGATCTGGACGGGGGTCTTTCTTTGCCTGTCGGTTGTGGCGCTTGCACTCAAGGTGGGAGACATGTTTTCGCGCCAAGCCGTCATGCTGTTCTTCGTGACGGGAGTTGGCGGCATCATCTTCGTGCGCTTGGGCGCCGGACGACTGTTTGCCTCCTTGACCAGGTCGGACATGCTTGCCAAACCGCAAGTAGTGATCGTAACGCAATCGGACGTGCGCGTGCCAAGTGGCGTAGTCCAGGCAATCGAGGCTTCCGGATGCGACGTCTGCCAAACGATTACATTGCCGGCGGCATCCAGCGAGGGCTCGCTCCTTGAGTGTATGGATAAGCTCATTGAACATGTGCGTCGGCGTTCTGTCGACGAGATAGTCCTTGCTGTCAGTTGGGCTGACATATCCCTGATTGAGAAAATCACGGCTCACCTTTGCGTGGTTCCGGTACCCGTAAGGCTCCTTCCGGACCACGTCGTTAGCGCGCTCTTGAAGCGACCTGTCGTCAACCTGGGGGGGACGAGGGCGATAGAACTGCAACGCGCGCCCCTAACGGCGCCTCAGCTGCTCACGAAGCGGCTCTTCGACCTTGTGCTAACCACTGCCGCCCTTCCATTTCTTCTGCCCCCTCTGGCCGTTGTAGCGGGGCTGATTGCGCTCGAATCCAGGGGGCCGGTGCTCTTCTGTCAGCGTCGGGCCGGGTTCAATGGCCGCACGTTCAAGATCTATAAGTTCCGAACGATGACGATCCTGGAGGACGGGCCTGTTGTCCCTCAAGCCTGCAGGGGCGATCCCCGCGTCACCCGCGTTGGGCGCATATTGAGAAGGTTCAGTATCGACGAGATTCCGCAGCTGTGGAACGTGCTGAAGGGCGACATGTCGTTGATAGGCCCACGGCCGCACGCGCTGGCGCATGACAGCGAATACAGCCAGATCATCTCTCTCTATCCGGCTCGGCACAAGGTGAAGCCGGGGATCACCGGCTGGGCACAAATAAATGGCTGCCGCGGCGCGACGCCGCATGTCTACATGATGATCAAGCGTGTCGAACACGATATGTGGTACGTCAACAACTGGTCGGTCTGGCTTGACGTAACGATCCTGCTTCTGACCATCCCCCGCATCTGGACGGGGCGAAACGCCTTCTAGCCCAACTTTGCCGATTCGAGGCCGCTGGAGGCGATTTTGTGTGGCAAGTGATTGATTTGCAAGGAGTGGCGGCTGGCAGACGACCCCATCAATTAACTGCCAAGCGACACCTCACTCGGAAAGAGCGAACCTCTTCTTCGACCCTATCAGTTGAATACGACTTTGGGTGAGGCTCGACACCATGAGATGTGCGGCTCTACTACCAAAGGCGCTGTTATAGAACATCTGAATGCAAGCGATGATCAGTGCGAAACACAGCGACCGCTCAATGCATAACCTGCGACTTCAAGCAAAAGTGCCCGCACGGCAACGGCGTTGGCAAGGTACCGCTATGGGAGCGGAGAGGAATGCTATGACTCGAGCGATTGACGAAGATCGTGTCTCTCTGGTCGTGAGTTCCACTCGAATCGAACGATCTCCACGCCCAGACAAACGAGGATGACGGCTTCTGTGAGTCCGCAACAAACCCGAACCACTGACCGGACTGCGGGGCCTCCCCTTGTCGAGTATGCTACGGCGAGGTTAGTTCCCCAAGGGCGGCTTGCATGCATCAAAGGGCAAAATATCCTGCTCAGTTCAACGCAGGGGGTAGTTTTTGCGCTCAATGACACTGCGGCTGATATCTGGCGCTCGCTTGAAGAAGGCGTGCCGGTCGAGGCTATCTTGGGCGAGATGGCAGCCCGTGGCGTTGATAGGCAAGAGGCCGATGGCTATGTCGAGGCTGCCCTTCAAGACTGGGAACGGCTCGGCCTAATCCAGCCTGCTCCACCGCCGTGCCCAACCGCAGCTCATCAATATATCTGCCAGGTCGTTGCTGTTCCAGGCGTGTGTGTGCGCATACTGTATCCGGCGGCCGTCGCCTTTCCGGCCGCGACCGTATTTCAGCATCTCGAAGTCCGAAACAGGGCCGTCGACGTTCTATTCCATCTGGTTGAGCGTAGGGAGCGGATCCACCTGTTCCGGGATGGCCACTGGACTGATTCCTGTGGTCGAGACGAGATGCCCATTATGGTCAAAGGGCAACTGCTGGCCGAAGTGCTTGGGCACAGTGAATATGAACTCGCCCTCCATGCGGCGGCGCTTTTCAAGAACGGCCGCACGCTCCTCCTTTGTGGTAACCCTGGCTCGGGCAAGACGACGCTGACCTTGGCGCTGGTCCACGCGGGGTTTGGCTTCGCGGCAGACGATGTGACACTTCTCGACTCGGCCGGACAGGGTATCGGCCTTGCTTTTGCGCCTGCAGTCAAATCGGGATCATGGTCCATTCTCGGACAGTATTTCCCCGAACTCGGCAGGTCTCCGGTTTACCGGCGCCCCGATCGCAGGCGCGTGCGCTTTCTTGTGCCTAAGGATCATGTCCCTCCCGTTCCCCGGCCCGTGGGCTGGGTGGTCTTGCTCTGTCGGACGCAGGATGCCAAACCTTCCCTGCGGGTGATTGACCCGACCGACATCCTGGGTGGCTTGCTGAACGGTGCCTTTGCGCGGAATAAAGAGCTAAGCAGCACCGCGTTCGACGTTCTTTGCCAAGTCATCCGATCGGCACAGGGCTTTTGCCTGACCTATGCCAAATTGGATGACGCGTTGGAACTGCTGAAGGCGGCGTGCCGATGAAGCCCACCAGGGATGCGCTCGAGGCCCTGATCGCGGGACTTAGCGGCCGCCTGGTGGTAACGGCCGACTGGCAGGCGGTAATTGCACTCGCCAACCACACTCTGCTTACGCCCGTCTTGTTCGCCACTCTTGCGCACACGGGCCAGCTTGACCGGCTCCCCGAAGACGTGGGCCAGTATCTTCAGTTCATTTACCGCTGCAACCGGGAACGCAATTTGCGCTTGCGCAGGCAGCTGAATGAAGCCGTTGCTGCCCTCAATCAGGGGGGCGTCGTTCCGGTCCTGCTCAAAGGGGCCGTTCCCTTGTTCCTTTCGTCGACCGGCAGGGTTCCCGACAGGATCATGAGCGATCTCGACTTGGCTGTGGAAACGGCCAAAGAAGGGGCTGCCCGGGCTTGCCTTGCCAAGCTTGGCTATGCCGAAGTGACGGTCGCAGGTGGCATGGCGCGCCCGCAAGACGTCGGTCTCCTGGAACTCCGGCCGTACCGGGAGATTGACCGCGAGTCCCCGAGGCTTGCCCGCCGTCACGGCCTTAGGGCGAAAATCCCCGCCCCACAGTCGCGGGCCCTCCACTGGATCATGCATGATCTCATCAAGGAGGCGGACTACTGGCGCGGAAGGACCGACTTTCGCCACCTTTATGATCTGGCACGGCTGGCGGAACAGCATAAGCTGGATTGGGCGGTGCTCCGAACATCCTTGCCCGACCAGAGCGCGCGGAACGCGTTCGATACTCAACTCCTGGCATTGAGTCACTTCTTTGGCGTCAGAGCACCTGCGCAATATGTGCGGCGCCCATTGGTTCGCTTTCAACACTGGCGGCGTGTCTTCCCCTTGTACCATCCCGTCCTCGGCGTTCCATTGCGCCTGGTCGGCAATTCGCTGTGGGGTATGTGGCGACTCCTACATGGCGATGGCTTGGGCCGACGGAGTCCGCTCGACTTTGGACGCCGCGCCACTAGCATCCTCCTTGACGGCGATCTCGGGTCAAAAGTGTAGTAATACTTAATTTCCTGAATTGTATCTTGATGGCGCGTTGTCTTCACGAGTCGCATATGATAGATTATGTGGTTAGAGTTGTTATGCTTAGCCTGTTGTTATGCTCATCCGGGAGTACGTTTGATGAAGAGCGGGAAATATTCCAAAGGAAAGACAGATAAACTTGTCCCGGAAGAACAGGCACGTCGTGAATTTCTAAAGAATGCCGGGCGTTTTGCTGTTGTAACACCTCCATCCATTGCTCTGTTGCTTGGCACGAGCTTGAACTCGCAAGCTATTGCCGCATCGCATGGCGCACGTCCCGGACATGGATGGGGCAGCAAGAAACGCTTCCACTCTGGTCCTCCTGGCCGCAAGCCTTAGAATGGTTTCTTTGGTCGTTCTGGCCGATCATAGATGACGCGTAGTCCGGAACGCCTAAGTCGGTTGGAGGCGGCCGTGGAAACGGAAGCGCGCTTCGCCCGACCTTTGCCCCAGCGGTCATCGATCCTGCCATATTGCCGCGTCTCTGCGGTCTACCCTGATCCCGTCTAAGGAAGGGGTCGACCGCAGGGATGCCAGCAGCCCGGCAAAGGCTCAGTTTTCGCGCATGCCGAGACGGAACGCGTCCGTCAGAGGTTGCGTCAAGTAGGACAGCACGGTCCGCTCGCCGGTAGCAACGATCACCTCCGCCGGCATGCCGGGCCTAAGTTTCTCGCGGACCTGTTCGGGGAACTGAGAGACCTGCACGGAAACTTTCAACTCGTAGTAGGGCTCACGCGTCACTTCGTCATGGAGCGCGTCCGCGGCAACGGTCTGCACCTCGCCGATCGCGACCGGCGTCGAGCGAGCCTTGAACGAAGGCAGTCGGATCTCGGCAGGAAGGCCCTCGGCAACATTGTTGATGTCGACCGGCGACATCTTCGCCGAGACGATCAGAGTGTCGTCATCAGGGACGATCTCCATCAAGGTTTCGCCGGGGCGAACCACGGCTCCTATCGTGTGTACCTTAAAGCCGACAACGCGCCCGGACCGCGGTGCGCGTATTTCGGTGCGGTTGAGCACGTCATCTGCAACGTGCAGCTTTTCGCCGGCGTCGGCGAGCTTGGCACTGGTCTCGGCAAACTGTGCCGAGACCTCTTCGATGGCCTCGCGCCCGACTTGCTCGATCTGGAGTCGCGCCTCGCCGATAGTGTGGCGCTCGCCCGCTATTCCGGCAAGGAAGGCACCAAGCTGACCTTGGAGATCGGCCTGCTGCCGTTTGAGCGCGGTCAGGCGCGTGCCCAGAATGATGCCTTTATGGGCTAAGGGCGCCAGCATGTCGTGCTCTTCTGTGATACTCTCGATCTGCAAACGGACAGCCTCGCTTTGGGATTGCACGGCCTCGATCTTCCGTTCGGACTGGGCGATGCGCTCCTGCAAAATGGGAACTTCGTTCGTACGGGCCAAGCGGCGCTTGTTGAACAGTCGCAACTGGTCTTCCATCGCGCGCTGGGCCAGGGGGGCGCTCCCTAGCGTGAGTTCGCGCGGGAAAGTGACCATTTCGGCTCCGTCCAGTTCCGCCTGCAGCCGTGCCTGCTCGGCAAGCAGCGAGAAGACGGCGGACCTCGCGATTTCGCCCTGCGCCTGCGCCTCGGTGAGATCAAGGCGCACGAGCACCTGACCCTCGGTCACATGTGCGTTGGGCGAGACGAGAATGTCACGCACGATACCGCCCGCAAGGTGCTGAACCGCCTTGCGGTCGGTTTCGACCACAACTGTACCCGAAGCGACCACCGCGCTGTCGAGGCTGGCCAGAGAGGCCCACCCGCCGAGGATGCCGAAGGTCAGCACGACGATGCCAAAGCCCATCCGCGCGGGCTTGCGCCAGTCGCCGGAGAGGTTTGCGTGCGCCGGCTTGTGGTCTGGGCCGGCAAAATCTAACGGCGCGAAAATCTGCGGGAAGCTAGCTCGAGTCACCCGTCCTGCACGCAAGAGCGCGGAAAGTGTCGGCCCCACCGCGCTTGTACAAGCGGAGGCAGGGGTCGAGCGGGCCGTCCGCGTCGGGAGCCCGCGAACGCGTGCTATGACTGCAGTCCTTTTCGAGGTGTCAGGCATCATCATTATAGGTCTCGACTCGTTATGCATCGACGCGTGTCCGGCGGAGGAGAGAGTGCGCTGGATCTGACGCCGGCGGTCCGGCGCGCCCTCCATCCCAGACGGGCCGCCGCGGTGCCGGCGCTACGTTCGGGCCGACGAGCGACGGCAGCAACTGGTCACGACTGCCCATCTGCGCTATTCGTCCTTCCTGCATGATGATCATTCGATCCACCGCCGACAGGAGGTTCGGCCTGTGGGTCACGATCACAACGGTCTTTCCGTCTCTCCGCAACCCCTCGATGGCCCGGATCAGTGCGCGATTGCCATCGCTGTCCAAATTGGCATCAGGCTCATCGAGCACGACGAAGCTCGGCTTGCCAAACAGGGCGCGCGCGAGGCCGACCCGCTGCCGCTGCCCACCCGACAGTCCGACTCCATCCTCCCCGATGTCGGTCATATACCCGTTGGGGAGGCGCTGGATCATCTCGTGCGCAGAGGCGTGTGTTGCCGCCTCGGTCACCTGCGCATCGGCCGCGTCCGCTCGGAAGCGCGCAATGTTGTCGCGCACGCAACCGGAGAACAGCTCGATATCCTGGGGCAGGTAGCCGAGCGCGGTGCCGAGTTGGTCCGGATCGTAATGGCGCAAATCGTTGCCATCGAGTCGCACGCATCCTTGCGCCGGCGGCCACGCACCCACAAGCGCACGCGCGAGCGAGGATTTGCCCGAGCCCGATGACCCGACGAGGGCGACGACCTCTCCCGCCTTCAGCGTGAACGTCGCGCCCATGACGACCGGCGTGTTTGTACCGGGGGCGAGGACGAAAAGGTTCTCGACGGAAACCGTACCCCTGACGTCAGGCAGACGCACGCGTCCGGCAATGGGCGGGTTCTCCTCGAATATGCGTTCCAGGCGCGCATGGGCGCCGCGCGCGGACACGATACTTTTCCATTGCGCCACCATGATCTCAATCGGGGCAAGCGCCCGACCCATGATAAGCGACGCCGCAAACAGGACGCCCCCGGAGATTTCCTGGTTAATAGCCAGGTACGCACCGACGCCCATCATGGCCGTTTGAATGGCCATGCGCAGAAACTTGGACAACGCAAGAAGGGTGCCGCCGCGCTCGCCCGCGCTGACGGAGTAACCTAGCGCTTCCTCGCGGATTCCGGTGCACCATGACCGGATAGCAGGCCCCATCCCGAGCCCCCGAATTGCCTCTGCATTGCGCAGCGAGGAGCCCAGCCTGTCGATCGCGCGAGTGTTCGTGAGCGAGGCTCGCAAGAGCAAGCCCTTCGTCGCTCGCTCATTTACGAGTGCGATCGTCACTATCGCCACCGCGCCGACGAGGGCCACAAGGCCGATCAACGGGTGAAGTAGGAAGCAGATCACGATGTAGATCGGAGCCCAGGGCGCGTCCATCAGCGCCATGATGACGCCGCCCGAAAGAATGTCGCGCATGAGGTCGAGATCGCGCAGGGTCTGTGCATGATTCGATCCGCGGACACGCAGCGCCGAGGAAAGCGCCGCCTCGAAGGCGGGACCGGACAAGAGCCGGTCGAACCGCACGCCAGCCTGCTGGAGGATACGAGCCCGATAATGTTCGAGGGCCATATAGGTCATCAGCAACACGCCCACGATCACCGAAATAATGACGAGCGTGACGGCATTACGGCTCGTTAGGACGCGATCATAAATTTGCATCGTGTAGAGCGGAGACACGAACATGAGAAGATTGATGAAGAGCGAGAGCCCGCCGGCCGCGCAGAGGCCCGGACGGATCTCGCGCAAGGCCACCGCCAGCGGCGAGGGCACGTGCAAGGAGAAATTTGTCATCTATTATCCGAATCCAGTGAAGCGGTCGCAGGGCGCTCTAACCTGGCCATCTTCAGGCCTCTGTTCACGAGAGAGGAAGGCGGCAGGGCAGGCGAGGTCTCATGCAAAAATCCCCCGACGGAACCACCCGCCGAGTTGGTCCGAGCGCGAGCCCTGCCCCATCTCACCGTGCTGAAGTGGGGCGCAACCGGCTGCAGCAGCCGGTTGCGCCGCCCGTTCAGACTGCGTAGTCCCAGGCGAACTGGTTATCGACGTGTGCCATTGGGGTGGCGGCGGCATCCTCGTGCACGTCGGCTACGACCGCCT
This sequence comes from Mesorhizobium onobrychidis, assembly GCF_024707545.1. Taxonomy (NCBI): domain Bacteria; kingdom Pseudomonadati; phylum Pseudomonadota; class Alphaproteobacteria; order Hyphomicrobiales; family Phyllobacteriaceae; genus Mesorhizobium; species Mesorhizobium onobrychidis. The sequence continues at coordinate 3,872,519 of NZ_CP062229.1, forward strand.
TTGACTTGTCCCAAATGATGTTGTTGGGATTGCCAGGGTTGGTGTAGCTCGAGTTCAGGACGCTGACCCCGCCGGAGCTGACATTCCAGATCAGTCCATTCGACGAGGACAGCCCGCGGCCCTGGTCCTCGTTGATACCGTCGAACGACCTCGTGTCATCGAAGGTGACATCGCTCGCGTAGGACGAGAACGCGCCATTGCCCTGATGGATGGCGTCAACGTTCTGCACCCTGCCGCCGGTTGATGCGTTCTCGAACATGACGCCGACGCCGGTCACGGAGTTGTTACCGTCGATCACCCCGTTAGAGATCGTCGTATTCGGGCTGCCATAGACCGAGACGATGTCCTCAGGATGCGAACTGCCGGCTTCGTTGACGGCATAGAAGTCGGTCAGCGAACTATTGCCCGAGTTGTTGAACTGGACGAACTGACCGCGCGGCATGGGCCCATGGAAGTTGTAGCCATCGACGTTCGAAAGATCCGCGCCGGGCGAGTTCAGGAGATAGATGCCGGTCGAGCCTTCCCGCACCGTGGTGTTTTGAACGGTCAGGTTCGCGGCGTTTTCTGCATTGATGTTGTTGATGTTCGGGCTCGTCTCGGGGTCGATTCCCGCCGGCGGGTCGGCGTTGATGACCTCGGTGTTCTCGATCGTGACGCCGTTTGCGCCCGATACCATCACCCCGTCGCCTTCGACGTGATGAATACGACAATTGCGCAGGATGACATTGTCGTGCGTAATCGTGACCGCGTCCCCGTTGGTGACGTAGATGTCAAGATTTTCAATCACCTGGCCATCGTACTCCGATTGGATCGGTGTGGTGGTGTGGGTAAGACCCTGCGCCGGCTGCGTGGATGCCGTCGACGCGGAAGCGGTGGAAGTGGGAGCCTCGGTCGTCACGGTCGAGGTCGGGCTCGACGCGGCTGTCTCCGTCGACGTGGAATCCGTGGATGCCGTCGACGCGGAAGCGGTGGGAGTGGGAGCCTCGGTCGTCACGGTCGAGGTCGGGCTCGACGCGGCTGTCTCCGTCGACGTGGAAGCCGTGGATGCCGTCGACGCGGAAGCGGTGGAAGTGGGAGCCTCGGGCGTCACGGTCGAGGTCGGGCTCGACGCGGCTGTCTCCGTCGTCGCGCGTGAGTTGTTCAACCCTTCCGAGTGTTTACCTTCCGAGTGTTTCCACAGTATTCCCTTGTCGGAATTCATCGACTTCATGTGTTTCTCCAGTTAAAATATTAATCATTATAAGTATCTCGAAGGACACCCATCGACAATAAACGATAATTTATCGTCTTAACGAAACTCCGCTTATACAACCAGAAATTTCGTCTGGGGGTATAATGCTAACCTTCATGACCAGAATGCGGCGTGGATAGGGCTATACTGAGACTCTCCCGGGCGATCGGCGCTGCGTTCAAGCCTGCGCCTACGTCGGATTGCAAACGTCGCCTAGTACTCGGATCACGCGTGACCCTACCCCCCGAGCAGCAGGAGACAAGGTCATGCATGCTAGTCGGCCAACACAGCATGAGCGTTACCAACACAGTCCGGCACGGCTCGAAACAGGTGATCTACGAGAGCTATCCTGAACTCGGCTACAATTACCGCCTGACTGACCTGCAGGCTGCCATCGGCGTGAGCAACTGCAACGGCTTCTCGCACTCTTCACGCGGCGGAGGCAGCTTGCGGCGCAATATGGTGAGCGCCTTCGCGACATCGCCGAACTGGAAACGCCTGCCGAGCCTTGCTGGACTCGCAGCAACTGGCAAAGCTATTGTAGAAATTCCCCACTGGTTCGACCAGCGGGGCCATCTGCCCCCGGAAGGGAAAGGGCGCGGGCCTTGTCCTGCCCTATTGCGATACCGAGGCGATGCGGGAGCACCTCGCCGAGATCAGCCGGAGCGTCGACGACCGCGCGTATGCGGTGCTCATCCTCGATCAGGCCGGATGGCATGTGACTCCGAAACCGAAGGTGCCGGACAACATCACCCTGATGTTCCTGCCGCCGCGCTCACCGGAACTGAACCCAGTCGAAAACGTCTGGCAGTTCATGCGCGACAACTGGCTCTCCAACCGTATCTTCAAGGACTACGACGACAGCGTCACCCATTGCTGCGCCGCAAGGAACAAGCTCGTCGACCAGCCGTGGAAGATCATGTCCATCGGACTCCGCGAATGGGCGCATCGGTCATGATCACCGCTCGTTGGTATTATTAGCAGCCGTTTGGCGTCAATCTTTGCCATTGGAGTTTTGGCAAAGGCACGACTTTAGGCGCAACTGGTCCATTCCAGGATCCCGAATGCGGAGACGATGATCCCGGAATACTTTGCCAGATATCTCTGCGAGTTCAATGACCGCCTTGGCACCAATCGCCAATTTGTCATCGTCATAAATCAGAGGTGCGCCGCGTTGCGCCGTTGCACCTTCGACCGTCACGCCACTGGGAGCGGCGTTCCGCGCGATGCGAACCATCTCAGCAGTTGTTGCCTTATTTGTATTCGGATTAATGAGAAGTAGAGGTCTCATTTCGTCTCCTTTGCCCGGGCAAAGATGAGCAGCCCGCCGCACTTCAACGGACGTGATCATCTTCGCCGATGTGGTTTGACCCTTCCCTCGGGGATAGGCGACCGCGATCGCGCTATTCGAGAGCGAGCAACCGTTCCGGGTTGGTCTCGATCATCAACACTGGCGGGGTCCACCTCATGCGCCCCTGCGATGCCGTCTCCACCGCTCGCTACCATCGCCGGGTGATGATTTGAGCGTATGGTTCTTGATAGCGAAGGCTCATATCAGGGCGAAGCTTTGGCAAAAGCGAATGCACCAGCCCGAATGATGATATATTGTGAGACGGCTGAGTTGCCGTCTTTTCGCTCCCCGACGGGGCATTGCCAGATGCGGGAGTAAGCATGCCATGGTTCATCGCCCAAACTGCAGCCTGTGTACGGTTGCGGACCCGGATCTTTCGGAGGATGGCCTTGACGTGTACCTTCACCGTAGCTTCGGCAATGTTGATCTCGCGCGCGATGGCTTTGTTAGACTCCCCTTCGATTAAGCGGCGTAGAATACAGTTTTCCCGATTTGACAAAATTGATAGTTCTTCATCCTCATGCTCCACGTTAACAACCACCTTTGTTAACTCATCAGCTACCGCGTCAGGTTTCAGATCATACCTTATTTCTTGAATAGCCGTTGAAGTTTCGGCAGGTAACACCGTCTGCCCTAGCATAACCAATTCGAGAGCTTTGATGAAGGTGTCGTAAGCAGCGACTTTTGTCAAATACCCGTCTGCCCCCGCACGAAAAGCTGAAACTATATCGGTCGATCGACAGTGATCGGCTAGCGCGACGACATGGCTGGTCGGATAAATCGCTTTGAATTCTGCAATTTGTGCGAATTCAGCATCCGCATCAGTACCGCCGACATCTATGATGAGCAAGATGGACCGGTGCTGGGCTAGCGGCTTCTGCAGAAGATCGTGCACACAAGCCGCAGAGAAAAGGACACGAAACTTTGCCGCATCCAGGATTCGACTAAGGCCTTCTCGGAGTAACTCGCTCGGCCCGACAAGTACTGTTACAAAAGATTGTCTTGTCATCATTGCCTCTCGCTCCGGCACGATTGAGGTACACGCGTCGGGTAGAGCACTCCACGCGCCAACCGCACTCGATGCCCTCGGTTTGAGTCTCTTGCAGTTCCTCACTCCCTCCTTGGCGAGAACAGGTTGGGCAGTGTAAGGTCTATTTATAAGCAATCTCTAACATAGGTTGCTTTTTCGGTAAATTTTCGCCGCAAACCGACGTCAAGCTAGAACCCCAGGGCGCGGCAATCTGCCTGAAGACGCAGGGATGCGACGGCTTAGCCATCTCAAGCCGCTGTCAGTCGAACGACGATCGGGATCGTGCCTGCGGCGATTGCAGCGATAGGCGAGGATTCCTGAAGGTGGTGGTTGGCATGGCCAGGTCGCAGCGCTTGATATCGTTGCCCAACGCTTTAGGTGCAAGAACACCCGGTGGATCTGCCGCAGTGTGTGAGGCACTTGCACTTATTCGGCGGCACGCTTTCGCCGCGCGATAGGCCGTGTCGCCGTCGGTCATGATGATCGGGCCTTTTTGCATATTGCTCAACACGAACGAGGTTGAGTTCCGCTCGGCCCGTCCTTCACCGCACGCCGGATGCGGATACCGTGTGGTCGAGATATATCACGGCCCCGCCAGGCCGCGCACGACCAGTCGTCCGGAAACATTTGGCTGGAACTGTTCCAGCGACGGCCGAGGGTCGTCTTCCAGCGAAAAAATTTGCTAATGGCCCACGCGTTGCCGCTCTAGGAGATAGCCGTTACCTGAGATACTCGTTGTCGAATCCGGCTACTTCGACCAGCTTCTTGCGGTTGATCACCTGTACATGGCCCGCCTTGAAAGAGACGAGATCGGCCTTGCGGAGTTCCCCCAACGTTCGGTTGACGTGAACGGTGGTCATTCCGAGGATGTCGGCCAAGTCATATTGCGTAAGGGGACACTCATGTCTTCCATGGGCCGACAAGCCAACCATGGAGAGCCTCTCCTCCAACTCAAGCAGGAAATGGGCGGTGCGGCTCATCGCGGTCCGCCGCCCGGTATTCATGAGATGTTCGGCAAGGATGGCGTTCAGGCGGGCCAGGGAGCAGACGATCTTCTTCCCGAGACGGCCTTCCGACAAGATGGCCTCGAGAAGTTCCTTACTGGAAATTTCATAAACATCTTCATGACTATGCCCGCACGCCGGGGGCCGTTCGCCCTGCGCCGTCGCGGTCCCGCGCGCGCAGCGCGATCGGGCACACATGGGATCTCAATATTTCTGACGACTGGCCGGATCGCATTCCCGTCTCTGACGCCGAACTCGATGTGTTCGAGACTCATTTCGGGGCGCTTCTGGACGAACTGTTCCGCTCAGACACCTGATTCTACAAAAGGAGGTTTCGCATGAACGCCAAAGGAACACCCGCCTTGGCGTCGCCTGGGCGTGCAGCTTTATATTTGAGAGTTTCGACGGGGCGACAGGCCGAGCACGATCTTTCGATCCCCGATCAACGCCGCCAGCTTCAGGCCTATTGCCAGGCAAAGGGGATCGCGGTCGTCGGGGAGTTCGTCGAGTCTGGAGCGTCGGCGACAGATGACCGCCGACCTGAGTTTCAGCGGATGATGGACGATGCGACTCAAAAGCCTGCGCCGTTCGAGTTCATTGTCGTGCATTCATTCTCGCGCTTCTTCCGCGACCAGCTCCAGCTTGAGTTCTACGTCCGCCGACTGGCGAAGAACGGGATTCGGCTGACGTCCATCACGCAGGACCTGGGCGACGATCCAATGAGCGTGATGATGCGTCAGATCATGGCGCTCTTCGACGAGTACCAATCGAAGGAGAACGCCAAGCACACACTCCGCGCAATGCGCGAGAATGCCCGGCAGGGCTATTGGAACGGGTCTCGACCGCCCTTTGGCTACAGGATCGTCGCCGCCGAGCAGCGCGGCGCGCGGACGAAGAAGAAGATCGAGCCCGATCCCGCGCAGGTCGAGATTGTCCACCTGATGTTCCGTCTCGCGCGGGTCGGAGCGGACAATGACCCGATAGGGGCCAGACAGATCGCTGACTATTTGAACCTCAGGGGTATTCGGACCCAGACCGGCGGACGTTGGGGTGTCGGCGCGGTCCACCAGGTTCTCACGCGGGAGACGTATATTGGGCGCCATCGCTTTAACGTCTCTAGTTGGCGCAAGAAGGAGCGGAAACCCGACGACGAAGTGGTGGAAGTGGCCGTGGAGCCGATCATCGACCCGACGGAGTTCGCCGATGTCCAGCAGATGATGCGGTCCCGAAGCCCCCAGTTGAAAGCCCCCCGATTCGTGAGCGCTGGGACGCTGCTGGGCGGCGTCTGCTTCTGCGCCGACTGCGGCGGGGCAATGACCCTCCGCACGTCGGGCAAGGGAGACCAGTATCGCTACTACACCTGCTGCAACGCTGCGCGTCAGGGCAAGACTGCTTGCCGGGGTAGGACGATCCCGATGGAGGAGCTCGACACAGTAGTCGTGTCCTACATGGAGAACCGACTATTGGAGCCGCGCCGGCTCGAGGAGTTGCTATCCGGTCTCCTGAAGCGGCGCGATGAGCATGCCGAGCGTCAGAAGGGCCGAATTGTTGAGTTAAAGAAGCAGGCGGCCGACGCCGAGGCCAAGCTCACGCGCTTATATGAGGCGATCGAGAACGGTCTAGCCGAGCTTCACGATTCTAATCTCAAGGGACGCATTACTGAGCTGAAGCGAATCCGAGACGCTGCCCGCCTGGACGCTGAGCGTGCTGAAGGGCGCAAGGATGCTCGGGAGACCAAGGTTACGCCGGAGGTGCTTCGCCGCTTTGGCATCGAGGCGCGCAAGAAGATTAGGACGCCCGAGGGTAGCTTCAGACGGCACCATCTGCAGACGCTGGTGCAGCGGATTGAGGTTGGATCCAACGAAATCCGGATAACGGGCTCAAAACTGCGGCTGTCCACGGCGCTAGCCAATGCCCCTCCGGTCAGGCTCGGGCCGCACCGTGGCAGCGAACGATATCGAAGACTTGAGTACGCAACACGCTTTTAAGGACCACTGAATTGGCAATTTTCAAACAAAACGCGAAGGCTGCGCCGCTTCGCTTCGACCTGCGACAAGCCGAACCGGCATACGCCGCACTGGCAGAAAAATGCGCAAATCTTCGCGCATCGATTAGCAGGCTGGATGCTGAAGAGTCGGACCTACTAGGAAAACTGACTAGTCGGACCCCTAAGCCCTCTGACGGCATGAATAGTCGTGTTGCCGAGATGCTTGGCGAGACCGTTAACGAAACGGACCCTCTTGTAGACGGAATTCAGGCGCGCCTGCGAGAGGTTAACGCGCTTCGGCACGACACTCGTGCGGCCTTGGCAATCGTCGGCAGCATCAAGGGCGGTAGTGATTTTGCACAAGGACACATTGGCCTGGTGGGCAGCAATGAGTGCGTCAGCCAGGGTGCGGACGCGTGCTAGGTATTCGTCCCTTACGCGTCGTCTGGACAGGTCTGCTGCCGCCCGCACCAGCCACCCGGATGCTGGGCGCCGCGTCGGCAACTGGTCAACGCGGTGGGCACCGGGTCAGCTTTTCGACCGTCTCAATGATGGCTTTGGCCAGCGCTTCGCCTTCATGGACAGGCTCGGGACCGAATAGCAACAAAACTGCTTCCTCGCTCGGCAGCACGCCGGCGGGGCAGGTCTGTTCGATCGCCATGCGAACCAGTTTGAGGGCGGCCCAGGCGTTGCGGATGTTCTCTTGGCCGTCCATGCTTTCTCGCTGGGATGGGGCGGCCCAGCAGGAGTTTGGGGTAGTGGCCGCTGGGCCTAACCGGCGGGGGCTTGGGCGTGTCCGCCGGCTGGGACGAATAATAAGCCGTTTCATGCAGAATTGCTAATTTAGTAAATGATCATGATCCGTTCCCCTAGCCACCAGATGGGACGGGCCTAGACTCGATTCCGTGCGTAAACCAGTGCGTGCCGGACCCGGCCGGCTCGAGTTCATTCCGCCAATGATGCCTACCTTGATCGCCAAGCCGCCCCAAGGCGATGACTGGATGCATGAAGCCAAATTCGACGGCTACCGCTCCCAGATCATCATTGACGCCGGCGGCGCTCGGATTTTCACCCGCCGCGGACTCGACTGGACCTCCAAATACCGCGACCTAGCTGCGGCGGCGCGAACGCTGGACGCCGAGAACGCCATCATCGACGGCGAAGTCGTCGTCTTGAATGAGGCTGGCCTTTCTGATTTTGCCGCGCTGCGCAAGGCAATCACCAGGCGCCAGCACGACCTCTATTTCGTCGCGTTCGATCTGCTGCATCTCAATGGCCACGACTTGCGCGACATGGCGCTTGAGGATCGGCGGGAAATCCTGGCCGGCCTTATTGGGTCTGACGGCCGCATCCAGTTCAGCGAGACAATGCCAGGCGAGGCTAATGCGATCTATCATCTGATCGACGCGGCCGGCCTGGAGGGGATGGTATCGAAGCGTCGAGACAGCAAATACCGCAGCGGCCCGACTACCAATTGGCTGAAGACAAAATCCTTCACCGAAAGCGAGTTTGAACTTCTCGGCGTCGAACGCGAGAGGGGCAAGCCCGCGTTTGCTCTCATGGCTGACCCAGGCACCCGGAAATACGTCGGCAGTGCGTTCGTGAGCGTCAACCGCGAGATGCGGGAACGACTTTGGAAAAGGGTCCAGGAACATGCCGGGCCACCGCCCAAGGACATGAAGAAGCGGCCGGCAACTCAGTGGGTCAAGCCGGGAATCAAAGCCCGCGTGAAGCACCTGCGCGGCGAGGATGACCTTCGGCACGCCTCGCTGCAGGATTTTTGGGATGAGAGGTAGTAGCATCGCGCGGCCGAGAAAACTGTAGACTTCGATGCCTATGCGTTGCGCGAACATGAGATTCACGCCAATGTTAGCGTGGCTAAAACCGAAACGGGAGGTGGCTGTAACCCACCTAATGCCGCTCAAGCGTTTGCCGATCCCACTTCCCGAGATTGGCGGCCGCTTCATAGGTTTCCTGAAGAAAACCCAGGAGGAACTCGTCCGGGTTGGGCGACCGACGAACCGCGTCGCAAGGCAGGATGAACTGCCCAAGGCCCTTGTCGTAGAGGGCCTCAGGCGTGCGCAACGGCGTGTCGCCAAAGCCCGCCGGCTCGCCTGGTTCCGATTCCTGCAAACGACTCTAGGACGGCCGATCTTTTGACACTGGAATCCTCAAAGGAAAAAGTCCGATTCAAGGGGTCCGAAGGTGATGAATGTCGGCTCCGAAAGGTGGCCGCTGCCCGCAACGACGAACTCGCCGACGAATGCGCCGGTGGTGCCGTCATACTCCAGCACCGAGTGGCCCAGCTCGCTTGCGACCAAGAGGTTGCCGTTCGAGTTGAACGCCATGCCCTCGGCCTCATTGAGGCCGCCGCTGCCGGCGGTGATGAAGACACCTTCGAAGTCGCCGGTCGTGCCGTCGTAGCGCATGACCTCGCTCGTCGCGGCGCTGCTGAGAAACAAGTCGCCGTCGGGGCCGAAGACCATGCCGGTCGGATCCAAGATGTTGCTCTCCGAACTGGGGACGAACTTGTCGACGAACGAGTTCGTCGCCGGGTCGTAGCGAAGGACCTCGCCGGGTCCTGATTCCGGAGCGCTGGCAACATAGAGCAGGCCATCCGGTCCGAAGACCAGCGCTTCCGGGTCGTCGAGCCCGGCCGCGTTGGCAGGATCGACGACGGCCTCGAAGACGCCGGTGTCGCCGTCGAAGCGGAGGATCTGGTTGCCGAGGCCGTCGTCGGTGAGGCCCGCGGCGATGAAAAGGTCGTTGTCTGGTCCGCCAAATGCGATGCCGGCCGGGTCGACGAGGCCGTGGCCGCTGGCGAAGACATCAAGGAAGTTGCCTTTCTCCCCGTCGTAACGAAGCACTTCATCGCTGCGGCTGGCGACGTACAGGTTGCCGTCGGGACCGAAGGCGATGCCTTCGGGTTCGATGAGGCCGCCACCGTTGGCGAACTTTTTCAGAAAGGCGCCGGTCTCGCCGTCGTATGCCATGACGCTCTTCGTGTTGGTGCTGCTAACGAACAGAAAGGTATCGTTGTCGAACAGAAAGGTATCGTTGTCCGTGTCCGCAGCGAGTTGCTTCTTCTTGGGCATAGTGGACCTCCGTTCACAATGGACTGTAACGGCCGCCTATCTGGTCCTGACAGTCGCCACTGGAAAGCGGTACAGCCAAAAGCGCGGTCTTACGTCCCGTTTACCCCCTTCGTGTCTCATAGAAGGATGGCTTTAAACGCCGTCCGCAATCGTCAGGGTACAGTTGGAGCGAGATGAGAGCAACAAGCAAGTGCACGCGGATCTTGCTGGGTGCGCTCTCCGCATCGTGGCATTCTGTAGGGGCTGAAAGTGGCCGGCGCCGTTTGGGCGGGAGCGTTGGGGATTTAGGCGCCGGCCAGGCGGAAAAGGTCCGCCGCAAGGACAAGCTAATTTATGGGGGCTGCTGCCGCCTATGGTGTGATCGCGGAAGGCCTACGCGATGCCGTCCGTCTCGCTTTCCTCGTCGATCGTTCGGACCGGCAGGTAGCCCTTGGCCTCCAGGTCATCCACGATCACGGCTTCGCCTTCAGTCGAACGCCTGGGCTTCCATGATTCAGAAACTCGATGCCCTCGGCCTCCAGCACGGTCATCACGGCGCGCACCTTATCAAGGCCACTCGTGAGCCCTTCGGCGCCTTTCTTCTCCATGGCGCTTACCGTGTTGATGTTGATTCCGGCACGCTTCGCAAGCGTCCCTTGGTCCATGTCAGCCAAGGCGCGAGCTGCGCGAAGCTGGTTTCCGGTTGTGAGCATTCTATGTCCTCTGTGTGGCTAACTAGGAATATTTCATAGTTTGATGTTGACGGCAACATAATTCGGGTTCATGGTGCACTGGTAAATATAACTAGTTAATAAGGAATAGATCACATGCCGAACATCACTGTTCGGGCAGCCGCCGAAGGTATGCCCGATGTCAACCGCCGCCGCCTTCTGCTTGGCCTCGCGGCTGCTTCCACCGCCGCCGCCGCTCTTACCGTGGCACCGCCCGCGCACTCTGCCACGGTGGCAGAAAACCCCGAGCTGATCCGGCTTGGCAACCAACTGCCGGAAGCCTCCACCGAATATCTCGCCGCGCTCGAAGAAATTGAATGGATCGCCGCGGAATGGAAACACCGCTGGCCACTTGCGCCCGACGAAATCACCCTGCCGCGCGGGAACTACATAGACGGCGAGCGGGATATCGCCGGACGGTTCCTTAGGCGTCCAGGAGAAGAGCTTCGCTGTGTACGCGATATTGAAAACCTCACGGCCATAGTGGCCACCGACCGCCCGCTGCGACACAACGCGAGTGAGGCTATGCGCGTTAGGCGTGCGGACTGGCTCGCCAGAGCCAAGAGAGAGCTCAAGATGGGCAAGGCCTATCACGCTGAAACCGCCCGTCTTCGGGATGTCTCCGGAATGGATCGGGCGAAGGCGAGGGCCGCTGCTGCGAAGAAGTCACTTTCCGATCTGGTGACGGCTATCATGGAGCAGCCGGGAACGACCATGGAGGGGATGCTGATCAAGGCGCAGGCGATCACCACCTTCAACAAGGCGATTGCGCGCAAATACCCCTTCGAAGCCGAACTTTGGGCAGCGCAGTTGGCGGAATCGGTTCTCCAGTTGGCTTCGGAAGGGGAAGCATCATGAGCGACGCCAAGGAAAAGATGACGTTCGCAGATCAGGAGCAACGGCAATGACGGTCGCCTTCATCCTCACGGGCCTTGCCGCCACGTTCGTGATCGGCTTCCTTCTCGGCGATCGGCGCGGCGTCAAGCAGTGCAACGCAATCCTTGACGAGAATTGGCGCGAGCTGATGAAGTCGATCAGGGAAGACGGTTTGCCACAGCCCGCCGAGCGCGAGGAAACTGTCACACAGGCGACAATCCACTGAGGCATTCTCAACGCTTCTCAGGCAACAGCGCCCGTCACTGTCTCCACGGTGGCGGGCTTTTTGTTCGCCTGCTACTTACCGAGGTATGGCCAAGAACAAGCCGCCAGCCGACCATCATTTCGTGCCGCAGTTTCTTCTCCGAAACTTCGTTGACGATGCTGGCGCTTTGCACGTCTTTGATCGGCGAACGCTTGCCCGGGGGGTGTTCCAGAATCCACCTGGTAAGGTTTTCTTTGAACGACAGCTTTACACCTCATTTGAAGAAGACCTGTCTAAAAACGTCGACCTTGAGCTCGCCTTTTCCCATCTGGAGGGAATTGTAGCGCCGCTGATAGCGCGCATCGTGGAGACGGCGAAACACAACCGAGGCGTCGCACTGCATTCGAACGAACGTCAGTTGCTTGCGATCTATACCTACTACCAGTGGAAGCGGGTGCCAGACAATTTTAGGCAGTTCTCCAGCCTTGCAACGTTTCGGATCGATGGCGAGAAGGCGCTTCGCGAGTTCGAAACCCGATACCGCCCGCTCGATGATCATGAAAGGGAATACTTCGGAAAGGAGGAGACGTGGAGGCGGATGCTCCAGAACGTCCGGCGCGACGTAATTTCCAAAGGGAATGCGTCCATTGTCGAGACCGTCGAATCAATGAACCTCTGCATCATGAAGATCTCGAACCCGAAGAAGGCCTTCATCATATCGAGCTATCCGGTCTACAAACTCAATTTTCCAGGCAGAGCCGCACTCACCGATCCCACCGTTGAATGGTGGTTTCCTATTTCCTCCGAGGTCTCGCTGGTTTGGACAGGAAGAGGTCGAGCAACGCTCTTTCGAAATCTCTCTGATGACCAGGAGGTCAGGCGGCTGAACCAGGCCGCCGCGGCGAAAAGCAACATGATAGCTTCACGCTCAAGATCACTTACGGCGTCACTCCGAGATTCTGTTGGCGCACAGATAGCCTGACCTCGCCATCGCGGCTGCTGGAAATTGGCCAAAGGTTGGACAAAGGAGAGAAGTCTTCGGCTAAGTTATTGAAATCTTTGGTACGCCCAAGGGGAATCGAACCCCTGTTCCCGCCGTGAGAGGGCGTTGGGTGATACTGAAGCTCGTGCAAAGCCCATCCGTCACGCCGATCGCGGCAATCATCAGATCAGGCCCATAGCGAAACCAGATTCTGTAGATATGCTGTAGATCAGCCGCTTTCCGGAGATATTCAGGATCGACTAAGTCTTTGAAAAATTTGGCTCCCCGGGCCGGATTCGAACCAGCGACCAACCGGTTAACAGCCGGTTGCTCTACCACTGAGCTACCGGGGAACAGAGGCTCTCATGTGAGTGGCGCAGCCTATAGCAAACCCGTTTCGGCTTTGCAAAGAAGCATTTCGTTTTTTTCGACGCTTTTTCCCGCCACGATTTCTGGCAATCATGTGCGCGCGTCCTCATATGAGCCGTCTGACGGGGTGCGCGGAACCGAAAACGCGGTTGCGGCTTTCGTCAGCTGGTGCTTTTACCTTGCCCGAACGGACCATTAACCAGACATGAGCGCAGCGAGCCACAACCATCCACCGGCACGGAAAATATCGGTCTTCGGCCGTCAGTTCACCATGCCGCGTTCGCGCGGCCTCAGGATTGCGATCGGCGTCGTGCTGATCTTCGGCGGCATTCTCGGCTTCCTGCCGATCCTGGGGTTCTGGATGATTCCGATCGGATTGCTGGTGCTCTCCTACGAGTTTGCCTTGGTGCGCCGCCACCGGCGCCGGCTTGTCGTGTGGTGGGAGCGGCGGCGGCGGCCGAACTGACGGGTTTGCACCGCAGGGGCAAGCTTCTGTGAAGGGGCGTCTTTCCGGCTCGACTAAATCTGGCCAATGCCCGGAGCGCTTTTCCGGCCCTCGCAGCTCTCCTTCAGAATGGCGGACCTTCTGCTTACGCTACGTAAAGTCCAGGTCCCGGGCTTCCCTTTGCCATACTCCGTACTTAACAATTAACTAATATCTTAATTGCAGGATGCGTATCGACGATTCGATGCGTGGCATCATGGCCAAGGGGGAAACCGTCCGGAATGCACCATGGCCGCTTGACGGCATTTTCGCCGCAACCTATTGGAACCGGGTGGAACGCCGGGAGCAATGAGGCCTCGTGGCGGAGTGGTTACGCAGAGGACTGCAAATCCTTGCACCCCGGTTCGATTCCGGGCGAGGCCTCCAAATGCCCAAGCTCCCGCGCACCAGCGCCAGGGGGCTTGAGTTCCGGTCGAAATGAGCCGCGGTCTTGGCGCGGCAAGCAGATTGGTTTTGGGCGGATTGGTTGGAACATGAGCGCTGATTTTGCCGAACGTCGGGTGAAAATGGTCGATGGCCAGATCCGCACCACCGACGTGACCAGCGCGCCGCTGCTCGAGGCGATGCTTGTCGTGCCGCGCGAGGCCTTTGTCGCCCCCGGCCAGCGCGATCTGGCCTATATCGACGAGGACATCCGCATCACCAATGCAGCGGACGGCCCACGCTATCTCATGGAGCCTTCGCCGCTGGCCAAGCTGATGCAACTGGCCGAGATCGGCCCTGGCGATTCGGCGCTCGATGTCGGCTGCGGCACCGGCTATGCGGCGGCGATCCTGTCGCGGCTGGCAAAGTCGGTCGTCGCGCTGGAAAGCAATCCGGCATTGGCCGAGACCGCCATGTCGACGCTTTCGGCGCTGGGCTGCGACAATGTCAGCGTGGTCAAGGGACCGCTGCCGGAAGGCCATGCCGCAGGAGCACCCTACGACGTCATTTTCATCGGCGGCAGTGTGGAGAAAGTGCCGGAATCGCTGCTCGACCAGCTTGCGGAAGGCGGCCGGCTCGTCGCCGTGGAAGGGCAGGGGAATTCGGGTGTGGCCCGATTGTTTTTGAAAACAAGGGGGGGTGTAACCGGAAGAGGCGCATTTAATGCGGCAATTAAGCCACTACCGGGATTTGAACGTGCTCGTGCGTTTGAATTCTGAGTGATTTTGGCTTGCGGCAAAGGCGTTGTCATGTTCGCTTGCGCTTGAACAATCGTTGCTGATCCGCATAACCGGGGTGTTCTTTTGGGGGCTGACAGCAGGGGACCTGAAACACACCGCGCCGGCTGCTCGAATGGGAGAAGCCGGCGCGGTGTGGTTCCCATGCAAAACGAATGAGGGAATAACGTGCCGTCTTTACGCAAGAGTCTTTTTGCCGCCGTCCTCTTCTCGGCGACCGCGCTTTCTCCGCTGGCCGCCTCGGCGGAAACCATTCTCGGTGCACTTTCAAAAGCCTACCAGAACAATTCCGAGCTCAATTCGGCTCGTGCCGGCGTCCGCGTCACCGATGAGAGCGTTGCCATCGCCAAGTCCGGCTGGCGCCCGACCATCACCGGTTCTGCCGACATCGACTACTCGAACAGCCATTTCAATGCCCGCGGCAATGTCCCCGGCGCGAACGAAAGCACGCGTTTGACCACCGGCAACTTCGGCGTCCAGATCGACCAGACCCTGTTCGACGGCTTTCAGACCAGGAACAACGTCGCTGCAGCCGAATCCCAGGTCCGCGCCTCGTTCGAGAGCCTGCGCAATACCGAAGAGAACACTCTGTTCAACGCGGCAAGCGCCTACATGGACGTGATTCGCGACCGCCAAGTGGCGGTGCTGACGGAGCAGAACCTGCAGTTCCTGACCGAGCAGGCGCGCGCCGCGCGTTCGCGCTTCGAAGTCGGCGAAGGCACCCGCACCGACGTGGCCCAGGCCGATGCCGAGCGCTCCTCCGCTGTGGCGGAACTGGCCGCCGCCCGCGCGCAGGCGCTGGCAAGCGCTGCGACCTATCGCCAGATCGTCGGCGATGAGCCAGGCAGGCTCAGGGCCGCTTCGCCGCTGTCGAAGCTGTTGCCGTCGAACCTCGATGCGGCGATCGCGATTGCATCCAGCGAGCACCCGGCCATCCTCTCCACCCAGCATCTGGTCGACGCGGCGGCGTTTTCGGTGAAATCGGCCGAGGGCGCGCTGCTGCCGCAGCTTTCGGCTTCCGCCGGCGTTTCCAGCGCCTATCAAAACACCGTGCCGCGCTTCGATCCCGGGGAGGGGCAGGATGGCACAACCAATTCGGCCAGCATCGGTGCCACGCTGACCATACCGATCTATTCGGGCGGGCGGACCTCGGCGATAGTGCGTCAGAACAAGGAATCGCTCAGCCAGGCCCGGATCGAGGTCGATGTAAGCCGCGACACCGTGCGGCAAGCCGTGACCTCGGCGTGGACGCAATATATCGCCGCCCAGCAAACCGTGGTGGCCAACAGGCAGGTGATTGCCGCCGCGCAGCTTGCCTTGAGCGGGGTCATCGAGGAGCGCAATGTCGGCCAGCGCACCACGCTCGACGTTCTCAACGCCCAGGCCACCCTCATCACCGCCAAGATCAATCAGGCCAGTTCCGAACGCGATTTGGTGGTGGCGAGCTATGCCATCCTCTCGGCGATCGGTCGTCTATCGGTCGAGCGTCTCGCCCTTCAGGTGACGAAATACAGACCCGAAGAGCATTACAATGCGGTCAAGGACAAGTGGATCGGCCTGCGCACGCCAGACGGCCGCTGATCGCGCCAGCAGTTTCAAATCCCGTCCAGTTTCAAGGCACTGGAGCCCGCGCGTTCGAAGGAACGCGCGGGCTCTAATCTGTTGAAATCCAACATGCCCTCAGATTGGGGATTCTCGTAACGCGATCCGTCGGTTACGCTGTCGTCATGATTCGAATCCGGCTTTGGCCGGACAGGGAATCTACAACGAGTCACAAGGGCGGCGGATGTGACGATGGCGACGGCAAGCAGCGTACAGCGCGAACCTTCCATGGAAGAGATACTGGCTTCCATCAGGAGGATCATCGAGGACAACGATACCGGCCGCAAGCAGCCGGATGAGGCGGACGACCTGCTGCAGGATTTGGCGTCGGTTGCCGTGCCGGCACCGGCGGCAGGCGGGGCGCCGCCGGAGGCAGGCGGAGCGCCGCCGGAGGTGAGCGCGTTTCGCTCCGAATTGCGTTCAGGATTGGACGCCAGGGGGCCGGTCACGCTGACCGAGGTGCAGGCGCAACCGTCGGCCGTCGAGCCCGTCATCGCACGCATGGAGTCGCGGGTGCATTCCGATCCGGCTCCGGTCAAAGCGCCCGTGACGCTTGCTGGTGCCAGGGTCGCGGCCGAACCGGTCCCGGCCGCCAAGCCAGAGCTAGATGCGCCTGCGATGGCAAGGGTTGCGGAGACGACCGACAGCATCGTTGCCGACTGGCGGCGGGAAATCGCCGCAGTCGGCGAAGCGATGACCGCGGCCAAGCCGGACAACACCCCGGACGCGGCCGAGGGGCGACGGACGCCGGACGCCGAACCGAAGCCCGAGGTTTTCGACGCGGCCGAACCTGCTTTCGAGCCGGCCCCGTCGCGAAGCGGGTTGGCGCGCCCGGCAAGCGAGGCGCCATCGGCTCGTCCGGCGATCCTTTCCGAACATACGGGCCGGCAAGTTGCTGCCGCCTTCGGCGAGCTTTCCGATGCGTTCGCCAGCCGCAGCAAGAAAACCTTCGACGAGATGGCCGAGGAGATGCTGAGGCCGATGCTGCAGGACTGGCTGGACAACAATCTGCCGACGCTGGTCGAGCGGCTGGTGCGCGAGGAAATCGAACGCGTGGCGCGCGGCGCGCAGTAACGCGTGGCGCGCGGCGCGCAGTAATAATTCCGACGGTCGACAGATGAACCCCGCCGCTGCGGGCGGCGTCTTCGTTGATGCGCGATGCAATGCCCACGGCCTCGGCAGTGGCATTGCCTGTGATCTTGTCCGATCTATCTGTATGGCAGGCGAGCCAGCTCGCCTGCCGCCTCGCGGTTGACTTGGCCAAAACCTTCCGATTTACACCGGACCAGCAAAAACCCGACAGCTCGGACCATTTCCCTATGCTCGAAAAAACCTACGACGCCAAAATCGTCGAGCCGAAGATCGCCAAAATCTGGGAGGAGGCCGACGCGTTTCGTGCCGGCGCAGGCGCCGAGGAGGGCGCGGAAGCCTTCACCATCGTCATCCCGCCGCCGAACGTCACCGGTTCGCTGCATATGGGCCATGCGCTCAACAACACGCTGCAGGACATTCTGGTGCGCTTCGAGCGCATGCGCGGCAAGAACGTGCTGTGGCAGCCCGGCATGGACCATGCCGGCATAGCCACGCAGATGGTGGTCGAGCGCCAGCTCATGGAGAAGCAGATCCACCGCCGCGACCTGACGCGCGATGAGTTCATCGAGAAAGTCTGGGAGTGGAAAGCCGAATCCGGCGGCGCGATCCTAAACCAGTTGAAGCGGCTGGGGGCCTCCGCCGACTGGAGCCGGGAGCGTTTCACCATGGACGAGGGCCTTTCCAAGGCGGTGCTCGAAGTGTTCGTCACGCTCTACAAGGAAGGCCTGATCTACAAGGACAAGCGCCTTGTGAACTGGGACCCGAAGCTCTTGACTGCGATTTCCGACCTCGAGGTCGAACAGCAGGAGGTCAACGGCAATCTCTGGCATTTCCGCTATCCCGTCGAGGGCGAGGTCTTCGATCCGGAAAATCCAAAAACCTTCATCACCGTAGCGACGACGCGTCCCGAAACGATGCTGGGCGATACGGCGGTGGCGGTGCATCCCGACGACGAGCGTTTCCGGCATCTGGTCGGCAAGAACCTCGTCCTGCCGATCGTCGGCCGCAAGATCCCGGTGGTGGCGGACCAATATTCCGATCCGGAGAAAGGCAGCGGCGCGGTCAAGATCACGCCGGCGCACGACTTCAACGACTTCGAGGTCGGCAGGCGCCATAAGCTGCCAGCGATCAATATCCTCACCGTAGAGGCGGCGGTCACCCTCACGGACAATGACGACTTTCTCGCCGGGCTGGAGGTGACGCCCGAGCGCCAGGCCGTCTGGGACGAACTCAATGGCCTCGATCGTTTCGTCGCGCGCAAGAAGATCGTCGAGCTGATGGAGGCGGGCGGTTTCCTCGAAAAGGTCGAGCCGCATCGCCATGCTGTGCCGCATGGCGATCGCGGCGGCGTGCCGATCGAACCGTTCCTGACCGAACAATGGTATGCGAACGCGGCGGAGCTCGCCAAGCCGGCTATTCGTGCGGTGCGCGAGGGCCGTACCGATTTCGTGCCGAAAAACTGGGAAAAGACCTATTTCGACTGGATGGAGAACATCCAGCCCTGGTGCATTTCGCGCCAGCTCTGGTGGGGTCACCAGATCCCGGCCTGGTATGGACCGGATGGACGCGTCTTCGTCGAGAAGACCGAAGAGGAGGCGCTCGCAGCCGCCGTCGAATATTATCTGGCGCTGGAAGGGCCATGGAAGGCCTGGGTCGAGGACAAGCTCGAGAACTTCAAGCCGGGCGAGATCCTGACCCGCGACGAGGATGTGCTCGACACATGGTTCTCGTCGGCGCTGTGGCCGTTCTCGACGCTTGGCTGGCCGGACCAGACGCCGGAGCTGAAAACCTACTACCAGACCGACGTGCTGGTGACCGGTTTCGACATCATCTTCTTCTGGGTCGCCCGCATGATGATGATGGGCCTGCATTTCATGGACGAGGAGCCGTTCCACACCGTCTATGTCCATGCGCTGGTGCGCGACAAGAACGGGCAGAAGATGTCGAAGTCGAAAGGCAACGTCATCGACCCGCTCGAACTCATCGACGAATACGGCGCCGACGCGCTGCGCTTCACGCTGACGGTGATGGCCGCGCAAGGGCGCGACGTGAAGCTCGATCCGGCCCGCATCGCCGGCTACCGCAACTTCGGCACCAAGCTGTGGAACGCGACGCGCTTTGCCGAGATGAACGACGTCGCGAGGAACGACGAGTTCTGGCTGAACGACGCCAAGCTGGCGGTCAACCGCTGGATCCTGACCGAACTGACGCGCGCCGCGCGCGAAATCACCGATGGCATCACCTCATACCGGTTCAACGAGGCGGCGGGCGCGGCCTACCGCTTCGTCTGGAACCTGTTCTGCGACTGGTACCTGGAACTGCTGAAGCCGGTTTTCACAGGTCCGGACGAGGCTGCCAAGGCCGAAAGCCGGGCTTGTGTCGCCTTCGTGCTCGACGAGATCTATAAGCTGCTGCATCCGATGATGCCATTCATGACCGAAGAGCTGTGGGCTGAGACATCAGGCGAGGGCAAGGAGCGGCCATCGCTGCTTTGCCATGCCGCGTGGCCGTCGCCCGATTTCGAAGATGAGGCAGCGGCCGCCGACATCAACTGGCTGGTCGATCTCGTCTCAGGCATCCGCTCCGTGCGCTCGGAAATGAACGTGCCGCCGGCTGCGATCGCGCCGCTGATGGTGATCGGCGCCAATACCGCAACCCACGAAAGGCTTGAGCGCCAGGCGTCGGCCATCAAGCGGCTGGCGCGGGTCGGCGACATCTCGCTGGTCGATGCGGCGCCCAAAGGCTCCGCCCAGATCGTGCTCAACGAGGCGACCATCTGCTTGCCGCTCGGCAGCCTGATCGACCTTACTGCCGAGGCGGCGCGGCTGCAGAAGGAACTGGTCAAGGTGACCGAAGAGATCGCCCGCCTGCACAAGAAGCTGTCCAACGAGAAATTCGTCGCCAACGCGCCGGAAGAGGTCGTGGAAGCCGAGCGCGAAAAACTCGCCGAATATCGCGAGGCGCAAGAAAAGCTTTCGGTGGCGCTGACACGGGTGCGTGAAGCCGGTTGACCTATCTCTGGTGTTTGAGAATCAGATTTTCTGAGCATCGGATTGTCCCAAAAACCGGGCGCCGCTTTGGGTCCGATGCTCTAGGTTCGCGAGTCTCCGAACCTGCTTTTCGGACGGGGTCCCTGCCACGAAAATAGGCATTCCGCAGCGTAAATCTTGACGTAAACGGAATGTTTTAGCCCTATTGTTGCCATAATGTAACAATGGGGGTTGGTTCTCGCAAAACGGGCCGTTTTTGCGCCGTTCCATGCGAGTTTTCCGAGTTTTTTTCTCAATTTGCAGCCAAATGAGCCGTTTTCCCGCTCTGCGGTGAAGCTGCCACTTTGTCTAAAATACGGTCGGCGAAGGCGTACATGTACGCGTCGAGAATTCGTTGTTGCGCCGTTAACCTGATTTGGTTCTAGCTTCGTCCATTCGTATTCGGGGAGGAGAGTCATGAACAATTTGCGTCTGAAAGCGCTGCTGGGGGCGTGGTGCTTCTCGCTATTGATTTCGGGCGTTGCGAACGCGGGCGGCTTCGACCGGGGCGGTGTCAACATTGACCAGTTGTTTGATGCCGCGCCATATTCGTTCGACGCCGGCGTCACCTATGTTTCGCCACAGCGCACACTGAAGAATGTGCAGCGCCTGGATGGCTCGGGAATGTCGTCTTCGTCAGTTGATGTCGACGGCGACTATGCGGTGCCGCGCATCGGTATCAAGGCCAACATTTTTGAACCAGTGGATTGCCTTGCGAGCTATACGGAACCGTATGGTGCGGAGGCAGACTTCGGAATGAACAACGCCTATTCGCCAACCGCGGTCGAATACTACGTCAAAACAAATGATTTCGGCCTTACCTGCTCCTACAAGATAAACGTCGGCAAGGGCTCCCTGCGGTTCATCGGCGGCGTCTCCTACCAGGAGGTCGATGCGTTTCTGTCGCGCCAGACCTTGCTGGCCTTCGGCAATACCGGCCTCGGAAAATTCAAGCTTTCCGACGAGGCATGGGGTTGGCGCGTGGGCGCCGCTTATGAAATTCCCGAAATCGCCTTGCGCGCAAGCTTGATGTACTCTTCGAGCTACAAATATGACGGACTGTCGGGAACCGTCGACACGACCGGATTTGCAGGTGGGCCGCTAGGAAATGTTACCGGAGTGTTCCCTGTCTCCGCCTCGGCCGAGATACCCCAGGCCGTGGAATTCAAGCTGCAGAGCGGGATAGCGCCTGGCTGGTTGGCCTTTGGCTCGGTTCGCTGGCAGGAGTGGAGCAAGCTTGGCATTATTCCAATTAACGGCGTGATTAACCCGGTTTTCGGTACACCCTCGCCCGTTTCTTTCGATCTGCTTTATCGCGACGGCTGGACGGTTTCGGGCGGCATAGCTCACAAGTTCACCGACCAATTGTCTGGCGCGGTTTCGCTGACCTGGGACCGTGGAACCTCGACGACCTCCGGCTATCAGTCGGACACCTGGTCCGTGGCCAGCGGCATTTCTTATTCGCCGAACGACAAGATTGAGGTCAGACTTGGCGGTTCGATCGGTGTTCTGACCAGTGGGTCGTCGACCTTCACCGGTGTTGGCGACACGGCAAATGCCATCACCTACACGTACGACGACGATCTGCTCCTTGCCGGCTCAGCTTCGGTTAAGGTCAAGTTCTAAATATAAGTTTTCAATAGTAAAAAGCCGGGTCATGCCCGACTTTTTTACTTGAGGGGGGCTTCCCGGTAACCAAGCGGCGTTGCAACGAGCCGCTTCCCTCTGCCTCACGCGATCGTGATGTTTTGGCAACAGTTTCTGAACAACCCTCGCGCCACAAGGGCGCCCGCCGACATTGCCTACTTCCCGCCATAAACCCGGCGCACCTCGAATTCGTCTCAGGGCATGTGCCAAAAGGCTCGGCAATGGGGCAGGTCGCACCGCTCGCGGCAAGGGAAGAGTATGAACGCCAGAGTCATCTCCAAGGCCAAGCTGCCCAGCCGGTATGTGACCGTCGGTCCGGCGCGCGCGCCGCACCGCTCCTATCTCTATGCGATGGGATTGTCGGCGGCCGAGATCGCGCAGCCGCTGGTCGGTGTCGCGAGCTGCTGGAACGAGGCGGCACCGTGCAACATCTCGCTGATGCGCCAGGCGCAGGTGGTCAAGAGGGGCGTCGCCGCGGCTAACGGCACGCCACGCGAATTCTGCACCATCACCGTCACGGACGGCATCGCCATGGGCCACCAGGGCATGAAATCGTCGCTGGTGTCGCGCGAGGTCATCGCCGATTCGGTCGAACTCACCATGCGCGGCCATTGCTACGATGCGCTGGTTGGCCTTGCCGGTTGCGACAAGTCGCTGCCCGGCATGATGATGGCCATGGTGCGGCTCAACGTGCCGTCGATCTTCATCTATGGCGGCTCGATCCTGCCCGGTTCCTACAAGGGCCGCCAGATCACCGTGCAGGATGTGTTCGAGGCCGTCGGCCAGCACTCGGTCGGCACGATCGGCGACGCCGAACTCCTCGAAATCGAACAAGCCGCTTGTCCGTCGGCCGGCTCCTGCGGCGCCCAGTTCACCGCCAACACCATGGCCACCGTCGCCGAGGCCATCGGTCTGGCGCTGCCCTATTCCTGCGGGGCGCCGGCGCCCTACGAGATGCGCGACCGCTTCAATTTCGCCGCCGGCGAAAAGATCATGGAGCTGATCGCAAACAATATCCGCCCGCGCGACATCGTCACGCTGAAGGCGTTGGAGAATGCGGCAACCGTGGTTTCGGCCACCGGCGGCTCGACCAACGCAGCGCTGCATTTGCCGGCGATCGCGCATGAGGCGGGGATAAAGTTCGATCTGTTCGACGTCGCCAGGATCTTCGAGAAGACGCCCTACATCGCCGACCTGAAGCCGGGCGGTAAATATGTCGCCAAGGACATGTTCGAAGCCGGCGGCATTCCGCTTTTGATGAAGACGTTGCTCGACCACGGCTATCTGCATGGCGACTGCCTGACGGTGACCGGCCGCACTTTAGCCGAAAATATGGAGCACGTTGCGTGGAATGATAGCCAGGATGTGGTCCGTCCCGCCAACCGACCAATCACCCAAACGGGAGGCGTCGTGGGCTTGAAGGGAAACCTTGCCCCCGAAGGCGCGATCGTGAAGGTCGCGGGCATGTCGGAGCTGAAATTCTCTGGTCCGGCACGCTGCTTCGATTCGGAAGAGGAATGTTTCCAGGCGGTTACGGATCGCAGCTACAGCGAAGGCGAGGTCCTCGTCATCCGCTACGAGGGACCGCGCGGCGGTCCGGGCATGCGCGAAATGCTATCGACGACGGCTGCTCTCTACGGTCAGGGTATGGGCGGCAAGGTGGCTCTCATCACCGACGGACGTTTTTCGGGCGCGACACGCGGTTTCTGCATCGGCCATGTCGGGCCGGAAGCCGCCGTGGGTGGTCCGATCGGGCTGCTCAGGGATGGCGATTTGATCTCGATCGACGCGGTGAGCGGCACGATCGAGGTGGCGCTGTCCGACGCCGAACTGGCGGCCAGGGCGAAGGCATGGAAGGCGCGCGCGACCGACTATCAGTCGGGCGCGATCTGGAAGTATGCGCAAACGGTAGGGCCTGCCCGCGACGGCGCGGTCACCCATCCCGGTGGTGCGAAAGAAACACATTGTTATGCGGATATCTGAGTTGCTGAGGTTGTCTGTCTTTTCGGCACTGGTCGCGATCGCCACTTTTGGCGCGACCTTGGGCGCCGCGGGCCAGGCCATGGCCTTCGACGACAAGGTGTTCGACGACAAGACCGGCGTGAAGCCGCAGTCCAGCCCATGGGCGGTGTTTCAGTTCGGCTTCTCCGCCTATAAGAACGGCCGCAAGGAGCAGGCCGCGGAGGCTTATAAGTACGCGGCCGAAAACGGCCAGATCGGCGCCACCTGGAAGCTTGCGCGTATGTATGCCGAGGGTGACGGCGTGGAGCGCGACGATTACGCGGCGTTCAAGTTCTTCAGCGAGATCGCCGACCAGGACGTCGAGCCCGGTTCGCCGGAAGAGAGCTATGTGTCGGACGCGCTCGTGGCGCTCGGCGATTATCTGAGGAAGGGCATCCCCGGCAGCCCCATCACAGAGAACGAGGTGGCGGCCCAGGAATATTACATGCGCGCCGCCGCCAATTACCGCAACCCGAATGCCCAGTTCGAGATGGGCCAGATCTTTCTGAATGGCAAGGGCGGCGTCAAGGCTAGCCTCAAGCAGGCCGGGCGCTGGTTCCAACTCGCTGCGGAAAAAGGACATGCCGGCGCACAGGCGACGCTCGGCCACCTGCTTTTCCAGAGCGGCAAGATCGTTCGGGGGCTGGCGATGATGACCGCGGCACTCGAACGGGCGTCACCTTCCGACCAGCCATGGATACGCGGCATGCAGGAAGAGGCGTTTGCCGCCGCGGGCGAGGCCGACCGCCGCACCGCGATTTCACTGGCCGACGACATCCTCACCAAGGGCGGCGGCGACCGGTAGTCGCGAAGCCAGTCACAAAGCCAATAGTCAGGAAGACTGGGTATCTCGAAGTCGGACAGCCGAGATCAATTCTCGGTCGGTTTCGTCGGAACGAGGCCGGACTCCGGCGTTGAAATAGGCGTGGCCGGCGGCGTCAGCGTGGTTCCCGGACAATCGTCCCGGATCTTTGTCCATGACGTGTTGTTGAGCACCATGTCGCAGCGGGCGAGATGGCTCCGGCCGGAAAGCGTCAGGCAGGCGACCTGGCCGATCTGGAATGACTTTCCGTTGGCCAGGCATTCAGGATCTGCAAACGCCGGCGTCGCCGTGAGGGCGAGCGCGACGGCACATAGGCAAATCGCAAACCTGATCGTCATCCTGAACCCCGGCCGAACCCGGATTGCAGCGGAACCCCCGATTGTGGCGATATGACGGTCCATCAACCGGGAATCCGGCGGTCCGGACCTCGAAATGATCAGATCGGCGCAAAAGCCAGTTCGACGGCCACCGGCACGTGGTCGGAGGGTTTTTCCCAGGCGCGCACATGCTTTTCGATCGAGGCCGAGGAAAAGCGGTTGGCGGCCTCGGGCGAGAGCAGCAAGTGATCGATGCGAATGCCGTTGTTCTTCTGCCAAGCGCCCGCCTGATAATCCCAGAAAGTAAAGGTGTCCGGCGCGTCGGTGACCGCGCGCACCGCTTCGGTGAAGCCAAGATTCTTCAGCCGGCGAAACGCCTGCCTCGTCTCGGGCTGGAACAGCGCATCGGTCAGCCAGTTCTCCGGGAATTTTGCGTCGATCGGTTCCGGGATGACATTGTAGTCCCCGGCCAGCACCAGCGCCTCTTCGAGCAAGAGCCGTTCCTCGGCCCAGCGCTCCAGCCGCGCCATCCAGGAAAGCTTGTAGGAGAACTTCTTCTCGTCATCGATCGGGTTGCCGTTCGGCAAATAGAGCGAGGCAACGCGCAACGCGCCCTTGTCGGTCGAGAACACGCCCTCGATGAAACGCGCCTGCTCGTCCGTATCGTCGCCCGGCAAGCCTCTGATAACCTCGTCGAAGCGCAGCTTCGACAGGATGGCGACGCCATTAAAACCCTTTTGGCCATGGATTTCGACGTTGTAGCCAAGCGCCTCGATCTCGGCGCGCGGAAACTGCTCGTCGACCGTCTTGATCTCCTGCAGGCAGGCGATATCAGGCGCGCTTTCCGTCAGCCAATGGGTCAAATTGCCAATGCGGGCCCGAACGCCGTTGATGTTCCAGGTGACGATTTTCATGACGGCCTCATTGCTGTTCCGGCGGATGACGTTCGACGAGGCCGATCGTATTGCCTGCCGGGTCCTTTAGGAAGGCCATCCATTCGCTTTCCCCCGCCGGCCCGAACAGGCCCTCGGTATCGCGATGGACGAGCATCGGCGGCGCGGTGAAGGGGACACCGGCGGCTTTTGCCGAGGCGTGAAAATCGTCGAGGCCCGAAATGTCGAGATAGACGGTGCCGGCCGGCAGGCCATCGGTGAACAGCAGCCGCACGTCGCCGGCCATGATGAAGGCGATGCCGGGCGGATCAAAGCGTGCGTGCACCGTCATGCCGAGCACGTCATGCCAGAACGTCAGCGTTGCATCGAGATCGCGCCCGGCTGAAAGCGCGACCTGACGGACCGCGCCGATGGCAGGCATTTCTAAATACTGAAACTAGTGCCGCAGCCGCACGAGGCGACCGCATTCGGGTTCCTGATCTGGAACGACTGGCCCATCAAGTCGTCGACGAAATCGATCACCGAGCCACCCATATAGACCAGCGAGAGGTCGTCGATCAGTACGGTTGCGCCGTCTTTCTCGATGGCGACGTCGTCATCGTTGCGCGTGTCGACCAGGTCGAACTTGTAGGAAAAACCGGAGCAGCCGCCGCCCTCGACCGAAACGCGCAGCGCCTTCTTGCCGGCTTCGCCAGATACAATCTTCGCGATCCTCCTGGCGGCGGCGTCCGTCATCTCGACTTTCATGGCAGTCTTGGCATCCGCGCCCATGGGCGTCACCTTGCTTTCGGTTTCACATGATAGGTATGAAGCGCGAGAGGGCAAGTCAACTGCGGCATAGGCTATGACAATTGAGTTGGGGCGATGACAAATGAGTTGGGCGACATCGGATTCGGTTATCGGCCGCGCGCAGCCTATGCCTGCGATCCGGCGAAGTCGCGCGGGCGGCTGTTCGACGAGGTGGAGAGCCCGACCCGGACGCCGTTCCAGCGCGACCGCGACCGCATCATCCATTCGACGGCATTCCGCCGGCTGAAGCACAAGACGCAAGTGTTCGTCGCGCATGAGGGCGATCATTACCGCACCCGGCTGACGCATTCGATCGAGGTGGCGCAGATAGCGCGCGCCCTGGCGCGGGCGCTGCGCGGCGACGAGGACCTGGCCGAAGCGGTGGCGCTGGTGCACGATTTCGGCCACACGCCCTTCGG
The DNA here is from genome assembly GCF_024707545.1 of Mesorhizobium onobrychidis. NCBI lineage: Bacteria > Pseudomonadati > Pseudomonadota > Alphaproteobacteria > Hyphomicrobiales > Phyllobacteriaceae > Mesorhizobium > Mesorhizobium onobrychidis. The sequence goes on from NZ_CP062229.1 coordinate 3,899,636, forward strand.
CCATACCGGCGAGGACGCGCTGAACGAGAAAATGGTCGCCTGGGGCGGCTTCGATCACAATGCGCAATCGCTGCGCGTGGTGACGCGGCTGGAGAGCCGCTATGCCGAATTCGACGGGCTGAACCTCACCTGGGAAACGCTGGAGGGGCTGGTCAAGCACAACGGCCCGCTGACCGACGCCAGGGGAAAAGGCCTGAAGGGGCCGGTGCCGCAAGCGATCCGCGACTATTCGGAGCTGCACGACCTCGAACTCGACCGCTTCGCCGGCATCGAGGCGCAGTGCGCGGCAATCGCCGACGACATCGCCTACAACACCCATGACATCGACGACGGCCTGAGATCCGGCTTCCTGACGCTGGACATGCTGGAAAAGGTCTCGCTGCCCGGCTCGATCCTGGAAGGCGTGCGCCAGCGCTATCCGGCGCTGGACGATGTGAGGACAGGGCACGAACTGATGCGACGGCAGATCACGATGATGGTCGAGGATGTCATCGTTTCCACCACCGCCAATCTGGCCCGCATCAAGCCGGACAGCGCCGACGCGGTAAGGGCGGCAGGCGAGACGATGGTGACCTTTTCAGCCGAAATGGCCGCGTTCGAAAAGGAATTGAAGGCCTTTCTCTACAAGCATCTCTACCGGCACAGCGAGGTCATGCGCGTGCGTAACGAGGCCGAGCAGATCGTCAACGACCTGTTCGAGGTCTATTTCGCCGATCCGCGCGCCATGCCCGACGGCTGGCGCGAAGGGCTCGACCGGGCCGACGATCGCATCAAGGCGCGCAGCGTCGCCGATTTCCTGGCGGGTATGACGGATACGTACGCTTTGAAAGAACACCGCCGTTTGTTTGACCATACGCCTGAATTAAGCTAGGCCGAACTCGATTTGCCGGCCAATAAGCCGGATCCCTGCAAAGCCGCCAGAGCCACACCCCAGAGCCACCCCAATGAACATCTTCGCCGATTTCAACGCGCGAATCACCAGAGCTGTCGAAGCGCTTGATTTGAAAGACAAAGACGGCGGTGCGCTGGACCTGTCGCGCATCGCCGTCGAGCCGCCGCGCGACGCCAGCCATGGCGACCTGGCGACCAATGCGGCAATGGTGCTGGCCAAGCCGACCGGCCAGTCGCCACGCGCACTGGCTGAAAGGCTGGCGCAGGCGCTGCGCGCCGACATCGACATCGCTGCTGCAGACGTTGCCGGTCCGGGCTTCGTCAATCTCAGGCTCAAGGACGCCTTCTGGCAGGTACACCTGACTGCGCTGCTCGGCGAAGGCCGCGATTACGGCCGCTCGACAGTCGGCGGCGGCAAGAAAGCCAATGTCGAATATGTCTCGGCTAACCCTACCGGACCGATGCATGTCGGCCATTGCCGTGGCGCCGTGGTGGGTGATGCGCTCGCCAATCTGATGGCCTTCGCCGGTTATGACGTGACCAAGGAATATGTCATCAACGACGCTGGTTCGCAGATCGACGTGCTCGGCCGTTCTGCCATGCTGCGTTACCGCGAGGCGCTCGGCGACGACATCGGCGAGATTCCGGCCGGGCTCTATCCGGGCGACTATCTCATCCCGGTCGGCCAGGCGCTGGCCAGCGAATTCGACCGCTCCCTGCTGCAGATGCAGGACGAAGAAGCGCTTGCGATCGTCAAGGACAGGACGATCGATGCGATGATGGCGATGATCCGTGAGGATCTGGCGCTGCTCAATGTGCATCACGACGTCTTTTTCTCGGAGCGCACGCTGCATGCCGACAACGCCCGGAAAATCCGCTCGGCGATCAACGACCTCACGCTCAAGGGTCATATTTACAAGGGCAAGCTGCCGCCGCCCAAGGGCGAGAAGCCGGACGACTGGGAGGATCGCGAGCAGACGCTGTTCCGCTCGACAGCGGTCGGCGACGACATGGACCGGGCGCTGGTCAAGTCGGACGGCACCTTCACCTATTTCGCCGCGGACGTCGCCTATTTGAAGGACAAGGTCGATCGCGGTTTCGTCGAGCTGATCTATGTGCTTGGCGCCGATCATGGCGGCTATGTGAAGCGCCTGGAAGCGCTCGCCCGGGCGATTTCCGGCGACGAGGTGAAGCTTACCGTGCTGCTTTGCCAGCTGGTGAGGCTTTTTCGCGAGGGCGAACCGGTGCGCATGTCGAAGCGGTCGGGCGATTTCGTGACGCTGCGCGAAGTGGTGGAGGAGGTCGGCCGCGATCCGATCCGCTTTATGATGCTCTACCGCAAGAACGATGCGCCGCTCGATTTCGACTTCGCCAAGGTGACCGAGCAGTCGAAGGACAATCCGGTGTTTTACGTGCAGTACGCTTCGGCGCGCTGCCATTCGGTGTTCCGGCAGGCGAGCGAACAGTTGGGCGAGGCCAATTTCGACCGCAATCGGCTGGCCGCCGCCACCGCTTCGCTGACCGACGAAGGCGAGATCGGCCTGATCAGGAAGCTTGCCGAATATCCGCGGCTGATTGAATCCGCGGCACTTGCGCTCGAGCCGCACCGGCTGGCATTCTACCTCTACGATCTCGCCTCTAGCTTCCACGGACATTGGAACCGCGGCACCGAGAATCCGGACTTACGTTTTGTTAAGGTTAACGACCGACAATTGACGCATGCCAGACTAGGGCTGGTGCAGGCTGTTTCGGACGTTTTGACGTCCGGCCTGACGCTGATCGGAGCCGATGCGCCCACCGAAATGCGTTAGGTTTGACTAAAAAACCTGTCACCTTTTGCCCACATTGCGCTGGTAAGGGCCAACCCTACGCGACGTCCATGGCGTCCGAATGAGTGCGAGTTCGGGAACAATAATGGCAGACAGAACCCAGCTGAGAGCAGCCGCCCAAAACGATATCGCTGACGATGATCCGTTCGCGGAACTGACCAGGATCATGGGGTTCGACCCGCGCCAGCCCGTCAAGCCGCAGGCCCAGCCGAAGGCGGCTCCCGCCAGCCAGCCGGCGGACGAGGGCGATTTCGACATCGATCTCGAGAAGGAGTTGATGGGCGAATTCGGCGCCGACGACAACGACGGCGCAACCGAGATTCGCGAGCCGGCTTTCGAAGCGGCTGCCACCAACGCCGTGGACGACGAGCTTGCCGCGTCGCTCGAACAGGATTTGCTGCTGGACGATGATGCGGCGGACGAAACCGCCCATGCCGTTGCTGCCGACGACTCGCGTTCTGGTGTTGCCGAAGCATCCGCGCCGGCTGTTGAAGCTGCGTTCGATGACGATTTCGACGATGCGCTTGCCAGTTCGCTCGAAGGCGTGTCGCCATTCGAAGACGATTTGCCAGTGAACGACAAGCTTGGGAACGACGAGCTTGCCGCGTCGCTCGAACAGGATTTCCTGCTGGACGACGATGCGACGGACGAAACCGCCCATGCCGTTGCTGCCGACGACGTTCGTTCTGTCGTTGCCGAAGCATCCGCGCCGGCTGCTGAAGCTGCTTTCGATGACGATTTCAACAATGGGCTCGCCAGTTCGCTCGAAGATGTGTCGCCATTCGAAGACGATTTATCGATGAACGACGAGCTTGGGAACGACGAGCTTGCCGCGTCGCTCGAACAGGATTTACTGGTCGACGACGATGCGACGGACGAGGCCGAACAGAATACTGCCGCCATCGATGCATCCGCGCCGGCCGCCGAACCCGCCTTCGACGATGAATTCGACAATGCGGTCGCAAGCTCGCTGGAAGACGAGCTGATGCTCGACGAGCACGTGCCGATGGAGCACGCCGTCGCTGCCGAACCCGCTGAAATCTCCGCGCCGGTCGCCGAACCCGTCTTCGACGACGAATTCGACAATGCCGTCGCAAGCTCGCTCGAAGACGAGTTGATGCTCGACGAACATGGGCCGATGGAGCAGGCCGCTGTTGAGGCTCCTGCTGGGCCTGTTCGGGCTGTTTCGGACGAGTCCGATGAGGACTTTGCCGGCCATTTCGACGATGCCATGGTCGATGTCGACATGGATTTCGACGGTCGCACGGCTGAACCGGTCGAAATTGACGAGCCAGAAATTGACGAACCGGAGGCTATCGTCGCCAAGCACGAGCCTTCCGCCGCGACCCCGGAAGATGCGTTCGACGCCGATTTTGACCTGAGCTTCGAGGACGCGCTTGCCGAGGAAGCCGAAGAGCCGGTTGCGCAGGCCTCCGGCGTGGCAGCCCAACCGACGGCGCCGGCCGCCGTAGTCCAGCCGGCGGCGCCAGCCCCCGTCGCTGACGAGCGGAGCCTCGAAGACGAGCTGAACGCGCTGTTGGGCACCATGCGCACACGGGCTGCCCCCGTGGCGGCCTCCGCGGCCAACGAACCCGCTAAGGTTCAGCACCCTGTAGCCGCGACTGAAAAGGTCGCCGACAAATCAGTGAATCCTGTCGAAGAACTGGACTGGAGCCTCGACGAGCAAGACCTTTCGGAGTCGCCGGATAATAGCGCGGTTCAGTCCGCCGACGCCGATCTCGATACCGTTCTCCTCGATGAACTCGAGGGCCAGGATTTCGGCGCTGAAGATGCCGCCGGGCCGGCCGATGTCGATTTCGACGATGATGCATTGCATACCGCCTTCGCCAAGGACATCGGTCTGGATCATGGCGATGGCGATAACGTTGCGGCCGCCGCTACCCAGGAGGATCCGAATGACTCGCTCAACTGGCTGGCGGCACGCTCCGCCCCGCCGGCGCCGGCCCGTTCGTGGAGCCGCGTAACGCCGGTTGCGCAGTCGCAACCTGCCTTTGCAGCCCAGCCGACGGCTTCGGCGAGGACCACGGAAGCGACACCGCCAATGGCTACGGCACCGTCCTATCAGGATGAGCCGGCGCAAGACGATGCCGCCGATGCGCGATCTGCGCCGGCGCAAAGCGAACAGTCTTCGGCGTATGACGAGATGCCCGACGTCGAGACGGTCGATGTACCCGAGCGCGTCGTGGCGCTGGCGGACGACCTCGATATTCCGGAACTCGACTTCAATGAAGACGAACCGGCGGCGCCTGCCTATGACGATCTCGACACCGAGTTCGCCAGCCTTCTCACGGAAATGAATACCGTAGACGTCGCTGCCGCCCCGGCGCGCAGTGCGGCGTATGACGACGAATCCTACAATGCAGGTTTCCAGTCAGCGGCCGGTTTCCAGTCAGCGGCCGGGTTCCAGTCAGGCTATGAGCCCGACCGCGTTGAAACGCGGACCTATGCGGCGAGACCCGCACAAGCGTCTGTCAGTGCGTCTTATGCCGATGCCGCCAGCGGCTTCGATCTGGGCGACTTGCCCAACGGCCGGCCGGCCTCGCAGGCCGACGACTTTGGATTGGACGAATTCGACTACGACCCCGAACTGGATGAGGCCATGTCGGTTCCCGGCTTGGCTGAGCACGATGCCGCGAGGCCGCGGAGCCGCGGCCTGCTGGTCGCCGCAGTCATCGGCGCAGTGGCGCTCGCCGGCGGTCTCGGCGCCTTCGCGCTGTCTTTTGGCGGCGCCGGCGGCACCGATGCGCCGGTCATCGTCAAGGCGGACAACGCACCGATCAAGGTCAGGCCTGAAAATCCGGGCGGCGCCGTCGTGCCGAACCAGGACAATAAGGTCTATGACGCAGTGGCCAAGGGTGGCGCAAAGCCTGCCGAACCGGTCCAGGAAAAACTGGTCACCAACACCGAAGAGCCGGTGGACGTGGCGGCCAAGGAGCCGCCGCAGAGCCGTGTGGTCGATCTTTCGCCCGACGATATCGACACGGCTGAAGCCGCCGATGCAATCCGAAATGCCGAATCCGCCGCTGAAGGCGCCAATGCGATCCGCGGCACGCAAGCGGCCGGAAATGCTGACGCCGCCGCCGCGCCGGCACCCAAATCCGAGGATCGTATCGCCCAGGTTCTGCAAGAGGCCGACCAGGGCATCGACCCCGACGTCGTCGCCGTTGCACCGCGCAAGGTGAGAACCATGGTCGTCAAATCAGATGGCTCGCTGGTTGCGCGCGAGGATCCGGCGCCTGCGGCACCGCAGATGGCCGCCGTCGAACCTGTCGATCCGGCGCCGCAGCATGTGGCCCCAGCGGGGGAGGCCGACGACGCAGCAGAACAGACCGGTACGGTACCGCCTGTTGCCGACCAGGCAAGCGGCGACCTATTGGGTGTCGACCCGGTGGGCGGCGACCAGACCGAAACCGCCAAGCCGGAAACAGCCAAGCCGGAAACAGTCAATCCGACAACCGCGCCGGCAGCCGCGCCTGAGGCTGAGGCCCAAACCGCCCAGCCTGCCAATACGCCGGCCACGGTTCCGGTTGCGCCGCAGCGTCCGTCCGACCAGCCGGTCGACGTCGTCGGCGAGGTCAAGCCCGACCAGGTTGCGTCCATCAATCCGGCGGCCGCCTCGACCGGCGGTGGCTCGTGGTCGATGCAGATCGCTTCGCAACCGACTGTCGAAAGCGCCCAGTCGACCTATCAGGATCTGCAGCGCCGCTACGGCAGCGTGCTTTCCGGCCACACCGCCAACATCGTCAAAGCCGAGATCGCCGGCAAGGGAACGTTCTATCGCGTCCGCGTCCCGGCGAAGTCGCGCAACGATGCGATCAACCTGTGCACCAACTACAAGGCTGCCGGCGGCAACTGCTTCGTGTCGCGCTAGCCATTCCAAGTCTCCGGCCCTTGGGCGGAAAGAACCGGCGCGGTCATGAACCGCGCCGGTTTTTTTGTGGAAGGGGGTTCTTTGTGTGGGTTCTGGCTCAACCGCATGTGGTTCGATGCGATTCCCTTTGTCCGCGTGAAGCTCTAAACTCCTGCCCATGACCGAATCAAAATCCATGATCCTCGGCTGCGCCGGGAAATCGCTCACTCGCGACGAAATCAATTTCTATCGCAATGAATGCCCGTGGGGCTTCATCCTGTTTGCGCGCAATATCGGCGAGACCGAGCAGATCCGCGATCTGGTCGCTGCGATGCGCGACTGTGTCGAGCGTCCGGACGCCCCGGTGTTCATCGACCAGGAAGGCGGCCGGGTGCAGCGCCTGCGCCCGCCGTTGGCGCCGAATTATCCGGCCGGTGGTGCGCTCGGAGCCTTGTGGCGCAACGACCACGACGCCGGCAACCGCGCCGCCTGGCTGATGGCACGGCTGCATGCCTTCGACCTGCTGCGCTACGGCATCACGGCGGATTGCCTGCCGGTGCTCGACGTGCCGATCGAGGGCGCCAGCGACGTGATCGGCGCGCGCGCCTATGGCAAGGAGCCTCGTGCCGTGATCGAACTGGGTGGCGCCGCGGCGGAGGGCCTGATGTCGGGAGGCGTGCTGCCAGTGATGAAGCACATTCCCGGGCATGGACGGGCCTTTGCCGACACGCATTTCGAACTGCCGACCGTCGATGCCTCGATGAGCGACTTGCAGCGGCATGATTTCGCCCCGTTCAGGGAGCTCAATCATTTGCCGATGGCGATGACGGCGCATGTCGTCTACAGCGCGATCGACCCGAAGAACCCGGCCACGACGTCCGGCAAGGTCATCAACGAGATCATCCGCGGCGAAATCGGCTTCGACGGGCTGTTGATGAGCGACGACACCTCGATGAAGGCGCTTTCTGGGGATTTCCCGACAAAGGCGGCCGCGATCCTTGCAGCGGGCTGCGATCTGGTCCTTCACTGCAACGGCGTTTTCGAGGAGATGGCCGGCATTGCGTCGCGCACAACGGGGCTTGAAGGCACGTCGCTGCAACGCGCGCAACGGGCGTTGACCTATATCAAGGACCGCGATCGGGCTGATGAAGCCGAGATACGCGCCGAATTCGCCACCTATTTCGATGCGGTGGCCTAGACCATGATCCCGAAAAGTGGGAGCCGACTTTTCGGAACAGATCATGGTCAAACAAGAAGCTAGAAGCAAAGGAAAGCGACAGGAAATGGCGGAAACATTGGACAGCAAGGCCGGCAAGGCCGCACCGATGGACCGTCTGTGGGCCGAGAACGACGATTCGCGGCTGACCGGCGATCCCGCGCTGGTCGTCGATGTCGACGGTTTCGAAGGCCCGCTCGATCTTCTGCTGCATCTTGCCCGCAACCAGAAGGTCGATCTGTCGCGCATCTCGATCCTGGCGCTGGCCGAGCAATATCTGGCCTTCGTCGAGAAGGTGAGGGCGCTCAGGCTGGAGCTTGCCGCCGACTACCTGGTGATGGCGGCGTGGCTGGCGTTTCTCAAGTCGAAGCTTTTGATCCCCAAGCAACCCGGCGACGACGGCGAAAGCGGCGAGGAGCTGGCGGCGGTGCTGCAATTCCGGTTAAAGCGGCTGGAAGCGATGCGCGACGCGGCGGCACGCCTGGTCAACCGCAACCGGCTTGGACGCGACGTGTTCGCCCGCGGCATGCCGGAAATGGTCATCGTCGAGAAACGCAACGCCTATTCGGCCTCGCTCTACGATCTGCTGACCGCGTATGCGGCGCAACGCCAGAAGCAGGCCATCACTAATGTGACGATCGCCAGGCGCGGTGTGTGGTCGCTCAAGGATGCGCGCGATATCCTCAACAGGCTGATCGGCTCGCTTGCCGACTGGAAGGCGCTGGACAGCTTCCTGATCGAATATCTGACCAACCCGGACGAGCGGCGTACCGCGATTGCCAGTTCGTTCGCGGCGACGCTGGAACTGGTGCGCGAAGGCAAAATGGAAATGCGGCAGGACGAGGTGTTCGCGCCGCTCTATCTGCGCGGCCGTGCGCAAGGGATCAGGGCAGTCGAGGTGGCATCATGAGTGAACGCGCCAACGCTTCGGTCATTCCGTTCAAGGTCGACGACGAGACCGAAGAGGGCGTGCTCGCCGGGGCACCGGCAGAAAGCCAGGCCCAGAACTTGTCCCAGAATCCTGGCGAGCGGCTGCATATGGCGGAAGCCGTGCGCATGGCCGAGGCGATCGTTTTCGCCAGCGCCGAGCCGGTCAGCGAAAAGCAGCTTGCCGCGCGCCTGCCCGACGGCATCAGCATTGCCGCGGCGATGGCCGAACTGCAGCAGATTTATGCGCGGCGTGGCGTCAATCTGGTGCGCGTCTCCGATGCTTGGGCGTTCCGCACCGCCGGCGACCTCGCCTTCCTGATGAGCCGCGATACGGTACAGCAGAGGAAGCTTTCCCGTGCGGCGCTCGAAGTGCTGGCGATCATCGCCTACCACCAGCCGGTGACGCGCGCCGAGATCGAGGATATCAGAGGTGTCGAGACCTCGAAAGGCACGCTGGACATGCTGATGGAGACCGAATGGGTGAAGATGCGCGGCCGGCGCCGCACGCCCGGCCGTCCCGTCACCTACGGCACGACCGACATCTTCCTCGACCATTTCGCGCTGGAGGAGATCCGCGATCTTCCCGGCATGGACGAATTGAAGGGCGCCGGGCTGCTTTCGGGCCGCATGCCGTCGAATTTTTCCATTCCGCTGCCGCCGGCGGATCCGGATGCGCTGACCGACGACGAGGATCCGCTGACCGACATCGACCTCGAGGAACTCGGCCTGTTGACGCCGCGCGTCGAGGAAGATTGACCCAAACGACGTGCCGAAAGCCGTTGGTATTTCGCGGCTGCGCCGATTGGTAGCGGGCTATGGCGCCGAAAGTGCGTGACTTCGGCTACTCATTTATAAACTCTGTCGCGGTTGTGTTTGAAACCCGACGCGAAAGCGCATAGATCATCGTCAGAGAAAACTTTCGAGAGAGATTGTTATGGGTTCATTTTCGATTTGGCACTGGCTGATCGTTCTGGTGATTGTGTTGCTGGTGTTCGGCCGCGGCAAGATTCCCGAGCTGATGGGTGACATGGCCAAGGGTATCAAGAGCTTCAAGAAGGGCATCGCCGACGACGAGGTTGCCGAGGACAAGCGCACCGTTGAACACCGTGCCGACGAAACTGTTTCGGCAGTGAAGGAAAAGGCCAGCAAGAGCTGAGCCCAAAACTTAGTCGGAACGTATCGCCATGTTCGACATCGGCTGGACCGAGATGCTGGTGATCGCGATCGTCATGATCGTGGTCGTCGGGCCTAAGGATTTGCCCAAGATGCTGCGCACTTTCGGCCGCACGACGGCGAAGATGCGCGGCATGGCAGCCGACTTCCAGAAACAGTTCAACGACGCGCTGAAGGAGGCCGAGCTTGACGACGTCAAGAAGTCGGTCGATTCACTCAGAAGCCTTAATCCGGCCGCCGAGATCAGGAAACAGCTCAACCCGTTCGAGCAGGCGGCAGCCGACGTCCGTTCAGGCGTCGACGCGGCGATGAAGCCGAAGCCGGCTGCAGACCCTGTCGCGCCGGCTGCTTCGAGCCCGCAGGATACCGAGCTGAAGAATGGCGCGACGGTGTTGCCGGGCGTCAATGGCCCGGAAGCGGCGCCGGCGGCGCCGACCTTTCCGGCGATGACCGATGAGTCGGTGGTGACACCGCCTGTCGCGGCGGCGATGCCGGCTGCACCGCAAAAGGCCTCGGCGGCGAAGACGAAGGGTGCGCCAGCGAAAGCGATCCCGGCCTCCAAGGCCGCAGCGAAGCCAGCGGCAGCAGCGGCAAAACCTGCTGCGACAAAGACCGTGGCTAAAAAGGCCGAGCCGAAGCCTGCACCGGCAGCGGTGAAGAAGCCGACTGCAGCCGCCAAAAAGACGGCGGGAGCCGCCAAGTGAGCATTTCGGAAAAGGACGAGATCGATAAATCGGCGGCTCCGCTGATGGAGCATCTGATCGAGTTGCGCCGGCGGCTGATGTGGTCGATCGGCGGGTTCTTCGTCGCCTTCCTGTTCTGCTTCTTCTTCGCCAAGCAACTGTTCAACCTGTTGGTGATCCCGTTCAAATGGGCGACTCAATGGGCAGGGCTCGACCCGCACAAGGTCGAGCTTATCTACACGGCGCCGCAGGAATTCTTCTTCACCCAGGTCAAGCTGGCGATGTTCGGCGGCATGGTGATCGCCTTCCCGCTGATCGCCACGCAGATCTATAAATTCATCGCGCCCGGCCTCTACAAGAACGAACGCAACGCTTTCCTGCCGTTCCTGATCGCTTCGCCGATCCTGTTCCTGATGGGCGCGTCGCTGGTCTATTTCTTCTTCACGCCGATGGTGATGTGGTTCTTCCTCGCCATGCAGCAGGCCGGCACTGACGACCAGGTGCAGATTTCGTTGCTGCCGAAAGTGTCGGAATATCTCAGCCTGATCATGACGCTGATCTTCTCCTTCGGCCTGGTGTTCCAGTTGCCGGTGGTGACCAGCCTGATGACGCGGGTGGGCATGCTGTCATCCGAGGCGCTGGTTGAAAAGCGCAAATGGGCGATCGTCATCGCCTTCGTCGTCGCGGCTGTTCTGACACCGCCCGACCCGATAAGCCAGATCGGCCTGGCCGTTCCCACGATCCTACTCTACGAGGTCTCGATCTGGTCGGCCCGGCTGATCGAGCGTAGCAAAGAACGGGAACGTCTGGCGCGCGAGAAGCGGGAAGCTGCGGAAGCGGCGGCCGAAAAGGCAGCGGACGCGTCGTCGACATAAGTGCATCTAGTGTTCCGTCTCTAACGAAAGGATTCCCTTTAGCTCTCTGATGTGCGAGTCAGAGGGCATGTCAACTGAATCGGGCATCCGGTTGTCTCCTGAGGATCGGGCGACGCTGGAAGGTTGGGTGGCGGACCGCAACTCGCCACAGAAATGGGTTTGGCGGGCGCGGATCGTGCTGATGTGGGCGGACGGCGACGGCGTCACCGCGATTGTACGGGCGACCGGCAAAACCAAGCGAACCGCCTATCGCTGGCGTGATCGTTACGTTGCGTGCGGCATTGAGGGGCTGAAGCGGGATGCCAGCCGGCCGAGCCGCAAGCCGCCGCTTTCGGCCGAGGTGATCAAGCGTGTGGTGGATATGACGCTGCATCAGAAGCCGCCGGCGAGCACCCATTGGTCGGTGCGCAAGCTCGCCAAGGTGGTGGGGCTCAGCCCGTCGAGCGTGCAGCGCATCTGGGCAGCGCACGGGCTGAAGCCGCATCTGATCAAAAAATTCAAGCTGTCCAATGACAAGGCGTTCGTCGAGAAGGTCCAGGACGTCGTCGGCCTTTATCTCAACCCGCCGGACAAAGCCCTGGTGCTTTGCGTCGACGAGAAGAGCCAAATCCAGGCGCTCGACCGCACGCAGCCGGGGCTGCCCATCAAGAAGGGGCGGGCCGGCACGATGACCCATGACTACAAGCGCAACGGCACCACGACACTGTTTGCCGCCCTCGACGTGGCCACCGGCAAGGTCATCGGCGAATGCATGCCGCGACACCGCCACCAGGAGTTCCTGCGCTTCCTGCGCACGATCGATCGCAACACGCCCAAGCACTTCGCCCTGGATTTGGTGGTCGACAACTACGCCACCCACAAGCATCCCAAGGTCAAAGCCTGGCTTGCCCGGCATAAGCGCTTCCGCCTCCACTTCACCCCGACCTCTGGCTCCTGGCTGAACCAGGTCGAGCGCTTCTTCGGGCTCATCACCGACGACGCCATCCGCCGCGGCGTCTTCCGCAGCGTGACCGACCTGACGATCGCGATCGAGGCCTACCTGGAGCATCACAATGCCGACCCCAAACCCTTCATCTGGGCCGCCAAGGCTGCTGACATCCTTGAAAAGGTCGCACGAGGGCGTCGAGTGTTAGAGTCACAACACTAGAAGGCCTCGCTCCTTCGCGCCCCCTCTGTCCTGCCGGACATCTCCCCCACAAGGAGGGAGATCGGCAGTTTCGCCGACGGCTCGCTCCTTGGATTCTGGAGATTGGCGAAAGTCGTGATGGCAGCCAATCTCCCCACCCGTGGGGGAGATGTCCGGCAGGACAGAGGGGGCGCGAAGGAACTCGATCTTGACATCTTGCATCGGTCAAGGATGCGGTTTACGCCCTCTGACCTAGCTCAGGAGCGTTCAGGACCATGCTTGACATCAAATGGATTCGCGACAACCCGAAGGCCCTTGTCGACGCGCTCAGGAAGCGCTCGTGGTCCAGCGAGGACGCGCAGTCCACGGTCGATGATCTGATCGCCAGGGACGAGGCGCGGCGCGAACATCTGACCGAGCTGCAGACCAGGCAGGAGCGCCGCAACGCCGCCTCGAAGGAAATCGGCAACGCCATGCGTTCGGGCGACGCCGCCCTTGCCGAAAGGCTGAAGGCCGAGGTGGGCGAGATCAAGGCCTTCATCCAGAACGGCGAGGCGCGCGAACGCGAACTCGACAAGGCGCTGAACGACGCGCTGGCGGTGCTGCCCAATGTGCCGCTCGACGACGTGCCGGTCGGCAAGGACGAGCACGACAATGTCGTCAAGCGCATCGTCGGCAAGGTGCCGACCCGCCCGAACTGGATGAAGGAGCATTTCGAGATCGGCGAAGCGCTCGGCATGATGGATTTCGAGCGGGCGGCGAAACTGTCCGGCTCGCGGTTCACGGTGTTGAAAAGCGGACTGGCGCGGATGGAGCGCGCCCTCGGCCAATTCATGCTGGATCTGCACACGACCGAGCACGGCTATGAGGAGATCCAGCCGCCGCTGATGGTCAAAGACGAGGTTCTTTTCGGTACGGGGCAACTGCCGAAATTCGAGGAGGATCTCTTCTTCGCCCCGCGTGGAGACGGTAGGCTTGGCCTCATCCCCACCGCTGAAGTGCCGCTGACCAATCTCATGCGCGAAGAACTCATACCGCATGAAAAGCTGCCGTTGCGCTATACAGCGCTGACGCCGTGCTTCCGTTCGGAAGCGGGCTCGGCCGGACGCGATACGCGCGGGATGCTGCGTCAGCACCAGTTCTACAAGGTCGAACTGGTGTCGATCACCGACCAGGACTCCTCGCTCGCCGAGCACGAGCGGATGACCGAATGCGCCGAGGAAGTGCTGAAGCGGCTCGGCCTGCCGTTCCGCACCATGACGCTGTGCACCGGCGACATGGGCTTTGGCGCGCGCAAGACCTACGACATCGAGGTCTGGCTGCCGGGCCAGAACGCCTATCGCGAGATTTCGTCATGCTCGGTTTGCGGCGATTTCCAGGCGCGGCGCATGGACGCCCGCTACAAGGACAAGGACGGCAAGGGCAACCGCTTCGTCCACACGCTGAACGGCTCCGGCACCGCCGTCGGCCGCGCTCTGATTGCTGTCATCGAAAACTATCAGAATGAGGATGGCAGCGTAACCATTCCTGAAGCGCTTCGGCCTTACATGGGCGGTCTGGAAAAGATCGAATCAAAATAATGCGCATCCTCCTGACCAATGATGACGGCATCCATGCCGAGGGCCTTGCATCGCTCGAACGCATCGCCCGCACGCTGTCGGACGACGTCTGGGTGGTGGCGCCGGAGCAGGACCAGTCCGGCTACGCGCATTCGCTGTCGATCTCGGAGCCGCTGCGCCTGCGCAAGATTGGCGAAAAACACTTCGCCGTGCGCGGCACGCCGACCGACTGCGTCATCATGGGCGTGAAGAAGATCCTGCCCGCAGCACCCGACCTGATCTTGTCCGGTGTCAATTCCGGCGCCAACATCGCCGACGACGTCACCTATTCGGGCACCGTTGCCGGCGCCATGGAAGGCGCGCTGCTCGGCGTGCGTTCGATCGCGCTCAGCCAGGCCTATTCCTATCTCGGCGAGGATCGCGTCGTTCCCTATGAGACCACCGAGGCGCTGGCGCCGGCGCTGCTCAAGAAGCTTGTCGCCATGCCGCTGCCGGACGGCGTGCTGCTCAACGTCAATTTTCCGAATTGCGCGCCAGAAGAGGTCGCCAGCACGGTGGTCACCTCGCAAGGCAAGCTCGTACACAGCCTGTGGGTCGACGAGCGCCGCGATGGACGCGGGCTTCCCTACTATTGGCTGCGCTTCGGCCGCGAGCCGGTCGAGGGCAAGCAAGGCACCGACCTCCACGCCATGCGCAACCGGCAGGTATCGGTGACGCCGCTGCAGCTCGATCTCACCGCTCATGAAATCCGCGATCAACTGACCAAGGCGCTCGCATGAACCTGAACCATGGTCCGACGGTCGACGACCGCGAAGGCTTCGCCGCTTTCCTGCTCCGTCTGCGTGGCAAGGGCGTGGTGCCGAAGGCGCTGATCGCCGCCTTCGAGGCGACGCCGAGGCGCGGCTTCCTTTCCGCTCAGTTCCATCCGATCGCCTGGTCGGACCGCATGCTGCCGATCGAATGCGGCGAGGCGATCGAGGGCTCCGATCTCCAAGCTGCGGTGATCGCAGCACTTGCCATCGAGCCGGGCAACCGGGTGCTTGAGATCGGCACCGGGTCGGGCTACACGGCGGCGGTGATGTCGCGGCTTGCCGCGCGGGTCGTCACCGTCGACCGCTACAAGACGCTGGCCGAGCAGGCCAAGCAGCGCTTCGAGGCGCTCGGCATCGGCAATGTCATCGTGCGCCAGGCGGACGGCTCCAACGGACTGGCCAATGAAGCGCCGTTCGACCGTATCGTCGTATGGGCGGCCTTCGACAGCCTGCCGCGCTTTCTGCTCGACCAATTGTCGAGCGGCGGCATCGTCATCGCTCCGATCGGACCCGAAGAGGGCGAGCAGGTGCTGGCCAAACTGACCAAGGTCGGCAGCCGCTTCGAACGCGAGGACATCGGTCTCGTCCGCCTGCAGCCGATCCTGCGCAGTGTAGCCGCGGTCATCTAGGTTCTGTCGATATTCAGGTGATGGCGCAACCGACCTGTCTGGTCGCTTCGCGCCCGTCTGTGACTCGGCCCTACCTGAACCTCAACCCGACCAGGTCCAGCCTTAAATATTTTAAGAAAATTTGCGTCTGATTCTAAAGGTTTAACCGACCGGTAACATTAACGCGCTTTAATCACGGTCAGTCTGTACCGGGTATCTGCGGGTAAAAGCGATGCAATTCAGTATTTTGAAGGCAAACGGACGCAACCTGGCGCGTGGTTTCGCTGTCCTTATGGTTGCGGGCACCGCGGCGGGATGCAGTTCCCAGGTCTCGCGGTTCAACAGCGTCGATGACGTCTTCACCTCCTCGACCAACAACCAGCGCGCCATCATCGACAAGCAGGACGCGGCACAGCCTTATCCGGGCGATGCCCCGGTGTCCGCCGCCCCGCCCGACGGCAGCCATACCCAGTCGGTCAGCCGATCAAGCCTTGAACCGGTTACGACGCAGCAACTGCCGCCGGTCAGCCAGTCGCAGCCGGCCCCCGCCGCCAGTCCGGCTCGCACCGCTTCTGTGCCCGCCGCCCCACAGGTCGACCGTACTGCGACCGGGACCGCGGCAAAGCCGTTCAAGAACGCACAGCCTGATGCTCCGCGCATGGCGACGGCAGGCGGCGAACCGCGTGCCACCGAAATCATCGTCAAGGACGGCGAGACCATTTCCGGCCTGTCGCGGCGCTACGGCGTGCCCGCCGACGCCCTTATGAAGGTCAATGGGCTAAGCGCGACTAACGGGCTGAAGACCGGCCAGAAGCTCGTCATCCCGGCCTATGCGTATTCAGGCAAGAAACCGGCGCCGAAGCTTGCCGACGCCAAGCCTGCGAGCGACACCAAGCACGATTTGCCGGCCAAGGCGCCGGAGATGGTGGCCGTGCTGCCGCAGCAGCCGAAGCTCAAGGAGGGCAAGTCCGCCGCGCAGGTGGATGCATCGGCCGCGGCAAGCCAGCCGAAGGACGCCGCACCCAAGGCGGCTGGTGCCGGTGGCTCCTACACGGTCCAGCAGGGTGATACGCTGTCGGCCATCGCCAGGAAGACCGGCGTCGGCGTGGTTGCGTTGAAGCAGGCGAACGGTTTGCAGGACGGTCTGCTCAAGATCGGCCAGACCCTGAAGGTGCCGGCTGGCGGAACCGCGACGGTTGCCAGCGCCAAGCCGGCAAAGGTCGATCCGGTAACGACTGCCACCACCCCGCCTGCGGCGAAGACCACGCCGTCGGAGACGCTCGCCGCCTACACGCCGCCCCAAAAGGCCGCGAAGGTCATCCAGCAGGCAGAGGATGACGACGCGGTGGCGCCAAACGCCACCGGTATCGGCAAGATGCGCTGGCCGGTGCGCGGCCGCGTGATCTCCAGCTTTGGCGGCGGCAAGGATGGTGTCGACATCGCCGTGCCGGAAGGAACCCCGGTCAAGGCGGCCGAGAACGGTGTCGTCATCTATGCCGGCGATGGTCTCAAGGAATTCGGCAATACGGTGCTGGTGCGCCACGAGAACGGGTTGGTCACTGTCTATGGCCACGCCCGTTCGATCGAGGTCCAGCGCGGCCAGAAGGTCAAGCGTGGCCAGGAAATCGCGCAATCCGGAATGAGCGGCACCACCGACTCGCCGAAACTGCATTTCGAAGTCCGCAAGAATTCGGCGCCGGTCGATCCTTCGACCTATCTTGAGTAAAAGAAAGTCGATCCTTCGACCTATCTCGAATAGAACAAGAAAAGCAATTGCGCGCCGCCTGACCTCCAGTCCGGCCCGCCGGCTCAGCCCGCTCCGCCAGGGGCGGGCTTTTTCAGTCCTTGTCCCTAATCTTGGAGAGATTTGCCGAGCCGACCTGCCAGGTCCTGGGTGAATTGCCAGGCAACGCGGCCCGAACGGCTGCCGCGCGTCGTCGCCCATTCCAGCGCCTCGGCGCGCAGCGTCTCGGGATCGATGGCAAGACCGTGATGGCTGATATAACCGTCGATCATGTCGAGATACTCGTCCTGCGAGCATTTGTGGAAGCCGAGCCAGAGGCCGAAACGGTCGGACAGCGAGACTTTTTCCTCGACCGCCTCTGACGGGTTGATGGCGGTCGAGCGCTCATTGTCGATCATGTCGCGCGGCAACAGATGCCGCCGGTTCGACGTGGCATAGAAGATGACATTTTCCGGGCGGCCCTCGACGCCGCCTTCGAGCGCCGCCTTCAGCGACTTGTAGGAGGTGTCGTCGTGGTCGAAGGAGAGGTCGTCGCAAAACAGGATGAAACGGTAAGGTGCCGCCTTCAGCAAATTCATCAGCTTCGGCAGCGTGTCGATGTCCTCGCGGTGGATCTCGATGAGCTTGAGCGGCAGGTCCAGCTTTGCCGATGCGTTGACCGCTGCATGCACGGCCTTGACCAGCGAGGATTTTCCCATGCCGCGCGCGCCCCACAACAGCACGTTGTTGGCTGCGTAACCGGCGGCGAAACGCTCGGTGTTGTCGACCAGTATGTCGCGGACGCGATCGACGCCGCGGATCAGGCCGATGTCGACCCGGTTGACCTTGAGCACCGGCTCCAGATAGCCGGGATCAGCCTGCCAGACGAAGCAGTCGGCCCCGCCGAGATCGGTTTCCGGCACCGGCGGCGGAGCGAGGCGGGCGACCGCCTCGATCAGGCGGTCAAGCTTCTTGTTCAGGGCTTCGATGGTGCTGTCGGTCATTTCCTGTCTTTTTTTTGCATTCAGAAAGGCGTGACAACGGAACCTATTTGATTCCGGCGGTTTGGGAACCGGGTCCAACCTTTTGTTAGAGCATGATCTTTTTCAAAAACCGCGCTCCATTTTCTGGATCATGCTCTAACACGGCTCAACCAGCCCGAAAAGCAGCCGAAATGCCTGGCCGCAGTTGCATTGGCAACTTTACCGACTATATTCCGGCCAAATTTCACGGGGCCGCCAAATTTCCCCAGGACGGTTTGGCGGCTGTTTTTCAAAATTCAGGAGTACCTCGATGTTCGTGACACCGGCATATGCCCAAGGCGTCGGCACCTCCCCGGATATGTTCATCAGCATTTTGCCGTTTGTCCTGATTTTCGTGATCATGTATTTTCTGATCATCCGGCCGCAGCGCACGCAGTTGAAGAAGCGCGGCGAGATGCTGGCGGCGGTTCGCCGCGGCGACACGGTCGTCACCGGTGGCGGGTTTGTCGGCAAGGTGACCAAGGTGATCGACGACAACGAGCTCGAGATCGATCTCGGCGGTGGCACCAAGGTAACGGCGCTGCGCTCGACGATCGCCGATGTGCGCGTCAAGGGCGAGCCGGTGGCGAACCAGAACGCCAAGAAATAGCCTGATGTCGGCGGAACGATCCGCGGCGGGGCTCTGACGGACGACGCAATTTGCTGTATTTTCGCGATTCAAGACCATTTTGATCTGTCTGGCCACCCCAGGGCGCCAACGATCTTGTGATGCCATTGCGCGCTGGTCGCTTGCCGGCAAGATTGACAATAGTTGAAGAAAGCCCGATGGCAGCACCAAAGTGAATTGCCTGTGTTCGACAATCACCCATGTGCGGACCAAAGGCGAGGCAGTGGCAAAGCAGAACGCCAACAAATAACCCAATTCCGGGCGGAACGATCCGCCAGAACGCCCTGACGGACGACGCCATATGCTGTATTTCTCGCGCTTCAAGATGATCCTGATCTGGCTGGCCGTGGCCGCCACAGTGATCTTCGCTGCGCCCAATCTTTTCTCAGCCAGCACGCTGGCCAAGCTTCCCGACTGGGTGCCGAAGCGCCAGATGACGCTCGGCCTCGATCTGCAGGGCGGCTCGCATATCCTGCTCAGGATGGATCCGAACGATCTGACCAAGGATCGGCTGGAGACGACGCGCGACCAAATCAGGACACTGCTGCGCGATGCCAAGATCGGTTACACCGGCCTTGCCGGATCAGGCCGGACCGTGCAGGTCCGCATCACCGATCCCGGTCAGGTCGATGCCGCCAAGACGGCGCTGAAGACACTGACCGACCCGGTGGCCGCCGGCCTGTTCAGCGGCGGCTCCGTCCAGGAGATGTCGCTGGATGATTCCGAGCCCGGCCTGCTCAAATTCACCGTTACCGACGCCGGCATCAAATACCGCACGTCGACCGCGTTGGCGCAGTCACTCGAGGTCGTCGAACGTCGCGTCAACGAGCTCGGCACCACCGAACCGATCGTGCAACGCCAAGGCGAAGACCGCATTCTGGTCCAGGTGCCGGGCCTGCAGGATCCGCAGCGGCTGAAGGACATTCTTGGCCAAACCGCCAAGCTGACCTTCCAGATGGTCGACCAGTCCATGCCAGTGCAGGACGCGCTCAACGGTCGTCCGCCGGCGGGATCATCGGTGTTGTATTCGCAGGATGATCCGCCGGTTCCGTACCTGATCGAGAACCGCGTCATCGTTTCGGGCGAAAATCTCACCGATGCGCAGGCGACGTACAATTCCCAGACCAACGAGCCGGTGGTTTCGTTCACCTTCGATTCCAAGGGAGCGGCGCGCTTCGGCCAGGCGACCTCGCAGAATGTCGGCAAGCTGTTTGCCATTATCCTCGACAATCAGGTGATTTCGGCGCCGCAGATCCGCGAACCGATCCTTGGCGGCAGCGGCCAAATCTCGGGCAATTTTACCGCCGAGAGCGCCAACGACCTCGCCGTACTGTTGCGTGCCGGCGCGCTACCGGCGACGCTGACGGTGATCGAAGAGCGCACAGTTGGTCCTGGGCTCGGCGAAGATTCCATTCACGCCGGCAAGGTCGCCGGCGTGGTCGGGTCGATTCTCGTCGTCGCCTTCATGTTCGTCGCCTACGGCTTCCTCGGCTTCCTCGCCAACCTTGCGCTGGCGGTGCATGTGGCGATGATCATCGGGCTGCTGTCGCTTCTGGGCGCGACGCTGACCTTGCCGGGCATTGCCGGTATCGTGCTGACCATCGGCATGGCGGTCGATTCCAACGTTCTCATCTACGAGCGCATCCGCGAGGAGCGACGAGCCGGCCGCTCGGTCATCCAGGCGATCGACACCGGTTTCACCAAGGCTCTGGCGACCATCGTCGATTCCAACGTCACAGCGCTGATCGCGACCGTGGTGCTGTTCTGGATCGGCACGGGGCCGGTGAAGGGTTTTGCCATAACCTTCGCCATCGGCATTCTGACCACCGTCTTCACCGCCTTCACCTTCACCCGGCTGCTGGTGTCGATCTGGCTTCGCCGGGCGCGGCCGAAGGAATTGCCGCGGGCGCCGGTGACCTTCATTCCGCCCGGTACGAGAATTCCGTTCATGGGCATCCGCCGCTGGACGTTCGCCCTGTCGAGCCTGCTATCGGTGCTGTCGGTCGTGCTGTTCATGACCGTCGACATCAATTATGGCATCGACTTCAAGGGCGGCTCGCTGATCGAGGTGCAGGCCAAGACCGGCGACGCCGATCTTGCCGATATCCGCGGCAGGCTGACGGAACTCAACATCGGCGAAGTGCAGGTCCAGCAATTCGGCGAGCCGAACGACGTTTTGATCCGCGTCGGCACACAGGATGGCGGCGAGAATGCCGAGCAGACCGTCATCGACAAGGTGCGCGGCGAGCTGCAGGACCAGTATGATTTCCGCCGCGTCGAAGTGGTGGGGCCGACGGTTTCTGGCGAGCTCGCCAAGCAAGGCACGATCGCCATGCTGGTCGCGCTGCTTGGCATCCTGGCCTATGTGTGGTTCCGCTTCGAATGGCAGTTCGCGGTCGGCGCCATCATCGCGACGGTGCACGACATCGTCATGACCATCGGCTTCTTCGTCATCACCGGGCTCGAATTCAACCAATCGTCGCTGGCGGCGATCCTGACCATCATCGGCTATTCGCTGAACGACACGATCGTCGTCTATGACCGTGTTCGCGAGGATCTCAGGAAATACAAGAAGATGCCGCTGCCGCAATTGTTGAACAACGCCATCAACGAGACGCTGTCGAGAACGACGCTGACCGCGGTGACGACGATCCTGGCGCTTCTGGCGCTGGTCCTGTTCGGCGGCGAGGTGATCCGTTCGTTCACGCTGGCGATGCTGTTCGGCGTCGTCTTCGGAACCTATTCGTCGATCTTCATTGCCGCCCCTCTGCTCATCCTGTTCAAGCTGCGGCCACAGGCCGCGGCGGCCGATGAGGAGAAGCGGGTGAGCGGCGGCAAAGCCGTGGCAACCTGACGATTGCTGCGCCCGTGGCAAAAGGCATCGTCATCCGCGAAGCGCATTTCCCTGGCCGTGCGCCGATCGAGGCCTACGGCAATGGCGGGTTCCGTTTCGCCGACATGTCGCATCGCGGCTCGCTGCTGTGCCTGCCGTCGGGCATCTACGGCTGGGAGCCGGCCGATCCCCTGGCACTGACGGCGGCGGATTTCGCCAAGCTGCTCAACGAGGCTGACAAGGTCGAGATCCTGCTGGTCGGCGCCGGCAAGGATCTCAGGCCGTTGCCGGCTGCGTTGCGTGCCGCGCTGAAGGCGGCGGGCATTGCGGCCGACCCGATGTCGACCGGCGCGGCCGTGCGGACCTATAATGTTCTTCTTGCGGAAAACCGTGCGGTGGCCGCCGCACTGATTGCCGTCGAGTGACGTGAGCGAAAACGCCAAAATCGTCATGGAAACGGTGCGAGCCGCCGACCATGACCGCTATGTTTCCGCGCTCTATGCGCCTGAAGACAAGCGTGAGGCACTTTTTTCGCTTTATGCCTTCAATGCTGAGATATCTGGCATCCGCGAGCGTATCCGCGAGGCGCTGCCGGGCGAAGTGCGGCTGCAATGGTGGCGCGATGTCATCGCAGCCGAGGACAATGGGGTAGGCGTCGGCCATCCCGTCGCGGATGCGTTGAAGGCGACGATTTCCGCCCACCACCTGCCGAAACCCGCCTTCGAGAATATGCTCGAAGCCCGCATCTTCGATCTCTATGACGACCCGATGCCGTCGCGCACCGATCTGGAAGGCTATTGCGGCGAGACCGCAGCGGCGCTCATCCAGCTTGCGGCGATGGTGCTTGATCCCGCCGAAGCGCCGCGGTTTGCCGAACTTGCGGGCAGGGCAGGCTGCGCACAGGCGATGACCGGCCTGTTGCTGCTGCTGCCGCAGCACCGCAAGCGCGGGCAATGCTTTGTCCCGGCCGACATTCTGGCGGCGGCAGGGTCGTCGCCCGAGGAGTTCGTTGCGGGCGATGGCGGGCCTGGAGCGCAACGCGCTGTCGCAGCGATGATCGCGCTGGCGCGGGAGCATCTTGCGGCATTCGAGCAAGGCGCACCGTCATTGCCGGTTTCGCTGCGCCCGGCATTTCTGCCGCTTGCCTTGGCCCGCGCTTATCTCGGCAAGATGGAAAGTTCTCGTCATTCGCCTCTGAGCGGCGTGGCACGGCTCTCGCCCTGGCGCCGCCATTGGCTGCTGTTGCGCCGCGCGACTCGAGGCTGGCCGGACGCCTGAAGGCTGACACGAACTCCGTAACTGCTACTCCGCCGCTTCCGCCTGCGAAGGCAATCCCAGCCATTCGCGGCAGTCGGCCAGCGCGCGCGATGTCACCGCACGCCGCTTGGCGACGGTCTTGTCCTTGCCACGCAGGCGCTTTCCCTCTGACTTCAGCGCTTCCACCGGTGGGAACAGGCCGAAATTGACATTCATCGGCTGGAAGGAGCGCTTTCCCGGTTCGTCGTCGGAGACGATATGACCGCCGGTGATGTGGTTGAGCAGCGCGCCGAAAGCCGTGGTCATCGGCGGCAGCGCCGGCGCGTGGCCCAACCGCTCGGCGGCGGCAAAGCGCCCGGCAAGCAGGCCGATGGCGGCACTTTCGACATAGCCCTCGCAGCCGGTGATCTGACCGGCGAAGCGCAGGCCGGGCCGCGACTTCAGCTGCAGCGATTGGTCAAGCAGCGTCGGCGAATTGATATAGGTGTTGCGATGCAGGCCGCCGAGGCGGGCAAACTCGGCGTTTTCAAGGCCCGGGACGGTGCGGAACACGCGCACCTGCTCGGCGTGCTTCAGCTTGGTCTGAAAGCCGACCATGTTGTAGAGCGTGCCGAGCGCATTGTCCTGGCGAAGTTGCACGACCGCATAGGCCTTTACCGACGGGTTGTGCGCATTGGTCAGCCCCATCGGCTTCATCGGCCCATGGCGCAGCGTCTCGACGCCGCGCTCGGCCATGATCTCGATCGGCAGGCAGCCGTCGAAATAGGGCGTGCCTTCCCATTGCTTGAATTCGGTCTTTTGGCCCTCCAGGAGCGCCCCAACGAAGGCGAGATATTGCTCCTTGTCCATCGGGCAGTTGATGTAATCCTTGCCGGTGCCGCCAGGCCCGACCTTGTCGTAGCGTGACTGGAACCAGCAGATGTCCATGTTGATCGTGTCGAAATGGACGATCGGCGCGATGGCGTCGAAGAAGGCGAGCGCATCGGCGCCGGTCGCTTCCGCGATCGATTGGGCGAGCCCAGGTGCGGTCAGCGGGCCGGTGGCGATGATCGCCTGGTCCCAGTCCGCCGGCGGCAGGCCGGGCACTTCCTCGCGCTGGATGGTGATGAGCGGGTGCGCTTCGAGCTTTTTGGTCACCGCTTCGGAAAACCCGTCGCGGTCGACGGCCAGCGCACCGCCGGCCGGCACCTGGTGGGCGTCGGCAGCGCTCATGATCAGCGAACCGGCCAGCCGCATTTCGGCGTGCAGCAGGCCGACGGCGTTGGTTTGCGCATCGTCGGAGCGGAAGGAATTGGAACAGACGAGCTCGGCCAGTCCATTCGTCTTGTGCGCATCGGTGCCGCGGACGGGACGCATTTCATGCAGGACAACGGGAACGCCGGCCTCGGCCGCCTGCCAAGCGGCTTCGGAGCCGGCGAGACCGCCGCCGATGACGTGAATGGGATTCTTGCTCATGAGCGCCGAAATAGTCGCTTGTAGCTGCGATTGCAATTGCCCCGGTTAGCGGCGCAGTTGCCGCCAAGTGCTGCAATCGTCTACTGTCGGAGAATGGACGGGAGTCTCGGGATCTTTGCCAGAGCGACCTTTCTGACAGTCGTGATCGCCATGGGCGGATCAGCGGCCGCCGGCGAACTGGCCGCGACGGCTTCCAAGCGGATCCCCATATGCCACGGCTACAGTTGCAACTATCGCACGATGCTGGCGCTTGGCCCCGGTGACGGCGCGCGTTTCCGCTCTATCCTGCGTGCGGGTGCGGGTTCGCCCCAAGCCGAGCGCTCCGCTATTTCGAAGGCTGTCCGCTATTTCGAGCAGCGCATTTTCCGGGCCACCGGCATTCGCGATCTGCCGCAATCGGAATTCGGTGCATCGCGCATCAGGGGCCAGATGGATTGTGTCGACGAATCAACCAATACGTATGCGCTGCTGGTTTATCTTGCCGAGCGAAAACTGCTCAGGTTTCACAAGGTCGAGGACAAGGCTTCGCGAGGCCTGTTTGTCGACGGACGCTATCCCCATTGGACGGCGGTGATCAGCGACCGCGGGGGCACCGAATGGGTGGTGGATTCCTGGTATGCGCCGATGGGCGGCGCACCGGACATTTTTCCGTTGAGCCAGTGGAAGAAACGGGGCGTTCTGGAAAGCGGTGCGCTGGACTGACGACAGGGACGTCCCGCAAAACGGCTCTCCTAAAATCGCCCTCAGAGTGCCTCGACCCTGAAAACAACAACACCCGCCGGGGGAGGAGGTCCGGCGGGTGTCGTTTTGCTGGTCGATCCTCGGGAGGAGGTGAAGATCGACCGTATTCGTCATCGCCGGGGAGGAGGTCGGCTTTGACGAAATTCCTTTCGCCTGATCAAAGGGGGCGAAACCCTGGGCGAAATTCGTTTCGCCCCTTGGGAAACAACGCCCGCCGCGGGAGGAGGTGCGGCGGGCGCCGTTTTTGTGGTCAACCCTCGGGAGGAGGTGAAGGCCGACCGTATCCGTCAGGGTCGGGGAGGAGGTCGACCCTGGCGAAATTCCTTGACTAGATCGCCTTGCGGGCGACGGTCTTGATCTCGTCGCGGACGATGCCGAGATCATGCAGCTGGCGGTTCGAAAGGCGACCCAGCTCGGTAACCGTCGAGCGATAGACGCGCCAGTTACGATAGTTGCGGATCAGGTTCATTGTCGTTCTCTTTTCAAAACTGGTTCGGACCATTTGCGGTCCGAAGAGGATTAGACCGCCTTGCGGGCGACGTAGTGGATGTCGCTGCGGCTGATGCCGAGGTCGGTCAGTTCGCGGGTGCTCAGGCGGCTCAGCTCGGAAACGGTGTCCCGGTAGCGGCGCCAGTTGCGGTAGTTGCGGATCAGGTTCATGGTATTTCTCGTTTCGTCTTTCTTCCGGATCATTCCGTCTTTGTGTACGCCCTGAAGATAGGTGGGGTAATATCGATTTAAAAGCGCTATTGGTGCATGGCAGCAATGCAAATTGTGCAATGCACCATCGCTGCCAAATCACGTCTTCGACCTAGATAGGCCAGAATCGGAAAATGCCGTAGCGTCAACGGTTTGGCCGGATCGGCTGAAAAAAGGACCAAGTTGGGGGAGAAAGGCATGGCGAGCTATTCGTCAAGCGTCAGGACCGATATCGCACGATGGCTGCAGGCTGGCCTGATCGACGCCTCGACGGCCGACGCGCTGACGCGCGACGTCGAGGCCAAAGAGCGCAAATCACTAAGCTTCGGCTCGATCCTGGCGATGATGGCGGCGCTGCTTTTTGGTGCGGCCGTCCTTATCTTCGTCGCCGCCAATTGGGAAGCCATCCCGCGGCTTGCGCGGGTGGCAGCGCTCTTCGCCATCATCCTCGCCGGCTATGTCGGCGGCGCGGTGCTGAAGACACGCGACCATGCTGCTATCGGCGAGGCACTCTGGATCATCGCCGCGGCGGCATTCGGCGGATCGATCGCGCTGATCGGCCAGATGTATCATTTATCCGGCGACGAAAAATCGGCCTTGATCACCTGGGGCGCTGGCACGGCCTTGGCGGCGGTTGCGCTGCGCTCGAACCCGCTGACCGTCGCTTCTATCGGCATTGCCGACACATGGCTGTTCCTGAGGGGGGTCGACTATTTCGGGCGGGCGGAATTTCCGCATCTCTTCGTTGTCATGGCGATGGTGTTGTTCGCCATTTCGTTCTGGACCCGCAGCCAGGCGGCGCGGCACCTGATCATCCTGTCGATCATCTTCTATCTCGTGCTGCTGTTTGCGGAATACGAAACGCTGCAGGTCGCTGTCCCGCTCATTGTCGTGTCGACCCTGCTTTTCGCGGCTGCGATCTTCGCTGCTGGGCCCGTCGACCGGATATTGCAGCTTGGCGGCCGTCTGCCCTTACATGCGCTGATCGGATTTCTCACCGGTCTGGCGATGATCCAGTTCGAACTAGCCGGTGAGAGCAACAACAGCGGCTTCGGCATTGCCTCGGCCGTTGCGCTTGCCGGCATTGTCGCGGCGATTGTGCTGGGAGGCCGCGAGAGCAGGGGCTTGCGCTGGGTTGCCTATGCCGGCTTCGCCTTCGAACTCGCCATCATCTATGTGGTGATGTTGCAGTCGATGCTCGACACGGCAGGCTTCTTCCTTGCGGCAGCAGTGCTTCTCGGCCTGCTTGCCCTTGTCATCCTCCGCGTGGAAAAGCGCATGAGGGTCCCGAGCGTGGAAGGAGCGGCGGCATGATGACCGGTAAAAGACTGATCATTTCCGCGGTGGCGCTGGCGCTCGTCCAGATCGGCTTCCTGAGCTGGATCATCGCCGGCCGGGCGGCGATCTTGCGCGACGGCAGGCAAGTGCTGCTGAGGGTCGAACCGATCGATCCGCGCGATCTCCTGCGCGGCGACTTTATTCGCCTTGGCTATGAGATTTCGCGCATACCGGTGAAGCTGATCGCCAACATTCCGGCCGGTAAGCTCACGAGCGACGACACGCCGATCGTCGTCAGGCTGAAGCAGGGCGCCGACGGCTATTGGGAGGCGACCGCGGCCTGGTTCGGGCAAGCGCCTGCGCCGGCATCATCCGACGAAGCCGATATCGTCGGGCATGTAGCTGAGGGGTGGGATCTCAGCGCAGCCACGACGATCGCGCCGAATTACGGCATTGAACGCTTCTATCTGCCGGAAGGCGAGGGGATGGCGATCCAGAACGACATGCGGGTGCGGCCGTTCGGCGTCCGCGTCGCAATCGCAGCCGATGGCGCCGCGCAGATCAAGGCGCTGATGGACGGCGACAAGACGCTGTTCGAGGAACCGCTTTATTAGAATTGGCCCGGATTAGAATTGGGAAAGCGCGGCCGGCTCGGACAGCATCAAACATGACCATTATCCTGACGACACGAGAAGACATAAATCTCAGCTCGGTTTTCCGCGTCGCCTGGAAAAAAGACACGGTGCAAATCAGCGGCAAGGCCCTGCAGCGCATCGCAGAGTGTCGCACATCGTTCCTGCGTCTCATCGAGACCGACCCTGTACCGGTCATCTATGGCGTGACCACCGCCATGGGAGAACTGGCGAGCAGGCGGCTCGAACTTGGCGAGCGGGATCGCCATGCGCGCATCAAGGCTTTCGCAGCCGCCACATCGTTCGGCGAGCCTTTGCCAGATCGCGTGGTGAGGGCGATCGTGCTCGCCCGCCTGGCGAATTTCCTCGAAGGAAATGCTGCGACCACACCACGCGTGGCGCTCGCCGTCGCTGCGATGCTGGATGGCGGACCCATGCCCCTGGTGCCATCCTCCGGCCAGGGCGGTGCCGGTGAAATCCTCGCCCTCTATCCGCTCTTTGCAGAACTTTCGACGCGCTTCGACCTGGAAGTCAAGGAACGGGGATCTTTGATCAATGGCTCGCCCTGCGCTGCCGCACTTGTGGCCGACGCGGCCTTGGCGGCTCGCCGCCGCATTCGCCTTGCCGAAAAAGTTTTTGCGCTTTCGATCGAAGCGTTTCGCGCGCCGCTCGAACATTACGACCCGGCGCTCGACGCGCTTTGGGGCGATGAACACGAAGCAGCGGCCCTGCGCGGATTGAGGGAGTTTCTTGCCGGCGCCGGCACCGGGCGCCGCAATTATCAGGCGCCGGTCAGCTATCGCATCGTTCCTCGCATCCTGGGGCACGCGCATCGCGCGCTGGCATCGGCGGAACGCGCGGCCACCGTGTCGCTCGCCTCGGTATCGGACAACCCGGTCTACATCCCGCCTGACGACGGCCATCCGCTCGGGCGCTGCATCAGCACGGGCGGCTATCACAATGCCATGGCAACACCCGCCCTGGATGATCTGGCGGCGATATGGGCCGATACCTGCCTGTTGTGCGACCGCCACGCCTCGAAGCTTTTGAACGGCAAGGTCTCGCTCCTGCCCGATCTGCTTTTGACAGGGCGGGACTGGAGCGACAGCGACGGCCACGGCAATGTCGGCTATGTGCCGATGGCGATCACGGGTTATCTGGAGCAGGCGAAACTCGCGGCCCAGCGAACCTTCATCCCGGGAACGGAATCGGCCGGCGCCGGGCAGGACGATGTCGCCACGACGATCTTCCTCGCATGGACGAAGGAGGCACGCGCTGGCCGCTGCCTCGATGCGGCGATGGCGATGCTGGCTGTGATCGCCTCGCAGGCGCTGCATGTCACCGAGCGCGTGGCTCCTCCGGCGCTTCAGTCGTTCGTCGCAGATGTCAGAAGCATCGTGCCGCCGGTCGGTGACGATCGCGTGCTGGGGCCTGAACTTGCGACTTTGACCGGATGGTTTACGCGCCAGGTCTTTGAGGAGTAGGCACCAAATTGATGCGGATGAAGGGACTCGAACCCCACGCCTTTGGGCACTGGAACCTTAATCCACTGTTCGAGGGGACCAGTGGTGCGGGTAGAGGGACTCGAACCCCCACGTTCTCACGCCAGAACCTAAATCTGGTGCGTCTACCAATTCCGCCATACCCGCTGGCTTCGTGTCACCGTGACATGTCTATGTCACAAGCCATGTCACAAGTTCAAGACTTAGATTTTCGAGGTCTTTGGGCCTCGCGTTGGCGTCTACGCCGTTCGCTTGGGCAGGTCCGAGCCCCTGGACCGTGGGCCCGCGCGCGCCATGCATCGGCATCGCCTTTCGAACAGACGGATCATATTAGGATTGTCGATCCGCCGCTGGAGCATAAAGCCGTGACGGGATATTCGGTTTCCTTGCAAAGCTGTCGGCCAAGACGAGCACCTGATGATGCCATCGGCGGCCACGGCGCGGACCCTCGGTCTAAAGTAGGCGACAGCGGCGCGAACGAACTCGTCGGCGGTCAGGTCTTCCTGCCCGGGAATGTATTCACAATTCGTTCAAATTGATTCGGATTTTTTTGCTACCCGTAAGTTACGATCGAAAACAAAGTTCCGGGTTGGCAATTCAAAAACTCTCTGAGTTCGTTATCGCTAAAGTAGCAGGCTTTGAAACTGCTGCTTTGAGGTAAGGAGAGTGTCATGGCAAATGTCGTTAAGAGTTTCGCCACGGCTTTGGCCGGTGGTGCACTTGTTTTATCTCTGTCTTTTCCTTCCAGCGCAGGCGGCGTTAACGTCGGCGCCGGCGCATCCATTGGCGGCCGAGGCGGCATAAACGCCGGTCTCGGCGCCTCGATCGGCGGCAGTGGCGGCATCGCGGGAGCTGGCGCCTCGATCGGCGGTAAGAGCGGGGTGAATGCCGGCGCCGGTGCATTGATTGGCAGCAGCAGGCGCATTACCGCCGGTCTCGGCGCCTCGATCGGTGGCAGTGGCGGCATCGATGCGGGAGCTGGCGCCTCCATGGGCGATAGGAGCAGGGTGAATGCCGGCGCCGGTGCATCGATTGGCGGCAGCAAGGGCAATACTGCTGGTGCCCGCGCCAATGTGGGCGGCACTGGTGGCGTTACGGCAGGCGCAGGCGCAAACATGGGCGGTACTGGTGGTATCACTGCCGGCGCAGACGCAAATGTAGGCGGCACCGGCGGAATTACAGCGGGCCTGGGCGCCAATGTCGCCGGCACGGGCGGTGTCGGCGTTGGAGGCGGAACCCTTCCTGGTACACTTGGTATTTTTGGAGCACCAGGGACGCCGGGCACTCCCGACGTGCCGAGCGTGGTCGCGCAGATGTCCAGCAGCCAACTGATGCGCATGAAGAAACGCTGTGTCGACGTGCTCAGCAGCGAAGGCACCTATGACCGTGACCTGCGGCAGCTTTGCATGCTGATCGCGCGTCGCTGAGCACTCGCAAACGAGAGTGCGCATCGGCCGTGATGGCTTTGACAATACTCTCCTGGCCTCGCGGCCTGCCCGCCACTCGCAAGGTGGCGGGCTTTTCTGCGTCAGGACCGCTGCGCTGAGCGGCTGACTCCAGCGGGTAGCTACCGCTGGTCTAGCGGAGCCAAGACGGAGTGGAACCTAAAATCCAGGGCGTCTACCAATTCCGCCACATCCGCGTTGCCGACAACCCGATGTAGTCATCATTCTGTCAATGTCGCGGTCAAAATAGGGGCCGTTCGCCGGCGCATGATCCCGAAAATCGAAAAATCGATTTTCGGAAAGGATCACGCGCCAAAATCAAGGTGCTACAGCGTCCTTTGCGCGTCCAAGAGGACGCGCGGCGCTGTAGACGCGAAGATGGTTGAAAATTGGCCGCGCCTGTGACAAAAGGCGTGTCGAATGTGACGGGATGCGACGATCCGCTTCTGCAGAATGTGATAAGAAGTAGGAAAAACAAAGACTTATTCACATTTTGGAGCGTATTTCTGGAGGATTTGAGCCGCGTTGGGCGGACAGATCGCCAAGTCCCGCACCAAAAGCCATTCCCGGCAAGATCATACCGGCAGGCTGTAAACGGCAGGAGCCGTTTGGCTGCCTCATTGGTGGAAACAAAGGTTCTATGATGCAGGTCACCGAAACGCTCAACTCAGGTCTCAAGCGCGAGATCAAGATCACCGTGCCGGCCGGTGACATGGAAGCCAAGCTGATGGCGCGGCTTTCCGATGCCCGGAACAAGGTCCGCATCAACGGCTTCCGCCCCGGCAAGGTGCCGGTGCAGCACCTGCGCAAGGTCTACGGCAAGTCGTTCATGGCCGAAGTGGTCAATGAGATCCTCAACGATTCGACCCGTTCGATCATTACCGGACGCGGCGAAAAGGCTGCCATGCAGCCCGAAGTGATCATGACCGAGGACGAGAAGGAGGCCGAGAAGATCCTGGCCGGCGGCGCCGACTTCGAGTTCCGGCTGAACTACGAGATCATTCCGCCGATCGAGATCAAGGATTTCTCCGACATCAAGGTGACGCGTCAGGTGTTCGACGTGCCTGACACCGAGATCGACGAGCAGGTCCGGCGTGTCGCCGAATCGGCGCGCAGCTACGAGCCGAAGGCCGGCAAGGCCGCCGAAGGCGACCGCGTGACGATCGACTATGTCGGCAAGATCGACGGCGAAGCCTTCAACGGCGGCGCCGGCACGGACCAGCCGCTGGTGCTCGGTTCCAAGGAATTCATTCCCGGCTTCGAGGATCAGCTCATCGGCAGCAAGGCCGGCGACGAGACGCAGGTCACGGTCACGTTCCCGGAAAACTACCAGGCGGCGCATCTTGCCGGCAAGGAAGCGACCTTTGACGTCACCGTCAAGGAAGTGTCCAAGCCCGGTGCGTTGGAAATCAACGACGAAACGGCCAAGAATCTCGGCCTGGAATCGCTGGAGCGCCTGCGTGAAGTGGTGCGCGGCCAGATCGAGAACCAGTTCGGTTCGATGACGCGCCAGAAGATCAAGCGCCAGCTGCTCGACCAGCTCGACGCCGCCTACTCGTTCGAGGCGCCGTCGAAGCTCGTCGAGGCCGAGTTCAACAACATCTGGAACCAGGTCAACCGCGATCTGGAAGCCGCCGGCCGCACCTTCGCCGACGAGGAGACGACAGAAGAAGAGGCGCGCGCCGAATATATGCGGCTTGCCGAGCGCCGCGTGCGTCTCGGCCTGGTTCTCGCTGAAATCGGCGAGAAGGCCGGCGTCACCGTGTCGGACGAGGAATTGCAGCGTGGCCTGTTCGAGCAGGTGCGCCGCTATCCGGCCGCCCAGCAGCAGGAAGCCTTCGAATTCTACCGCAGCAATCCCGAAGCGCTGAACACGCTGCGCGCGCCGCTGTTCGAGGAGAAGGTGGTCGACCATCTGCTCAGCCAGATTTCGGTCACCGACGTCAAGGTAAGCAAGGAAGAGCTGATGGCCGACGACGAGGACAGCGAGACGACCAAGGTGAAGCCAGCGAAGAAAGCTGCCGCGAAGAAGGCCGACGCCAAGAAGGCCGACGACGCGGAAGAGCCCAAGAAGAAGGCCGCGCCGAAGAAGAAAGCTGCCAAGGACGCCGAATAACACGGCATTCTGCTGGATGTGAAAGGCCGCCCTCGAGGCGGCCTTTTTCGCTGCTATCAACGCCGCAACGCCGCTGCGTCACCGCCGACGCCCTAGTCGCGAGGCAATTGATGATTGACGAGGATCTGCATCACCGTCACTCGCTTGGGCAGTTCAACGAGAAACTCTTCGTCACGCGGCAGGTGGTGGATCTTGTGCGGGTCGCCGCCGGTGAAGCTCGCCATAGCTTCGACGTCAGCCCAGTATGAGATCGTCACGAACTCTGTTTCTTCTTCGCGATCTTCGCGAAACAACTGCACGCCAAGTGCCTTCTCCTGAAGCGGCGGAATGCCTTGGCGGCGTAAATATGGCTCGTAGGCGTCCGCCAGATCACGGCGTGTCCTTCCCCGCCAGATCCGGGCAATTGTAGCGTTGTCGGTCATGACGTGCTCCTCTCGATGGGTTGTGATGAGGATCGGGCGGCGATGGCGGGATCCGCTGCGGTGTCGTGCGGGCGATCAATGCAGGACCTTGCCGAGAAACCGTCGCACCAACGGCAGGGCGACTTCGAAATGGGTCTCCAGCAGCCAGTGCCCTGCGTCGTCCAGCAAATGCAGTTCGGCCTCCGGGAGATCGCGCAGATAGGCGCGCGCTGCCGGCTCAGGCATGTATTCGTCCTTCGGCCCCCAAAGGATCATTGCCGGCGGCCGCTGCTCACGCAGGTATTCCTGGTAACGAGGGAACCAGTCGAGATTAGCCTTGAGCTTCTCCATCAGCCCGACTGAAAGCGCACGGCGCACAGGCGTATCCATCAGCGGCCAATGCAACTTCCACAGATCGGGCGGCACACGTCGAGCGACGTCGTCATCGACTTCGCCTACGAACTCGGCGCGAAAACCGTCCTCGCTCACCGCCTTTTCGAGCGGCGCACGGTTCGCTGGTGAAGGATCCCGCCAGAAACGCCGGATCGGGGGTGCCACTGTAGCCAAAGCCGGGGAAATCCGGCGCGACCGTCCGCCAGCGATCGGCGAGCGCCGGCATCAGCCGGCGATATTGGAAGGATGAGCAGGGATAGCCATGCGGAAGCAGCAGCACCGGCGCGGCTTGAGGGCCTGCGTCTCTGAAAAAGACCGTCTCGCCTTCGATCGTGCGGGTGCCGTGGCGCACCTCCAGGACGCTCCTGTCGTTCATGGACGCTTCTCTGATCTTTGATCTTGCAGACGTTGAACCGTAGCTGGTCTAACGCCTTTTAGCCGGTATGCGTTCCGACTGCGCTCGACGCCGATCGAGCTGCCTCATCGCTTCTGGGGCAATCCTGCTGGTCGACTTCTTCTATCTGCCGGCCAGTTTCTGTGGTATGTAGATGCCGCAATTCCATGCGGGAGACGCGGATATTCCGCTCTGTCGTGCAAGGGGCGCATGCCGTGTCGGCACGCGCAGATCGTCCAAGGCAGATTTGGCGATCGGGGAGGGAATGCCATGCATGCAATCGCGTTTTTCGCCGTCGTCTCCGTTGCGACGTTCATCACAAACCAATCGCAGGCACAGGATGCCGCCGCGGGTGAGAAGGTCTTCACCAAATGCAAGGTCTGTCACGTCGTGGACAAGGACCAGAACAAGGTCGGTCCGTCGTTGAGCGGCGTCATCGGCCGGACGGCCGGCACGCATCCGGGATTCAAGTATTCTAAAGCCATGACCGAGGCGGGTAAATCTGGCGTCAAATGGGACGAAGCCACGCTGACGAATTACCTTCGCGATCCCAAGGCCATGATCAAAGGTGGGAAGATGGCGTTTCCCGGTCTCAAAAAGGACGAGGATCTCGCCAACGTCATCGCCTATCTGAAGCAATTCTCCAAATGACCCGGTTCTTCCGCCAGGAAGTAACCTGGCTCTTCCGCCGGCTGATGGGCCGGCCAGATTGCCTGTCCCCATCGGTGGTCGCCTGAATGTCGACTCGGGAAAGCGGCCTCAAGGATACCGGTATCCAGATCTCGGAAGCGACGGTCAGTGATTTTTTCGCGCTTCTGAAACCACGCGTCATGGCGCTTGCTGTTTTTACCGCTTTCGTCGGCCTGATGGTGGCGCCTGGGGCAATGAATCCGGTCATCGCCGTGATTGCAATCGGTGCAATTGCGGTTGGAGCGGGAGCGGCCGGGGCACTCAACATGTGGTACGATGCCGATATTGACGCGCTGATGTCGCGCACGTCGAAGCGGCCGGTCCCGTCAGGCCGGGTCATGCCAGGCGAAGCTCTCGGCTTCGGCCTGGTGCTTTCCGTACTTTCGGTCATGACGCTCGGCGTGCTGGTTGGGTGGCTTGCCGCATCGCTGCTGGCTTTCACCATCTTCTTCTACGTCGTCATCTACACGATGTGGCTGAAACGCTCGACGCCGCAGAATATCGTCATAGGCGGCGCCGCGGGTGCCCTTCCTCCTGTCATCGGGTGGACGGCGGCCACCGGCGCCGTCGGGGCTGAAAGTCTCATCCTGTTTCTGATCATCTTCCTCTGGACACCGCCGCATTTCTGGGCGCTCGCGCTGTTCAAGATCGGCGACTATGCTGCTGCCGGCATTCCCATGATGCCGAACGTGGCCGGCCAGGCTTCGACCAGAAAACAGATCTTCGTCTATTCACTGATCCTGGCACCAATCGGCGTGCTGCCTTGGGCCTTTGGATTCGCGAGCGGATTGTACGGGATTGTTTCGGCCGCATTGGGCGCGGGTTTCATCTGGCATGCCTGGAAGCTTCTGGTCGACAACGAGATGAAATTGGCAAAGGCGCTGTTTGCCTATTCCATTCTCTATCTTTTCGCGATCTTTGCCGTGCTGCTTGCCGATACCATTGCAATGCGTGCCGTCATGTCAGCCGGAAATTGACGGCATGACCTGCCTCGTGGCTGTGTTGAATCCCGATATTCTCGGATTGCTTCCGGTTGAGAATCGGCGATTGCTGAACGAGGTGCGCCCCGAACCTGCTCAAACCTCACATTGGCACTGCGCAGAATCCCAACAACAGCAGAATAACTACGCCAAGGCCGAGCATGAGAACGGTCTTTCCATCCATGACCTTCACCCTTCAACCCAGCTTGGAGAATATCGAAGAAAGGCGGCTAGAGCTAGCCGGATCACCGGAGCCGCCCTCCCAAGACAAAGGGCGGCGACAAATCCCCTGCAAGAGCGTATGTTGATCATGGTGCAGGTCGCGGTTTTGCGTGGCCAGTCACGCTGAACGACAGCACCGTAAAATCGCGACCTTACCGGACCTGGTCTGGAGGAATGGTCATGGCAAGTTTTCACGTGATTGCAGGCGCCAGCGAGACGCTGGAGCACACCAGAATTCGAAAGATCGGCGTTTCCGACCTTTTCGACGCGCTCAAGCGTGGCGTCGACGATTTCATGGTCAAACCGTCGCATATCGTTTTCCTCTGCCTGATCTATCCGCTTGTCGGCGTCGTGCTCGCCGTCTGGACATCGGGCAACAATGCGCTGCCGCTGTTGTTTCCGCTGGTGTCGGGTTTTGCGCTGATCGGTCCATTCGCGGCGATCGGCCTCTATGAGATCAGCCGGCGACGGGAGGCCGGGCTCGACGCCTCCTGGAGCCACGCTTTCGGCGTCAGGAATTCTCCGGCGCTGCCGGCCATCGCGGCGGTCGGGATCATGCTGCTTGCGATCTTCATCGCCTGGCTTTTGACCGCGCAGATGTTTTACCAGCAAGTGTTCGGCCCGGCCCCGCCGGAATCGCTCTCCAGCTTCATCAGTGAAATATTCGCCACCGGGCGCGGCTGGACGCTGATTATCCTTGGCCACGCCATCGGCTTCGTCTTCGCCGCGGTCGTGTTGTGCACCACGGTCGTCGCGTTCCCGTTGTTGCTCGACCGTGACGTCGGCGCCTACGAAGCCATCCACACCTCGGTGCGCGTGGTCCTGGCGAACCCGATCGTGATGGCTGTGTGGGGCCTGATTGTCGCCGTCGCCCTGATCATAGGCTCGCTGCCGGTGTTCGCCGGGTTGGCGGTGGTGCTGCCGATCCTCGGTCACGCCACCTGGCACGTCTATCGCAAAGTCGTGGAATCGCCGGCTTCCACCAGACCGGCGGACTGAAAAATCCTGCCTAGCCGTGCCGGCGAGCGCGCCCGGTGCGGCAAGGCCTGAGCGTTCAGTAAGCCGGGTAGCTAAAGCGGGCTTTCTGTGCGTCGCTGGTCAGGTTGCGGAAATCCTTGCCGCTGACATGCACGAGCGTCCTGTGGTCACCGCCCTCGAAATAGATGTCGGCGGCATTGCCGAGGCTTTCATCGAGGATCACCGGCACATCGTAGGCCGCGCCGATCGGCGGGATGGCGCCGGTGTCGCAATCCTTGAAAATCGACTCCACCTCGTCTTCGGAGGCGAGTCCGATACGTTTGTCCATGACATCCTGCAACGTGCCGAGCTCGATCCTGTGCGTGCTGGGGACCACGGCCAGCGCATAGCCACCGTCGTGGTGAACCACCACCGATTTGGCCATTATGCTGCCGGGCACATGCGCCGCTATGGCGGACTGCCTGCTTGTCGAAGTGCGGTGGTGCTCGACGGTGTCGTAGGAAATTCCTTTCTCGTCGATAAAGTCCTTCAGTCTGTTTGCGATCGTCATCTTGAGCCTCCCTCGCTGGAGTTCGCGACGCATGTGGAAACGAGGGCATTCATTTTGCTTCTGTCGTTTCCGCTACCAACAGAAATGGGCCAGCTGTCAATTGTTTCAAGGCACAGAGCGGCCCGCAAATAGCGCTTCCTGCTCTTGACAGGAGACGCCGTCGACAAACCCTGTACCCGGATGCGCGTCAGGGCTCGGCCCCAAAAAACACGGTCCGGGTGAGAAGCGTGTAATCCGATTCGAAGACCATCATTGCCACGAACACCAGCACCAGTATCGGCGGCAATATAATCGCATATGTCAGCGCCAGCCGTTCCCAGGCCATGTGCATGAAGACCGCGACGATCAGCCCGGCCTTGAGCATCATGAAGATCAGGATCAGCGACCATCTGAGATAGCCGTGGAGTCCGAGATAATCGACCATATAGGAGCAGGCGCTGAGGATGAACAGCCATGCCCAGACGACCAGATAGAGCTTGATCGGGTGCTCCTGATGAACCTCCGCGGGGGCGATGCCGGTTGCTGTCGCATCATGCGCTTGAGCTCCGTGCAGCGTATGTTGCCCCAGGCCATTTGCGGTTGCTTCAGCCATATCTGCCTCTCACCAAAGCCATGTCTGCCTCTCACCAAAGATAGAAGAATGCAAAAATGAACACCCAGACCAGGTCGACGAAATGCCAGTAGAGCCCCATGATCTCGACGTTCTCGTAGCGACCCCTGCGGCTGGTGAAGAAACCAGGCCGTCCCGTGTCGTAATCGCCGCGCCAGACCTTTCGCGCCACGATGATCAGGAAGATCACCCCAAACGTCACATGGGTGCCGTGAAAGCCGGTGATCATGAAGAAGGATGACCCGAACTGCGCCGCACCCCACGGATTGCCCCAAGGCCGTACCCCTTCGGTGATCAGCTTGGTCCATTCGAAGGCCTGCATGCCGACGAAGGTCGCGCCGAGTGCTGCGGTCAGAAGCATGAGGATCGCCGTCTTGCGGCGGTCGTGGCGATAGCCGAAATTCACCGCCATGGCCATCGTTCCGCTGCTCGAGATCAGCACGAAGGTCATGATGGCGATAAGGATCAGTGGAATATCCGAGCCGCCGATATGAAGCGAAAAGACCTCGCTCGGATTGGGCCACGGCACTCGGGTAGACATGCGCGCCGTCATGTAGGAGAGCAGGAAGCAGCCGAAGATGAAGGTGTCGCTGAGCAGGAAGATCCACATCATGGCCTTGCCCCAGGACACGTTCTTGAACGCGCGCTGATCCGAGGACCAGTCGGCGGCGACGCCTTGCAAGCCCGCCGGCCGCGGCTGTGCTTGGCCAGTATGCGTCAGTGTCGTGTCTGCCATCCGCCCGGCCCTCCTAGGTCAGCAACTGTCGGCAAATCTCGATAAAAGTAGCGGCCCAGCCGGCCAGAAGTGCGAAGATGGCGAGCCAGACGAAAAGCAGGAAATGCCAGTACATGGCGCACAATTCGACGCTGAGGCGAAGCCGCTCCGGCGGTGTTCCGTTCCAGGCGCCGGCAGTCGTTCTGCTCAAGGCGACCAGCCCTCCGAGTATGTGCAGGCCATGCATCCCGGTTATCAGGTAGAAAAAACTGTTGGCCGGATTGGCGGTCAGCAAGTAGCCGTCGGCGGTCAGTTCCCGCCATGCCACAAGCTGTCCGATCAGGAAGACAAGCGCGGTGAGCCCAGCCGTGACGAGGCCGAGCCTGACCGTGTCGATTTGGCCCCGGCGCGCGGCGACCGAGGCGCATTGCAGCGCGATGCTGCTCAGGACCAGCACGCCGGTGTTGAACCAGAGCACGCGCGGCAGCGGCAGCGCCTGCCAGTCCGACAGCGCCATGCGCATGAAATAGGCGCTGGTGAAAAGTGCAAACAGGCAGCCGACGACGGCGAGGAAGACGCCGAGCCCGATCTTGGCAGTCGGCAGCGCCGATCCTTCCGGGCCGATAATATCCCCGATCACGCCTTGCTCGAGCCATGGCTTGGCCATCAGCCGCTGATGGGAAAGCCACCATCCGGCAAAGCCGACGATCACGAGGAGGAAGACCAGAATGACGCTCATGCCGGCTCCCTGGAAGATCCGAAGGAGCCCGGCATGTTTTGCGGGATAAAATCCTCCTTGGCACCCGGCACGCTGTAGTCATAGGCCCAGCGATAGACGATCGGCAGTTCCTTGCCGAAATTGCCATGGGCGGGCGGTGTTTCGGGCGTCTGCCATTCGAGTGTCGTGGCGCGCCACGGATTGCCGCCGGCCTCCCGGCCGTGGCGGATGCTCCAGATCAGATTGAACAGGAACACGACCTGGGCGAAGCCGACAAGGAACGCCATGATGCTGATGAACGAGTTCAGATCGTGGGCCGAGTCGGTCATCACCGTCATATCGGTCAGTTCGTTGTAGCGGCGCGGCACGCCCATCAGGCCGAGGTAGTGCATGGGAAAGAAAATCAGATAGGCACCGAGGAAGGTGACCCAGAAATGGAACTGGCCCATTGCCTCGTTCAGCATCCGGCCGGTGACCTTCGGGTACCAGTGATAAATCGCCCCGAAGATCACGAGGATCGGCGCGACGCCCATGACCATGTGGAAATGGGCAACGACGAACATCGTGTCCGACAGCGGAACGTCGACGACGACGTTGCCGAGAAACAATCCGGTTAGCCCGCCATTGACGAAGGTGACGATGAAGGCCAGGGCAAAAAGCATCGGTATGGTGAGGTGGATGTCGCCGCGCCACAGCGTCAGCACCCAGTTGTAGACCTTGATCGCGGTCGGGACGGCAATGATCAACGTCGTGGTGGCGAAGAAGAAGCCGAAATAGGGATGCATGCCGCTGACATACATGTGGTGCGCCCAGACCACGAAGCTCAGCGCGCCGATGCCGACGATGGCCCAGACCATCATCCGGTAGCCGAAGATGTTCTTGCGCGCATGGGTGCTGATCAGGTCGGATACGATGCCGAAGGCCGGCAGCGCCACGATGTAGACCTCGGGGTGGCCGAAGAACCAGAACAGATGCTGGAACAGAATCGGGCTGCCGCCGCCGTGCTGCAATTGCTCGCCCATCTCGACGATCGCCGGCATGAAGAAGCTGGTGCCGAGCGCCCGGTCGAACAGCATCATCACGCAGGCGACAAACAGCGCCGGGAAGGCGAGCAGCGCCATGACGGTCGCGGTGAAGATACCCCAGACGGTCAGCGGCAGGCGCATCAGCGTCATGCCGCGTGTGCGGGCCTGCAGCACCGTCACGACATAGTTCAAGCCGCCCATGGTGAAGCCGATGATGAACAGGATCAGCGAGACGAGCATCAGGATGATGCCCCAGTCCTGGCCGCCTGGTGTGCCGGTCATGATCGCCTGCGGCGGGTAGAGCGTCCAGCCGGCGCCGGTCGGTCCGCCGGGCGCAAAGAAGCTCGACACCAAAACCAGTACGGCAAGCAGGTAAATCCAGTAGCTCAGCATGTTGACATAGGGAAAGACCATGTCGCGTGCGCCGACCATCAGTGGGATCAGGTAGTTGCCGAAGCCACCCAGGAAGAGTGCTGTGAGCAGGTAGATCACCATGATCATGCCGTGCATGGTGATGAACTGGTAGTAGGCTTCCGGAGTGATGAAGTCGAACGTGCCGGGGAAGCCGAGCTGCAGCCGCATCATCCAGGACAGCACCAGCGCCACCATGCCGATTGCCGTGGCCGTCGCCGAATACTGGATGGCGATGACCTTGGCGTCCTGCGAAAAGACGTATTTCGTCCACCAGCTGTGCGGATGGTAAAGTTCCATCTCCGCGACTTCGGCCGGCGGTACCGCATCTGCAGGTGTGATATCGACCATAAGAACACTCCGTGCCCTTTTCGACTAGGCTCGACAGTTTCGAGCCCTGCCGCAATTTCAAACCACGTCGCCGTCTTCCCGGCGTCTACTCTGCCGAGCCCACCTGCTGGGGGGCCGACAATTGCGCGAAAGTCTGCTGTTCGCCGAGCCACGCCAGATAGTCTTCCGGCGTATCGACCATGACCACGCCATTCATCAACGGGTGCCCCTGGCCACAAAGTTCGGCACACAGGACCTGAAAAGTTCCGGTCTTGGTCGGGGTGAACCAGAAATAGGTGACCGAGCCCGGGATCATGTCCATCTTGGCGCGGAATTCAGGGACGTAGAAATCATGCAGCACGTCGATCGAGCGGAGCAGCATCTTGACCGGCTTGCCGACCGGCAGATGCAGGTCGGCGGCTTCGACGACGACATCGTCCTGGCCGTTGGCATCACTGGCGTTCACGCCCAGGGGATTTTCAGGGCTGACGTTGCGGGTGTCGGATGTGCCGAGCTTGCCGTCCTTGCCGGGCAACCGGAAACTCCACTGCCATTGCTGGCCGACGACTTCGACCACTGTTGCGTCGCTTGGGACGCTGACGAACTGGTTCCAGACGAACAGGCCGGGAACCAGCATGGCCGTGACCCCGATTGCGGTGACGATCGTCAGCCACCATTCGAGCCGCTTGTTCTCGGGTTCGTATGCCGCCTGATTGCCTTCCCGATGACGGAAGCGGAAGACGCAATAGGCCATGAATAGGACGACGGCGGCGAAGAC
The DNA here is from genome assembly GCF_024707545.1 of Mesorhizobium onobrychidis. Taxonomy (NCBI): domain Bacteria; kingdom Pseudomonadati; phylum Pseudomonadota; class Alphaproteobacteria; order Hyphomicrobiales; family Phyllobacteriaceae; genus Mesorhizobium; species Mesorhizobium onobrychidis. The sequence continues at coordinate 3,941,735 of NZ_CP062229.1, forward strand.
GACGCCGGTAATCCAGAAGGTGATGATGATGGTGTTGTCGATATAGTCCCAGTTAGAGGCAATCGGCGTCCACCACCATGGGCTCAGGAAGTGGAACAACACTGAGCCCACAACTACCAAAACGAGTACAAGCGCTATGGCCATATCCCGTTTCCTCCCGGCATTCCAAGGGCGCGAAGCCGTCCCAGGAAATGCCAAATGCATCATAGCTCGATTTCTGATCGAAATTCTAGTGCGGTCTTCCGGCCAGCCGAAACCGCAGTGGCGGTGATGTGGAAAAACCTAAGAAGAAGAAGGCTGCGGCGAAGAAAAAAGCCCGCCAAAAGCGCCGAACAACACGGGTTCCGCCGAATTGTGAAAGGCCGCCCCATGTGCGGCTTTGACCTTAGAGCGACGTGCGGCCACTTAGACGGACAAAGTACACTCTGCACTCTTATTATCTGCGCATCGTGCTGTCCGCGAATCGATTCCGATTCGAGCCGATGCGGCAGGCGACAGATTTGTGCCCAAGCAGCGGCTGGCGGCTGGCGATACGAGGTTTTGATCACTATCTGCGCCGAGTTGCAAAGTGCAGGTCGTTGGAGGGATCGTTGAAGCTATTCGTCGGCATTGGAGGCGCGGTCGCCACGGCGTTCCTCCTCGCGCTGGAGCGAATGGCTGCAGTTGAACGATGCAGTCTCCGCCAGCCGGACCATCACCGTGACGGTGACCGTCGACAAGGCCAGCAAGGTCAACGAAAGCTGGTCGGTCGGCAAGCGCGGGAGGAAGCTGGTTCGGGATGGTGTCGACGGGATCACGCGATTGGTTTCCGCAGACCGGCTCAAGCTGTCCTGGCGGTTCGGGCTGCTGGCCAGATCGCCGGCACCTGCAACACCGAGTCGCCGTGATCGGATCAGCAACGCTCGCCTCAACCACTAAGAAATCCAGTGAGTTATTCCGGCGCAAACGTCTCGAACGCAACCGCGCAGCCAGCGATGCGCCGGATCGGCATCGAGCCGCGGGTGCCACAAAAGTGAAACCGTGATTTCCGGCAAGGGAACCGGCAGAGGGAAACAGAACATGCCGTCGCGCAGGTTCCCCGTATAGCGTTCGGGAACGCTGGCGATCAGGTCCGAGGCACGCGCCAAGGCCAGAGCTTCCGAAAAGCCGCCGACGACCGTCACGATTTCTCGTTTCAACCCCAACGGCTCAAAGGCATCGTCGATCGGCCCCCTGTCGAGCCCGCGACGGGAGATGAGGATGTGCCGGCAGGCTGCGTAACGGGCAGGGGTGATCGTCAGCTCGCATAATGGATGCCCCATCCGCACGACGCCGACGAAACGATCACGAAACAGCGCTTGCGCGCGCACCTCCGGTCCGGTGGCCTTTCCGACGACGCCGGTTTCAAGATCTACGCTGCCGTCGCGCAGGGGCGTGCTGTCCTTGTCTGGCTTCAACACAAAACGCAGCCGCACGCCCGGTGCTTGTTGGCCGACGCGCGCAATGAGATCCGGTCCGAAATTCTCGACAAAGCCATCCCTGTTTCGAAGCGTGAAGGTTCGCACGAGCCGTTTCAGGTCGAGCGTCTCAACAGGACGCAGTACGGACTCGGCGTCCTCCACAAGCTGACCAACGCGCTCGCGGAGCTCGATGGCTCGGGGTGTGGGCACGAGGCCGCGTCCAGCCCTGACCAGCAGCGGATCGCCGGTCGTCTCACGCAATCGCGCCAGCGCCCGGCTCATTGCCGACGGGCTCAGCCGCAGCCTCTTGGCGGCGCGCGCAACGCTGCCTTCCGTCAGCAGCACATCAAGTGTGACAAGCAGATTGAGATCGGGATGCGACATGTGCTGAGCGTAGCACGGTCAGCCCGATCTGACATAGCGCCAAACGCAATGATTAAGTGCAAATGATGCATCTTCCGCCATATTGGGCAAAGGACTACGTCTCTGACAGCTCCGTTTCAGGAGTCGCCAGAAAACGGAGTTCATGTTGAAGCCAATCGATGCAGGACGGGCAGTCGCTGGAAATCCAGAACGAGCACCTTCGGTTCGGTGGGCACTCGCCAGCCTTTCGTTGTCGATGTTGCTGTCCTCACTCGGGATCAGCATCGCCAATGTCGCCTTGCCGACGTTGGCGCAGGCGTTCAACGCCTCGTTCCAGGACGTCCAGTGGATCGTGCTGGCTTATCTCCTCGCCATCACCACCCTGATCGTCAGCGTCGGACGGCTCGGTGACATCACCGGCCGCCGGCAGCTGCTGATGGCCGGGCTCTTCCTGTTCACGACGGCCTCAGTCCTGTGTGGCGTCGCGCCGACGCTCTGGCTGCTGATTGCAGCTCGGACCGCCCAGGGTTTGGGGGCGGCCATCATGATGGCCCTGACCATGGCTTTTGTCGGTGACACGGTTCCGAAGGCAAGGACCGGCAGCGCCATGGGGCTGCTCGGAACGATGTCGGCGATCGGCACCGCTCTCGGTCCCTCGCTCGGCGGCCTTCTGATTGCCGGAGCCGGTTGGCGGGCGATCTTCCTTGTCAACGTGCCACTGGGTTTGCTGGCATTTGGTCTCGCCTATCGCTATCTGCCGGCTGATCGCCGGGGGCCGAAGACGGATCGGGCCGGCTTCGACATTGTCGGCACGCTGCTGCTTGCCTTGACGCTTGGCGCCTATGCGCTCGCGATGACGATCGGGCGTGGCAGTTTTGGTCCGCTCAACATGGCTCTGTTGGTGGCAGCCGTTTTCGGAGCCGGCCTTTTTGTGCTTGTGGAGGCGAGAGTGGCGTCGCCTTTGATCCGATTGGCGGCGTTCCGCAATGCGATGCTGAGTGTGAGCCTCGCCATGAGCGCGCTCGTTGCGACGGTGATGATGGCGACGCTGGTGGTCGGGCCGTTCTATCTGTCTCGTGCGCTCGGGCTCGACGCGGCTCTTGTTGGCATCGTCATGTCGGTCGGTCCGCTTGTCGCCGCGCTGACCGGTGTGCCAGCTGGTCGCATAGCCGACCGTTTTGGCGCTGGGCGCATGACCATCATTGGGCTCATCGCGATAGCCGCCGGTTGCTTCATTCTATCCGTGATGCCGGCAATATCAGGCATCCCCGGCTACATCGCCCCGATCGCAGTCATCACATCGGGCTATGCGCTGTTCCAAACCGCCAACAACACCGCCGTCATGTCGGATCTCCGCCCGGACCAGCGGGGCGTCGTTTCCGGCTTGCTCAATTTGTCGCGCAATCTCGGGCTCATCACCGGCGCATCCGTCATGGGCGCTGTGTTCACATTCGCCTCAGAGGCGATGGACATCGCAACGGCGCGCCCCGAGGCCGTTGCCGCCGGCATGCGGATCACGTTTGCGGTCGCGGCTATACTGATCGTCGTCGCGCTCGCCATCGCGGTTGGAAGCCGTACTCTCACGGCACGTCCTTCGCTGCATGGCGTGTCATGACACGAGACGGGACGCTTTCGGCGAGAAGCCGACGCATGTTCAAGCAGGGCGTCAGATCAGCAGCAGGCCCTTCATGCTGGCATGACCCTTCTTGCCGATGATGATGTGATCGTGGACGGCGATGCCGAGCGGTTTGGCCGTCTCGATGACCAGCTTGGTCATCTCGATGTCGGCGCGCGACGGCGTCGGATCGCCTGACGGATGATTATGCGCCAGTATGATCGCCGTGGCGGAGAGTTCGAGCGCGCGCTTGACCACTTCGCGCGGATAGACCGGCGTGTGGTCGACGGTGCCGACCTGCTGCACCTCGTCGGCGATCAGTGCGTTCTTCTTGTCGAGAAACAGGATACGGAACTGCTCGCGCTCTTCGAAGGCCATGACCGACCGGCAGTATCCGAGAACCTGCGTCCAGGACGACAAGACCTCGCGGCCTTTGATCTCGCTACGTGCCGCGCGTTGGGCGGCCGCGGCAACGATCTTCAGATCGAGCGCCACCGCCGGGCCGATACCCCTGACCTCCTCAAGCCGCGCGACCGGCGCGCCAAGCACCTCGGCCAGCGTGCCGAAGCGCGCCAGCAATGCCTTGGCGACGGGCTTGGTGTCGGCGCGGGGGATCAGGCGAAAGAGCAAGAGCTCCAGCAATTCGTAATCGGGGAGGGCGTCGGAACCCGCGGCCGCGAACCGTTGGCGCAAGCGGTCGCGATGGCCGAGATAATGCGGCTTTTCGACCGACGTGGCTTTCGCGAGCGATTTTGTCTGGCTCTCGGGAAAGAAACCCCGCTCGTCGTCGTCGCTGGTTGTCCCCATGGCCGCCCGCATTTTCTCGACCGGAAAGATCCGGCCCTCGCACAAACACTAGGCCGGCAGGCCGGGACGGTCGAGGCTTTTTGGCGACAGCGTGAAAATCTCGCATCCGGTCTCGGTGACGCCGATCGTGTGCTCGTACTGCGCCGACAGCGAGCGGTCGCGTGTCACCGCCGTCCAGCCGTCCGACAGCACTTTTACGTGCGGCCGGCCGAGATTGATCATCGGCTCGACGGTGAAGATCATGCCCGGCCGCATCTCGACGCCCTCGCTGGCGCTACCATAGTGCAGGATGTTCGGCGCATCGTGAAAGAGCTGGCCGACGCCGTGGCCGCAGAAATCGCGCACCACCGAGCAGCGCTCGCTTTCGGCATAGGTCTGGATGGCGGCGCCGATGGCGCCGGTGCGGGCGCCGGGCTTGATCGCCGCGATGCCGCGCATCAGGCATTCATGCGTGACCTCGAGCAGGCGCTCTGCGGCGCGCTTGATCGTGCCAACCGGATACATGCGCGAGGAATCGCCATGCCAGCCATCGAGGATGTAGGTGACGTCGATGTTGACGATGTCGCCGTCCTTCAACGGCTTGTTGTCGGGAATGCCATGGCAGACGACGTGGTTGATCGAAGTACAGGACGACTTCGTGTAGCCGCGATAGTTGAGCGTCGCCGGCAATGCGCCGTGATCCATGCCGAACTCGAAGACGAAGCGGTCGATGGTTTCGGTGGTGACGCCCGGCGCGACGATCGACACCAGTTCGTCGAGGCAGCGCGCGGTGAGGTCGCAGGCCTTGCGCATGCCGGCAAAGCCTTCTTCGCCATAGAGGCGGATCTGGCCGGTGTTTCTGAGTGGTGCCGTGGCGGCGTCGAGATAGGTGACCATTGTGTCCGTCTTGCCGGAAGAAAGGGCTTCTGATGAGCCCGCGCGAAAAGTCTCCCAGATTTGGCACCGGACGGCGCCAGGTTCAAGGACGAACTGCCGGCGATGGGCTCAAGCCGGCGATATTCATGTCTTGCGGCTTCAACTTGTGCCTATCCGGCCCGTGCCGGGGTGTTCGTCCGCACTGACGACATATTTCTGAACAAGAAGAGAGGCCTGAGCGAAAAGCCGGTCAAAGCAACTTTTTTGCGACGAGCGGCGCTGCTGCGGGAACGCGTTCTGGAGAGACAGGAATGGACAGATTGCAATTCGAGGTGCCGGTGCGCATCACGACCGCGCCTGGCCTGCCGGTCGAGGAAATCTACAGCGTCGAACAGGCGCTGGATTTCCTGCAAGGCTGGCCGGTTCGTCGGCAAGGCCCGGTCTATCAGGCCGCATTCAATGCCTGCTTCGGCGCCACGGTCGACCTGGTCGAGACCGAGGAGGCTTGCCGGGCGTTCATGGCGTTCTGCCGGGTGAGCCGCCTGCTGGCCAGGGATATGATGGTTCCGGGCAAGCGTTCTGGCGCGGCGAGGGGGCTGAGGGCTTAGCGGCCGAGCTGGCATCCCACCCTTCCATGCGTTCGACGAGCGGCAAATCTGCCCCAGAGCGGCATGCCCTTCGGTGATGCTGTGCCAGCCAGTCACGAATCGGCTATGGCTCCGGCATGCAGGAAACGTCTCTTTACATGCCGGTGAAGCGGTTTCTTGAGGGCCTGGAATTCACCGTAAAAGGCGAAGTTGGTGGTTGCGACGTCGTGGGGTTGCGCGACGGCGAGCCGCCCGTGGTCGTCATCTGCGAATTGAAATTGCAGTTCAACCTCGAGCTCATACTTCAAGGTGTCGATCGTGCTGCGTCATGCGATGAGGTCTGGCTTGCGGCGCGCATGTCAAGTCGAGGCAAAGGCCGCGAGCGCGATCGCCGGTTCCGCGCACTCTGCAGGCGGCTCGGCTTCGGCCTTCTGGGAGTTGGTTCCGCCGGCAACGTCGAATTGCTGCTCAGCCCGGCCGCCTTGCCGCCCCGGCGAGACCCGAGGCGAAGATCGCGTCTGGTGGACGAGCATCGGCGACGGCGCGGCGACCCTGTAGTCGGCGGCGGCTCGCGTACGCCGATAATGACCGCTTACCGCCAGGATGCGCTGGCCTGCGCCGCTGCGATGATCGACGGCCCGAAGCGCCCGCGCGACTTGAAAACCATTTCACCACGCGCTGCCAAGATCCTGCTTCACAACGTCTATGGCTGGTTCGCCAGGGCCGAGCGCGGCGTCTATGCGCTTACCGACGTTGGCCGTGCTGCGTTACAGCGCTGGCCCCAACCGGCTCCATGACGAGGCGGCGCCGAGTTGTTTGAGCGGCTTGCAGCGGCAGGGGACCTCTCCCGACTTGATTGCCGTTGCGATTGGCCCGCTCTGGGCGGGCCAATCGCGTGCTGATCCTAAGGCAAGCCCCTCGTCAAGCAACAGAAGAGATGGAGCGGCTCGCGGTTGCCGGCCGCGCAACCTTGAGCAGATTTGTCAGCCCCAGCGGCACCGACGACTGGATGACGGGCGTCTCGCGCTCAGGTTTCTTTAGAATGTAGAGCGGCTTGGCTGTCCTCAACTGCTGCAATTGTCGCCGGGCTTTGGCGCGCAGGGCGGTTTCCGCCGGCGCGGGCGATCCATTCTCAAGCACCAGCGTGAAAGCCTGGGCCGCCTCATCCGTCCGCTGAAGGGCGAGAAGGCTGCGGCCCCGGGCATAACGCGCTAGGGTGAGGCCCGGATCGAGGTCCGTGGCTCGCCCAAACGACTCGATGGCTGCGGAGTGGTCGTTTAGCGACTGCTGCGCAATGCCCAGGCAAAGCCAGGCGTTTACAGATTGCGGCGACATAGCTGCAAGCGCGCCGAAGCATTCCGCAGCCTGACGGTGATCGCCCTTCGTACCCAAAACGTGACCGAGTCCGTACAGCGCCTGATCATGCGTCGGCTCGGTGTTCAGGATCTGGCGATAGACGTTCTCAGCCTGGATGACCCAACCCTTCTTGTGGAAGCGGGCCGCCTCCTGCAACGCGCCGCCCAAGGATCGCCTGTCCAGCCGGTCGCCAAGGTTCCGGCCGGTTTTGGTTCGCACCAGCGTGCAGTTGAGGACGGTGTCGTGGGTACCGAAGGAATATTTGTAAGGTTCGTTGCCGCGCAGGAAATCGTATGTCCGGAAACCCTTCTCGATCGCGCGGCCGTACCGTGCCGTACCGGCTTTATGCCCCCGCCCCCCTCTCTGGCGCTTACCCGGTGATCCTTGTGTCCCATGGCATTGGCGGGCGTCTACCGCATTCTTCGTGAAGCCATGTGGGACGCCAAATGCTGCGCGCGCGCGATTTCAGGACGTGCCCTTTGCCCTGCGCGAGCTTGCGCGCATGAACGGCGAGGGGCGGCTCGCCGGCCGCCTGGATTTGACACGCATCGGAATGGCCGGACACTCTTATGGAGGCGTCTCGACGATGGTTGCCGCAGGGCAGAGAATGGGTCCGGGCGGGCAGTGGTTTTTCAAGGAGCCGAGAATTCGCGCTGGCTTGGTCATGAGCCCGAACATACCCATCCAAGGCGGCGAGTTGGTCGCCCTTTACCGCGATATCAGAATCCCGCTGTTTCACATCACGGGCACGAGAGATGGCAATGCGGTGCCCGGCAACAAGGAATTCGATCCGATACAACGGACCCTTCCTTACGAAGCGCTGACCATCCCTCATCAATATCTGCTCGTTCTCGACTGTGCTGACCACAATTCGTTTTCCGGCTTGAAGTACGGACCACACGCCCACGGCCCCGAGGACGAGACCCGTTACACTCGCGTTGTACAAGACGGAGCAGTGCTGTTCTTCGATGCCTACCTGAATGAGAAAATGGCGTCTCTGGCGGCCCTTCGCCATAAGTTTCAATCCAGCCTTGAGCCGACCGATAGGTTTGAATGGAAATAGCCGGGCTCTTGGCCTCGACCCTGACGCGATTCTCGCGCCTATCGAGGCCAGATAAAGATTTCTAGCGGGTGTGTTTCTCAAGCGGTACGCCCAGGCGAAACCGTTTGACGTTATCGGTTCAGCCTTTCCACCGTTTCGATAATGGCTTTGGCAAGCGCTTCGCCCTCATGGACCGGCTCGGGACCGTAGAGCAGCAAGACAGCTTCTTCGCTCGGCAGCACACCAGCCGGGCAGGTCTGTTCAATAGCCGTGCGAACCAGCTTAAGGCCGGCCCAGGCGTTTTGGATCGTCTCTGGCGCTTCCACTGCATCCTCGCTGAGATGGTCGGCCCGACAGCCGCTGCGGAGTAGGCAACCGACCGCCGGGCCTAACCGGCGGGGGTGTGGGCGTGTCCGCCGGCTGGGACGAAAAATAAGCCGTTTCATGCATCATTACTAATTTAGTAAAATGGTCACGTTCCGTTCCCCTAGCCGCCAGATCGGACGGACCTAGACTCGAATTTGTGCGTAAACCAGTGATTGCCGGCGGCCGGCTAGAATTTATTCCTCCGATGATGCCCACCTTGGTCGCCAAGCCGCCCAAAGGCGACGACTGGATGCATGAAGCCAAGTTCGATGGCTACCGCTCCCAGATCATCGATCAGAATTGGAGGCTGCGCAAATGAACCTCATTGAACGACTAGCTCGTAAACTAAGTCAGGATCGTCGCGCAATGGCGCTGATGGAAAAGCTAGCTGGGCAGTTAAGTAAAACCAAGCGTTTCAAGCTCGCGACCGAGCAACTCATCAGCCAAGAACGTCCCGGCAGCTCGGCCCGATTCATCCCCTTAGCCAGACACCATAACGTCTTGTTTGTTTGTCCCTCCCAGTCAAAGAATGCCGCGCCGGTTCCACCTCAACATCTGTGGGAAGGATACGCCCAGACTGAATTAGACTATTTGAAATGCGGACAAGATGACGTGGCACAAATGCTTTGCATCCTCAATGAAGTCGGGCAACCGCCTATTCCGTTGACACGCGTGCTCGATCTCGGATGCGCCAGTGGCCGCATGCTGCGATTTCTTCCGCGAGACGAGACATCAGAGCATTGGGGCCTCGACATTAATGCCGAGCATATCGCCTGGTGCCAGGAACACCTTAATCCGCCGATGCTCTTCGCAACCAACACCACAGCACCGCATCTTCCATTTGAAGACAGCACCTTCGACTTGGTTTACTGCGGATCGGTTTTCACGCATATATCCGAATTGGCTGAGGCGTGGCTCCTCGAAGTTCGGCGCGTTCTCCGTCAGGACGGTTACGCATATATCACCATTCATACTCGGCAGACGATTGATCTTCTGCGAACGAAGTATCGCGATGATCCACTTTTCTCTGACCTACTTGCAGAACTGAACTCCAACTTCGCCGAAAATAATCCTGATGGAGTCGAGTGGTCGGTGTTTACCTTCGGCGCTGACCCGAACTCTCAGGTGTTTTATGACGTCCCTTCCTTGGAGCGGCGGTGGGGCCGGATCATACCAGTTGTCGCTGTGAAGGAGCAGGCGCACGATCATCAGGCCGCAGTGGTTATGCGAAAATGAGATATACGGCCGCCGTGATGTCGAAGCAGCTTTATGACCCCACGGTCACGCTGAAGTTGCGCGGCAGAACCAACTCGCGGACCAGTATCTGGAAACCCATACTGAACCGCTATTGGATGACTGGATCAACGGTCAACTCCAAAAAGCTTGGAGTGTCATGGCGCGCTGTCAATAAGCCCTTGTTGACCGGAACGTCACGCGGCGGCCAATGTAGGTTTCGTCCGCCTCGACGGTCTTGCCGTCGCCGCCCATCCGCATGAAGTCATCCGAGCGCATTGCCTCGCGAATGCGATGGGATGTTTCGATTCATCGTCTACGGGCCATCGTGCTGCTTGCCCCTGTGGCCGGTCCCGAGGTTGTCAGTTCTGACCCGCTTCATCTCTTCGGAGCCGTCTCTAGTAAGTCGCTCTTTTAGGACTAACACGCCGAGATCGAGTTGCTTCGCGTAGCGTTGGCGCGATGTTGTCTGCTAACTGCTTTAATTTGGGTGCAATAGGCCGGATGGCCTCTATCAGTGAACCGACAAATCCCCGGAACTCGATAGCTTCTCCCGCCGTCAACCGCGACGATGAGTGCACAGCCAAGTTCCTAGCTGTTTGATCCCGGACTTTAATGGCGCATCATTGCTGTCCGAATCAAAGGATGCGCTATGGGACAGGTTCTACACCGCCGCGCCACGACGACAGAGGCAGTCCGTCGAGCGATACAGCATAGTCAAGAGAGCCTGAGAGCGCTGGCCAAGCGCTACGGCATCGATCAGAAGACAGTTAGAAAGTGGAGGAACCGGATCTCGACCGCCGATCTTCCCACCGGCCCGAAGAAACCAAGATCGACAGTGCTGTCGCTCGAAGAGGAAGCGGTGATCGTCGCCTTTCGCAAGCACACGTTGCTGGCGCTGGATGATTGTCTCTATGCCCTACAGCCCTCGATCCCGCATCTGACGCGCTCGTCGTTGCATCGCTGCCTTCAGCGCCATGGCATTTCGCGGCTGCCGCAGGTGGACGCCGACAAGCCGGCCAGGAAGAAGTTCAACGCCTATCCGCTCGGCTATTTCCATATCGACCTCGCCGAGGTGCAGACCGCCGAGGGCAAGCTGCGCCTTTTCTTGGCCATCGATCGGACGTCGAAATTCGCCTATGCGGAATTGCACCCGACGGCGGGCAAGATGGCGGTGGCCCAATTCCTTCGCAACCTGATCGCGACCGTGCCCTATGCCATCCATACCATTCTGACCGACAACGGCATTCAGTTCGCCAACCGGACCTGCGACCGGCATGCCCTTCAGCACATCTTCGACGGCATCTGCGACGAACATGGCATCGAGCACCGGCTCACAAAGATCAACCATCCCTGGACGAACGGCCAGGTCGAGCGGATGAATCGGACCATCAAGGACGCCACCGTCAAGCGCTTCCACTATGACGATCACGAGCAACTGCGTCGGCATCTCGCCGACTTCATCTTAGCTTACAATTTCGCGCGCCGGCTTAAGACCCTCAAGGGCCTCACGCCCCACGAATTCATCTGCAAAATCTGGGCAAAAGAGCCCGAACGGTTCCGACTCGATCCCACCCATCAAATGCCGGGACTAAACACATAGCGGCTCGCACACGTTGAAATAATTCAAATACTTCACTCGGGATCTCCCTCGTGTTGTGAAGAACCGTCATAAGCATTGTCGGTGAGATAATGCGTGAATTTTTGCCCATAGCATCGGTCAGGAAAGCCTCCAAATCCTTATAGGAGTTCATGATCGCTGCCTCAGGATAGGTTTTGGCCAACTCTAAATATGGATCGCTGACTTCGAGAGCTGGACGTTCAAGTCGTTTTTGGCCCGGGGGAGTTTGCTCCACCGCCTCTCTAACCTTCTCCATCTCATCCGCGAAACTAGCGCTGATACCAGCAGGGCCGCTAACCGCTCGGACCCGCGCTACGAGCTTCACGAGTTGCTTGCGAAAGACCAGCACCAGGAGGACAAGCGCGACAGGCCATGCGATTGCCCCACCTACAAAGCGCGGTTTGGAGTAAACTTGGAGGGGAGGCGATTAGGCTTCGATCCATAGGAACATTGGATGGACTTTGGTGATGCGTAGCGTTTCGGCAACCAACTATCATGGCATCTACTATCTTACGACGCTAGACGACAGTGATCTTGCGGAGTCCTCGGCTGGGTTGGGGCAGAATGAGCCAAGTGAAGAGAGCGTGACGACGACCTCCGTCTGGCATTGGCCGTCTTATCGCGATTGGCTCATCCACAGAAGATTAAATAGCGTGGTTTCGGAGGTGAGCGCCGAGCGTCCAAAGTCGGATTCGATGAAGTTTTCAGCACTTTTCACTGCGATTGATCAGATGCTTGCGCTTCCTGAGGGTTTCTCAGATGGCGTCGATAAAGCGACCGCTATTGATGCCGAGCGTGTGTTGGCTTTCATTGAATCATCAGGGGTTGAAGCGCCAAAGATCTTCGCTCACGGCGGTGACGCAGTGGTCTTCACTTGGGACAAAGATCAAATCAGCAGATATGTCACTATTAGTGATGGAGACGCGGCGTTTTTGACAGTTAACAAATTGACCAAAATGCAGTGACCATACCAAATTGTATAATTAGACACCCCCGAGATTTCGGCTTTACTGAAAACACTTAGTTCACCCCTCAAAGCAGCATCGAATGCTGAGTGATGTTGAAATAATTTATAGGTCGGCTTTGTATCCTAGGATGGTCACATCCGGGGTTGTGGCGCCAGAAAGAGCTATTGCAGATTTCACCAGTGAAGATGATGAAGACGGAAGGCGTGTCTACACAATATCGGTGGGCCGTGGATCGCTTTTGCCGGGCTGGCCTGAAGTGCACGACTACGGCTGCAGAACAGCAATAGAATCAAACGTTGAACGAGCCCTGATTAAACAAGCTCCCTTAAAGCGGCCGGGAGATACCGTCCATTATTTAGGATCGTTCAAGCTGGATGTTTCGGCAGTTCTTGGCGCGCCGCAGAAATTTCTAGAACTTGCGGTTCTCCATCACCCAAGGCCGAATTTGGAGGAGCATTGCAATATCGTCATGCGCCGCAATGCGATTGAAGCTCGTCGGATCGAAGTAAGCGCGGAGCGCACCAGCATTTTGGTGCACCTGAGACTTTCTCTCTATGAGCCCGAAGCTCATATCTGCGCCTGCGACGACGATCTGATCGACACCTTTGGAAATGTGACGCTGACGCTAGAGCAAGTGGAACCGAGCTAGGGCGGACTTCAACGAAAGATAGTCGCCCAACAGTGTAGGCAAGGGGAGAATGGCAGCAGGATAAGCCCGCGCTCCTTCTCTGAGCGCGGGCCGACCGTGTTGCCCGCCTCTACCAAACATGTGAGCATCCCCTAATTTACCCTCATGAGTCTCCTCTGGTTTTCTCCCCCGGTTTACGTGAAGGCGAAACGTCCGGGCATTCGCCATGGGGTAAGCCACGTCGAGGGAGCCGCCGAGGAACTCATGGCGTGGGACACAAAGGGCCCGAAGTGGACGAAAGCGGTCCCATCCTGCGTTGACGCGTTCGAGGGCAGAGTGTCCCCCCAAGTGGTCCGACAAGCCTTTGAGGCGGCTGCCAGGGAGGCGAGGTGTATCTCTCGCCTGAGTAGGGAGGTGTCATGGCAACTCTTTGGTTCGTCCCTCCGGTGTTCGTGAAGACTGAAACGGACGGTGTCAGGCATGGCTGCAACAATACGAGGGCAGCTCTTGAGCAGCTCAAGAGGTGGACCCGGAGAGGGCCTCGCTGGCACAAGGCGTGGACCCTCTGCCTGTCAGCACTGGAGGGCGATCCGATCGACCCTCATGTAATTCGAAAGGCTTTCGTGGCTGCCGCTAAGGAGGCGGAGATGTATCTCTCGCCCGAGTAGGAGGTATTATGGCTCTCCATTGGTTTCACCCTCCGGTCATCATCGAGACCGTTCGACCTGGGCTCACCTACGGCTGCAATAATGTCGAGGGTGCCGCTGCGGAACTCATGAGGTGGACCAAGCGGGGACCTAAGTGGAAGGAGGCGGTCGAGGCCTGCATGGCTCTCATTGAAGGCGAGCGCACGCCCGACGACGTAAGGAAGGCCTTCGAGGCTGCTGCCGAGGAGGAGGGGTTGCTACGCTCCTCCTCTAACTAGGGCTCACCTTGCGTGCGCGCTGTTGAACACCGGATGCCGCTGCGTTCCGACCGATCCTTTGATGCGATCGCCGCCACGACTAAACCAACGACAAGCGAAATGGCAGGGCGACAGCTGCGCTATTTGCGTGCGAGCACGACGTGAGCCTCTTGGGGGAACATCAGCTCCCCTCCAGTTGAATAGTTTGCCAGCGAGGAACTTAGATCACCCATAATCGCTGCGGTGACTGCGTCGCGATGTCCGGCATCCATTCCGCTGACCAGCCCAGCCTGCGGAGTCGCTGCCAGCTGTAGTCGCACATATTCCTTTGACGAGGGGAATCGGATGTTCTGTGTCGTTGTGTCGATGGTCACCTGACGAAATCCCGCCCCAGTCACCAATCGGTAAAGCTCGTCCGCATCGGCAAGTGAATGCTCGGACCGTTTCGTTGCCGAAGCGCCTGGACCGAGGTGTCGATCCAGGGCATCCGCCAGCGCCTTTGCCGCAGGGGTGTGCTCAATAGCGCTGAAAACGCTTAAGGCCAATCGGCCGTCAGGCACCAGAACCCGGAACATCTCACGTAGCGCACTCGATCGGTCCGGAAAAAACTGCAGTCCGAGTTGGCAAAGAACCAGATCGAAGCTGGAGTCAGGGAACGGCATTTCGAGCGCGCTCCCCTCGTGCCAGTCGATACGCGGTCCAGCGCCTCTCGACGGCGAAGTCGTCGTCTTAAATGACGCTGGCCTTTCGGATTTTGCCGCGTTGCGCAAGGCAATCACCAGGCGCCAGCACAACCTCTATTTCGTCGCGTTCGATCTGCTGCATCTCAATGGCCACGACTTGCGCGACATGGCGCTTGAGGATCGGCGGGAAATCCTGACCGGCCTTATAGGGTCTGACAGCCGCATCCAGTTCAGTGAGACAATGCCAGGCGAGGCTAATGCGATCTATCATCTGATCGACGCGGCCGGCCTGGAAGGAATGGTATCGAAGCGTCGAGACAGCAAATATCGCAGCGGTCCGACTACCAATTGGCTGAAGACAAAATCCTTCACCGAAAGCGAGTTTGAACTTCTCGGCGTCGAACGCGAGAGGGGCAAGCCCGCGTTTGCTCTCATGGCTGACCCAGGCAGCCGGAAATATGTCGGCAGTGCTTTCGTCAGCGTCAATCGCATCGTCAGCTCCAGATGAACGTGAGGAAGAAGAAACCGGCAATAGCAATTACCGAAATGACATTGGGCCACCATACGGCATCGTGGGCCGGTTTGGCCGGCTTGTACCTGTGCCCCGTGCGGGGCAGCAGGTCCGGATCGTAGCGCATGTGGCGCTTAGGGTCGTATTTGATTAGCCGTTTCATCTTCCTGCACCCCATATTGCGACACATAGGATGGCGGCGGGTGCTCGGGATCGGCATGATATAGCACCTCGCCAAAGAGGATGCCGCTGGTGTGGTTGTTGGGCCTAATCCGGGTCATGAAGTCCGCGCCATCCGTTGAGCAAGTTCTAGCGGCCCGGCAGCCCTATTGGGGTGACGATCAGCCGGCCGCCGGGCATTGACCACCAGCGAGCTTAAGAGGAGGCGCTGTGCTGGCTGACCAAAAACTTGCGCTCAAAGGCAACGGAAAAGCATCATTCGAACGAACACTGCCCCGGAAGCTTCTTCCAGCCGATGGAGGCACCATGAAACGCAAGCCCAGCAAAACCGGATTCACCAAACTGCTCTCCGCCGACACCACATGGATGTCGGCCGATCCGCTGATCGGACTGCTCGAACTGGAGACCGACAGCGGCACGATTGAGCTGGCCATGAATAGGATCGTGGCCGAGCGACTTCTTTCTGCTGTCGTTGAATTTCTCCAGGCCGGCGAGGGAGATGACGCGCCAACGTTGCTGTCGAGCGTTCGCAGTGACGGCAAAGCACTCGGCAACCGGTCATTCTTGAACCAGCTTCAAACGACTATATTGGCGGAGGCTTTCTTCGATGACCATAGCGGTTAAGATAGCGACGCCCCTGGGTCCGAACTTCCTTGTGGCTTCCAAAATGCCGAGCGTAGCTCCAGCAAACAATCTGCCGTCGTTTGATGTTGATGGATCGTTTGCCGCCGACAGCAGATATTCATCAACGTCGTTGTAAAGCTCATTGGGAGCCGGCATTTTCAGTTGAACAAGCTGATCAACCGTTGCCCTAGTTCGGCTCTCCCTCTCAAAAAACCAGAAGTATGCCATGTAGCGAGCGAAGCCGTAGAGGGCCAGCACCATTTGAGCCAACCAAATTGCGATGGTGGCTGCCGCGGCTACCACCAATGCGGCCGGCCAATCGTTCCAGATCGACGCTATAGCCAGGACGATCGCAAAATCCAAAATTGACCAAAGGATAATGCCTGCCCAAAAGCTGCGGCTCTCAGATGACTGAGACCTTGTGGCCATGATTGCTGTGCCCCTCGCATGATGGTCATCGTGGAGCAACGTCTGGTGACTCGCAAGCTTCGCCCCGCAAGGGCGAGAAAGCCCTAAGCGGTGCCGCCGCGTCCAGACGCGCCGGCAATGGCGGATGACCTCATTCCAAAGCTGAAATGCGCCAAGTGCGGCGGCAAGAAAGTCGGGCTGATCTACACGCCCGACACCATCCCGAATGCGTACGGCAAGGCAAAGGACGGGCGATGACCGGCAGCAAGACACGATGTCAATTTGGTGCACCGCGCGAGCGCTTGGCGTGTGGGTCCTTGGAACGGAGTCGCATCATCGGCGTTACCGGCCAACCAAACGCTGCCAACGATATGGAGGAACGGGCGTGATCGAGTTGACCGAGAGGGAAAAGCGCTTTCTCAAGCGCGTTGACACCATCACTCACGTTCCCTGGTCGAACAAAGTCACAGCCGCAGATGCCAAAGGCAAGCCCATGCGTATCGCAAGGGCAACGTTTGCCCGATTAAGAGACGATGGCATCATCATCCGATCTACTAGCGACCTGACCTCGAACACCTACGTCGTTAATTCTGCACCCGTGACGCCACAAGTCGAGGAAGTGCAGGAAGCGTCCTGATCGGGCGGGATTAACAAACCCGCAAAGTCGGAGGCCTTGCAGGATCGCCCTGATCTCAGCGCCCGATGATCGCGATGTCGTTGTCGCGCACCGTGTCCAGGATCCGCTTGTGCCGGCGCTCTCGCGCCTTCTCGCACCCTCGCTAAGGCATCGCGCGGGCACGGGCGGCGCGTCAATCCTTCTTCAGCCTCACGCCGGCGCCACCGCCATTCTCCGGGATGAACTCGACGCCGGCCGCTTCGAGGGATGCTTGAACGGCCGCGATGGAGTGCCCTGGCGTTGTCGCTTCAGTCTCGATTCTGGTCACGGTGTTCCTGTGCACGCCCGACTTGTCGGCAAGATCGCGGACAGTCCAGTTCAACAGTCCGCGCGCCGCCCGAATTTGTGCACTTGTCACCATAGTTAATTCCTGTATAGTGCATTTGCCACCATAGAAGTGCAATTAGCACAATGGAGAGGAGTGCACAATGCCGAACACCTCTGTTCGGGCAGCCGCCGAAGGCATGCCCGCTGTCATCAACCGCCGCACTATCCTAACCGGCATCGGCGCGGCGACCGCCGCGGCAGTAACCCTAGGTAAAGCCGAATCAACTGGACTGGCTAACGCGGAGGGCGATGCGTCATGAAAGACAATATCGCGCACTACATGGAGACCGCCGAGCGGCTGGAACTACTGATCCCGACGTTCGATCCGGCGAATGGTGATATGATCCTGGTGTTCAAGACCGAAGCCGCAAACGGCGGGCGTTCATTGCGCCTCTCGCCCGAGTTGGGGGCGGAGTTCCGTTCCTATATTTTCCGGGCGATGCGTGAGAAAGCAAACTGACTATCGTTCCGTAGCCGAAACGATAATGGCCCGCTGCCTCCGGTGGTGGCGGGCTTTTTTTGCTGGGGCGGTCAGTTCGGCGCGATTAACGTTCTCTGCGATTTCCAAACTGAGTGTCGATCGCGTCTTTAGTAGCCGCCACCGCCAGTACCGCCGGCACTGCCACTACTGCTCCCGCTCGATGTAGACGCGGTTGGCCGTGCGGGTGGAGTCTCGCCGCGTGGTGCTGTCATGCAGGCAGTCAAAAGTAATACCGAAAACAGGATGAAAAGGCGCATATCGATAACCTCCTTTGGTAGGGTGTTCTCTATCGACAACGTCTCAGGTCCATCATTATTCCGCGAAGTCTGATCGGAATGCCCGCTGCCTCACGGTGGCGGGCTTTTTGTTCGCCTGCTACTTACCGTGGTATGGCCAAGAACAAACCGCCAGCCGACCATCATTTCGTGCCGCAGTTTCTTCTCCGAAACTTCGTTGACGATGCTGGCGCTTTGCACGTCTTGATCGGCGAACGCTTGCCCGGGGGGTGTTCCAGAATCCACCTGGTAAGGTGTTCTTTGAACGACAGCTTTACACCTCATTTGAAAAAGACCTGTCTAAAAACGTCGACCTTGAGCTCGCCTTTGCCCATCTGGAGGGAATTGTAGCGCCGCTGATAGCGCGCATCGTGGAGACGGCGAAACATAACCGAGGCGTCGCACTGCATTCAAACGAACGTCAGTTGCTTGCGACCTATACCTACTACCAGTGGAAGGGGGTGCCGGACAATTTTAGGATCCAGCCTTGCAACGTTCCGGATCGATGGCGAGAAGGCACTTCGCGAGTTCGAAACCCGATACCGCCCGCTCGACCCGCCTCAAAGGCCGCTCAGGCAGGCCGTGGAGGCCCAAAGCGGCCGTCCGGTGTGTGCCCCTTCGCGCCGCCCTACGACCTCGGTAGGGGCCGAAGTGGCCCTGCGATACATGCGGTGGCGTTTCGCGCCCAAGCTCGAGGACACAAGCTGGAAGCGTTCATTTTCGGCCTTGATTTCTGATCGTTTCCGCGTCATGCATTTATCAAATGCTGACGTGAAGGTCAGTTCCTCCTGTTCCAGCCATGTGTTCCCGCAAGCTGGTCGGACTATGAAATCACCTATCGGCACGGTCGTGCGACTTATGAGATTCGCTTTGACAATTCGTCCGGGGCTGGCCGAGGAGTACGCTCGGTGATGATGGATGGGGTCCTTTTTTGCCAAACGGAAATGTTCCCCTCACAGACGAAGACCTGACACACGAGGTTCGCGTGTTAATCGGTTAGTGGCCACGATTGATCGTTGAGTTGGCGGTCCAGGTCCACCGACGTTACCTTCCGCAGGGGTTTAGCGAGCCCCGAGGGCAGAGAAACTCCAGCCGATATCGTTGAGGACCGACCAGCCGGGAAAGATCGGTCCTGCCTACAACTCAGCGCCGAGCGCTTCCGGCATTAGCGTCAAATTCGATCGGCACCGATGGCAAATCAGGCCGGCCTCCAATTTCTAGAGGGGCACCGACTCGAACAGTCCCCGCAAAACCGAAGCGCTTCGGTGGAGCGCCGCGCGCTCCTGTGCATCGAGTTCAGGATAGAGATCGGCGGTCACCCCTTCGCGCCCCACGATCCGAGGAATTGACAGCGCAACATCCTGAACCCCCTCCGTGTTCTCGGTAACGATCGAAACAGAGAAGACCGCCTGCTCATCTTGCCTTATCGCGCCGATGAGCCGAGCGAGGCCGGCTGCGATGCCGTAGTAGGTGGATCCCTTTCCCCGGATAATTGTATAGGCAGCATTTCTGGTCCTGTCGTCGATCTCTGCTCGGACTGATTCTGTGATCGGGGCTCCGACCTGTGTAGCGAAGGTCGCAATCGGAACCGCTCCTGCGCGGGCGCTGGACCAAGCCAGTACTTGGCTGTCGCCATGTTCTCCGAGCACATATGCGTGGATGGAGCGAGGCGAGACGTGGAGATGCGCTCCCAGCAAACTGCGAAACCGCGCTGTATCAAGGATAGTGCCTGATCCAATCACGCGGCCTGCCGGCAGGCCTGAAATCACCTGTGTGATCTGGGTCATTATGTCGACCGGGTTCGATGCGACCAAAAGGATCACATCGGGACAAACGCGCATGATTTCGCCGATGATATCTCGAAAGATTGCGGCGTTCCGTCCGAGAAGGTCAGTCCTTGTCTCACCGGGGCGCTGCGCGGACCCCGCTGCAATGATGACTATTCCTGCATTTCGAAGCCGGTCGTAGTCCCCGCTCGCAATCGACGTGCCGGAGGCAAACGGGAGAGCATGGGCGATATCCAGAGCGTGTGCCTCGGCCAAAGCCGAATCCAAATCAACCAGCACAACCTCGCTAGCCACCCCGCGCAGGCCAAGTGCATATGCAGCCGCACTGCCCACCATCCCAGCTCCGACAATGCCGACTTTCATCTTCGTCCCTCCTGCGCGGAACACTTCGTATTCTAGACCATCGCTCGAAGAGACCCAAATGGTCGTAGCGATAGTGACGTTGCACGGAAGGTTTCCTTGGCTTGGGAGACCAAGATAGGGCCGGTGGCACGCGGGCTCTTCGGGGCGGTCCATGCTGCGACACGATCTTCCGGGCGTATTGATGCCATTGTAGCGAATGCGCCGCCTTCGATTTCAACGGCGACGCCGTCTATGAGCGTGGCCTGTATCGGACCTAGCAGCGGCTCCACCCAGTTCGATGCTCTGAAGGCCTTCGGTGCGTTCTATTACGAAATTGGTGGTTGTGCCGAAGAGTATGGCCACGCTGTCGAAGACCAACCCCAAAGCCACGCGCGGAGTCCGGCGCGATGTTAATTCACCGGCCCTGTATTGTGTCATTGGACCTAGGCTGCAGGTTTGCCGGTAACCTTCTCTACCGTCTCCAGGAGCGTTCGACTTAGCGTCCACACGCCCCAAAGAGCGACTGGCGGATGGGTGGGATTCGAACCCACGGTAGAGTTGCCCCTACGCTGGTTTTCAAGACCAGAGCCTAAAACCACTCGGCCACCCATCCAAGTCACTTTTCGGCGTCGCTTTTTCAGTTTGTGCCATTTCTGTGCCACTTGCGACGCCATATCTCCGTAAAACTCAATATTCCACAATGCCTTGCGGGATAGCGCACACCGGTTTTCAAGACCGATGCCTTAAACCGCGGCTATCCCTCCATCGTGAATTTGCAACCACGTCGCGTCCAAGGCGTGGCTGGAAGCCAATCAAGGCAGTCTGACTGCTGAATTCCTTGACAACTGAAGACGGCTCAACAGATGAGGAGCCAAAGGCGTTTGCTTTAGCCTCGCAGGAGCGGTCTCAAAGGAACCGTCCATATGCACCGTACTTTCCGGGGAATCTTGGCGACAATGTTGATTGCCTGTGGTGTCGCAGACGCTGCCGGTTACGCGCAGGCGCAAAATCTGCTCACCATCACGGCACCAGTCTCCGGTCAGACTGTTGACGGGACGCTCTCCTTTTCCGGGACGGCTTTCGTCAACAGTATTACACGGCGCGGTACTATTCGCGGACAGACCAACACCGGGGTCGAATGCCGAGGCACGACCACTGCCAACCTTACCTTCTCGCATGGAGAAGGAACGATGGTTTGCGGGCAACTCTCAACCCGATTCGTGTTCTCGCTGACCAGCAGACAACCCCCGGTTGGCACAGGAACGGGAACCCTTTCCGACGGGCGCAAAGTGGTGTTGAGAATAGGACAATGACCGCAAAACGACTGGCACGAATTGATGTCCTACTCGCGGCGCACGTGGCTTTCACCCGTTTGGCCCAGTTGCCAGAACCGGTCTTGGTCGCGCCATTTCCGGTTATTGGCGGGACGGACCATTAGCAGACATTTAGCACCAGGATTGGTGCTGTTGTCGAGGACGGGACCTGCAGAGCCCCGAGCCTTGAGCGGATCGTGAAAATCTGGACGAGAACTGGTCGCCGCGTGGTCGTGTTGCGACTTTGCCGGCAGCTTGTCGGGCGAATGCTGGTGCTGCTTGCTGTGAGTTTCGTCCACCATAGGTCAGACAATACGCAGCGGGTACGAAAGCTGTTGACGCTCATGTAGACGCACTGAGTTTCGACGCTGCATTGATGGACCTCCTTATGGTTGGAGCCGACCCATTTCTGCACGAACTGATGCTAAAGAGCTGCAAGGAGGCCTTAGCGGTTCGCACGCCTCCGCCTCCCCATCCACAGTCGGATTGATGTGGGAGGATTTTGCACCCCCGCGACGGCAATGGGGCGAAGATCTGCCTTCGAGTCCTGCACCAAACATTGGGCTCGTCTGGGCCGGATTAGGCACAGAAATGGCCCGCGCAGCAGTGCATTTCCGGTCCCTTATCGGGGCCGAAGATCTCGGATTGTCGTCAAGTTGTTGAAATCATTGGTACGCCCAAGGGGAATCGAACCCCTGTTACCGCCGTGAAAGGGCGGTGTCCTGACCGCTAGACGATGGGCGCGCTCAGATGTGAGCGCTTATAGTTGCGTTGCACCAAACCGGCAACCCGTCTGCCGCCGCCTGCGACAACTTTTTTCAGTGGCCGCAAAACCGCGCATTTTCGGCGATTTAGCCCGGTTCGACGCGGCACCGTATGCCGTCGTGAGACGGCGCATTGCGGACGTTGCATTAAACGAGGGAAGAACCAGCCGCTACCGCCGCCGGCGGCAGCGCCAGTTCCAGTCGCGCTCGGGACCGACGTCGATGTGAACGGATTCGGTATGGCAGTAGGTGCCGACGCCGCCGCGCCCGGGCATGCTGCGGATGTAGCTTGCCAGTTGCGCTTTCGAGACGCCTGGAACCTGGATGTCGGCAGCGGCGCAATACATGTGCAGCGAATTCTTGGCGCCGTTGGCGCGGCGGTTGCGGGCCGGGTCACGATAGCCGGAGGTGACGATCATCTTCTTGCCGTAGTGGCCCTCGATCGTCTTGAGCACGCGGACCAGCGAAGGCTTCAGGCAGGCAACGTCGACATTCTCGGTCTGCTTCAAAAGACCGTTGGGCGCCAGCCGGGCAAGCCCGGCAGCGGATGCCACCTGATAGGCGCCGCCTTCATCCTCGTTCAGATCGACGTCGCTGTCGTCGTCGAGACCGGATTTGCGCTTGATCTCGAAGAGTGCGGTCTTGCGTACGCCAGGCAGCGCGTCATCGGTGAAATGGCTGGTATCGCCGATCGAAGCCAGTTGCATCGGCTTTTCAGCTGATTTGGCCGAGGCCAAGGTGATGGTCGGCTTTGCCGCCGTCTTGGGCTGCGCCGCCGTCGGTTGCTCGCCCGACCTGTTGTTGGCCTGCGGGGCAGGGGCCGCCGAAGCGGGCGTGGCGCTGAACAAAGAGGCGAGGAACCCCTTCTTCTTCGGCGCATAGGCTTGCGGCTGCGGCTCTCCGGCGGTCACATAAACCGGATTGTTCATCGCCGGCGCGGCGGCCTCGGCTTTGGACTTCGGCGCGGCCGTGCCTGCATCGGCGGTTTCAGTCTTCTGCGCAGCAGCGTCGGCCTGTTCAACCGTCTGCGCGGACTGTTCCTGTGGCTGCGGCGTCTGGCCCGCAGTCGCGTCTGCGCGCGCAGGAGCCGTGACGGGGAAGCCGGCATCGGACTTGGCGCCTCCCTGGGTTCCCGGCTTGGCCATTGGCACATAAGCGACCTGCTCGGGAAGGCTTGCGTCGCCCTCGGCGGTCATCGTCATCTGTGAAGTCGTGATCTGCGACGACGAATCAACGGCGACCTGTTGGGTACCAGAGGCCGTGCTGATATCCGTAGCAGAGGCGTTATAGCCGGGCATGCCGACCGACAGGGACGGGTCGCCGGCCGAGGTGCAGGACGCCAGGAGCACGGAGAAAAGCGCGGCCACAATGGCGCGGCTTTCTCCCTTCGCGAGGCGCGATCCTGCTGATTTCAAAACCAAATTCCCCCTCGAGGTCCGGCCGGTAAATCATTGGCGCGGCGTCGGAACGTCTCGCCGAAATAAATCCTTGTCCCCGAACGGAAACGAGACCTGTGTCAAATCCGCAAGCCCCAGAGTAATTCGACGGCTAGAGAGGAATCGAGGCTGCTTAAGGGTTGACGACACCATTTCGTCCTCTTTTGGCGGCGCGTCAACTCACCACACATTACAGAAGGTTACACACGCACCTTGACATAGGTGCCTGGCGCGTCGCCCAGGGTCTTCATGTGGTTGCCGGGTTTGCGGGCCGGCACGCGGGTGTTGTCCTTGGCCTCGATCCAGCGTTGCCAGTGCGGCCACCAGGAGCCGGGATGGTTTGTGGCCTTGGCGATCCACTGGTCGAAGTCGCCCGCCGGCATGCCGCCGGTCCAGTAGTGATACTTCTGCGCCGCCGGCGGATTGACGACACCGGCGATGTGGCCGGAGCCGGCCATGACGTAGTCGACCTCACCGCCGAAATACTTCGAGCCGAGGAAAACCGAAAGCGCCGGCGCGATATGGTCTTCCTTCGAGGCGAGATTGTAGACCGGGATGGTAATATCCTTCAGCGATACTACGCGGCCCGCCAGTTCCATCATGCCTTGCGAAAGTCTGTTCTCGAGATAGCAATTGCGCAGGTAGAAGGAATGGTTGGCCGCGGCCATGCGGGTCGAATCGGCGTTCCAGTAGAGCAGGTCGAAGGGCAGGGGATCCTTGCCGCGCATGTAGTTGTTGACGACATAGGGCCAGATCAGGTCGCCCGAGCGCAGCATGTTGAAGGCGGTCGCCATCTTGGTGCCGTCGAGATAGCCTTTCTCATTCATTGCCTTTTCGACGGCCGCGACCTGCTCCTCGTCGACGAACACTTTCAGGTCGCCGGCATAGGTGAAATCGACCTGCGTGGTGAAGAAGGTGGCCGATTTGATGCGGTGGTCGCCTTCCTGCGCCATCAGCGCCAGGGCCGCCGCCAGAAGCGTGCCGCCGACGCAATAGCCGACGGCGTTGACGTCCTTTTCACCGGTGGCCTTTTCGATCGTGTCCAGGCCGTATTGCAGGCCCTCTCTGATATAAGCCTCCCAGCTCTTGGTGCCGTGGCGCTCGTCCGGGTTGATCCAGGAGATGACGAAGACGGTATGGCCCTGCTCGACCGCCCAGCGGATGAAGGATTTTTGCGGGTTGAGATCGAGAATGTAAAATTTGTTGATCCAGGGCGGGCAGATCAGCAGCGGCCGCTTGAGTACGGTCTCGGTCGCCGGATCGTATTGCAGGATCTCGGCGACATCGCTGCGGCCCACCACCTTGCCGGGTGTCGTGGCCAGGTTCTTGCCGATCTCGAAGGACGAGTAATCTGCCTGCCTCAGTTTCAGGTCGCCCTTGCCGGCGGCGATGTCCTCGGCCAGCATCTTCATGCCGCGCACCAGGTTTTCGCCGTTCGAGGCGATGGTCTCGCGAAACAGTTCCGGGTTGGTCAGGATGAAATTCGACGGCGAGATGGCGTTGGATACCTGTTTGACGTAGAAGCTGGCCTTGTGGCGGGTGTGCTCGTCCAGGCCATCGGCGTGCTCGACCAGCTCGGTCGCCCAGCGCGAGGTGACAAGATAGGCCTGCTTGAGGAAATCGAAGAAAGCGTTGCGGCCCCATTCCGGGTCCTGGAAGCGCTTGTCGCCGAGCTCTGGCTTGACCGCGTCGTCGGCGTCTTCGCCGCCGGCGCTGAGGCGCTGGATCGAGTTGGCCCAGACGGTCATGTAGCCGGAGAACAGCCGCGTCTGCGCCTCCAGCGCGCGCTGCGGATCGGAAAGCCAGTATTCGCTGAGCTTGGAGAAGGTTTTCACCATATCGACGACCGGCTCGGCGACATGATCGCGCACCTCGCCTTTTTCCCGCGGCTCGGCCCATGCGGAGGCCGCCTTGCCGGCCTGCTCGATCATGCGCGCCATGTTCAAGGCGAAGCGTTCCGGGTCCTTCACCAGATATTGCTCGACGGTGGAAGGCCGCTCATCTTCCGTTTTTCCCGAATCGGGTGTTTTGGACATGGTTGGCGGGTTCCTCCCGAAGCGTTTTCTTGACATATTACCATGGGATGTCCGACAGGGTCCAACGTGCTCTACCTCGGCTGCCAAGGAAACAATATGACGATTAATATTGGCGACGCTGTTTTTTCTACCACTGGTTTTTCCGGCACTGGTCGTTTTTGCCGCATGGGCGCGACGGTCGTCCTGCTGGCGATCGCCGGCTGTTCGAGCACCAACGTCGAGGGTACCACGCCGGTCGCGGCTAGCGACGGGCCAAAGAACACCGGCACCTATCCGAACCTGAATATCCCGCCACAGGCGGCGGCGGAACAGTTCACCGAGGCGGAAAGGAACGCCAAGCTCGCCCAGTTGAAAGCCGACGAGCAGGCGCAGGGCTCAAAAGGCGGCGCGGTCAAGGCCACGAACCAGGCGGCGCTGAACACACTGGCAAGGAAGCACGGCACCGACGCGCTGAAGCAGATCGAAACCAAATGCGATCCCGCCCTCGACCCTACCTGCAAATAGGGTTATATCGCGCGACCGACAAGCACCTTTGCCGAAAACCACTTTGACCGTCTGGAATTGACATGGAAGAATTTCACAAGGTCCGCCGGCTTCCGCCCTACGTCTTCGAGCAGGTCAACCGGCTGAAGGCCAGTGCCCGTTCGCGCGGCGCCGACATCATCGACCTTGGCATGGGCAATCCGGACCTGCCGACGCCAAAGGCGATCGTCGACAAATTGTGCGAGGTCGTGCGCGATCCGCGCACGCACCGCTATTCGTCGTCGCGCGGCATTCCGGGCCTGCGCCGCGCCCAGGCCAATTATTATGCCCGCCGTTTCGGGGTGAAACTCGACCCGGACACGCAAGTGGTGGCGACGCTGGGCTCGAAGGAAGGCTTTGCCAATATGGCGCAGGCGATCACCGCGCCCGGCGACGTGATCCTGTGCCCCAACCCGACCTATCCGATCCACGCTTTCGGCTTCATCATGTCGGGCGGCGTCATCCGCTCGTTGCAGGTGGAGCCGGACGACGGCTTCATTCCGGCGCTGGAGCGCGGCATCCGCCATTCGATCCCGAAGCCGCTGGCGCTGATCCTCAATTACCCGTCGAACCCGACGGCGCAGGTCGCCTCGCTCGATTTCTACAAGGAGGTGGTGGCCTTCGCCAAGAAGAACGACATCATCATCCTGTCGGACCTTGCCTATTCGGAAATCTATTTCGACGGCAATCCGCCGCCTTCGGTGCTGCAGGTGCCGGGCGCGATCGAGGTGGCGGTCGAGTTCACCTCGATGTCGAAGACCTTTTCCATGCCCGGCTGGCGCATGGGTTTTGCCGTCGGCAACGAGCGGCTGATCTCGGCGCTGACGCGGGTGAAATCCTATCTAGACTACGGCGCCTTCACGCCGATCCAGGTGGCGGCCGCGCACGCGCTCAACGGCGACGGCGCCGATATCGCTGAAGTGCGCGACATCTACCACAAGCGCCGCGACGTCATGGTCGATGCCTTCAGCCGCGCCGGCTGGACTGTTCCGGCGCCGGCGGCGTCGATGTTCGCCTGGGCGCCGATCCCGGAGCCGTTCAAGCATCTCGGTTCGCTCGAATTCTCCAAGCTTCTGATCGAGCATGCCGACGTGGCGGTGGCGCCGGGCGTCGGCTTCGGTGAGCATGGCGACGACCATGTGCGCATCGCGCTGGTCGAGAACGAGCACCGGATCCGGCAGGCGGCGCGCAACATCAAGCGCTTCCTGGCGTCCAGCGCCAAACAGCCCAACAATGTGGTGCCGCTCGCCGCGCATCGTTGAGTGGCCACAGATCACATCGACCAAATCCTTGAGGGGCGTCGCCGGACATGGCTGAAGCGTTGCGTGTTGGAATCGCCGGTCTCGGCACCGTCGGCGCGTCGGTGGCCCGCGTGCTGCGCGACAAGGCGGCGGAACTGACGCGGCAATGCGGCCGCGAGATCGTCGTGTCAGCCGTTTCGGCCCGCGATCGCAAACGCGACCGCGGCGTCGATCTCGGCGCGGCCAAGTGGTTCGACGATCCGGTAGGAATGGCCCAGACCGCCGAGATCGACGTTTTCGTCGAGCTGATCGGCGGCGACGAGGGGCCGTCGCGATCATCCGTGAAAGCAGCGCTTGAAACCGGCCGCCACGTCGTCACCGCCAACAAGGCGCTGCTCGCCAAGCACGGCGTGGCGCTGGCCGAGATCGCTGAGAGGAAGGGCGTGCTGCTCAATTACGAGGCGGCGGTGGCGGGCGGTATTCCGGTCATCAAGACGATGCGCGAGGCGATGGCCGGCAATTCGGTGACCCGTGTCTTCGGCATCCTCAACGGAACCTGCAACTATATCCTGACCCGCATGGAAGCCGAGGGCCTGTCGTTCGACGCCTGCCTGAAGGACGCGCAGCGGCTGGGCTATGCCGAGGCCGACCCGACGTTCGACATCGAAGGGCACGACACCGCACACAAGCTGTCGATCCTGACCAGCCTTGCCTTCGGCACGAGGATTGCCGCCAACGACATTTACATGGAAGGGATTTCCAACATCAGCCAGGCCGACATCCGCGCAGCCGGCGATCTTGGCTACCGGATAAAGCTGCTCGGCGTCGCCCAACGCACGGAAAGCGGGATCGAACAGCGCGTGCACCCGACCATGGTGCCGACGGCTTCGGTTATCGCGCAGGTGCACGGCGTCACCAATGCGGTGGCCATCGAAACCGATATCCTTGGCGAGCTTTTGCTCTCCGGTCCGGGTGCCGGCGGCAACGCCACCGCATCGGCGGTGGTCGGCGACATTGCCGACATCGCCAAGAGCCGGCCCGGTTTCCAGCACGGTCCGGTCTTCGGCCTGCCGGCGAAGGAATTGCGGCCGTACAAGAAGGCGCAGATGCGCAGCCATGCCGGCGGCTATTTCATCCGGCTGACCGTGCATGACCGCATCGGCGTCTTTGCCGCCATCGCCAAGCGCATGGCCGACAACGAAATTTCGCTGGAATCGATCGTGCAGCACGCCGCCGGGCCGGATACCGCCTTGCAGAAGACGGTGATCCTCGTCACCCACGAGACGACAGAAGCGGCGGTCCGCAAGGCGGTCGACGGCATCACTAAGGACGATCATCTGACCGACAAGCCGCAGGTCATCCGCATCGAGCGGGCAGAGTAGGGATTTCTCTTCTTTCTCCTTCAATCGATTGAAGACCCACTGAGGTCTTGCTGTTGTCATGGAGCTTTGACACAACCAGCGCGCCTCTGGCGGGAGGCATGTGCCAACGGGGATTGTCCACCTATGAACGTTGCCCAGAACATCGTCGCCGGCCTCGACCGGATACTCACCATGGAACTGGTGCGTGTCACCGAACGCGCTGCGGTTGCGGCGGCAAGGTTGCGCGGACGCGGCGACGAAAAGGCCGCCGACCAGGTTGCGGTCGACGCCATGCGCGAGGAGCTCAACCGCCTCGCCATCAACGGCACGGTGGTGATCGGCGAGGGCGAGCGCGACGAGGCGCCGATGCTCTATATCGGCGAAGAGGTCGGTTCCGGCAAAGGCCCGGCGGTCGACATCGCGCTCGACCCGCTCGAAGGCACGACGATCTGCGCCAAGAACCTGCCTAATGCGCTGGCCGTCATCGCCATTGCGGAAAAGGGCAGTCTCCTGTTTGCGCCCGACGTCTATATGGACAAGATCGCCATCGGCCCGGGCTATGCGGACGGCGTCATCGACATCGATGCCTCGCCGGCCGAAAACATCGCCAACCTGGCCAGGGCCAAGGGCGTGCCGGTGTCGGAGATCACCGCCTGCATCCTCGACCGGCCGCGCCATGGCGCGCTGATCGAGGCGGTGCGCGCCACGGGCGCTGCGATCCGGCTGATCGGCGATGGTGACGTCGCCGGCGTTATCCACACCACCGATCCGGACGAAACCGGCATCGACATCTATCTCGGCACCGGCGGCGCCCCGGAGGGTGTGCTGGCGGCGGCAGCGTTGCGCTGCACCGGCGGCCAGATGCAGGGAAGGCTGATCCTCGACACGCCGCAAAAGCTGGCGCGCGCGGCGAAGATGGGCATTTTGGATCCGAGGCGGGTCTACCGCGCGCAAGACATGGCGCGCGGCGACGTGCTGTTCGCGGCAACCGGCGTGACCGACGGCAACATGCTGGCCGGCGTCAAGTTCGGCCGCAATTCCATCACCACGCATACGATCGTGCTGCGCTCGTCGTCGCGCACCGTGCGCGAGATCAAGGCAAGGCACCAGGATCTGGAAAAGTTTTGATTCCCGACTCGGCTAGCCGTCGCATATTGTGAGAAATGACAATCCGCAGACGGCGCGTCGCATGACGGGCGAAAACCGTATCTTCCTCGACGTCAGGCAGTCGGCATCAGGTGTTTCCTGGGAACACCGGCTGACCGAGCGGCAGGACATGACCGCGCTTGCCATAGCGCAAGGCTATGGCGTGCCGGACATCGTTGCGCGCGTGCTTGCCGGGCGCGGCGTGACCGCCGAGCAGACCGAGCGGTTCCTTTATCCGACCATCCGCGATCTTTTGCCGGACCCGGCGTCGCTGACCGACATGGACAAGGCCGCCGCCCGCATCGCTGAAGCGATCGTGACCGGGGAAAGAGTGGCGATCTTCGGGGACTACGACGTCGACGGCGCCGCCTCGTCGGCGCTGCTCAAGCGGTTTCTCACGCATTTCTCCGTGCCAGCGGAGATCTACATACCGGACCGTATCTTCGAAGGGTACGGCCCCAATCCGGAAGCCATGCGCGAACTCGTCTCACGCGGCGCAACGCTGATCGTCACCGTCGATTGCGGCACCAACAGCGCCGTTTCCATCGACGCGGCGAACGCTGTCGGCGCCGATGTCGTGGTGCTCGATCATCACCAACTCGGCGGTCCGTTGCCGGCAGCGGAAGCGGTGGTCAATCCCAATCGCGAGGACGACCTTTCGGGGCAGGGCCATCTTTGTGCCGCCGGCGTCGTCTTCCTGGCTCTGGTGCAGACGGCGAAGGTCCTGCGCGGCCGGTTGCCGGATGCCGAACCGCCCGACCTGCTCGGCCTGCTCGATCTTGTGGCCCTGGCGACCGTCTGCGACGTGGTGCCGCTGACCGGCGTCAACCGCGCCTTCGTGGTCAAGGGACTGCAGATGGCGCGCCAGCAGAGGAACGAAGGGCTGGCGGCGTTGGCGCGGGTCTCGCGCATCGGCGAGCCGGTCAGCACCTTCCACCTGGCCTATCTGATCGGCCCGCGCATCAATGCCGGCGGGCGCATCGGCGACGCAGCGCTCGGCAGCCGCCTGCTCGCCACCGACGATCCCGTCGAGGCCCGCACCATCGCCGAGACGCTGGACCGGCTCAATCAGGAGCGGCAGCAGATGGAACTGGAAATGCTGGCCGCGGCACGCGTGGAGGCCGATGCCGAGCTTGCCGGCGGCAATGGGCCGGCCATCGTCGTCACCGCCAGCTCCAATTGGCATCCGGGCATCGTCGGCCTGCTGGCCTCGCGGCTCAAGGACCATGCCCGCCGGCCCGCTTTCGCCATCGCCTTCAACGCCAACGGTGTCGGCACGGGGTCGGGCCGTTCGGTGTCGGGCTTCGACCTCGGCCGGCTGGTGCGCGCGGCGGCCATTGCCGGGCTGATCGTCAAAGGCGGCGGCCATGGCATGGCGGCCGGCATCACAGTGGAGCGGGCGAAACTTGGCGCGCTCAGGGCCTTCTTCGAGGAACGAGCGGCGGCCGACGTGTTCCGGCTGCAAGGCGAGGAAAGCCTGGCGATCGACGGTGCGCTGGCCGCCGAGGGCGCGACGCTCGGCCTGCTCGATGCATTGGAGAAAGCCGGCCCGTTCGGCGCCGGGCATGTCGCACCGATCTTCGCGCTGCCGCGCCATCGCCTCGCCGATGCAAGGCCGGTCGGCACCAATCACGTCCGCGCCGAGTTGCAGTCGGAAAGCGGCGGCCGCATCCAGGCGATCGCGTTTCGCGCCGTCGATACGGCACTCGGCGCATTCCTGTTCAAGAACAGGGGCAAGCCGGTGCACGTCGCGGGTTCGCTGTCGGGCAATCACTGGAACGGCAACCGCACGGTGCAGTTCCGCATCGTCGATGCCGCGTTGGCTTGAGCGTTGTGAGGCGGCTTAGGTCATTAGCACAGAAGTTTTGATAGGTCGGACGTGCTTGCGTTGGGAATCGCAAACCTTAGAGGCTAGCCGAAACGCCCATCGCTTCGTCATCCCAGGGTCTCCGCGACGGAGCTTTGCCCCTGCTTCGCCCAGGGATGACGAAGGTGGGAGGCTTCGGCCAATCTCCAATGTCGGCGATGGTCCACTCAAACGAACGGTGAAATCCTGGCTGCCAACAGCCTGCAACCTGCCAACACCTATATCGAGGAACTAAGCCAGAACCGTCTGCAGCCGGGCCAGTTCGCCGATCTGGGCCATTGTCACCTGATAGCCGATGCGGATCGCCTCGTCGGCGCGGTGGAACTCGGTTAGGCCGATATGGCTGAGCTTAGGCTGCAGCGACATGTCAGGCGGGTCGCCGGCAAGTCGCGCACGCGAAATGCGGTCCTGGATGATGTTGAAGGCTTCGACCATGACGCCGGTGATGCCGAGCCGTGTTTGGTACTGGTGCCCTGCGTCGATCTGGCCGGGCCTTGGCGCATCCTTTTCGACGACCAGTTCGCCGGCGCTGTGCTTGATGACGGCGGCGCGGCCGAACAGATCGTAGTGAAGGTTCACCGCGACCACGAGCGGCTGCTCGTAGGCGCGGCAGACCGAGACCGGAACCGGATTGACCAGCGCACCGTCGACCAGCACGCGCCCGTTGCAACTGACCGGTTCGAAAACGCCGGGCAGAGCATAGGAGGCGCGCATGGCGGTAATCAGCGACCCGCCCGACAGCCAGATTTCATGGCCGGTGCGGATCTCCGAGGTGACGCAGACGAAAGGCTTGGGCAGATCCTCGAAACGGATGCCGGCCATGTGCTCGCGCAGCCGTGCATCGAGCTTCATGCCGCCGAACAGTCCGCTGCCGCGCAGATTGAGATCGAGAAGACCAAAAATGCGCCGCTTGGTCAGGCTTCTGGCGAATTCTTCCAACTCGTCCAGCTTGCCGGCAAGATAGCAGCCGCCGACGAGCGCGCCGATCGAGGTGCCGGCGATCATCGACACTTCGATGCCGGCTTCGTCGAGCGCGCGCAGCACGCCGATATGGGCCCAGCCGCGCGCGCAGCCGCCGCCCAATGCCAGCGAAATGCCTGTTTTCTTGGCGGGGTTCGTTTCGGATGCACCGGCGGACGATGACAGGCCATTGGCCTCTCGAACGTCCGGTCTGTTGCGCGATGACGCCCATTCGAGCATCACAATCTCCCTTGTCCCACGGCCAACATAAAGGCTGGCTGTATCGAAATCATGAATATACGAGGCTGCAGTTCGGCGAATGGTTCATTTGGATGGTTCATGGGGCTTTCGATACGTTTCTTCCGCATCGAACAGCGGCTTACTGCCGTCGCCGGCAAGCGTCCCCCTGCCATCGATCAGCCCCACCGTCCGATAAAAGCAGGAACGCCGGCCGGTGTGGCAGGTTGCGTCGTGGCCCATCACTTTGACGCGCAACCATATTGCGTCCTGGTCACAATCCGTGAGCATCTCGACGACGTTCTGGACATTCCCGGACGTTTCGCCCTTCTTCCACAGTGCGTTGCGCGACCGTGACCAGTAGTGGGCGATGCCGGTTTCCAGCGTCAGCGCCAGCGCTTCGGCGTTCATATGCGCGACCATCAGCAGCACGCCGTCTTCGGCATCCGTGACGACGACGGTGA
This sequence comes from Mesorhizobium onobrychidis, assembly GCF_024707545.1. NCBI lineage: Bacteria > Pseudomonadati > Pseudomonadota > Alphaproteobacteria > Hyphomicrobiales > Phyllobacteriaceae > Mesorhizobium > Mesorhizobium onobrychidis. The sequence goes on from NZ_CP062229.1 coordinate 3,975,160, forward strand.
CAAGGCCGCCGGCATCGAAGCGCGGCGAAAAGACCGTGCTTTCTTCCAGTGCCTTCTTGTCTGATGGAGCTTTCGGAAATTCCACTGCCGACATCGCCGGTCCTTGTTCAGAGCCTCGCCCATTCCGATAGGATCGGAATGGGCGAGGCCCTGTCTTGTTGTTTGGCCATGATCTTATACGAGAACCGGTTCCCACTTCTCGGGATCATGGCTGGCGATCGGCGACGGTCGTTCAGCCCCTGCCGCCGCGCACCATGGTGACGAAACGGACCTGTTCCTCGGGCGTGTCCTTGAAAACGCCGGTGAAGGTCGAGGTCAGGGTAGTGGAGCCTTCCTTGCGGATACCGCGCATGGCCATGCACATATGCTCGGCTTCGAGCATGACGGCGACGCCGCGCGGATTGAGCACGTCCTGGATGACGCCGGCGATCTGTGCGGTCATGGCTTCCTGGGTCTGCAGGCGCTGGGCGAAGATATCGACGACTCGCGCGATCTTGGACAGGCCGACAACCTTGCCATCCGGCAGATAGCCGACATGCGCCTTGCCGATGATCGGCACCATGTGGTGCTCGCAATGCGAATGGAACGTTATATCCTTGACGAGGACAAGGTCGTCATAGCCGGCGACTTCCTCGAAGGTGCGGCCTAGTTCCTCGGCCGGGCACTTGTCGTAGCCGCCGAACATTTCGCGATAGGCCTTCACCACACGCTTTGGCGTATCGACCAGGCCCTCCCGGTCCGGATTGTCGCCGATCCAGCGCAACAGCGTGCGAACCGCGGCCTCGGCTTCGGCTTCGGTCGGCCGATCGGTGACCGGCTTTTCCATATAGGCGGACGGGGGCATGAATTTCTTGATGACGGCATCCATAAAGGCGTCTCCCGTAGTTCCCCTCTCAGGAGGAACGAGTTGAACGGACCACGACCTTTCGGGTGTTAGAAACGTGCCCGGTTTCCAGCCCGTAAGCGGCGTGAACTGATTCGAGCAAGGACGAGGTTGTTGGTTACCTTGTCCATACCCGCGTACCAGCATTATATATGATCGTGCCGAGCGAAAGGAAGACCGTCAGCGGCAATCGCTGTTCGCTCGGCGGCGACGGATTGGAAAAATATGATCGACGATGTCTACAATGCGAAAATTCTGGGATTTGCCGGGAATATCGCGCGGATCGGCCGGCTCGACCATCCCGACGCAACCGCGCGCGCGCATTCCAAGCTGTGCGGCTCGACCGTGACCGTCGATCTGAAGATGGATAATGGCGTCGTCACCGATTTCGCCCATGACGTTAAAGCCTGTGCGCTTGGCCAGGCGTCGTCCTCGATCATGGCGCAGCATGTCGTTGGCGCCAGCGCGGATGAATTGCGCAGCGTTCGCGAGACGATGCTGAAGATGCTGAAGGAAAACGGCGCGCCGCCCGACGGCCGCTTCGCCGACCTCAGATATCTCGAACCGGTGCGCGACTATAAGGCGCGCCATGCCTCGACCATGCTGACCTTCGATGCGGTGGTCGACGCGATCGGCCAGATCGAGAAGAAGCGCGCCGAACAGGCGGCGTAGCGTCAAATGGCTACGGATCACGCGCACCAGCATCAGAGGCCGCGATACACGCGCAACTGGCCCGGCCCGTGGCGCAAGACGCCCGGCCGAATCCTCGGCACCTCGCTCGTGCGCTTCTACCAGCTGACGCTGTCCGGCTTTGTCGGCAATTCTTGCCGGCATCTGCCGACCTGCTCCGAATACGCGCACGAGGCGATCGCCCGCCATGGGCTGTGGGCCGGCGGGTGGATGGGATTATTCCGCGTGCTGCGCTGCGGGCCGGGCGGAACGCATGGCATCGATCGTGTGCCGGAGGTGCTGGAAGACCGCTATGTCTGGTTCACGCCCTGGCGGTATTGGCGGATCGGGAAAAAGCGCGGTGAGTCGGAAAGCTGATACCGGTAGAGGATCTCTGCAATCGGGCAGATCTTTACGATTTGCTAACCTTAACCGCATCTTGCGCATTTGAGACAAAATCGAGACAAAACGCCTCGCTAAGCCGCTCCTGACAGCCCCCAGGAGAGATTGCCCAATGCGCCAAATAGACCGTCTTCCCTTCGTCTTCGCCTTGGTTCTCTACCTTCTGGCCTGGCTGTTGGGTTTTCCGATCCGCGCTCAATCCGCGCCGCTGGAGGACGTCGAATGCACGCTGATCCTGGATGCTGCAAGCGGCGAAACGCTGTATCGGCAAGGGGTTTGTGACCAGCGCTTCAGTCCCGCCTCGACATTCAAGGTTCCCTTGGCCCTGATCGGCTATGACGCGGGAATCCTGAGCGACGAGCACACGCCGGCCTGGGACTACAAGCCCGAGTTCAATGCGGTGAAGCGGGACCAGAAAACCGTCGACCCGACGATCTGGGAAAAGGACTCGGTGCTGTGGTTTTCGCGGGAAATCACACGCCGGCTCGGCAGCGAGCGCTTTGCTGGCTACGTCTCGAAATTCGACTACGGCAACACCGATGTTTCCGGCACCCCCGGCAAGAATGATGGCCTCACCCGGTCCTGGGTGAATTCTTCCCTCAAGATATCGCCGGTCGAACAGGTCGATTTCCTGCGCTGGCTGCTTGCCCGCAAACTGCCCGTTTCGGGCAAGGCCTACGCGATGACTGAGGCGATCCTGCCGACCTTCCAGGCAGGTGGTTGGACGGTGCAGGGCAAGACCGGGACGACCAGCCTGCGCAACGACGCCGACAACCGCTCGCTTGGCTGGTTTGTCGGCTGGGCGCAAAAGGATGCTCGCAAGATCGTTTTTGCTCGCCTTGTGGTCGACACGAAACGATCCGACACGCCCAAGGGCCCTAAGACGCGGGCGATGTTCCTGAAAGAGCTGCCGAATCTCATCAAACAAGAGTAAGCGATCGGCCATTCGCCTTTACGGCACGGGAATCTGCCCATAAAAGACTGCCGCCGGACGCATCCGGCTTTTTACTTTATGCATGTCGTAGCCGCAAAACCGCCTCGCACTTTTGGGCGACATGCATTTTACCACCCGCGCTCGTTTGCGGGACTGGATAGGAGAACTCTATGCTGAATTCCGTTTCCCTGACATTTCCCGATGGCTCCGTCCGCGACTATGAGGCGGCGATGACCGGCGCCGGCCTGGCGGAATCGATCTCGAAGTCGCTGGCCAAGAAGGCCGTCGCCTACAGCATCGACGGCGTGGTGCGCGATCTTTCCGACCCGCTCGGCAAGTCCGGCAAGATCGAGATCATCACTCGCGAAGACCCGCGCGCGCTGGAACTCATCCGCCATGACGCAGCACACGTGCTGGCCGAAGCCGTGCAGGAATTGTGGCCGGGTACGCAGGTGACCATCGGCCCGGTGATCGAGAACGGGTTCTATTATGATTTTGCCCGCAACGAGCCGTTCACGCCCGACGATTTTCCGGTGATCGAGAAGAAAATGCGCGAGATCATCGCGCGCAACAAGCCGTTCACCAAAGAGGTCTGGTCGCGCGAGAAGGCGAAAAAGATCTTTGCCGACAAGGGCGAGCGCTACAAGCTGGAACTGATCGACGCGATTCCCGAGGATCAGGGTCTCAAGATCTATGCGCAGGGCGACTGGTTCGACCTTTGCCGCGGCCCTCACATGGCCTCGACCGGCCAGATCGGCAACGCCTTCAAGCTGATGAAGGTGGCCGGCGCCTATTGGCGCGGCGATTCGAACAATCCGATGCTGACCCGCATCTACGGCACGGCCTGGGCCGACCAGGCGCAGCTCGATGCCTACCAGATGATGCTGGAGGAGGCCGAAAAGCGTGACCACAGGAAGCTCGGCCGCGAGATGGACCTGTTCCATTTCCAGGAAGAGGGGCCGGGCGTCGTCTTCTGGCATGCCAAGGGCTGGAGGATGTTCCAGAACCTGGTCAACTACATGCGCCGCCGGCTGGACGACCTCGGCTATCAGGAAGTCAACGCTCCGCAAGTGCTCGACAACTCGCTGTGGGAGACTTCAGGCCACTGGGGCTGGTACCGGGACAATATGTTCAAGGTGACGGTTGCCGGCGACGACACTGATGACGACCGCGTCTTCGCGCTGAAGCCGATGAACTGTCCCGGCCATGTCCAAATCTTCAAGCATGGATTGAAGTCTTATCGAGATCTGCCTGTAAGATTGGCTGAATTCGGCGCCGTTCATCGCTATGAGCCGTCCGGCGCGCTGCACGGGCTGATGCGCGTGCGCGGCTTTACCCAGGACGATGCCCATATCTTCTGCACCGAGGAACAGCTCGCCGACGAGTGCATCAAGATCAACGACCTGATCCTGTCGACCTACGCCGACTTCGGCTTCGACGAAATCACCGTCAAGCTGGCGACCCGCCCCGAAAAACGGGTCGGCACCGATGCAATGTGGGATCATGCCGAGGGCGTGCTGCAGGACGTGCTCGACAAGATCGCGGCGCGGTCGGGCAACCGGATCAAGACGGGCGTCAATCCGGGCGAGGGCACGTTCTACGGGCCGAAGTTCGAATATGTGCTGCGCGACGCCATCGGCCGCGACTGGCAATGCGGCACCACGCAGGTTGATTTCAACCTGCCGGAACGGTTCGGCGCCTTCTACATCGGTTCCGATTCGGAAAAGAAGCAACCGGTGATGGTGCATCGCGCCATCTGCGGTTCGATGGAGCGCTTCCTCGGCATCCTGATCGAAAACTATTCCGGCCATTTCCCGCTGTGGTTCGCACCGCTGCAGGTGGTGGTGGCGACGATCACCTCCGATGCCGACGATTACGCGCAAAAGGTCGTGGCGCAGCTGAAGGCGGCCGGACTGTTGGCGGAAGCCGATCTTCGCAACGAGAAGATCAACTACAAGGTCCGCGAGCACAGCCTGGCCAAGGTTCCGGTCATCCTCGTCTGCGGCAAGCGCGAGGCGGAGGAAGAGACGGTCAACATCCGCCGGCTCGGCTCGCGCGACCAAGAATCGCTCGGCCTTGGCCAGGCGGTAGCAAGGCTTACCGAAGAGGCTGTGACGCCCGACCGCAAGCGCAAACGAGCGGCCTGAGTTTCAGCCGGATTGTCGACGAAATGGCGGTGGAGCGATCCACCGCCATTTTCATATGCCCGCCATTTCACATGCTTGTCACGCCAGCCTTGTAACGAGCCCTCATGCTCAAGCTGAAGATGCGCGAAATACCGTTTCCCGAGCTTTCCTATGCCAGCCCGCATCAGCCGGCATTGACGCGCTGGTTCATCCACTCCATCGAAGGCCTGTCCGGTCGCGACCGCTTCGCGGTCCTCTATGACTTTTGGCGGCGCCATGTGGTACCGACCGGCGAGCGCGTGTTCAGCCGCATGCTGGAGCTGATCGATGTCGAGGTGCGGACCACCGGCCAATGGCCGCCGGAAAAATTGCCGGACACGCCGCTGGTGATCGTCGCCAACCATCCGTTTGGCATCGGCGACGGCATTGCGGTGCTCTCGCTGGCCGAGCAGCTTCAGCGCCCGTTCCGTGTCATGATCCACAAGGATCTGCTCAAGATCCGCGAGATGGAGCCCTATTCGCTGCCGATCGACTTTTCCGAGACCAAGGACGCGCTGAAGAACAACATGGCGGTGCGCCATGAGGCGGTGCGGCTGCTGAAAGAGGGCGTCATCATCGTCATCTTCCCCGCGGGCGGCGTCTCCACCGCGCCAAAAGGTTTTGGCCGGGCGCGTGATCTGCCGTGGAAGATGTTTCCGGCCCGTCTCGTCCAGGATGCCAAGGCATCGGTTGTCCCAATGCACTTTTCCGGCCAGAACGGCCGGCTGTTCCACCTGGTCAGCGGACCAATGAACATGGCCGAGCGCGACGGGCGTGTGGCGAAGTTAGTCGGGAGGGCTTCGCTGACGCTGCGCATTTCCCTACTCATCCACGAATTCGCGCGGCTGTCGGGCAAATCGATCGACGTGCGCATCGGTGACGTGTTGGGATGGGACGAACTGGAGCCGCTGCGCGACCGCAAGGCTTTGCTCGACCGCCTCCATCGTGGCGTTTTCGATCTGGCGCCGGCCGAACCGCGCGGCCGCGGCCAATTCCTGCCGCGACGCATACGCAAGGCAGCCTGATCGACAATCATAGGCTGCTGGACCCGAATCTACACGGCAGTGTCCGGACGGTTAGTCCGCGCCTTCCTCGGGATCCATCGCCGATGCCTCCGTGGCCAAAACCTCGACTTCTTTGTTCTGCCCGGCCACGACCGTAAAATCCTTCTGGTAGATCCGGTCGCGGTTCTTGGCGATGATGGTGTAGTCGCCCTCGGCAAGCACCATCGAGGCAAAGGCACCGACGGTTTCCTTGATGGGATCGCCGGATTCGTTGAGCAACGACCAGGAGGTGTCGGCGATCGCCTCTCCACCCGACTCGCGGACCAGCTTCATAGTCATTTCCGCCGCATGATGCTCGACGGCCGCTTCGGTCAGCTTGCCGGCCTCGACGCGGATGTCGGAGCGGATGACCGCATTCACCGAGCCATAGGTCGAGACGACGTGATAGACGCCCGCGTTCAGCCGCACGACGCTGTTCGGCTCGACGTCTGGTATGATCAGGGCGCGATCGTGATTGGCCTCGGCTTGGCCTTCATAGATCGAAAAGCGCAATTTCTTCGGCGGTATGCGCACCCCGCCCGACAGCACGGCGTCGAGCTTGAGTCCGCCGGCATCGAGCACGAGGCTTTCGCGCTTGGCGTCCTTGCCGACGGTGATGCGCTTGGTGGCGCCGGCCCGGCCGTAAGAGGCATGGACCAGATAGCTGCCGGGCTCGAGCTGGAACACCGCGCTGCCGCCATGGGCGGAAGCGACCATCGGCAGCTTGCCGTCGCCGGTGGGGTCAGGCTTGAAGACGCGCCAGACGATGCCGCGTGTGATGTCGGCGCCCTTGTCGGTCATTTGCGCCGACAGCGTGATCGCCCCGCTGCTCCCCACCGCCAGCGATGTCTCGCTTTTCGGAGGCGCATAGCTCGAAATTCCGGGAAGTTTCAGGTCTCCGAGGCCATCCGCATCCTGAGCGACGGCAAGCGAAACCGGCACCATCAACAGTGCGGCTGCGAGCCAGATCAGGAAAAGTCGCAATGTCCCCTCAAACATGCCTTGCGTTGAAGCCCAAGGCGGTGGCAATTTCAAGGCTTAAGAGTCCGATCAGCTTCTGCTAGAGGCTCTTTGTCGGCGCGCCGCGCCAATGCCCGAGCCGCCCGATGCCCCGATGGTGCGCTTCCGCTTAAATTCCAAGGAGACTTGCGCCCATGGCGTCGCCGATCATCGATTTTCTGCTGACCCGAAATTCCGCGCCGATCCCGGAGTTGAAGGAACCAGCACCCAGCGACGCTGACATCGCGACGATGATTGCCGCCGCCTCGCGGGTGCCGGACCACGGCCGGCTCGAGCCCTGGCGCTTCATCCTCTACCGGGGCGAGGCACGCGTCGAGATCGGCAAGAAGCTGGCAGCCCTTGCCGCACAGCGCGAAGGGCCGCTGCCAGAAGGCCGCCACAACCAGGAACTGGCGCGCTTTTCGCGCGCGCCGCTGGTGATCGGCGTGGTGTCGAGCCCGAAGGACAACTCAAAAATCCCACAATGGGAGATGTTCCTGTCCGGCGGCATGGCGGCGATGAACCTGATGATATCAGCCAATGCGCTGGGCTATGGCACCAACATGATCAGCAACTGGTATTCCGATGTGCCGGAGGGCAGGGCGATGCTGGGGCTGGCGCCGCATGAGCGGGTCGTCGGATTCGTCCATATCGGCTCCTATCAGGGGCCGGCGCCCGAGCGGCCGCGGCCTGATCCGGCGAAGCTCTATGCCGACTATGCGGGGCCGTGGGTGGGCTGAATGTTCTACGAGCCGTCTAAAGGTCACGGGCTGCCGCATGACCCGTCCAAGGCGATCGTGGCGCCGCGGCCGATCGGCTGGATCTCGACGGTGAACAAGGCCGGCGAGGTCAACCTCGCCCCCTATTCCTTCTTCAATGCGTTTTCGACGCGGCCCTTCATCGTCTGGTTTTCGTCCGAAGGCGAGAAGGACAGCGCCACCTTCGCCGAAGAAACAGGCGAGTTCGTCGCCAATCTCGTCAGCCGCGATCTTGCTGAAAAAATGGTCCGCACGGCGGTCGATGCGCCGCGCGGCGTGACCGAATTCGACTATGCCGATCTCACCATGGCGCCGTCGCGGCTGGTTGCGGCACCCCGCGTGGCGGCGGCGCCCGCGGCGCTTGAATGCCGGGTGACGGAAATCTTGCGGCCAAAGGCGCTGGACGGGAGGCTGACCGGCGCTGTCGTCGTTGCCGGCGAAGTCGTCGGCGTGCATATCGATGATGCATTTCTGAAAGACGGCATGTTCGATATCGTCAAGGCGGGCAATGTCGGCCGTCTCGGCTATATGGACTATGCCAGCGTCAGCGAGATATTTTCAATGAGCCGGCCTCGCTGGGGGAAGGTTAGAACCTGATCCCCGATGGAATCGGGTGGAACTCTAACTTCTTAGTTGTGAGGCATGCGTCGACGATTGCTTCTCTCGATCATTGCAACGATCGTCTCGTAAAGTTCGTCCTGCGCCTGTTGAGCGGTGATTTCTCCTGTCGCGGCAGCATTGGACAAGGTGTCGGCTGCGCCTAACATCGCCCAAAAACCGGCCTGCATGATCCCCCTTGGCCCTGTAAACGGGGCCAACGCCTTCCGGCACCTCTCGATGAAATCCAGTTGGTAGTCGCGCTTGACGGTCTCCAGTTCAGGCGAGCCTGCCAGCGCGGCCAGCACGCCGGGGATCTCACGGCCCTGGGCCAGCACGCATTCGACGTAGGACGATGCGATGACAGAAGCTTTCTCCTCCAAACCCGGAGCGCTTCCTTCAAGCGCGGCGTCGATCAGCGCCGTCTGGCGCGCGTCGAAATCCTGATAGAGGGCGGTCAGCAAACCGTTGCGCGTCCGGAAATGGTCATAGACCACCGGCTTGGCGACACCGGCCCGTTCGGCTAGGCGCGGCAGCGTCAACGCGTCGGTGCCTTCTTCGCGAACCAGCGACCTCGCCACCTCAAGGAGCTGGCTTAGTCGCTGCTCGCGACTGAGACGAACGCGTCTCTGCGTGGCTTCGCTATTTTTCGGTGTGCTTGACATGGCTATGTACCAAAAGTAACTTACCTGAAGTATATAGAGTTCGCTCTTCGATCGCAACCATCCGCCGGCCTTCCCCCCGGCGGCCGAAGCGGCACGCCTTAGCATGCCGTACGCAGAGGATTTGTGTGCCTTATGACCGATACTTCACTTGCACGCCCGACCGACCGCAGGGCATGGTTGGGCCTCATGGCCGTCTTGCCCCTGGTCCTGCTCGTAGCTATGGACGGCTCGATACTCTATCTCGCCATGCCGCGTGTGACCTCGGCCATCACGCCGACCGCCGACCAAGCACTTTGGATTCTCGACATCTACGGTTTCGTGGTTGGGTCGCTGCTGATCGCCTTCGGCAATATCGGCGACCGTTACGGGCGGCTGAAGCTGATCATGATCGGCGCGATGGTCTTCGGTGCTGGATCGCTCGGCGCAGCCTATTCGCAAACGCCTGAAAGCCTGATCGCCTCGCGCGCCGTTATGGGACTGGGCGGCGCGACACTATTGCCGTCCGGGCTGGCGATCGTGAGCTCCCTATTCCCCGATCCGCGAACGCGCGCTCAGGCGATCGGCATTTTCGCGGCGACTTTTGCGGCTGGTTTCGCCATCGGGCCCGTCATCGGCGGGCTGCTATTGCGGCAATTCGAATGGGGCGCCGTGTTTCTGATCAATGTCCCCGTCGTGATCGGCTTCCTGATCTCTGCACCGGTACTGCTGCAGGAGGTGCGTTCGACTACCTACGGGCGAATCGATCTCGTGAGCCTCATGTTGTCCTTCGCAGGTATCCTGTTGTTCACATATTCGCTCAAGAGCGCGGCGGCCCATGGCTTCACGCCGACACTGTTGACCATCGGGATCGTCGGCATCCTTGCCCTTGGGCTGTTCGTGCGCAGACAGAGCAGGGTTGACTACCCGCTGCTCGACCTGGACCTATTCCGGGACCCCATTTTCTCAATCGCCATCTTAACCGGCCTTCTTACGCTGGTTGTCTGGTCGGCTACCGGATATCTGTCGGGCATCTATCTGCAATCGGTGCTGGGCTTTGATGTTTTCAATGCTGCGCTGCTGACGTTGCCAGGCGCGATCGTGCTAACGGCGACTTGCGTGGGCACCGCTCGCATCGTGGAGCGGATAGGCCGCAAAACTGCCCTTGTTGCCACACATCTGCTCATCAGCGTCGGCGTCCTCCTGCTGCTGTTCACGACCACCGAGGTCGGAATCGCGGCCTTCATCGCCTCGGCCATGATCGCTGGCGTCGGATTTGGGTTATCCTTTAGCCTGGTGGCCGAGATAGCAGTGTCGGCCGTTCCTGTCGAACGAGCCGGTGCGGCGAGTTCGATCGCCGAGACCAGCAACGAACTGGGCAACGCGCTGGGAATTTCCCTGCTCGGATCGTTGGCCGCGCTGAGCTTCCGGCTGTTGGGTCCCGGCGTGGCCGGCACGCTCAACGAAACACTCGATCAGTCGGACCCTGAAATTATCGTGCGGGCCAACGAAGCCTTCCTCACCGGGTTACATGTCGCGGTCGGCGCCGGCGGTCTGCTGACGCTTGCAACTGGCATCATCGCGTGGCTCTGGCTGCCGAGAAAGTTACCCGAATGACCTCTGCTGCCGGCGAGTTATAGGACACCCCAAAGTTAGCATATCCCGCAGAAAGCCCGCTCTAGGCCGGAATCCCTGCCGCTCTGGCTCGCGCCAGAAGTCGCTCTGCCAGCCGCAGATGCGGCCGGTCGTACATCTTGCCATCGATGCCGACGACACCGGGATTTCCAGCCGCCTCGAATGCCTCGACGATGACCAGGGAGTGTTTCACCGCCTCAGCCGACGGCGTGAAGGCGGCGTTGATGACCGGCACTTGCACCGGATGGATCGCCATCTTGCCGGTGAAGCCGTCGCGCTCTGCCTCGGCGCATTCCGCCTCGAAGCCGGCCATGTTGCGAAAGTGCGGAAAAACCGTGTCGATCGCCGCGACTTCCGCGGCAGCCGCCGCAAGGATGGTCATGGTGCGGGCGAAGCGGAACACATCGGCGTAGCGGCCATTCTCGTCGCGCGCCGTGCGCGCACCGATTGCTGCCGATAGATCTTCCGCACCCCAGGTCACGCCGACAAGCCGCGCACTTGCGTTGGCGTAGGTCGCGGCCGCCAGCACGCCGGCAGCGGTTTCGGTGATGATCGGCAGGATTTTTATCGCACCATCCGGCAGGCCGTTTTCGGCCTCGTGCACCCTAAGCTTTGCCGAGAGATGCTGGACATCCTGGCCGCTGTTCGACTTCGGCAGCATGATGCCGTCGGGTTTCACTGGCACGAGTGCCGCCAGATCGTCATCGGTCAGGCCGGTCGAGAGATCGTTGATGCGGACATAGATTGCGGATCTGGTTTGATGCCTGTGTTCGGTGATGAAGCGTGAGGCGATGTCGCGTGCCAAGGCCTTGTTTTGTGGCGCTACCGAATCCTCAAGATCGACGATGGCCACGTCGGCGCCCGCGCCAAACGCCTTTTCCAGCTTCTTTTCGGAATCGCCGGGAACGAACAGCAGCGAGCGCATCGGTCAGGCCGCCTTCTTCATCATCATCGCCTGCCTCGTGCATTTGGCAACGAGCACGTCATTCTGATTGTAGGCGCGGTGCTCGAATTCGACGATACCGCGGTCCGGCTTCGACCTGGAGTCGCGCACCGACACCACCGTCGTCTCGACGCGGATCGTGTCGCCGTGGAAGACCGGATGTGGAAACACCGTCTCCTTCATGCCGAGATTGGCGATGGTGGTGCCGACGGTGATGTCGTTCACCGAAATGCCGATCATCAGGCCCAGCGTGAACAGCGAATTGACCAGCGGCTTGCCCCATTCGCTTTTGGCGGCGAAGTCGAAGTCGATGTGCAGCGGCTGCGGGTTCAGCGTCATTACCGAAAACAGCATGTTGTCGCTTTCAGTGACGGTTTTCCGCAGCGTGTGCCGGAAGATATGGCCGACGACGAACTCTTCCAGATAAAGCCCGGCCATGGTCGATGTCCTCCGCGGCCGCATCGGCCCGAAAATCGGAATCGATTTTTCGGAAAGCACGATGCGAAGATTCAAAGTGTTAGAGCGTACTTTGTGCGTCCGAATGGACGCACGTCGCCCTAAGGGTTGATAGGCGCTGCATGCCGCGCTCGCAAGCCAGTTAACAAACATGGTGAACCGTTCGTAAACCATTTCTGCCTACGGTCTTCACCGGGGCGGGAACGGACTCGGGTTAGGGGCGCAGCGGACGGCATGGTTGTTTCGCATTTCCTAAAATGGATCTACACGGCGAGGGTTTCGGAGCGCGCCGCTGCGGCAGGCGCTCTGGCTCGCGCCTACATCAATGCCGATCTGCCTTTCGAGGACCGCTGCGCGGCGGAGGCCGCGCTGACGCTGCTGCTCGACGATGCCTCGTCGAAAGTGCGGCTGGCGATTGCAGAAGCGCTGTCGATGAGCCATCACGCGCCGCTGCAGATCATCAGCGCGCTGGCGTCCGATCAACCGGAAGTTGCAAGCCTGGTGCTGGCACGTTCGCCGATGCTCACCGATGCCGATCTGATCGACCGCGTTGCCGGTGGCCAAAAGGCGACGCAGAAACTGATCGCCGATCGTGCGCGTGTCTCCCTGACGGTCGCAGCGGCGATCGCCGAAATCGGCGAGCCGGAAGCCTGCGCCACGCTTCTCGCCAACAGCGGCGCCGACATCGCTTCGCTCAGCTTCCGCCGTATCGCCGAACGCCATGGCCATCTGCCTTCGGTGCGCGAAGCGTTGATTTCCGATGCGCGCCTGCCTGCCGACTGCCGGCATATGCTGCTGATAAAACTTGGTGAAACGCTTAAAGGCTCGCCGCTGGTGGTGGCGCTGATGGGCCGTGCCAGAACCGAGCGCGTCATGCGCGACGCCTGCGTCAAAGCTTCCATGACGCTGATCGAAGGCACGCGCCAGGAGGAACATGCGGCGCTCATCGAGCATCTGCGCCTGCGCGGCGACCTGACCGCAAGCTTCATCATTCGCACCATCGCGCATGGCAAGGTCGACTTCTTCGGCTCGGCGCTGGTCGCGCTCAGCCAGCAATCCGAACAACGGGTGAGGGCCTTGCTGGCCGGCGGGCATGACGTGGCGCTGCAGGCGCTGTTCCGCAGCGCCGGCCTTGCCGCGGCCACGCACGCGATCATCCTGCGCGCGCTAAAGATCTGGCGCGAGGTCGCCAATGGCAAGCGCCTCGCCGGCGTCCAGGAAGTCAGTTGGCTAATGCTGAAGGAATTGGGCGGGCAGTCCGCCGAAGGCGGTCTCGCCGGATTGGTCAAATCGATCCATCTCGATGCGCTGCGCGAAAACGCGCGTGGCCATGCGCTGGCGATCGCTGCGGCTTAGACCTTCGCGAAAAATCCAGGAAATCCTCGATCGCGGCGATAATCCACAGAGAGGCTGCGATCTGCGACATGTCGGCCGCCTCGCTTCGCTCGGTGATGCCAGCCACATACTGCCTAGCAACAGTGACGGCCGCCCGTTTGCGGTTCGCCGAGCAGAAGACGCTCAGATGTCCAGCACTTCCGTCTCGGCAAACTCCGCACGTTCCTGGATGAAGCGGAAGCGGGCTTCCGGCTTGGTGCCCATCAGCGCGTCGACCGCATCCTTGGTCGCCGCCTCGGCGTCGATCACATCGACCCTGAGCAGCGTGCGTTTTCTCGGGTCCATGGTGGTTTCCTTGAGCTGGGCGGCCATCATTTCGCCCAACCCCTTGAAGCGGCCGATTTCAACCTTGCCGCGCCCGGTGAACTCGGTGCGCAGAAGTTCGTCCTTGTGCGCATCGTCGCGGGCATAGGCGACCTTGCCGCCTTGCCGGATCGAGTAGAGCGGCGGCACCGCCAGGTAGAGATGGCCGCCGCGGACCAGGCTCGGCATCTCCTGATAGAAGAAAGTGATCAGCAACGAAGCGATATGGGCGCCGTCGACGTCGGCGTCGGTCATGATGATGACCCGGTCGTAGCGCAAATCCTGATCGCGGTACTTCGAGCGTGTGCCACAGCCAAGCGCCTGGATCAGGTCGGAAATCTGCTGGTTGCCGGCAAGTTTATCGTTGCCGGCGCTGGCGACGTTGAGGATTTTGCCGCGCAGCGGCAGCACCGCCTGGCTGGCGCGGTCGCGCGCCTGTTTCGCCGAGCCGCCGGCCGAATCGCCCTCGACGATAAAGAGTTCTGCGCCGGCCGCGGCATTCTGCGTGCAGTCGGCGAGCTTGCCGGGCAGGCGCAGCTTGCGCACCGCGCTCTTGCGCGACACTTCCTTTTCCTGGCGGCGGCGCACCCGTTCGTCGGCACGTGCGATCACCCATTCGAGCAGCTTCGAGGCTTCCTGCGGATTGTCGGCCAGCCAGTGATCGAAGGGGTCGCGGATGGCGGTCTCGACGATCCTGATCGCCTCGATCGTCGCCAGCCTGTCCTTGGTCTGGCCGACGAATTCCGGCTCACGGATGAACACCGACAGCATGCCTGCCGCCGAGATCATGACGTCTTCCGACGTGACGATTGAAGCGCGCTTGTTGCCGACCAGATCGGCATAGGCACGCAAGCCGCGTGTCAAAACATTGCGGAAGCCGGCCTCGTGCGTGCCGCCTTCGCCGGTCGGGATGGTGTTGCAGTAGGAATTGAGGAACCCGTCGCCGCCGAACCAGGTCACCGCCCATTCGAGCGAACCGTGGCCGCCTTGCCTGTCGCTTTTGCCGGCAAAGATTTCGCGGGTGACCTGGAATTCGTCGCCGAGCGAGGCTTTCAGATAGTCCTTGAGGCCACCGGGAAAATGGAACTCGGCCTTGGCCGGCGTCGTGTCCTTCTCCTTGATCAGCGACGGATCGCAGGTCCAGCGGATCTCGACGCCGCCGAACAGATAGGCCTTCGAGCGCGTCATGCGGTAGAGCCGCGCCGGCTCGAATGCCGCACCCTTGCCGAAGATCTGCTCGTCGGGATGGAAGCGGATCTTAGTGCCGCGCCGGTTGTGCACTTCGCCGAGTTGCTCCAGACCGGTCACCGGAACGCCGCGCGAAAAACGCTGGCGATAGAGCTGGCGGCCACGCGCGACTTCGACCTCGAGATGGTCTGACAGCGCGTTGACGACGGAGACGCCGACCCCGTGCAGGCCGCCCGAGGTCTCGTAGACCTTGCTGTCGAACTTGCCGCCGGAATGCAGCGTCGTCATGATGACTTCGAGCGCCGGCTTCTTGAATTTCGGATGCGGATCGACCGGAATGCCGCGGCCATTATCGGTGACCGCCAGATATCCGTCGGCGGAAAGCTCGACATCGATGAAGGTTGCGTGGCCGGCGACCGCCTCGTCCATCGCGTTGTCGATGACCTCGGCGAACAAATGGTGCATCGCCTTGTCGTCGGTGCCGCCGATATACATGCCGGGTCGCCGCCGCACCGGCTCCAGCCCTTCCAGAACCTCGATGTCGGCGGCACTGTAGCTCTCGCTGCCGTCGCGGGATGCCGGGCGCTTCGCCGCCTGCACCAGCGGGTCGGCCGGGCGCGCGGTTGCGCGAACCGGTTGCGGCTGCTTGTCCAAAGTGCCGAAAAGATCGTTACTGTCGTCCATGCTGGTCCTGGATTCCGATGCTGCGAATCACCACCCGATACTGCCACGCTTTTTGCGGGCAGGCGACGGAGGTTCCTGTTACGTTCGAGGATAGAGCCTCTTACCGCAAAACCATCCGACAACCAAGCGGCGGAAATGGGTCGAGGGCATCGACGCTTTGTAAACCTTGTCCGAAGGTTACGTCCGAAGGTTGGCCGAAAAACGGTATCCGTCCACTGCCGCTGGCCTAGAATGCGGCAGAACCCGTGAAAAGGCTGCTGCTAGCGCATGTTGGATTACAGTTCGCTCCTGCTCGCGGCGGCGCTGTCGGGCACGTGCCTCAGCCTCACCATGTTTGCGATCTGGTTCACCGCGCCACAGGCACGCTTTGTGCTGACGGTGGCCTGCGGCATTCTCGTGCTCGTCGCGCATGTGGTCTTGTTCTGGCATTATGCCAGGCATCCCAGCCCGTGGCTTTGCCAGATTGTGCTTGCGCTTCTCAGCCTGGGCTTCCTGACCCTCTGCCTGTCGGCCATGCAGTATCTCGGCGTGCGCGACTACAGGCGCGCCATCTTGCCGACCGTGGCTGCGATGGCGGTTTGCGCAGGCGCGACGTCGCTGGGCCTTGATGGCGTCGGCTTCATCGTCACCTACGCGACGGTAACGGCGCTGCTCTCGCTTATCGGGGTGATGTTCTGGATCAAAGGTGGTCACGATCGCCGGATATTGCTGGTCGTATCGTTCCTGAGCGGCGTCTGTGCGCTGTCCTTCGTGCTTTGCGGCGCGGTCCTGCTGGTCGAGGGCCATTGGGTGCTCGGCGTTGCACCCGACAACTGGGCCGAACGGTTGAATTCCGTCGTGGCGGTCGCCTGCATGACTGGGCTCGGGGCACTGACGCTCTCCCTGCACCATTTGCAGGCGCAGATCGAATTGAAGGCCGAGACCATGACCGACCCATTGACCGGGCTGATGAACCGGCGGGCGTTGACGGCGTTCTACGGTGAGCGGGTTTTCGGCCCGTTCATGTCCGTCGCCATGTTTGACCTCGATCATTTCAAAAAAACGAATGACGTATTCGGTCATCCGGTCGGTGATCAGGTTCTGCGCCGCTTCGCCGCTGTCATCAGGAAATATGCCAGGACCGGAGTCGACGCCTTCCGGCTGGGCGGTGAGGAATTCGTCCTCGTCATGTCGCGGATGACTGAAGAGAAGGCTTACGACATTGCGAGCAAGATCAGCGTCGCCTTCGGCACGGAAGTCGTGGCCACCCAGCTTGGTCCGTTGCGCAGCACAGTCAGTGGCGGCATCGGCTTTGGCGGGACGGATGGGACCAGTCTCGACCGTGTGCTGGCCGAAGCCGACGCCGCACTCTATGCGGCAAAGCGCGCCGGGCGAAATCGCGTCGTCGCCCAGAAGACGAGCAAGGCCGACGCGCCGGCCTTGCGTTCTGCCTGATTGCTATTCCGCCGCCCCCAGATATTCCGACAGCGGCGGGCAGGAGCAGACGAGGTTGCGGTCGCCGGCGACATTGTCGATGCGCGACACCGGCGGCCAGTATTTGGCTGATGTGTCGGCATCACCGGCCGGGTAGGCCGCCTCCAGGCGCGAATAGGGATGGATCCACTGGCCGGCCAGCGCCTCGGCCGCGGTATGCGGCGCATTGACCAGCGGGTTGTCGGCCAGGGGCCATTCGCCTTTCGCCACCTTGGCTGCCTCGCCTGATATCGCGATCATCGCCTCGCAGAAGCGATCGAGTTCGCTCTTGGGCTCGGACTCGGTCGGCTCGACCATTAGCGTGCCGGCCACCGGAAACGACATGGTCGGCGCATGGAAACCATAATCGATCAGCCGCTTGGCGATATCGTCGACGCTGATGCCGGAGCTCTCCTTGAGCACGCGGGTGTCGAGGATGCACTCATGGGCGATGCGATCGTGCCTGCCCTTGTAGAGGAGCGGGAAGTGCGGCGCGAGCCGCGTCGCCACGTAGTTGGCGGAAACGATCGCCGTCTCGGTGGCCTGCTTGAGGCCGGAAGCGCCCATCATGCGGATATACATCCAGGTGATCGGCAGGATCGAAGCGCTGCCGAATGGTGCGGCCGACACGGCATGACCCGAGCCTTCGGTGACGTGGCCGGGCAGATACGGTCTCAGATGCGCCTTGACGCCGATCGGGCCGACGCCGGGACCGCCGCCGCCATGCGGGATGCAAAAGGTCTTGTGCAGGTTCATGTGGCAGACATCGGCGCCGATGTCGCCGGGGCGAGCGAGGCCGACCAAGGCGTTGAGGTTGGCGCCGTCGAAATAGACCTGGGCGCCATGCTCGTGAATGAGGGCGCAGAGATGGCGCGCGCCTTCCTCGTATACGCCATGCGTCGAGGGATAGGTGAACATAAGCGCGGCGAGATTCTTGGAATGCTCATTGGCTTTGGCACTCATATCGTCCATATCGATATTACCATCCTCGGTGCAGCGCACGACGACGACGCTCATGCCGGCCATCGCCGCACTCGCCGGATTGGTGCCATGCGCGGATGACGGGATCAGGCAGACGGTGCGGTGGCCTTCGCCGCGCGAGCGGTGATAGCCGCGAATGGCGAGCAGCCCGGCATACTCGCCCTGGCTGCCGGCATTGGGCTGCAGGCTTACCGCATCGAAGCCAGTGATCTCCGACAGCCAGCCTTCCAGTTCGCCGACCATCGCGCGATAGCCCGCCGAATGCTCGGCCGGCGCGAATGGATGCAGATTGGCGACGCTTGGCCAGCTCACCGGCATCATCTCGGCGGCGGCGTTGAGCTTCATCGTGCAGGAGCCGAGCGGGATCATGGCGCGGTCGAGCGCCAGGTCCTTGTCGGCCAGCCGGCGCAAGAAGCGCATCATCTCCGTTTCCGAGTGGTTTTCGTGGAAGACCGGCTGGCTGAGAAACGCCTTACCGCGTGGCTTGCCCGGAGTGGTGCTGGTGCCAGCAGCGCCTGCCTCGGCGCCGAACAGTGCTGAGATGGCGTCCAGATCGGCATCGGTCGAGGTCTCGTCGAAGCTGATGCCGATGTGGTCGGCGTCGATGACGCGCAGCAATCGGCCGGTCTTTTCAGCAGCGGCGGCGATTGCGCCGGCTCTGCCTTTCACTTCCACCGTCACCGTGTCGAAGCGGCTTGCGCCAAGCACCGAAATTCCTGACGCGGTGAGACCGGTTGCCAGCCGGTTGGCCAATGAATGGATTCGGCCGGCAATCGCCTGCAGCCCGACAGGGCCGTGCCAGATCGCATAGGCCGTCGCCATGTTTGCGAGCAGCGCCTGCGCGGTGCAGATGTTGGAGGTCGCCTTGTCGCGGCGGATATGCTGTTCGCGCGTCTGCAGCGCAAGACGATAGCCGGCGCGGCCCTTGCTGTCGGTCGACTGGCCGACAAGGCGGCCGGGCATCAGCCGCGTCAGCCTGTCGGAAACGGCGCAATAGGCGGCATGCGGCCCGCCAAAGCCCATCGGCACACCGAAGCGCTGCATCGGGCCGACGGCGATGTCGGCGCCAAGCCTTGCCGGCGCGTCGGTCAGCGTCAGCCCGAGCGGATCGGCAATGAAGACGACCAGCGCGCCGGTGGCGCGGGCTTTGTCGATTGCCGCCTTGTGGTCGCCATAGACGCCAAACGTGTCGGGCCAGGAGACCAGCAGTGCTGCAGTGTTGTCGTCGATGGTGTCGCCGTCGACCTCGATGCCGAGCGGTTCGGCGCGGGTGCGCACGACGTCGAGCGTCTGCGGATGCGGCGTGCCGGCCAGCGCTACCTTCGTCCGCTTGTCGCGATGATGGCGTAACGCAATACCGACCGCCTCGGCCACCGCCGTCGCTTCATCGAGAAGCGAGGCCGACGCAACCGGCAGGCCGGTCAGCTCAGTGACCAGCGTCTGGAAATTGAACAGCATTTCGAGCCGGCCCTGGCTGATCTCGGCCTGGTAGGGCGTGTAAGCCGTATACCAGGCCGGATTCTCGAACAGGTTGCGCTGGATGACCGGCGGCACCTGGACGCCGTGGTAGCCGGCGCCGATGAAGCTTTTCAGAACTGTATTTTTCGCCATTGTCGCTGAAAGCTCGGCCAGCGCCTCCGCTTCGCTCGCCGGGGCCGGCAAGGCCAGTGGCCGGTCGAGTCGGATCGATTTCGGCACAGCCTGGCTGATCAGCGTCTCGACCGAGGGAACGCCGATCGTCGCCAGCATGGCTCTGACGTCATTGAGGCCGGGGCCGATATGGCGGGCCGAGAAGGAGTAGGGTGCTGCAGTCATCTTTCCTGGTCCTTCTATCAACCAATATGGGCTTTGTAGGCGGCCTCATCCAGGAGACCTTCGAGTTGGCTTTCATCGGCCAGCCTCATCTTCCACAGCCAGCCGTCGCTGGTCGCTGCCGAATTGACCAAAGACGGGTCCGACGAGAGCGAGGTGTTGGCCTCGGTGACCTCGCCGTCGACCGGTGCATAGACGTCCGATGCCGCCTTGACGGATTCGACCACCACGGCCGTATCGCCCTTGACCAGCTTTTTCCCAAGCTCCGGCAATTCGACGAAGACGAGATCGCCGAGCTGCTCCTGTGCGTAGTCGGTGATGCCGACGGTGGCGACACCGCCTTCGACGCGGAGCCATTCGTGATCTTCGGTGAAATAGGTTTTTGCCATGAGAAGGTTCATCCTTTGCGGTAGCGATGCGGCGTGAAGGGCAGGGGATTGATATCGACCGGGATTTTGGTCCCGCGAACGTCGGCGAAGAGTTTTGCGCCAGGTTTGGCCAGCGACGTCTGGACATAACCCATGGCGACCGGATGGGCGGCCGAGGGGCCGAAGCCGCCGGAGGTGACGTGGCCGGCGGGATTGCCGTCGGCGTCGAAAAGGGCTGCACCCGCGCGCACCGGCTGGCGGCCTTCCGGCTTCAGGCCGACGCGTTTCTGCGCCGGGCCGCGCTCCAGGATTGAACGCAATGCGTCGGCGCCCATGAAAGCGCCCGAGGCGCGAACCTCCTTTGGGATCGCCCACATCAGCCCGGCGCTGGCCGGGTCGATCTCAGGCGTGATGTCCAGCCCGTGCAGGCACAGCCCTGCTTCGAGCCGCAGGCTGTCGCGGGCGGCCAACCCAACCCACATCACGCGCTCGTCCTCGACCAGTTTGGCGACGAGATTTCGCGCGTCCGTTTCCGGCAGGCCGATCTCGAATCCGTCTTCACCGGTATAGCCCGACCGGCTCATGAACCAGTTTTCGCGGGGCTCAAAGCCGTGCATGAACAGCAGCGATCCGGTTTCAATGCCGGCGCGGGACAAGGCGGCCCAGGCTTCCGGGCCCTGGATCGCCAGGAAGACGCGGTCGAGTGCGTCGACCTTTGCCTCAAAATCCATGGCAAGGGCGCGCAACTGCTTTTCGTCGGCTTCGGCATTGCCGGCATTGGCGACGACCATGAAGCGTTGCTGGCCAAGCCTGGTGACGATCAGATCGTCGATAATGCCGGCGGCTTCATTGAGAAAGAACGTGTATTTGGACTGGGAAATCTCAAGCGCGCCGGCGTCTAACGGGCAGGCTCGGTTCAGAAGCGCGACGCTGCCCGAGCCACTGATCTCGAACAGCTTCATGTGCGAGATGTCGAACAGCCCTGCATGTTCGCGGGTATGAAGGTGCTCCTTCATCACGCCGGCCGGATAGGTCAGCGGCATCGACCAGCCGGCGAAGGCGCCAAAGCGCGCACCGGCGGCCACGTGCAGGTCTTCGAGGGGAAGGTGTTTGGTGTCGTCGCCCGTCATGTCATCTCCAGAGTCGCACGCAATCGGCCGCGAATGGCGACCAGTCCGTGCCCCTCTGTCTGAAGCCTGAGAGACTCGCGCCCCGTAACTCTGTCGGCAGCGCTTACACCTTCGGCGCGGGGGCAAGCCCCGACTTTCCAGAGTGTCTTTCCCGTCTACGGTTCTTTTGCCTGAGAGATTTCGGGCGATTTCCCCTTCGGCGGCAGCTCTCGCTGCTCTCTCCCGCAAACAGGTAGGACTCAATTTGAGCCCTCGACTCTTCATCCATAGCCTGTGGGCGACACCTTGTCACCTGCCAGCGACACCTTACCGACAAGTCTTCGCTAACCACGCGGTTTGCCGGTTTCTCAAGACACTGCCGATATATCGGGTCCAAACGACGTTTGGACGGGGAACGAAAATGGGCGGATTGATCATGACCTCGAAGGACCGCATCACGGCCGAGGATGTCGTCATGCTGCGTCGCGAAGTGTTCTGCGATGGTGTGGTGACGCGCGGCGAGGCCGAGGCGCTGTTTGCGCTCGACGCAACGGCCAAGCACAAATGCGCGGAATGGCCGGACTTTTTCATCGAAGCCGTCACCGACTTCATCGTTCATCAGGAAAAGCCGGCGGGCTATATCTCGCAGGACAATGCCGACTGGCTGGTCCGAGCGATTTCGCGCGACGGCATGGTCGACAGCCGGACCGAACTCGAATTGCTGGTGCATGTGCTGGAAAAGGCGAAATCCTCGCCGGACGGGCTTTGCGCCTATGCGCTGGAGCAGGTCGCCCATGCCGTCATCGACGGCAAGGGGCCGCTGATGCACGGCAGCAAGCTGGTTCCCGGCCTGATCGCCAAAGCCGAGGTCGAGCTTCTGCGCCGCATTCTCTACGCCCATGGCGGCGACGGCAACATTGCTATCACCCGCGCCGAGGCCGAGATGCTGTTCAAGATCAACGAGCGGACCGCGGCAGCCAACAACGATCCGTCGTGGAATGATCTGCTCGTCAAGGCGATCGCCAATTTCGTCATGTGCTCGGCCGGCTATGAAGCGCCGATGCCTGCCGTGGCGCTGCGCCGGGGTTCTTTCCTGGATCAGGCCGATCCGGAGATCGGCGGCTTCTTCGGCCGCATGGTATCGGGCGGTCTCGCCGGCATCATGGAAGCCTATCGCGCGCCGGGCGATATCGAATCCGAATGGGAATCGAAGAACAAGGCAGCCGAGGCGCTGGCCCGCCGCGCCGAAACCATCGACGCCAGCGAGGCGAAGTGGCTGGCTGAGCGCATCGGCAGCGACCGGCCGCTGCATGAGAACGAGCGCGCGCTGCTGACACTGATCAAGCATGCCTCGCCGGAAATCCATCCGGTGCTCAAGCCGCTGATCGACAAGGTCGCTTGAGCAAAAAGCGCTAAAACACTGATCGGAAATGGCGGAGCTATGGCCTCAGATGCCGCCGTACCAGTCGTAGCCATTGTCCTCCCAGTAGCCGCCCTTGCCGCCGCCGATATTAGCGAAACCGTCGACCAGCTCGATCTTGCGGAGATATTTCGGCATTTTGTAGCCGATCTGGCGCTCGACGCGGACACGCAGCGGCGCGCCGTTCTCGACCGGCAGCGGCTTGCCGTTCAAGCCATAGGCAAGGATCGTCTGCGGGTGACGGGCATCGATCAGGTCGATCGACCCGTAGTATTTGATGTCGCCGGACAGGCTGCGGTCGATCGTGTCGAGGCAATGGAACATCACGTAGCGCGCCTGCGGCTTGACCACCGCCTGATCCAGCACCAGCGACAGCGGCGTGCCGGTCCATTTGGCGATGCAACTCCAGCCTTCGACGCAGTCGTGGCGGGTGATCTGGGTGCGGCTTGGCATGTTCATCAGCTGCTCGCGGGTCAGCGTCAGCGGCTTTTCGACAAGGCCGGAAACCTCGAGCCGCCAGTCGGCGAAATTGTTGGCGAGCAGGCCCTTGTAGACATCGTCGTCCGGCGCGGTGACACCGTTCGGCCGCTGCGGCTGGCGAATGTCGGCTTCGGTGAATTCCGGCGCCAGCGAATCGCCGGCAAGCAGGCGTTGCGCGCGCCAGGTCAGCCCGTTGGCGCCTTCAAGGAAACTGCGCAGGCCGTCGCCGACGCCAAGCTGGCTGTCGAAGACATCGCAACCCGACAGCATGATGCCGGAGACGCCGAGGCTGGCCGAGGTCAGGAATTTTCTGCGGCTGATCACAAACTTCGCCATCTCACGCGCTCCTCTCGGGCGTCTTGCTGCCAGGCGCCGGCGGGTCGGTTCGGTACCAGCCGGTGATGATGGAACGCAACTCGTTGATCGGGCCGGCGGCGAAGATCATCAGCATATGGATGATGAAGAAGGCGACGAGCAGCAGCATCACGATGAAATGAATTGTCCGCGCCGTCTGCCGGCCGCCAAGCAGATCGTTGAGGAACGGCAGCACCGCGTTCATGCTCGGTGACATGGCAAGGCCGGTGATTATCATCAGCGGCAGCAGCACGAACATGACGCCGCCATAGGCCATCTTCTGCAGCGTGTTGTACTCCCGCGCATGGTGGAACTTGAGCCTGGCATGATCGACGATGTCTCGCGGCAAGCGCCTGAGATCGTCGATGCGCGGGACAAGATCGCGGCGCAGATGACCGTTGATCAGGCTGGCGACCAGCCAGACGACCAGTGTCGTGGTCAGTATCCAGGCGAAGAAGAAATGGACGACGCGGGCGGTGCCGAGGTCATAATAGGAGGGGATCGTCGCCCAGGACGGGAAGGCGCGCGACGTCTCCCGACCCGCCGGCCCCGACCAGCCCAGCACACCGGTGGTGTCGAAGCGTTTGCCGAAGATTTCGGTGTAGCCGCGCGGGCCGTTTGCGGTGTTCTCGGCGCCAATGGCGAAGACGGTATTGTTGTACGCAAATCCCGACTCCTTGCCGATATAGAGCTGGGGGCGGGCGTTGAAGATCTGCAGGCCGGAAAGCAGCATGAAGAACAGCGAGATGGCCCAGAGCCAATGCGTCAGCCGCGTCCAGCGCGACTGCCGGTAGATCAGCGTCGCATCTTTCGGGAGGGCAGTATCTGGCCCGACGGTGGATTGGCTCCTGGCAACCGATTCCATTCTTTCGCGTCCTCCCGACCGTTCAGTAGGCCTTTTCGATCGTTCTCCTCCCTATACGTTGCCAGCCAAAGCGATGTTTCATCCGATCACGGAAATATTACGGGCCGCCCGATACTACTGGCTTCCGAAACTGACGGCGAGGTTGACCGCGGCGGCGACTATCACTGTATTGAAAAAGAACGACAGGATCGAATGCAAAAGCACGATATGGCGCATTTGCGTGGTCGAGACCGCGGTATCGGAGGTCTGCGAGGTCATGCCGACGGTGGTCGAGAAGTAGAGGAAATCCCAGCCCTCCGGCCGCTCCTTACCGGCAAATACGAGGCCGCCGACGGGCTTTTTCTGCTTCGCTTTGCTGCCGGGGTCGGTCTCTTCATCGTTGACCCAGTAAACATGCGCGTAGTGCAGCGCTGTCATGGCGTGGATGGTGAACCAGCCGAGCGGGATCGACAGCAGCGCGAAGGTGAGTTCGACAGGGTGCGCGCTGCCCTCCCGATTGATCAATTGGAACAGCGAGATGATGGCAACGGTGACGACAATCAGCGTCACCGCAAAGATGACCAGCACCGGCTGGTCGGTGGCCCGCGCGTTCTTGCTCAGATAGCGGCCGGTGAGCAGCGGCATCTGGGCGACGACAATGACGGTGTAGGCGGCGAAAAACGCATTGGCGCCGATCGAAAAGGCGAGCGGAGTGCGCAAGACCAGCGCGATCGCCAGTGCCACTACACCGATACAGGCCGACACCGCGAACTGCATGTGGCGGTGCAGTGGTTTCTTCAGGGGCATCTCGGTCGTCATGGCCCGGTTTGTCTTAGGACGCGCAAACGACATAGTAGCACTTTTGAAGTCTGCGCATGCCTGCGCCACTCTCCAACGGGGAAACAGAACCGTTTCAATCATGAAACGCTCTAGAAAACGCCGCCGATCCCAATGCCGCCGCTGATGTCAGGCGGAGGTGCAGCCGGGCGCGACGATTGCTGCTGCGACCTTGCGGCTTTTCGGTTGCCCGCCCCCTTGCGCGCCGGAGCCGCCTCTGTTGCCACCTTCGCCGGCTTGATCTTCCGCACGACCACCGGATCCTTGCAAACCCGCCCGGAGTGCAGGAACAGGTCACTCAGGAGTTCAACCGTAGGCTCGGTCGCGGATGCGGTTCTCGCGGTGTTTTTGTAGTAGTTGGTGAGCGCGCGCACGGAGCCCTTGCCCCAACTTCCGTCCACTGTCATCCGATAGCAGCCCAAACGTCGCAATTCGGTCTGGATACTGCGCGCGAGATCGGTCGCTTTTTGGGAATCCGTTTCAGTCGCTGAAGTACCGACGATCAGCGCTTCAAGTCCGGAGACGATGCTCTGCTTGGCCCCCTCAAGGCTGGCGACCTGCGTGCCGGCGGGCTTCGCCGCAGCGTCGGGTAAGGGCGAAACCTCGACCGAACGCAATGTCTGGCCAACGATCAGCACGGCCGTCTGCAGGTCGTTGGAAGCGAGCTCGACCTTCAACCTCTCCTTGGCGGCAGGATCGGCCAGGATGCGCGACAGGCTGGCGCTGAGCTGGGCCGGGTCGAGCACTTGCTGCTCGGTGAAGTAAAACTGCTCGCGAAGGTTCGACTGATCCCACGGAACCTGACGCCCGATGGTGATTGCCTCGGTCTCGTTGCGCACCCGGATCATCATATCCGAAATGCTGAGCCCGGGAATCTCGACGTTCTTCAACAATGCCGTGGTGAAGGGGCTGTTGTCGCCCGAGCCGTCGACAGCAACGTTGCCAGGCTGTGTTGCAAAGGCAATGAACGTGTTTTCACCGACTTCGATCTGCGCGAGGCCGTCCATGGCGCTGGGGCCTTTGCCCATCGGGTTGTTACGACAGGCATCAAGAAACACGAAGGTCTGCCTTTCACGGCTGGCAAATCTCGAAATCACATCGTTGAGCTTGACCGCGCCCGCGATCAACTCCTGCAGGTTCTCAGCGTTGGGCGTATCGACCGGCAGAAGATAGTTCTCGCCCCCGAGTTGCACGCCGTGGCCAGCGTAGAAGATGAGGACAGCGCTGGCGTCTGCCAACTTGCCCTCGGCTTGTTTGAAAAGCTCGGTGAACCCGTCGGACGACAGGTTGGTTGCCGTTAGCACATCGAATTTCAGCCTCTTCAGGCTTTCAGAAAATCTGGTCGCGTCGTTTGCAGCATTGGCCAGATGCGGGAGGCGGGGGCTCCGGTGGTCGGAGTTGCCGATGACGATCGCGAGCCGCTTGCCTGGCTGTGGCGACTGGCCTTCCTCGACCGCGGCTCGAACGCCGAGGGATCCGAAAAGGGAAACCAGCAGGACCACAGCAATGCGCAGGAGGAGACGGTAGCTCATGGCAAGGGCTCGTTTCGGCGCGTGAAATCTTCAGGTCGCCGAAGTGTCCGCCCGACTGACGCCGTTCCGCTCATGCGCCGGAAATCGTTTCTCCGAAGACCGCCGCAATTTTTACACCAGAACCCATATCAAAGAAAGCGTAAGGCGCGACCCGCCTTCGATCTGGCCGAGCTCGGTTTCCCTGGAGATGCCGTGGGGTCCAGCCGGACGATTGCCGCCGCAACCATTTCGGTCCGCCGGAAGCCAGCGGTTCCATACGAAATCATATCCACGCCAGAGATAATTTGTTACGCTCCAACCAACGCTGGCGTAGTGTGCACTCGCATCTACTCCAGTCAGTGATGTTTTTCATAGTTCAACTGCGCATTGCATGTCCTGATATTTAAGCCAGACGACACAAGTAGCAGGGGAAGGGGACAATGAAAGGCAAGAGTTGGCGTTTGCGCCTGTGCGCGAGCTCAATTTCGATTGGCGCTGCATTGGTTTTCCTGCCTTCGAAGGCAAACGCCTGTATTGACGACGATAGTGAAGAGCCTCTGCAGACGGACTGCTACGTCGGCGTGACCGTCAATAGCGCGATTGTCGACACGTCCCTGGATGCGCTTCTCAAATTGTCTGACGACATCATCCAGGCGGATGTCGGCCCCGCAGCCGCAGCTCCGCCGGCCCAGTCTTCACCGTTCGGCGTGTTCGCTTCCGGCCAGTTGGCCCACACGGAGCATGACGGCTTCACCGTTTCGGACGATTTCGACGTCTTTGACGGACCGAGCTTCGACGTCGATGAATTCTCCGCTGCCGCCAGTGTCGACTTCAACGCGGCAAAGCATTTCGGATTCGACAGCGAGCACGGATTGAACCTGGGGCTGTTCGGCGGCTATGCCTCGGCTGACGTCAATGTCGACGTTTTTGGTGTCGGTGACGCGACCAACAAAAGCGGCATGTTCGGCGGCTATGGGCTTTATCGTAAAGGCACCAGCTATGCTCTTGTGGCCGCCTCGGCGTTCCTGGGCAACACCGACGTCAAGGGAAATGACGGCAGCTACGACACGCAAGGCTACGCGATAACAGGGTCGATCGGCCGCATCTTCAACTTGACCGATCGCGTGCGTTTCGATCTTCGTGGCGGGCTGTTGGGCGTTACCTTTACCGGCGACGCATACACGGACGACACCGGCACTGAATTTGGAAAGAGCCGTTTATCGTTTGGCGCGATCAAGTTCGACCCTGGGGTTTACGCGGATTACCAGCTCGGAAACGGCATGGTCATCAGCCCCTATGCGCGCGCGGATCTGCAGCAGCGTTTCGGCTATTCGAACACGGCAAGCGTTTCTGGTCTGAAGAGCAATTTCGAGGATGCGGATTTCTCGGTGGCGCTGTCCTCCGGCTTCAATCTGAAGATGTCTTCATCGACAACCGTCAGCACTGAAATTCGCGGCAAATGGTCCGAGGACAGTTCAACCGTCAGCGGCAAGCTGGGCCTCAAGATCGCGTTCTAATCCGGTGCGGCGGATTTCAGCGCACGCCGCAGGATGCGGTCGAGCTCGCCGAGAAACCGCGAGCGGTCCTGCGGCGCGAAACTGGCATTGTAGCCCTTGCTTTCGCCGGTCTCGCGCAGATGCTGCTTGAGGTCGCGCATCGCCATCGCCATGCCGATCGTTTCCGGCGTGAACGGGCGCCCGGTCGGCCCAAGCACATGGACGCCGAGCGCCACCGTGCGGGCGGCAAGCGGGATGTCGGCCGTGACGACGATGTCGTTGGGTTTGGCATTGTCGACGATCCAGTCGTCCGCCGCGTCGGCGCCCTTGGACACGACGACGTTGCGGATCATCGGATCGCGCGACGGGCGCAGGCCGCCATTGGAGACGAAGGTGACGACGACGCCATGGCGCTCGGCGACTTTCTCGACCTCGGCCTTCACCGGACAGGCATCGGCATCGACGTAAATCTGTATTTGGTTGATGCTAGTCGTCATGCCGAGTCGATATCGATGACCGCTTCATTTTCCATGAGGTTCGCTTTTAACAAGCGATGCACTTCGGTCAGGCTCCTCTGCAAAAACGTATCACGTACGAGAAAGTTGATTTCATCTGTCGCACGATCGATCTCTCCCAAATCGATCTGAACGCGATTGTTTGCCCTATAGCTACACCATAAGTCCTCGCCAAAATTCTGTATTCGATGGATCGTCGACTTTTCGTAGTCGATGAAGCGAATACGAACACGAATTTGAACCTCCTTCACCTAGTAAACCACCACGCTCCTGATGCTCTTGCCCTCGTGCATCAGGTCAAAACCCTTGTTGATGTCCTTCAGCTTCAGTGTGTGGGTGATCATCGGGTCGATCTCGATATTGCCGTCCATGTACCAGTCGACGATCTTCGGCACGTCGGTGCGACCGCGCGCGCCGCCGAAGGCGGTGCCCATCCAGGTGCGGCCGGTGACCAGCTGGAACGGCCGCGTCGAGATCTCCTGGCCGGCGCCGGCAACGCCGATGACGACCGACTTGCCCCAGCCGCGGTGCGATGCTTCCAGGGCCTGCCGCATCACTTTGGTGCTGCCGGTGCAGTCGAACGTGTAGTCGGCGCCGCCGATCTGGTCGGCGCCGCGTTTGGTCATGTTGACGAGATAGGGCACAATATCGCCGTCGATCTCCTTCGGGTTGACGAAATGCGTCATGCCGAATTTCTCGCCCCATTCCTTCTTGTCGTTGTTCAGGTCGACGCCGATGATCATGTCGGCGCCGGCAAGGCGCAGCCCCTGGATGACGTTGAGGCCGATGCCGCCGAGGCCGAAGACGGCGGCCGTGGCGCCGATCTCGACCTTGGCGGTGTTGATCACCGCGCCGATGCCGGTGGTGACGCCGCAGCCGATGTAGCAGATCTTGTCGAAGGGCGCGTCGGGATTGACCTTGGCCACCGCGATCTCGGGCAGCACGGTGAAGTTGGAGAAGGTCGAGCAGCCCATATAGTGGAAGATCTTGTCATTGCCGATCGA
This sequence comes from Mesorhizobium onobrychidis, assembly GCF_024707545.1. NCBI lineage: Bacteria > Pseudomonadati > Pseudomonadota > Alphaproteobacteria > Hyphomicrobiales > Phyllobacteriaceae > Mesorhizobium > Mesorhizobium onobrychidis. The sequence goes on from NZ_CP062229.1 coordinate 4,005,038, forward strand.
GAAGCGCGACGAGCCGTCCGGCATCAGACCTTGCCCCTGCGTGGCGCGGATCGCGGTGCACAGATTGGTTTTTCTGGACAGGCAGGACGGGCATTGCCGGCATTCCGGCGTGTAGAGCGGGATGACGTGGTCGCCCTTCTTGACCGAGGTGACGCCCTTGCCGACATCGACGACGATGCCTGCACCCTCATGGCCGAGGATCGCCGGAAAGATGCCTTCGGGATCGGCGCCCGACAGCGTGAATTCGTCGGTGTGGCAGATGCCGGTCGCCTTGATCTCGACCAGCACCTCGCCGTCGCGCGGGCCGTCGAGGTCGACCTCCAGGATTTCCAGCGGCTTTCCGGCGGCGACTGCGACAGCGGCGCGGGTTTTCATCAGCATCTCCTCTCAGGGCAAATCTGCAATCGGGGCCGAGCCTTAGCGTATATGCAGGTTCTGGACTATGGGACGAATTGACAGTTCGTGGCCGGGTTTGGTCGGCGCCAGCCGACTTGCGCCCGGGGATATGCGCCAACTTGCCTTGACCGGCCGGGCGAAGCCCATAAAAGAAAGGCAGCCGAGGGAACGCAACCCGCATGTTCACAAAAATCCTGATCGCCAATCGTGGCGAGATCGCCTGCCGCGTCATCAAGACGGCGCGCAAGATGGGCATCGCCACCGTGGCGATCTATTCGGATGCCGATCGTGACGCCGTGCATGTCGAGATGGCCGACGAGGCTGTCCATATCGGGCCTTCGCCGGCCGCTGAGAGCTATCTGGTGCCGGAGAGGATCATCGCTGCCTGCAAGGCGACAGGTGCTGAAGCCGTGCATCCCGGCTACGGGTTTTTGTCCGAACGCGCATCCTTCTGTGAAGTGCTGGAGAAAGAAGGCATCGTCTTCATCGGCCCGAAACCCAGAGCGATCAGGGCGATGGGCGACAAGATCGAGTCGAAGAAATTCGCCAATGCAGCCAAGGTCAGCACGGTGCCAGGCTGGCTCGGCGTCATCGAGAATGCCGTCCATGCGGAAAAGATCGCCGGCGAGATCGGCTATCCCGTGATGATCAAGGCCTCGGCCGGCGGCGGCGGCAAGGGCATGCGCATCGCCTGGAGCAAGGCCGAGGTGCGCGACGGGTTCGACCGGGCGCGGTCGGAGGCCAAAAGCTCGTTCGGCGACGACCGCGTCTTCATCGAGAAGTTCGTGGTCAATCCGCGCCACATCGAGATCCAGGTGCTGGCCGACGCGCACGGCAACGCGCTTTATCTCGGCGAGCGCGAATGCTCGATCCAGCGCCGCAACCAGAAGATCGTCGAAGAGGCGCCTTCGCCCTTCCTCGACGCCAAGACCCGGAAAGCCATGGGCGAGCAGTCGGTGGCGCTGGCCAGGGCGGTCGACTATCAGAGCGCCGGCACGGTTGAGTTCATCGTCGACAGCGAAAAGAACTTCTATTTCCTTGAAATGAATACGCGATTGCAGGTCGAGCACCCGGTAACCGAGCTCGTCACCGGCATCGATCTGGTCGAGCAGATGATCCGCATAGCTGCCGGCGAAAAGCTCGCTATCAAGCAAAGCGATGTCAAGCTGAACGGCTGGGCGGTGGAAAGCCGGCTCTACGCCGAGGATCCGTATCGCAATTTCCTGCCGTCGATCGGCCGGCTGACGAGATACCGGCCACCGGAAGAGGGACAGGTCGGCGAAATTGTCATCCGAAACGATACCGGCGTCACCGAGGGTTCGGAAATCTCGATGTTCTATGATCCGATGGTCGCCAAGCTGTGCACCTGGGCGCCGACCCGGCTCGCGGCAATAGACGCCATGTCCGTGGCGCTCGACAGCTTCGTCGTCGACGGCATCGAGCACAACATGCCGTTCCTGGCAGCACTTATGCAGCATCCGCGCTGGCGGGAAGGGCTGATATCGACCGCCTTCATATCAGAGGAATATCCCGATGGCTTCGCGCCGATCGTGCCTGATAGCGAGGAGAAGGCGGTGCTCGCATCGATTGCCACCGCGGTCGAACTGCTGCGCCGCGACCGGCTCGACCGGCTGGGCGGGCGGCTGGCGCCGCATTCGGGTGTCCTGAAACGCGACTGGGTGGTCAAGATCGGCAAGGATTACCTTTCGGCCTCGGTGCTCGAAGGCATGATCTCCATTCCGATGGCGATCGATCTGTCGATCGACGGCGGCAAGGCGCTGACGGTCACGTCCGACTGGCGGCCGGGCGATCTCATCTGGCACGGCACGGTCGGCGACCGAAGAATCGCCGCGCAGATCAGGCCGGTACCGAACGGGCTTCGCATCGCCTGGAAAGGTATGTCGGTGACCGCACGCGCCATGCTGCCGCGCACCGCCGAACTCGAAAGGCTGATGCCGGAAAAATTGGCGCCCGACACCTCGAAGATGCTGCTCTGCCCGATGCCCGGCCTTGTCGTGTCGATCGCCGTTGCCGAAGGGCAGGAGGTCAAGGCCGGCGAGACGCTGGCCGTGGTCGAGGCGATGAAGATGGAAAACGTGCTGCGCGCCGAGCGCGACCTCACCGTGTCGAAACTCAAGGCAAAGCCGGGCGACAGTCTCGCCGTCGATGCGGTGATCATGGAGTTTGCGTAAGGCTGAAAACAAAAACCCGCCTAGCGGCGGGCCGTTGGCGCAAATCAGCACCATGCATATATTCCTAGCATAAATGCCGTCACAAAGCAACGGATCGCGAGCTTGCAAGGCTCGAGTCGCAATTGCTGGACTCGCATCGTCCGGTGCCGGACAATACATCTTCATCGACTGAGTCCTTTCAAACGGCGCTAAAAACCATGGCGAATGAGACACTTCCACGCGACCCCTTGCGGCGCGAGGCCCTTGTGAGGGCATCGCGGCCGGAAGTGCCTGCGCGCCCGTTCATTCATCTGCGCGTCCATTCGGCCTATTCGTTGCTCGAAGGCGCATTGCAGCTCGGCACGGTTGTCGGCCATGCGGTCAAGGATGAGGCTCCAGCCATCGCCGTCACCGACACCAACAATCTGTTCGGCGCGCTCGAATTTGCGCAAAAAGCGGTGAAGGAGGGCATCCAGCCGATCATCGGCTGCCAGACCACTCTCGCCTTTTCCGGCGAAGCCAGCGACAGCCAGCGCGACCGCAGGCGGCAAGGCCCGGATATGCGGCCCGTGGTTTTGATCGCGGCGACCGAGGCCGGCTACAGCAATCTGGTCAGGCTGGTCAGCCGGGTCTATCTCGAAACGCCGCCCGGCGAGGCCGTGCATCTGACGACCGAGATGCTGCAAGGCCATTGCGACGGCCTGATCTGTCTCAGCGGCGGGCCGCGCGGCCCAATCGGCAACGCCTTGAAGGAGGATCGCCGCGATCTCGCCGAGACGCGGCTTTTGGCGCTCAAGGCGCTGTTCGGCGACCGGCTCTATGTCGAGCTGGAACGGGTTTCCGGTTATGACCGGGCGATCGAGCAATCGTCCGTCGACCTCGCCTATACCAATGACTTGCCGCTGGTCGCCACCAACGAGGCGTTTTTCTCCTCCCGCGACGACTATGAGGCGCATGACGCGCTGATTGCCATCGCCGAAGGTTCGGTCGTCGCCGTCGACAACCGCCGCCGCCTGTCGCCCGACAATTTTCTGAGAAACCAGGCTGACATGGCGAGGCTGTTCGCCGATCTGCCGGAAGCGATCGACAACACCGTCGAGATCGCGCTGCGCTGCTCCTACTACCCCAAGACCCGCAACCCGATCCTGCCGCGCTTTGCCGGCGGCGATGTCGCCGATGCCGATGCGGCGGTGAAGGCGGAGGCGCAGGAGCTTGCCAGACAGGCGCATGAAGGGCTGGAGGCGCGGCTCGCCGCGCACGGACTGGCTCCCGGCTACACGGTCGAACAATATCGCGAACGGTTGGAATTTGAGCTCGGCGTCATCGAGAAGATGAAGTTCCCCGGCTACTTCCTGATCGTCGCCGACTTCATCAAATGGGCGAAGGCGCAAGGCATTCCGGTCGGGCCGGGCCGCGGTTCGGGCGCCGGCTCGCTGGTCGCGTATTCGACGACCATCACCGATATCGATCCGCTGCGCTTCTCGCTGCTGTTCGAGCGCTTCCTCAATCCCGACCGCGTGTCGATGCCCGACTTCGACATCGATTTCTGCCAGGACCGGCGCGAGGAGGTCATCCGCTACGTCCAGCAGAAATACGGCCGCGACCAGGTCGGCCAGATCATCACCTTCGGCACGCTGCAGGCTCGCGCGGTGCTGCGCGACGTTGGCCGCGTGCTGCAGATGCCCTATGGCCAGGTCGACAAGCTCTCCAAGATGGTGCCGTCGAACCCGGCCAATCCGGTCAAGCTCGCCGACGCCATCGCCAACGAACCGCGCTTTGCCGAAGAGGCCGAGCGCGAGCCGATCGTGCAGACGCTGCTCGACATGGCGCAGAAGCTGGAAGGGCTCTACCGCCACGCCTCGACGCATGCCGCCGGCATCGTCATCGGCGACCGGCCGCTGTGGGAGCTGGTGCCGATGTACCGCGACCCGCGTTCCGACATGCCGGTCACCCAGTTCAACATGAAGTATGTCGAGCAGGCCGGGCTGGTGAAGTTCGACTTCCTCGGCCTGAAGACGCTGACGGTGCTGGAGACTGCGGTCAAGCTGATCCGCCGCCGCGGCATCGAGATCGATCTCGCCCACATTCCGCTCGACGACCCTGATACCTACGCCATGCTATCGCGCGGCGAAGTGGTCGGCGTGTTCCAGGTGGAAAGTGCCGGCATGCGCAAGGCGCTGATCGGCATGCGGCCCGACTGCATCGAAGACATCATCGCGCTGGTCGCTCTCTATCGGCCGGGACCGATGGAGAACATACCGACGTATAACGCCAGAAAGCATGGCGAGGAGGAGATGGCGTCGATCCACCCGAAGATCGACCATCTGGTGAAGGAGACGCAAGGCGTCATCGTCTACCAGGAACAGGTGATGCAGATCGCGCAGGAGCTCTCCGGCTATTCGCTGGGCGAAGCCGATTTGCTGCGCCGCGCCATGGGCAAGAAGATCCGCGCCGAGATGGACAAGCAGCGCGAACGCTTCGTTTCGGGCGCGGTCGAGCGCGGCGTCGGCAAGCCGCAAGCCGACTTCATTTTCGACCTGCTGGCAAAGTTCGCCGACTACGGTTTCAACAAGTCGCATGCCGCCGCCTATGCAGTCGTCTCCTACCAGACGGCCTATCTGAAGGCGCACTACCCGGTCGAGTTCCTGGCCGCGTCGATGACGCTCGACATGGGCAACACCGACAAGCTCGCCGATTTCCGCCAGGATGCGCTGCGCCTCGGCATCGATGTCGTGGCGCCGTCGGTGATATCAAGCTTCCGCGCCTTCGAGGTCGGCGAGAACCGAATCTTCTATTCGCTGGCCGCGCTCAAGGGCGTCGGCGACGCCGCGGTCGAGCACATCGTCGCCATGCGCGGCGAAAAACCGTTCAAGAGCCTCGCCGATTTCTGCGAAAGGGTCGATCCGAAGATCGTCGGCAAGCGGGTCTTCGAAAGCCTGATCATGGCCGGCGCGCTCGACTGCTTCGGCCACGACCGCGCCGCGATGATGGCCGGCGTCGAGCGGATGATGGGGCTGGCGTCGCTGGCGCAGCAGAATGCAATATCGGGCCAGCACGACATTTTTGGCGCCTCGCTCGGCGCGCAGTCGCAGGCGCTCAATCTGCCGGCGACCGACCCGTGGCTTGCCGCCGACCGCCTGCACCGTGAATTCCAGGTGGTCGGCTTCTATCTCTCGGCTCATCCGCTGGACGAATACAAGGCGGCGCTGCAGAAGATGCGGGTGCAGAACTGGGCCGAGTTCTCGGCGGCCGTCAAACGGGGTGCTGCCGCCGGGCGGCTTGCCGGCACCGTCACCACCAAGCAGGAGCGCAAGACGCGCACCGGCAACAAGATGGGCGTCGTGCAGTTCTCCGACACGTCGGGCCAGTATGAAGCAGTGCTGTTTTCCGAGGGGCTGGCGCAGTATCGCGACCTGCTCGAGCCCGGCCGTTCGGTGGTGATCACCGTTTCGGCCGAGGACAGGCCAGAAGGCGTCAATCTGCGCATCCAGACCGTGCAGTCTCTGGAGGACGAGGCAAGTCGCATCCAAAAAGCCTTGCGCATCTTTGTCAGAGATGACCGACCCGCGTCGGCGATTCAATCGCAGCTGACCCAGCGCGGCGACAGTCAGGTGAGCATTATCGTTATCAAGGATGAGGCGCAAGGCGAGGTCGAGATCGAACTGCCCAACCGTTACCGCGTCTCGCCGCAGATTGCGTCGGCCATGCGCGCGGTGCCGGGCGTGGTGGAAGTCGAGTTGGTGTGAGCTAACGACCGTATTCCGCCAGCCCGGTCGCATTGCCCGGTGACGATGCCGCTGGTGTTGTGAGCTCTGCGGCCTGGGTCTTTTCGGCGGCCGGGGGAGCGGGTCATGGATGAGCGGGATGCCGCTGCCGAACTCCAGAAAATGGTCAATGGCTTCCAGGTATCTCAGGCGATTTGCGTCGCCGCCACGCTGGGCATTGCAGACCATCTCAAGGACGGAAAACGCACCAGCGGCGAACTGGCCGCGTTGACCAATACTCATCCGCAGGCGCTCTACCGGCTGCTGCGCGCCCTTGCGTCGGTCGGCGTGTTCCATGAAGCGGAAGACCGGTCGTTCTCGCTGACCCCGCTCAGCGGCGCGTTGCGATCCGATGTTCAGCAGTCGGTCGAGCCGTGGGCGATTCTGGCCGGACGGCCGTATTTCCGTCAGGCATCCGGAAGAGTCCGTCATCTTCCACCGCGCGATGACGGCCATGTCGCGTGGCGTCGCCGCCGCGGTGATCGCGGCCTATGACTTCCGGCCGTTCTCTGTCGTCATGGATGTCGGGGGCGGGCAGGGCGCGCTGCTTGCCGAAATCCTCTGCCGCAATCCCGGCCAGCGCGGCATTCTTTTCGATCAGCCGCAGGTCTGGCGAAGGCCGGCCCGGTCTTTGACGCCGCGGGCGTATCCGATCGATGCGACATCGTCGCCGGCGATTTCTTCGTCTCGGTGCCCGAGGGCGCCGATGCGATTGTGCTTAAATGGATCCTGCATGACTGGGACGACGACACAAACATCCGGATCCTGAAAACCTGCCGCCGGGCGATGCGCCCCGAAGGCAAGCTGCTGGTGCTCGAGAGCATTCTGGCGCCGCCCAACGAAGGCGCCGGCGCAAAATTCGGCGATCTGAACATGCTGGTCATGCCGGGCGGGCAGGAGCGCACGGCGGAAGAATTCAGGTCGCTGCTTGCGGCGTCGGATTTTCGGGTCGCGAATATTGTTGAAGCCGGACCTCGCATCAGCATCATCGAGGCGGAACCGGTCTGACTGCTTTGCGGGTCTGAAACGCTCCGGATGTTCTCAAGCCACAGCGGCTTCCCTCTGCTCTGCCCACTGGACGGCTGTCGCAGCGAACGTTATCGCAGTTGTCATGAAGGCGCCGGAAAGGGAAGGAGTGGAGGATTTTTCAGCCTTGGCGCGGCTGCGCGGCACGCTGCGCAAACTTTATCACGGGCGCACGCCCGCGGCTTTCCGGTTTCAACTGGTCGCCATTGTCATCGACCTTGCCATCATCGCCTTCTTCATCGCCACACCGGTGATCC